>CALRKB020000011.1:0-109623 GCA_943367755.1 Rhizobium sp. Q54 | reverse complement strand
GTGGGGGCGAATCTCATTGTTACCACAGCAAGGACATGGATGTGAGAAAAAATCCATCACGCAACTGAATTTAGATTGTTGTAACTCCTGATCGCTCTAAATTATATGCAGTAAAGGTTTTTCTGTCCCATGCGGCGGAACCAGTGCCTTTTCAACACAACTTAGTATAAATACTTGTGGAAGTTTTTTGGCTAGACTAATATTTTTTTGGAGGTCTTAATGATAACTGCATCCTAATAGATAGAGAGCGGAATATTCCTGTCTGAGTTAAGATAGCTCCAGCGATCATTTTTGGACTTATCGAATAGGTGTTGCGTGACTTTGAAGATAATCTAGCAAAGGAACAATACTTTCAGGTAAAGTTAAGTCATCAAATGTGACTTGATGTTTCCCCTCCTTAATTTCGATAGTAATCTCGTAATTAATCAGATCTGCTGTATTTTCAGAACGAGCACTTTTTGTTTGAAGAATACCACTGGTTTTTACTAAAGACTCTAATTGAGCAGCTTCATCAATGCTTAATACATTGGTATCTAACTCACAACCCATTCGCAAGCCAGCATATCCTCCCGATTGATGGAAATTAATTTTCATAGGAAGCTCAACTTTATTAATTCGATGGTGTTTACTAAACCATAGCCGAGATAGATATTCTGGCATCCCACTTAAGTAGTTAACTTTTGTGTTGTTGGTTCCCTGAGTAGAATTCGCTAAGAGGATTTGGTAAGATGAGAAGCTGTTCCCTAGACTAAAATTCGAGTTTAGTAGAGGGAACAGTTGAATCAATAAAGTCAAACTTGCTATAGCAGCAGTTAGAACGAGTGTTTTTCCTAATAACACGACTATTGCTGGTAAGATTTTATAACAATACTCCGGACAAATTTTGGGAACTAACGCTAGAATCATGGTTCTAGCCATGCTATTCATCGAATTGATGAACGAGAAACCAAAGGTTTCAGCCTTTTTCTGAAAAAATGTCCGATCCATTGTTATAAGAATATTTAGGTTTGATATTCTGGATGCTGCATAGTACCACAACAGCCAGATCGGTTGGCATATATGCCTAGATGAGATAGATCTGGATGTCCAGCAAAGGCTTGCGGACCTAATACTTCCCTCAAGGTAAAATGTTTTTCAATGAAAGCGGCATAATCTGAATGTCCATCAGCCTTAGCAATATCGATCATTGCTTTAGCAACATCTGCGTAAGTAGCATTATTGTCTGGTGCTTTCTCTATGGCACGAATGGTCAACCCCGCCATATATTGACCAGCTTCATATAAAGTTAGGGCATCATCGCGAACACGAGGATTTCGATTAGCAGTAAATACATCTGCCAGAATATCGTAGACAGCCCCTGTAAATACTTGGGAAATGTCATGAACCTCATTACTGACCTGACTAAGTTTCAAGTCATTGTCAGCATTACGTAAACCTTCTGGCATACCAACGGCATTACCAAATTGCTCCGCAAGAGCGGCAAGTATATTACGACGATGCAAATCAGCTTTTGATTGTGCAATGATATATTCGACCAGATCTAGTTGAGATAGGATCGTGAAAATTGAAGTTATATCCCCAAAAGATTCGTGAAGTCCTCCAGTTTGGGCAGATGTGCTCGAAAGCCAGTTAGGTTTTAAGGCATCTAGTACAGCGTGACCTGTTTCATGGGCAACTATATCGAGGGAACGACAGGTATAAACATCGGGGCTTCCGGCTGGTTGATCGGGCTTGAAAAAGAAAAACTTTAAAACTTTTTCATTACGACTGTAAAAAGCATTGGCGGTTCTGCCTGCCTGGGGATGAACTGAAATTGGCTCTTGATTAGTATTACTATTCCATTGCCACTGAAGTTTTCTGTCTAAAACTCTCTGATACATTGTCAGCACTTGGCGAACAATGGTATAAGTGTGGACGGCATCAAAGGCTTTTTCATCGCTAGCAGGATCGATCAGAAAATCCCGATTCAAGTCTGGAGTTACAGGAGATAAACCTCTGATGACGATTTGCGAATCGCTTGGACCTTCATTCACTTGAGCGTGAACGTAAACATCTCTGGGCAGATCGAGTCCTTTAACAGAGGGATCTTGTTTCCAAATGCGCACGCGCGAACCTAAGATGGGAGGATCGACTTCTGGGGGCAGGTGAACCATTGCTTCTGCTACTGCTCGAACTTTTCCTTTATCGGAGACTTGCTTTTTGCTTTTATCTGTTGCCATGATGATTTTCCTCTTATATTTAGATCCCGTCACCAAACCTGGTTTAGTGACGGATTTCCGGTGACAAGACTAAACAGTAATTCCTACAGCATTCCAACCATTTTTGACAGCTTTCTGTTCTAAACTACCAGCACCAAACATTGAACCTGCAACCATATAAGTCATGTTGGCTGCTTCTTGGAAATCGCTACGAGTATTCAAATTTTTTAGGGTTTGATACCAGATTTTGCCAGTTTTTTCCCAAGCATAACCACCGATTTCCATCGCCACTCTGTAGAAGGCATGGTTGGGAATACCAGAGTTAATGTGTACGCCGCCATTGTCATCAATGCCAGTGTATTTATCACGGATGTGTTTGGGCTGTGGATCTGTTCCCAAAATTGGATCGTTTTCGTAAGCTTTTCCCTCCTTGAAGGTGCGTATACATTTGGCTGAAACTCCTGGTCCCATAATCGCGTCACCATTCAACCAGTTAGCCGCATTCACATCTTGTTTGAGATACCATTGCTTGACAAGTGCACCCATCGCATCAGCAAAGTGCTCGTTTAACGCTCCAGATTCGTCTTGATATTCCAAATTACTTGTATGGGTTACTACACCGTGAGATAGTTCGTGGGCTACTACATCCACAGCCTTGGTAAATCTGATAAAAATCCTGCCATCCCCGTCACCGTAAGCCATTTGTTCTCCATTAAAAAAAGCATTATTATACTTTCGATCCACATGAACGCTGGAAATAACGGACATACCGCGATCATCAAGGGAGTTACGCTGGAATATTTGATCGTAAAAATCATAGACAACACCAGCATAGTCGTAGGCTTCATTGACCGCATCATCTGTGATTTGAGAATCGCCTTCAGAACGTACCAGTGTTCCTGGAAGGGGAAACCGTCTGTTTTTCATGTCATAAACCAGGCGATGCTTAGTACCTGCAGGGGAGGGAATAGCTGCCATCATTGGCATAGTGGCGAGAGTAGATCGCATTGTACGGGCTGCTGCTGCACTAGCCATGGCTTCAACGCCTAAACGACGAATTTCAGGATCGTCTGACTCGGTAAAGCGATCAATTACATAAGGTGGAAGAAAGCAATGGAGGGGATTGTGACAAGATGGGTTGTTACAAGAATGCATTTTTTGACTCCTTAGTATTGAGTAAATAGTTGATTTACAAGTTGGCTGTTAACCAAGCTGCTGCACCGATAAGTCGGGCAATATCAGCAGCGTAGTCAAAATCTACGAAGGTATCTCGATCTTTGTGATAATTAGGATTTGCCTCAGCTGCTGGTGAACCTGGTTCTGGTCCGGCGAAGAAATCTTCAGAAGTAACGCAAGCAGCATAGCCGCGTTCGTGAAAGCTAGCATGATCGCTTCTGCCAGCAGCAGGGTCTGACTGTATATAAATTTGAGGGAGTTGCAAATTAGAAGATACCTCTGGAATCAGACGCTTCATCCTTTCCGCAAGCACTAGAGACCGAGCCTGAACATCCGCTGAAGGCACATAGCCTACATGAACCTCGAAGGAACGGGGTGGGGCGACATTGTAGCCAATCATGTCCATCTGATAAACCCCAATAATAGGAGCGGCAAGGGCTGCTTGGGTTCTTGCGTAGGCTTTGCTACCCACTAAACCATGTTCTTCGGCGTTAAAAAGAACGAATCGAATGGTTCTCTTGGGTGGTTTAATATCAGCTAATTGTTTGAACACATCAGCGATCGCCAAGACAGCAGCAACGCCACTAGCATCGTCATCGGCACCAGGGGCAGGATCTCGATCGGGGTGGTAATCGCCAGGAGTGTGGCTCGAAGTAGCCGTAGAATCTAAGTGAGCAGTGACTAAAACAATTTCTTCTGATTCACTACCCCGTAGCTCGGCTTCTACGTTATCCAACTCGCGTCCTTCATGGACAAATCGATCCATTCTGATGTTGAAATGACCCTCACCAATTTTTTCCAGATCTTTTGCCAAAGCTTCGGTGACGAGACCAATCTCTGGACTCTGGATATGTCGGCTTTTAATTTTAGTTCCTGTTGATTCATCAAGCGGTTTTACCCCCGCATATCTTTCTAGGTATTCACGAATTGAATCTGGGGTAATTGTTTTGAGCTTTTCTAATTCAGTACTACTCAAAGATGGTTCACCTGCAGGGGCTTGAAGAAAGCTTGCTGTTCTAGCATTATTACCTTCTCCAAACGGTTCGAGTAAACTGAGATCGGGTAACAGCTTGAGATTATGTCCGTGAGACGCTTCTTCAAAATGATATTCTTCAACTGAGCGATCGCCTGGTAAGGCAACATATAATCCTTCAGGGGAAGAAGCTAGAACCCATTTAGACTCTTCGTCACCAACAAAAAAGCTACTAGAATGCCCTTGAGGATTGAGAAAACCACTACGAGTTTGCCGATCGTCTCGCAGTAGATACAGTTCTGTTGTTAAAGGATCGTCCTCACTCCCTAGCCGATCCACTTGGAAGCCCAGATCGTCGAGATTGGTTATGGCTGTAGTTGTAGCGATCGCATACACTTGACTGCCCTTTTCTCCAGTCACATACAAGGGAACGACTGATAGGCTTTTAATAGCCGATCTCCAAGCTTGTTCGCTTTGTTCTGCTGGAACAGTGACACGAATATATCTCAAACGGTTGCCATTTAATACATCCCAAACTAAAGATGGATGCGGTACTACTTGCCAACCTAAATCTTTAGCGACTTTGCGCTCCTTACTATCTTCTCCTACAAATAAACAGTTCTTGGGCTCATCAGTATAGCCAGCTCGTTGGGCTGCTAGTTGGAAGATTGCTGGAGAGGGTTTACTGACTCCCTCCACTGAGCTGTAAATGAGTAAGTCTGGCTCAAAAAAACTATAAATATAGGCTTCTTCAAGCACTTTTTTCATAGTGTCTTTGGTTTCATCTCCAGTGTTGGAGATAATGCCTATTTTAAGATTATTATCTTTTAACCGTTGAAGGATATTCGGTATGTATGGATAGATATCTAGTCCTTCTAGACGGTAGGGAGGAGGCGAGATCCTCGGAGTCCCCAAAGTATCTCCAATGTCAAAAAAGACTGCTTGTGTTGTGGTTTCATTCATGATTATCTCTGCTACCTTAAATACAAACTTAAAAATAAATAAATTTTTATCTCGATTTGTAGATCTCAATTTGTAGATCTCAATTTCACCTTCACCAGTAGGATTTAAGGTGCTTTCTCGTAAATATGCCTTGCAGTTTAACGCCCATGTTCAGCAGTAATAAGTAGTCTTTTTGTTTAGATTAAAATCGCTCAAGTGCTTGTTGCATGACGATTATTAGATGTGCGACTTGAACATGACCCTTCTGGAGGAAGTTGAGCTTTTACAATAATTTCTCTATATCCTCTATCCTTTAGGGCTTGACTGAGTATGTTTTCAATGGTTCTCTGCACACGTTCACTCGCTGTTTTCATTAGCCAGTTTCTACAAGCAGCTTCTCCAACTCTCTTAAGAGCTTCGCGTTGAGCCTGCGTTTGTAAATTGACTACATCAGGACCGCGCCCTAAAAAACCTGTGCTGTAGGAGTAAACACTAGAGTGTTCTAAATCGAGATTACTATCAAGAATCTTAAGTGGAGGCAATGTTACAGTGATTTTCTCACCTTCGACTTGCA
This sequence comes from Rhizobium sp. Q54, assembly GCA_943367755.1. Lineage (GTDB taxonomy): Bacteria > Cyanobacteriota > Cyanobacteriia > Pseudanabaenales > Pseudanabaenaceae > PCC-6802. Next base: position 103,760 of record CALRKB020000011.1, on the reverse strand, counting down.
CATCATCTGCTTGAAACTCGCTTAAATCAATACCGACTCGGACATTGCCGTGAGCAATGTAAAGTAGCTTACTCTCCGCTATAAATCCCTTATCGCTTACAGGCACTACAGCATCCATTTCAAACATAGCTGTAGTCAACTCACTTACATCTCGGATTTGACGTACGATAAGTGATCCAGGATCAACTGGCGGACTTGGAGTATTTGATGTGTGAGTAATTTGATAAATCAACCATAGTACTATCAGCAGAAGAAATGCGATTATTCCGGCTAGCACTTTGCTAGCTAAATTTAACTCTTTGAATGAGCTAGATGCCATAAAATCATTATCATCCTACTTTAATCAAATACCTTTTGGGTTATTCAAAGCTATTATTCCCATCTCACAGTGACGCAGCACATCTAACCTATTGATTAGGATGGTTGCATGTACAAAATCATTTGCATGCTTCTACTCATCTACATCTGTTTTTAGATCTATATCTTTAGCGATCAATTTTTCTAACAACTTACATAAAACTCCCTTACAGAAAGTCTTATGGTAGCAACCGTACAAATGCTTAACATCTATGCAATACGGCGAGGGATTAAACGCCGTGGCGCAAAAATTAAGCTTCCCCTACTGTAAGCTTTTTTACCTGGACTGTCAGTGAGAAAAAGTGTTAAAAAGTAATATTTTTAGGCTGAAAAATATTAAAGTAAAGTTAAGGAGAAATTTTTAGATTAAGAATTGTCCCAGTTGTTATCGATACTTGAACACCGTACTGATAAGACATGCCTAATTGGTCTGTTGGGGAGGCGCTGTTGGTTTTGGATGCCGTCTTGGCACCCGATTCGCTCAGCAACTTAGAAGAACTGATGATTCGACATTGCAGTGAGGGTAAAACCTACGCTCAGATTGCCGAAATGACGGGGTATGATGATGACTACATCCGTACTGTGGGTTTCCGGCTATGGCGGCGGCTATCGCAAGCCATGAGCATCAGGGTCTCTAAAAGTAACTTTCAGGCGATCCTGCGCTACTATCAAGAATCCCGATCGCAGATCGCAACCAATCCTCTTCCTGAAACAAAAGCAATATCGAATTGCCTCACAGACTGGGGTACTGCCGCTGATGTTCCCAATTTTTATGGGCGTGACTCAGAGATGGCGACGCTGAGTCGATGGGTAGGTGCAGATCGATGTCGGTTAATTAGCATTCTGGGGATGGGGGGGATTGGTAAAAGTGCCCTGGCAATTCGCCTCGCCCAAACCATGCAAACTCAATTCGATGCCTTAATCTGGCGATCGCTAAAGTCTGCCCCACCGCTTAATGAACTTCTGCTTAACCTCCTGAAATTTTTGGCTCCCTCCCCCGATGCATCCATACCTACCAACGTAACAGGCAAACTCGAACAACTAATTGCCTATCTGCGCCAAAAACGCTGCCTCGTAATTTTGGATAACTTCGATATGCTGTTGCAGAGCGGACAGCAAGCAGGAGTACTTCAGTCTGGCTATCAGGAATATCATGAATTGCTGCACTACGCAGGTGAACTCAGCCACAAGAGCTGTATCCTGGTCACCAGTCGGGAGAAGCCTCAGGGTATCGATGCCATGGAAGGCGATCGCCTTCCCGTGCGTACCATGTACTTAACTGGCTTGGATACGGCATCCAGTCAATTGGTGCTCGACCAAAAAGGCTTAACTGGCTCAGAGCTAGAAATTAATCGCTTAATCGACCACTACCGGGGACATCCCCTGGGACTCAAAATCGTTGCCAGTTCGATTTACGAACTATTTGGCGGCAATATTACGCAGTTTCTCCAACAAGGTCATAACGTTTTCAATGGTCTGCGGCAACTGTTAGCCGGGCAAATGCAACGCCTCTCGCCCATGGAGCAAGACATCCTCTACTGGTTGGCGATTAACTGCGAACCGATATCTCTGGAACCGTTGCAGAAAGATCTGATGCCGGAGCCGCTGCCTGCGATGCTGCTGGAAGCATTGGAATCTCTAAGACGGCGATCGCTAATCGAGACGGCGAAAACAGATTCTGGATTCAATGCTTTTACGCTCCAACCCGTCGTGATGGAATATCTGATCGACGATCTGATTCAGCGTCTCTGTGAAGAAATCATCACCGCATCGCCCCACTATTTTCTCAGTCATGCCTTGCTCAAAGCCCAAACAGAGGACAATATCCGCGAGAGTCAAACCCGCTTGCTCCTCCAGCCTCTTGCCGCGAAACTGCTGGGCAACTTTGGTGCGGAGAGCGCTTTGGTGCGTCAACTCCAACCACTTTTAGTCCAATTACAGGCATTACCTGTTAAGCAGCATGGATACGGCGGTGGTAACCTTTTGAACCTTTTGCGATATCTCAAGACAGATCTGAGAGGCTTCAACTTTTCTGGACTGCTGATTCGTCAAGCACTATTGCATGACATCACACTCCATCAAACCAACTTTAGTCGAGCTGTTTTTCACCAATGTCAGTTTGCTAACACGTTTGGCGGTGTCACCTGCATAGCGTTTAGTCCCGATGGACAATTCTTTACCACCAGCGATTCCAATGGTGTTCTGACGATCTGGTCGGTAGCAAGCATGCATCCCATTGCTCGGTGTCAAGGCCATAGTTCCTGGGTGTGGTCAGTCGCTTTTCACCCAACTCAGGCGATCCTGGCTAGCGGTGCTCAAGACCACACAATTCGACTCTGGGATAGCAACAATGGAGCCTGTTTTAGAATCCTTCAGGGACACGACAATATTGTCACAGATACGATCTTCAGCCCTGATGGGAGTTATCTAGCTAGCAGTAGCACTGACTCCACAATTAAAATATGGGAGGTTAAATCTGGCCAATGCGTGCAAACGCTGAGAGGCCATAATGCCTGTGTTTGGAGCGTCGTCTTTACCGCCAATAGCGATCGCCTGTTTAGTGGAGGTGAAGATAATTACATTCGTTACTGGGATATCCAAACCGGAGAGTGCCTCCGAGTATTTGCAGGTCATAGCCAATGGATTATGGCGATCGCCCTCAGTCCCGATGGCAACCAAATCGCTAGCGCCAGCATGGACGGCACTGTAAAGCTCTGGTGTGCTCACACAGGCAACTGTTTGCATACTCTCAGTGGACACACCGCCCCAGTAGTCAGTGTGGCTTTTAGTCCAAATGGGAGCACCGTTGCGAGTGGCAGCTACGATCTGACCGTGCGATTGTGGGAAACTCGCACTGGAAACTGTAAGCAGGTGTTTAAAAAACACACTAATCGAGTTTGGTCGGTTAAATTTCATCCCAGTGGCACTTTTCTGGCTAGTGGCGGCGACGACAACACCACGCGGTTTTGGAATCCTCGCACAGGAGACTCCACTACTACGCTTCAAGGGCATAGCAACTCCATTTATGCGATCGCCCTGCATCCCAATCAACTAATGCTGGCAAGCGGACATGAAGATCAAACCGTGCGACTCTGGCGGTTGCCGCATCACCTTTCCGATCAAATTTCCGTGCCACCACAACAGAAAACAATTGAGCCATTCCAAGCTCTATACGGCCATCAAAATCGCGTCCTGACGATCACCTTTAGCCCGGACGGGAAAACCATTGCCAGTGGTAGTATCGATCGCACGATTAAATTGTGGAGTCCTGAAACTGGGCGCTGCCGACTCACCCTGCAAGGACACAGCAGTTGGATCTGGAATCTAGCCTTTCATCCTGATGGAAACGCGATCGCCAGTGCCAGCTATGACCGCACCGTAAAGCTGTGGGATGTAGAAACGGGTAATTGCACTCAGACCCTGGAAGGACATCTGGGATCGGCTCTCTCCGTTGGTTTTAGTCCAGACGGTCAATGGTTAGCCAGTGGTGGTTACGAACAAATACTGAAACTATGGCGTACCGAATCCTACGAATGTGCGCGCACCTGGTACGCCCACGGCAACCGCATTTGGACTGTAGCATTTAGTCCCAATAGCGAATGGTTAGCTAGTGCGGGAGATGACCAACAGGTGATGGTTTGGGATGTGCAAACTGGAAAATGTCTCCAGGTGTTGAGCGGTCATCAGCAACTTGTCACAGTCGTACGCTTTAGTCCAGATGGTCGGCAACTGGTAAGCGGTAGTGCTGATCGCACGATTAAGCACTGGGACTTGGACACTGGGGAATGCCTCCAAACCCTCTCAGGTCATAAACACTGGGTTTGGTCTTTGATATTTATTACACCCAATCTGTTGCTCAGTGCCAGTCAAGACGAAAGCATTCAATGCTGGGATTTACAAACGGGTCAAGCCTTTCAACGACTGGAAGTACCTCGCCCCTATGCCGAGATGGATATTACGGGTGCGACGGGTTTAACCGACGCGCAACACCAAACATTAACGGTTTTGGGAGCTTTCGATCGCTCTTTCCCTCATCAAGATATACCCAAGTCTCAACCCTGAACTTATCATCTCTATTTATCCTCAGCAAAAACATTGTTACGAATACCAAAAATATTCTGCGGATCGCTAGCCTGCTTAATCTGGCGCAGTAATTCGATGCTGGCAGGAGATAGAGTATCTTTCATGAAATCCTGACGGATTTTGCCTACTCCATGATGATGGGAAATGGAGCCACCGTTAGCAATAATAGTTTGGCGTAAACCATGCTCGATTTGACTGCAAATTACGTCTGGCTGCTCGACTCCTTTGATGTAAACACCAAACATAAAATAAATGCAAACGCCTGTATGATAAACCTGGCTGATGCGATAGGAAAGATAGGGTTTGCCAGGTAAATTAAATTCTTGATGTTGTGCTTGAAGTTGCTGCTCGACACCAATACATACTTGTTGAATTTTGCTCCAAGCAACAGAAGTTTCAAACGTTTCGCCAATAATGTAATAGGAAGATAGAAAGTCTCTTAAATAGGCGATCGCATAGGTGAGCATGTAGCCCTGTTTCCCATTAGCTGCTCCAGTAGCCAAACCCTGAAATCGTTTAGCTAAAGCATAAATATGAGATTGTTGATAAGCAACTTCTGCCTCCGTACCTTCCATCACAATAGTTACAGCTACCATTTGCTGCGGATTGAAACCCCGCAGTTTAAGCACGTAAAACTTTTTCAGTTTGTCAATATACGCTTGGCTCCCAGTAGCTTTGGGTTTTAAGGCTTGCCCAAAGCGAAACTGATTGTTATCAACTAAACGAATACTAGCTGGGAGAAATCCACTATGGGCTAATTCATAGAGGAATTTAACTCCTAATCCAAAGTTAGGGAAAATTAGAGAACCGAACTTAGTCATCTGGGGTAGAGGATGAATCTTGATCGTTGCCTTGGTAATTAGACCTAAGTTACCTTCATTGCCAAAGAGGATCTGGTGTAGCTGCATTCCCATCGAAACACGGGGCGTTGATTCCACTTGTTCTAGCACACCTTTTGGTGTCAGCAGGGTAATATTTTCCACAATTTGCTCGATGTTGCCATAGCGGTTTTTCTTCATCCCACTAGCATTAGTTGCAATCCAACCTCCTAACGTGGATAATTCCAAACTATCGGGTTCGTGTCCGCAGACAAAACCTTGTTGGCGTAACTCTGCTTCAAGTTTGGTTCCCGTAATCCCTGCCTGAACGCAAGCCCGGAGATTTTCCTTGTCAATCCACTCAATCCGATTCATCCGTTTCATGTCTACGGCGACAATCGTGCGAGTTTCTATCCGTGGTAGTTTGAGAGCACAACTAACGCTAGTACCTCCGCCAAAAGGCACGAGGCAAATATTATGTTCAGTAGCTAGTTCGATCAGTTTCTGGACATCTGCGGTCGATTTACAATAAAACACCATGTCTACAATGCGTTCTAGCTGACCGTAAAGAACTTTATAAACTTCCTCAAAAGTGGTTTGTCCGTGACTATGGAGAAGTCTTTCTGAATCTTCAAAGCTATATTGACCGGCAGGAAATGAGTTCGCGATCGCCTGACAAAAATCGCGATCACAATTTGGTGGCGAAATATGGGGATGTTCGACTTCTGCGCAGACATCCTCCGTGTTAATTTTTATATCTAATAATTCTTCTATATAAGGGATCAGATGCGGCATTTTATATCCCGACAGATCGTAGCGATCACCTGTCATGCTTACCGAGCGATCGTCGTTAATCTGCAAACAAGTATCGGTAAATCCCCATTTATGACCCCATAAAGTATTGTTAACTGGAATTTTCGGTTCGAGATCGTTGTTTTTAGTCATTCCTTCCTTCCTCTCAATTATTACTTTCTCATCATGCTGCGTTGGCATCTCAATTAATCTTCTCCAGTTCCTGAATTGCAACATAGACATCATTTACTATTTCTCGGTAAATTTGATGATCGTCGCTTAAATCATCTATTGCTAGATACTGCTTAAATTCTAGAGGTGAGCCAAAACTTACCCGAATTGGATATTTTTTGGGAAAAATCTTGCCTTTCGGCAAAGCCCGATAAGTTCCCTGGACATGTACGGGCACAACAGATGCCTTCAACTTCATAGCCAGGATTCCCAAACCCAGCTTGAGTGGCTGAAGTTGGCCAGTTTCAGAACGAGTTCCTTCGGGGAAAAAGAGTATCGATTGCTGCCGAGCAATGACTTCTTGGCAAGTTGGCAGACAGTCGAGAAACTGCCCCCGACGATTGAAAGGAATCATGTTCAAGCAATTGCGACATAGCCAGGATTTAAGAGGGCGATCGAAAAAGTAGTCCTGGGCAGCCAAACTGTATACTTGATTGAGATGTTTTCCGCGAGCTGCGATTATTGCTGGGCCATCAAGATGACTGGTGTGATTTGCAGCCATAATATAACCTCGATCCTGAGGTAGATTCTCTAGTCCTCGACATTCAAGCTGAAACCAGCGATTATAGATGGCTGTGCCACTCAGCCAAATCAGTTCTTGCACGGCTTGATTTAATACTTTTGAAGTTGCCTGTTGGAATGATTGGCATGGCCAGTCATGAGGTTCTGCTAGTGAATCGATCTTATTCATCTGTTTTTACGACTGTTTCTTTCCTAACTTACTACCCGCTAATACGTGATTTTCAAGGCCATTAGCAGAATCTCGAACCAGGTCTCGATCAAAAGCGATCGCTCCAGGCTCAAACAGCAGTACTAGAGTCGAGCCTCCATATTGGAAGTAGCCTTTTTCTTGACCTCTAGCTACTGTGCCTGGATTATACGTTTGCACGATGCTACCAATGGCGATCGCTCCCACTTCTACATAAGCAATTCGTCCAAAATGTTCTGAAGAAAATTCGGTTATCGATCGCTTATTGTAACAGTATAGATTGGGAACTTTAGCGAGAGCGATCGGATTAACTGAATGATATCTTCCTTTAATGTAGCGAGCAGCATTGGCTTTGCCTCGATCAGGGAAATGGAAACGGTGATAATCGTAGGGAGCCAGACGAACTATTAAGGCTGCACCTCTACGAAACTTTTGTGCATCTGCTTCAGAGGCTAAAAGAGATTCGATGCTAATGGAATCTCCTTTGACGGGAATTTGAGTTTCTGCTTGCAGTTGAGGATAGACTAGAACCTTACCATCTGCTGGAGCGCAAAATACATCTGGATCGGTACTAAAAGTTCGAGCATCTGGCTTCAGTCGGCGTGAGAAGAAGGCATTAAAACTGTGATAACTTTCTAGCGGAAGTTCGATTTCTTCTGGATTGAGATGATATTGGGCGATAAATTTGGATATCTTAGAGCGGCTAGTAGGTAAATCCTGAAATTTGCCATAGAACCAACAAAAAAATTGATTGTTCAGCAAATAGTTGAAAACTTTAAAGCCAAAAGAGTCTTCGTAGAGCCAGCGTAAAGTGGATGCCGAAGCATTAATCTCGCTAACGATTTCTCCTGTTTGGCGATCGCGATAGCAAACATCGGTTGTGGCAAAATCCAAATTCTTATCCTGACTCAGAAAAGTCTCATTTTTCATCTATTTCTCTGACTAAATTCTGACGATCATTGCCCAGCCATAAACTCCTGTGAGAGCGACTGCTCCCACCGCAAAGATGCCATACCAAATACCTCTCAGTTTGAGCATTTTGAAGTCGGCTACCATCGCGATCGCCAGGAGTAAATAAACTGCATCGAGCACGAATTTCATCTGTGTCTGGGGTAAAACAAAACTAGCGGTAAAAAATAACGGAATAAACAGGGCAGCATAGGTCACAGGCAATCCGGTAAAATACTCTTGCTCTCCTCGATCGGTTAAACCTTGATTATTAAAGTAAGCTAACCGCAAAGCATTAGCTCCTAGATAAAGGATTAGGATGGCGATCGATAACCAATCTCGGAGTCCAAAACAGTAAGCAAAAAGAGCTGGAGCAAAGCCAAAGGAACAAAGATCGACGAGACTATCTAGTTGTTTGCCAGCCCCAGCTTGCAACTGACTTCGTTCAATCCTACTAGCGACAAAACCGTCAAATAAATCGATGATTCCAGCATAAATCAACAAAATAATTGCTAGATTAAACTTCCCATTAACCGCCGCAACTACGGTAAAAAAGCTGAGAAATAATCCTGTTAAAGTAAGTGAGTTAGCTAGATCTAATTGCCGTAAAATAGGACTAAACATATTTGTGTTGGAATTGATTTATGTTTATTTTGCGTTACTTACTTGATTTAAATTGAGAATTAAAAATACAAATGATTATCTAAATATTTAGCAATACTATAAAAGATTGGAATAGCAAACAGCAAACTATCGAATTTATCGAGAATCCCTCCTGTTACGGCGAGAACTGTCCCAAAATCCTTAATTCCTGCTTCTCGCTTGAGCGAGGAAGCAATCAAATCCCCACAAAGCGCAACTGCTGAAACTACCCCAGCAACCAGGATAACTTGCCAAATTTGCCAGCTTGGAACGAGAAAATGCAGAAGATAACCAATAACTAAACAAGATAGAAAACCGCCCCCAGTTCCCACCCAAGTTTTAGCAGGGCTAATGTTCGGCATCAGAGGTGTTTTCCCTCCCATCAAACCAAAGCCTTGAGAAAAACCATCATTGCCCATCACTAGCAGAACCAGTAAACTAAATTCCCCATAGGAATTGGCAACTAATTCTAGGAGGTTAGCTAGTGGCATTGTAATGAAAATCATGCCGAAAGCAGTACCTAAAAGACTATACATGGATGCTGGTTGACGATGAAGAAGCATTGGTAGGGCAATCGCAACCCAAGCCGCAATTACGACTCCTAGGAAAGTAGCAAAGGTCGTTCCTAATAGTCCTCCCAAAATGCCTAGAGTACCGAGGCAAGCGATCGCGGTAGAATTCACGATTTTGCCGTACTTAACCTCAATACATTGCAACAGTTCCAGCCATCCCCAGTAAGCCAGAAATAAAGCAATGGGTAAGAATGTCCACTTCCCCAAACTACCCGTACCGATCAGAACCAGAATTAGACCTAATAAAATCGATAATTTCAGCCAAGTATTCTTAACTTTGTCAGGCTCGTCACGATGGAGGATGCTAATTATGGATGACAAGACAATCGAGAGTGCGGTTGCGCCAGCAAGAATTTGCAGAATGGGAAAGACAAGTGGATTGACAAGTTCCATAATTAATTAGTCTGGTTCGATTTAGAAACAACCTGAATTTGTAGAATCGAAATTAGCCAGGACAGTAACCTGGGCAGATGACGTTTGAGTAAAACCACGAATTTGCCGTACGAGGTAAGTACCTGCTCCGGTTGTCTTTTGTAAATCGCTTTGACAATCTGCTTGGCGGTTTGGTCGGCACTTCTTAACAGCCTCGGGGAAATAGGATCTTGCCAATCACTGCGAACAATACCTTGGTTGTCTATCTGACGAATCTCAGTCGCGACGTAGCCAGGACAAATGTGGGTTACCGAGACTTTGTAGGGAGCTAATTCACTTGCTAAGGACTCGCACAAAGCCTTGAGCGCAAATTTACTGGTACTGTAGGCAGAATCTCCACCCAAAGCAATATAACTTTTCACGCTACCTATAATTACCAGCCTACCTTGAGTTTGCTTGAGTTCATCCAGGGTAGCGTATATCGTGCGGAGTACGCCAAACAGATTGGTTTCCCACTGACGGCGGTAATCATCTAAACTCAGATCTTCTAGGTTCCCCTTTAAAGACCAACCGGCATTGGCGATCGCAATATCGATTTTGCCAAACTTACTACGGGTAAGTTCTACAGCTCTTTCTAAATCGCCATCTTTAGTGACATCACAGGCAACTGCCAGTACCCGTTCGCCTGTAGGATCGATTTTATTGGCGATCGCTTCTAACCGCTCTGTGCGTCTTGCCAGCAGTACAATACTCGCTCCCTCAGAAGCTAATTCCTGAGCCAGAGCCGCTCCAATCCCAGCTGATGCCCCTGTAATTAAGACTACCTGGTTGTTAAATTTGCCCATAGATTATTGGAAACCAAGTCGATTAGGAATTAATTTGCTGCCATACTTCACCGTTAAACTTATAAACGTCTGAATAAACTTCAGGAGGCACGATTTTAGCAAGTTGCCGATGGTAATTCATCAAATCGTACCAGGGAATGCAGTAATTGAGATGATGCTCGAAATGAAGCGATATATTAAAGGGCATAAATATACCTCTGAGGGGAAAAAAAGAGCTACAGGAGCGCAGCAAGGAATTATCCCTGCGACCGATTTCTCCACCATGTTCCATACTTATTTTGAGTGTGTTTAACACTACCAGTATTTGTATAGCCAAAATAGCTGCTACTGCAACCGCCCAACTCCAATAGATTGTTACCCAACTGATTGACAAGATCCAGACAAACGCCGAACCCAAAGTTAGCCACCAATTTTTGCCATACTCCTTCTCTGCAGGACAGGAATACTCAGCACGTAAAATAGCGTATCCAGGAACTAACAGGACTTTAGCTAGATACTTAAATAATTGCAATCCAGTTTTAATCGTCTCAGGGCAATTTTGAGGATCGCGATCCTCAACGGGATGGAAATGATGAATCTTATGTCCTATTTCCCAGTGTTTGACATATTCGATCCCAAAAGGAATGCAGACCACCCAGCCAAAAAGACGATTCCAAACTTGGGCTTGCTTAGGATTCTTCAGGATAATAAACATATTATGAGATGCTTCATGCACAATTAAGATAAAGAGCATAAAGAACGATAATCCGAATCCCACAGAACCCAAGGGAATGAATAAAAGGGGAGGGAGAATCGTTCCCAGATAAAAAAGTCCCCCTATAAATATCAATATCGAGATCGATAGCGAAATATTTAAACTATTATGAATTACACTTCTTTTATGACGATAGTGAAAAGCATGACCCAGCTTAATTCCTTGCTGAATCCATTCAGGTTGCGATCGCAGGGAAGCTCGTTTTTCTAGAAGCATGATTTAGAAGATATCTAATCTCTAGCTTGATCGCAGTTCTAAACCTAGAACCTGTGTGTGCGCTCCCCGTGCTTGGGTGACACCAATCGTGCGCTGGGCGCAGTCAATCATGGGGCGACGCAGACTGACCACAATAAACTGTGCCATTTCTGCTTGCTTGCGTACCATTTTGGCTAGACGCTCCACATTCGCGCCATCGAGGAACATGTCTACTTCATCAAAGGCATAGAATGGCGATGGACGGTAGCGTTGCAGTGCAAAGATGAAGCTCAGGGCTGTGAGAGACTTCTCACCTCCAGACATGGAAGCGAGATGCTGTACTGGTTTACCCTTGGGATGAGCTACCAGATTGAGACCGCCACTGAGCGGTGCAGATGGATGCTCTAATTGTAAATGACCATCACCATCGGACAGCTCAGCGAAGATGGTTTTGAAATGCTCGTTTACTGCATCAAATGCTTGCATAAAGGCACGTTGGCGCAATGTCGTAAAGTTCTCAATCCGCAATAGTAGCTCGGTACGCTCCTGATTGAGAGTTTCCAGTCGGGCGCTTAACTCAGTTAGACGGGCAGTGGTAGCCTCATATTCTGCGATCGCCATCATATTAACTGGCTCCATCGACTGTAAGCGCTTTTGGAGGCGGCGCTGCTCCATCTCAAGTTGCTCCAAGGTCATGCTCTCTGGGATTTCTGGCAGGACTTCGGGCAGCTCAATCGTAGCAATACTGGCTTTGATTTGCACTAATTGCGCTTCTAATTCGACTTGACGTTCGCCATTCTTTTCTAGTTGCCAGGTGATTTGCTGGTGGCTAGCTTGATGGCTGCGCAGGGCGCGATCGCAGGCATCCCGTTCTGCCTTAGCTGTGCCGATTGTTTGTTCTAGGGCATTGAGTCTAACTTGGAGCGTGGCGATTTGCTCCTCTAGCTGCTTGATGCCAGTTTGGGCTTGGGTACTGTTATTCAGCATCTCCGTTTGATGGGAACGCAATTCTTGCAAGCGTACTTGCCGCTGATTAATCTTTTCCGTGGTGAGATGCCCCTGGTTTTCCCAGTCAGTGAGTTGCTGGCGGGCAGCTCTTAGTGATAGATCTATGGTATTAAGTTGTTGCTCCTGTACCTGTAACGCTTCCTGCTCCTGTTGCCAGCGTTGATGCGTACCGGATTTTTCTAACTCAGCTAATTGCTGCTTTTCTACTTGCATGCGCGCTTCTAGCTCCGCCATCGAGCCCTCTAGACTAGAGATCTGTGCCTGCGCGACTTCGATTGATGTGCGGTTCTGGTGCATTTGGTCTTGCAGGCGATCGCGATCCTTAAACGTGCGATTGATCTGCTCGGTGAGGCGATCGCATTGCAGTTGGGCTTCGCGTTGCGATGTCCGGGCATTTTGCAATTGCTCCGAGTATTTATCGATCTTTGCTTGCGTCTGACTAAATTGTTTGTGGAGGTGAACCAACAGCCCATCAATTTCTACCAGGCGATCGCGTAACTGGGCGATTTCATGCGATTCGGTGGGGGCAACTGTACCAAAATGGATACCGCCGCGTGATGGCGCACTACCGCCCGTCATTGCACCGGTAGTCTCCAATAGGTCGCCTTCCAGGGTGACCATGCGGTACTTGCCAATGTGCAACCGTGCTTTTTCCAGGCGATCGAATACAAGCGTATTGCCAAAAATATAGGCAAACACATCCTCGTAGCGGGAATCAAATTCGATCAGATCTAAGGCATAGGCGATCGCACCTAATTTGGAATCGAGGCTAAATAGATCGCGGGCAGGCTTGAGTTTATTTAGTGGCAGAAATGTCGCCCTGCCACCCCTTTCTTGTTTGAGCAGGTTAATCGCTTTAGCGGCAATTTCATCGCTTTCTACCACGACCTGCGCCAGACGATTACCTGCTGCGATTTCCAGCGCTAATTGGTATTTTGGCTCTACCGTACCCAGTTGCGCTACCAAGCCATAAACGCCGTGGATCTTAGCTTCCATCACGATTTGGGTGGCGCGAGTACCCTGAGCTTCACTGGTAGCCTGTACCTGCGCTTCCAGCTTATCGAGTTGCCGCCCCTTCACCCGTTGCTCCTCGGTGAGGCGATCGATCGTCTGCCTTGTAGTTTGCAACTCTGTCTGGGCTTCACTGAGGGATGCAGCTACCGATTGGATCGCGGTCTGAGCCTGACTAGCAGTTGCCTGATATTTATTTAGCTCCGCCTCTAGCGACTGCCCCTGCAAGTCTTGTAATTCTGCCATCCCTGCTTCCTGGGTGGTTAACTGGAGCGACCATTGCCGCAATGATTCGGTTAAGCGTGTGTGTTCCTGGCGCTGCGGATCGAGAGTTTTCTGTAAGGTCTCGATCGTCTGGTAGAGATGCGCTTGCTGCTTCATCCAATCATTAGCGGATGAGGCGATCGACTGCAATTCACGGCGATAGCGATCGACCACCGCAGCTTGTCGATCGCGTTCCAGGCTGAGCGATCCAATTTCTTGCTCTTGCACCTGTTTTTGGCCGCCAAGTTGCTCAAGCTGTTTGAGGTATTCGTCAATTTCGGCCTGCGTTGCCACAATATTGTTCTGGTTGGTTTGATAGCTATTAGTCAATTCCTGCTGCTGCCGATGCATAGCACGCAGTTCAGCGCTTTTATTCGCAATATCGGTGGAAACAGCGAGATATTCCTCTTCACCTAAGGTGCGTACCTTGGCATTCAGTGTTTCTAGCTCGGTAGTAGCTGAGGCGATCGCCTCATTCAACGCTGCAATTTGCTCCCGCAGATTAGAGGCAGCGGTTTTGCCATTGCTCAGCTCTGTTTCTTTAGTAGACTGCTGTTGCAGGAATTGACGATGTTGCAATACCACCTCAGAGGCAATCAGCGATTCCAGTTCCTTCCGTAGCGTCTGGTATTTTTCCGCTTTGACTCGATCGTTTTTGAGTTTTTCCTGATTGGCAACTAATTCTTGCTCGACAATGCGAAAACGGTCTTCCTGGTCTTTGACATCATCGAGTTTATCCTTCGCCTGATTAATTTTGCGGTCAAACTCACCCACACCCGCCAGTTCGTCGATAATTTCGCGGCGATCGCGCGAGTTCATGGAAATAATGCTGGTAACGTCGCCTTGCAGCACCACGTTGTAGCCTTCGGGGTAAATGCGCAGTTTAGCAAGCTGTTCGTGCAGTTCACCGAGGGTGCAGGGTTCGCCGTTAATGTAATAGGTAGAAGTATAGGTGCCTTGACTGGTAACCCTTAGTTTACGCGTTACCGTCCATTCGTTAGGGTTAACTTGAGTAAGGCCGTCAGTATTAACTGAATTATCAGAATTGGGGGAGTTTTCAGTATTTTCGGCAGGTTTGGTATTTTCGGTAGATTCAGTTACTTCCTGGATTTCGGGGCTATCGACTACGCTTAGCGTAGTGTTTTCGACATTGACAGAATTGACAGAAGCAATCAGTTCCTCATCAGATAACTCACCTAGCTTATCTTCGTCATCTAAGGCAAATACAACCTTAACGCTAGCTTCGACTGTGCGCCCTTTTTGCGAATGCGCTTGATTGACCAGGTCGGGCAAACGCTCCGCTCTCATGCCCTTGGAGCTAGACAAACCTAAGGCAAAGAGCAAGGCATCGAGGATGTTTGATTTACCCGATCCATTGGGGCCAGAGACAACCGTAAACCCTGGCAATATTGGAATCGGGGTGGTGCCACCGAAGGATTTAAAACGAGACAACTCAATATGCTTGATATACACGGCGCTAAACTCTAGTTGCTCAAGATGCCAATAAATTAGCACGCAATTCTAGCATTGGCAGCCTTTTATGAAAATGCGATCGCAAAAAATTCTACAATTCCTAAACTTTTGTGCCTTTATGTAGCAACTTGGCATGATATTCGGTAAGTAAATAGCAAAGCTCTTATATATCGCTCCTATGTCACAACCTACGATTGAATCTATTCTTCAGGAAAAGCGTTTATTTCATCCATCTGAGGCTTTTTCCCAGAAAGCCCAGATCAAAAGCATGGAAGACTACAAGCAAATTTATGAAAAAGCCAAAGCCAACCCAACCCAATTTTGGGCTGAGCTAGCCGCAACCGAACTACATTGGTTCGAGAAATGGCATACGGTGCTGGACTGGCAACCACCCTTTGCGAAATGGTTTGACGGCGGCAAGCTCAATATCACCTACAACTGCCTCGATCGCCATCTCACAACCTGGCGGCGCAACAAAGCTGCCCTGATCTGGGAAGGCGAACCGGGTGACTCGCGTACCCTCACCTACGCCCAACTACATCGCGAAGTCTGTCAGTTTGCTAATGCGCTCAAACAGCTAGGCATCCAAAAAGGCGACGTGGTAGGTATCTATATGCCCATGATCCCCGAAGCCGCGATCGCGATGCTGGCCTGTGCCCGCATTGGTGCGCCCCATAGTGTTGTATTTGGTGGTTTTAGTGCGGAGGCACTGCGCGATCGCCTGGTAGACGGTAAAGCGAAGATGGTGATTACGGCTGATGGTGGTTGGCGTAAGGATATGATGGTGCCACTTAAAGACCAGGTAGATAAAGCCCTAGCTGATGGTGCTGTACCAACAGTGCAAAATGTTCTGGTTGTGCAGCGCACCAAACAGCATACTCACATGCAGCCTGACCGCGACTATTGGTGGCATGAGTTACAACAAGGCATCTCAGCGGATTGTCCGGCAGAACCGATGGATGCGGAGGATATGCTGTTCGTGCTCTATACCAGTGGCAGTACGGGTAAGCCGAAAGGTGTCGTGCATACCACCGGCGGTTATAACCTCTACACGCACATTACCACCAAATGGATTTTCGATCTGCAAGATACGGATGTCTACTGGTGTACTGCTGATGTGGGTTGGATTACTGGACATAGCTATATTGTCTATGGGCCATTGTCCAATGGCGCTACTACTCTCATGTACGAAGGTGCGCCGCGCAATTCTAATCCTGGCTGCTTTTGGGATGTGATTCAAAAGTATGGCGTGAATGTGTTTTACACCGCGCCTACGGCGATTCGTGCCTTCATTAAGATGGGAGAGCAACATCCTAACGCTCGCGATCTATCTTCGCTCAGGTTATTAGGAACGGTGGGAGAGCCGATTAACCCTGAAGCGTGGATGTGGTATCAACAAGTGATTGGTAGGGACAAGTGTCCAATTGTCGATACCTGGTGGCAAACTGAGTCTGGTGGAATCATGATTACGCCGTTACCTGGAGCAATTCCCACTAAACCAGGATCGGCGACCTTACCATTCCCTGGCATTATCCCTAATATCGTTGATTTGGCAGGCAATCCTGCGGTCGATGATGAAGGCGGCTATTTAGTGATCGAGCAACCATGGCCGGGCATGATGCGTACCGTGTATGGCGATCCAGATCGCTTCCGTCGCAGCTATTGGGAACACATTCCACCGAAAGATGGAAATTATGTCTACTTTGCTGGTGATGGCGCACGCCGCGATGATGATGGTTATTTCTGGATAATGGGTCGCGTTGATGACGTGATCAGCGTGGCAGGGCACCGTTTGGGTACAATGGAAATCGAATCTGCATTGGTATCCCATCCAGCCGTCGCCGAAGCTGCAGTGGTGGGTAAACCAGATGAGATCAAGGGCGAGGAAGTAGTAGCATTTGTCACCTTGGAAGGCACTCATCAACCAAGTGAAGAATTAGCAAAAGAATTGAAGCAACACGTAGTTGCAGAAATTGGGGCGATCGCCCGTCCTGGTGAAATCCGCTTTGCTGAGGCTCTACCCAAAACGCGATCGGGCAAAATTATGCGTCGTTTGCTGCGTACGCTGGCGGCTGGTGAGGAAATTACCAGCGACACATCCACGCTCGAAGATCGCACGATTCTCGACAAACTCCGCGAAGGTTTGTAGAGAAATATTTGCTTGCATAGTTATATAGTAATATCGAGCGATCACTGCTTTGTTGCCATATATACTGGCTGACAGAAAGCGATCGCTTCTCTTTCTCTATACTTCTCAGGGCTTCTCTAACAACGCTTTTAGATAAGAGATTTACTTCCCTCTCTTTCATTTTGTTAACTACTGACTGCAATCTGAGTAGCTAACCGAAATTGATATCATTAGGATCTGAAATGGGTAACTTTTTTAATCTTTTCAAAAAGGAATTTTTCTGGCAGAATCGAAAATCTCGGAAAAATTTAGGAATTCTCATTGCATTTTTAATAGCATTTTCCCCTTTGGCAATTTGGGTGTTTATTATCAATCGTTATGGGGTAAATATCTATTATGAGGATCAGTGGGTTTATCCAGCGCGTCAAATTGTAGCTTACTTTAAAGGCACTTTAAACCAAGAGATTTTGTTTGAACAGTATAGTGAAAACCGTCAGGTTTTTCCGAGAATATTTTCTATAGTTCTGACTATCTTAGGACACGAGTGGAATACTCGCTGGGAAATGCTGTTAGGATTAGCTCTGAGTGCTTTAATCTCTCTATTAGCTTTTCAGCTTCTTCAGCGAACTAATATCGGAAAAACCCTACAGAATATTTTTATTATAGGTTTATTTAATTATCTGTTTTTCAGCATTGCCACCTGGTATTTTAGACTTTTTAGTATTACTTTTGAGCGTTTACTGGTTGAGCTAGTTCTAATAATCAATTTATTGGTCTATACCATTCCCATAAGAAATGCGCTCAAAGTTGCGATTTTTATAATTTCAGGATTTATCGCCCAATACTCTCATTCTGGCGGCATTGCAATTTGGCCGCTCTCACTATTACTAGTATTAGATATTAAATGTAATAAGAGATATCAAAAAATAACGATCATTTCAATTTATTTGCTATTTTTTGCTTTATCCACCGCTCTATATTTTTGGGATTACCGCTATCCTATTGAGCATGGTTCCTTAGAGAGAATTCTCGCATTTAACCCGTTAGAAATAGTCCGCTTTATCTTAGCTTTTCTCGGCAATCCTTTAGCAGATGAGTACAGCTTAAGTGTAGCTGTAGGGCTTGTGGTTTCATTATCTTTTTTAATAGTTGCTTTCTCAGTCTTTGTCATTCCTACTGAAAGAAATAGAGCCTCTTTTAATTATCTGCTTCCCTGGTTGGTTTTAGGATTATATCCGATCACTCTAGCCATCATGGTTAGTATTACGCGATTACCGATGTCTCAAGATAATGCCTTACGCCTGGACTATAAAATTATCCCCATGTACCTACCTTTAGCCACATTGGCATTAATGGCTATTCAGTGCAACAACTTTGTTCAAAGTTGGAGAAGACAATTTTTTCTGGTTTTTGTCGGAGTATTTCTTGGAATGTTTATTCACTACAATCTTGGGGCTAATAATTTCGATCAACTCCTAACTTCTTATAACTCGCTTCAAAGAGGAAAAGCCTGCGCTCAATTAGTTAATTTATACTACTCTGAAGAGTGTTTAAAAAACCTACATTTTACGATACTAACACCAAAACTTATTGTTAGGAAGATTCGTATTTTTGAGGAACTAGGCCTGCTGCGTCCTGGACTGGTAAAATCCTTGGACATAGATAGCGATTCTTCTGGTAAGTGGGGATATATAGATCGATTGGAAGCAAATTCTCGAGAAATTGCGATGCATGGATGGGCAATCCTTGAAAATCGACCTGCCGATGCCGTAATTATTATCCATAGAGCTGAAAATCAACCTCCTAAAATTCTAACTGTCTTAGCAACCGGTCAGCCAAGGGAAGATGTTAGCAAACTTCTTAACAATCGAAATTTCAACAGCGCAGGCTGGAAGGGAAATATTAAAATAGAACAAATACCAACTGGAGCTAATATTTGCTCTATTTCTGCCTACGGCTTTGACAATGAGAGTAATCGTTTATTCCCTCTGCATACACCGCGTCAGGTTAAGGAGAAATGCTGATTGGCAAAGGGAAAAGCACGTATGGACTTGAGAGGGAGCTATCCCTACATTGCGGCCAGTAAAAATACTCAAGAAATCAGGGTGCAAAACAGACATCGCCGTAAAATGACCACTGACATTCATGTGCTTGTGGATGGATAGTCTAAATTACATGACTTGCTGGAGGAATGGCGATTGTCAACCAGACTTAAAGGGCAGAGCTGGATCTATCTGGACTAAAATTGAAGTGTTGATATTGGGTGTTTAACAATGATTACATTCCAACTCAGACAAATTGATGTTCCTCAAGGGCAACGGGTATTACTGCACAATATCAATTGGCAGTAATTTGAAGAAATCCTGGAGGAGTTAGGACAAAAACGCGCTGCTCGTACTAAATCCACCATCATGCATCAGAATCATCTATTCACATCAACTCGCTGGCGATTGGCGAGTTCTTATACGGCTGTGATGGGATTAATCCTCAGCCTCTGTGGAGTAGGTTTATATCAAATGGTAAGTCATTCCCATTTGCAGTCACAAGATCGAGAACTAGAAGCTCTTTCAGGTGTTCTACATGACAGTCTAGAGCCAATTCTCAAACAACCTGGACAGATCGATGTAAGCGTACAGAGAGTGTTGCCCAATCTCTGCATCTTAGACATTAAAGCGACAAAAATTTGCTCGCCTGCTTCTGCAAAAAATCCCGAGCGGCACATCCTAGGTGTAATCCAGCAAGATCTTTACTACGCGCGCTTTTGGGATCGATCGGGACGCACCGTAGCAGTCGCTGGAAATCTGCCAGAGGGTATCCCCAGTAACTTAGATACAACTACTTGGCAAACTCTACAAACTCATAATGGCGATCGCTACCATCAAGTTTCAATCCTACTCAAAAACAATCAAAACCGCCCCTGGGGATATATGCAGGTAGGGCACTCGCTCAAAGAAAGCGATCGCCATCTTGCCACACTCAAGCTAATTTTATTACTGGGGCTGCCCATTTCCATGCTTTTGGTCGGTGGTGCTAGTTGGTGGCTAGCAGGAAAAGCCATGCGCCCTGTTTACCATTCGTATCGACAAATTCAACAATTTACGGCTGATGCGGCGCACGAGTTGCGCACTCCCATTGCCGTTATCTGTGCAGCGGTAGAGTTTGCACTTTCCACATCACCTGAAACTGGATCGGACAACACTTTACGGACGGTCGAGCGCCAGAGCATGCGTTTATCCCAACTGGTACAGGATTTATTGCTGCTGTCTCGCATGGATCGACAAGATCGGCAATCTCCACCGATTAAATTCCAACCCTGCGGCCTCAACGATCTGATCTGCGATTTGGTAGAAGAACTTGCAGATATAGCGATCGCGGCAAAAATCAGTCTTGTGCGAGATATTCAAGTAGATTATCCTTTATTTGTCTTAGGTAATGAGGAACGGCTCTATCGGCTGGTGGCAAATCTAATTACTAACGCCATTCAGTACACGCCCCCAGTGGGGAAAGTGACAGTGATTCTAAAACGTGAAGATCGTTACGCAGTCATCCAAGTGCAGGATACGGGCATTGGCATTGCCGCTCAAGACCAATCTCATATCTTCGATCGCTTTTATCGCGTTTCAAGCGATCGATCGAGAGCAACTGGGGGCTCTGGTTTAGGATTAGCAATTGCCAAGGCGATCGCACAGGCACATCAAGGTAGCATCCAGGTACAGAGCGAACTCGGCAAAGGGAGCACTTTTACGGTTCGACTGCCTAAAGTCATGGATCGTATCCCCACTAACTCAGATCGTCACGGCAGTCACACCTCATATATGGATGCTAGTCTGGGAAATCCGGGTCTTTAAAGGTTTCATTTCCCGTTCCTGCAGGGAGTTAACATCGGCTTTGAACGAGCAAAGGGTATGATTTACATACTTGTCTAGTTGTTTTGTTGCTTCATGTCCATTGAACTAGCTGCATTTGAGACTAACGATCGATTCGATACCCAAAGTTACCAGCAGCGACTGGTACAGGTGTTGGCTGATTGTCCAGGGATCGAAGGCCTACTCACCTACTCAATTCCTGCTGACATGACGATCGCACTTGGCGATATCCTGACCGTACCGCTGGGAACCCGGTATGTTGGGGCGATCGCACTTAGTTTAACGACAGCATCCGAGCAGACGGAGTTTGAAGGGGAAATTAAACCAGTTAGCGAGATCGTGAGTACGGGGATTTTTCCACCGCATTACTGGGATATGCTTGTCCGTACAGCTGAGTATTACCGCACACCCCTGATGCAGACCGTCAAGACGGCGCTACCGCCAAAGTTAATGGATAGGGGCAGTTATCGCATCCGTATGAATGACCAGAAGTTTCAAGATAGTCAAAATGAGAATTTTTCTGATGCGGCGCGATTGGTATGGCAATTTTTCTGCGATCGCTCTAAGACCAATCGCAAAGGCGTGACACAGCGATACCTGCACCAGCATCTTCCCCACTATGCTCGGGCGGGATTAAAGGAACTGCAACAACTAGGCTATCTCTTCACCTATTTAGAACCACCACAGCGACCGCAACCCAAGTATGAAGATTTTGTCATTCTGCTCAGGTCACCTGACGAACATCTCGATCAGCATCTCACAGCGAGACAGAAAGAGATTCTCACGATTTTGCAACGGTTGGGGGGTGATGTATCGCGATCACATCTGATCGAGCAGGCTAAGACAACCTATACATCTTTGCAAAATCTGGCTCAAAAGGCATATATCGCGATCGAAGCGCGGGAATGTCTGCGTCTAGGGGACAAAACTCATTTTGTCGCTACTGATCGCCCTAAGCAATTGACGCCAGCACAAGCAGAGGCTCTCGAAAAGATTCAATCTTTGAACTCACACAGCACACTCCTATTACATGGTGTGACTGGGTCGGGCAAAACTGAAGTTTATTTGCAGGCGATCGCACCCATTCTGCAACAGGGGAAATCAGCACTGGTACTGGTGCCCGAAATTGGTCTGACGCCACAGCTCATGGATCGCTTTCGCGCCCGATTTGGCGATCGCTATGTGAATGCTTATCATAGTCAACTTTCCGATGGCGAGCGCTTTGATACCTGGCGGCAGATGCTATCAGGAGAGCCCCAAATTGTGATTGGGACGAGATCGGCAGTATTTGCCCCGCTACATCAGATTGGTGTGATTATCCTCGATGAGGAACACGATACCAGTTTCAAGCAAGATCAGCCTCAACCTTGCTATCATGCTCGCACGGTGGCGCAATGGCGCGCTGAGTTAGAAGATTGTCCCCTGATCTTAGGTTCAGCAACACCTTCCACTGAAATGTTGTACCTGGTCAAAGCTGGAGATGGGTTGAATAAGGAATATCTGACTTTACCCGATCGGATTGGCAATAAGCCCATGCCTCCCATTACCGTAGTGGACATGCGGGAAG
The DNA here is from genome assembly GCA_943367755.1 of Rhizobium sp. Q54. GTDB lineage: Bacteria > Cyanobacteriota > Cyanobacteriia > Pseudanabaenales > Pseudanabaenaceae > PCC-6802. The sequence goes on along the minus strand of CALRKB020000011.1, from coordinate 81,125 downwards.
AATTGAAATCGGGTAACTGGTCAATATTTAGCCGTCAGTTGCAAACAGCGATCGCCACGATGCAGGTGCAAAAAAAGCAAGGCATTCTGTTTATTCATCGACGCGGGCATAGTACATTCGTTTCCTGTCGCAGTTGCGGTCATGTGATGATGTGCCCCCACTGTGACGTTTCGCTGTCATACCATAACGTCTCGGCCACAAAACTTGATGGCGACCTGCGCTGCCACTATTGCAATTACACTCAGACCAAACCCCGCAATTGTCCAGCTTGCGGTTCGCCCTACTTCAAGCATTTTGGCAGTGGCACCCAAAAAGTAGAACAGGAACTCGCAGATCTCTTCCCAGATTTAAGGTTAATTCGCTTTGATAGCGATACGACACGCAATAAAGACCAACATCGGCAGCTATTAGAGCAATTTCAGTCCGGTGGAGCTGACTTACTGATTGGTACACAAATGCTCACCAAAGGCATTGATATCCCTCAAGTAACCCTGGTGGGAGTGATATCTGCGGATGGATTGTTGAATTTTTCCGATTATCGGGCTGGAGAGCGAGCATTCCAAACTCTCACGCAGGTGGCAGGTAGAGCCGGACGCGGCGATGATGCCGGTGAAGTAGTGATTCAAACCTATACACCCGAACATCCCGTGATTCAAGCCGTACAAGCCTATGATTTCGATAATTTCATGCAGTGCGAACTAAAACATCGATCTGCCCTTTGCTATCCTCCCATGGGACAAATGGCTCTGTTTCATCTGAGTAGCGCCGATGCGATCGCGGTGGAAAAGGCGGCGGATCGGCTTGCAGATTATCTCCAAGCCCAAAATAGTGAGTGGGATGTTCTCGGGCCTGCGCCTGCGGCAATAACGAGGGTGAAAAATCGCTTTCGTTGGCAGGTGTTACTTAAGTTTAAGAATTCCGATCTTTCACAATTACCGCACTTAGAGACATTACGCGCTTTGATTGCCTCCAAGTCGGTGCGGATCGCAATTGATGTCGATCCCCTGACAATTCTTTGAATGATGGTAGACAGAACAGATAAGACAGAAAGAATTTCTTAATTTGGTCACATACGACACAAAATTATTGATTCTCTTTTCTGACATCATTATTTTACTTCTTGGTGGTTTCGACTGTGGGCCTGCCAACAACTGTTGCAGGAGTTAAAATTGGCATTAGGACTGTCAACATCAGGATTGCAATCAATCCACCTACAAATGCTTGGGCAAACCACTTGTTATCGAACAATTCAATATTACTGAGGTCTGCTGAACGATTAGTTTTGTGTAACATGGCTGTTTCCCCTCTAAATGAGACCATGAATATTATGTCCTAGGAGAATATACCCTATCAGCGATCGAGATCGTACAGATGCAGTGATATTTATTTTGTCTAAGTGCGATCGCGATCGCATTTCAGATATACAGAGTGACTACCAAAAAGCAGAAAATTCCTTGACAGAGGCTGATTTACAGATATGTGAGTACCAACAAAGAGAGCAAAGCATCTCTATAATCTCTCGATAATATAAATGTAGATCGAGATAGTGAAAAACTAGGGAAAGTGACACAGCTATCCTTCAATCTATATCTCGGAGGAGGATGCTATTGCTTCCATCATCTAGTCCATATAGCGATCCCCAATCGATCCCCGGAGGATTTTTATTTGGGGATCGCAGGTTATTAAGGCAAAATTTGGATATTTCCCTCAAATAGTCGTGTTAACCAGAAAATTTCTATATAATTACCCCAATATAGTGTGTTACCTAGAAAATTTCAGCATAAACACTAGTTTGATGTAAGTAAATTTCTAAAGGAGTGATTATGGAGGTAAGTTTTTGGCACCAAAGGTGGGGAAAAAATGATATTGCCTTCCACGAAAGTGAAGTTAACCCACTACTGGTCAAATATTTCAAACAGCTTTCTTTAGTAAATGGCAGTCGTGTATTTTTACCGTTGTGCGGCAAAACTCTTGATATTCCCTGGCTACTTTCTAATGGCTATCGTGTTGCTGGATCCGAACTGAGCAAAATAGCCATCGAGGAATTATTTGTGGGGCTTGGAGTGGAACCCAAAATATCGGAAGTTGGCAAAGTAGATCGTTACAGCGCTCAAAATATAGATATATTTGTTGGTGATATATTTCATTTGTCTAGCAAGATGCTTGGACTAGTCGATGCCATTTATGACAGAGCGGCTTTAGTGGCTCTGCCCAAAGCAATGCGCGATCGATACACAGCGCACTTAATAGAGATTACCGATAAAGCACCGCAGTTGCTAATTTGCTATGAATATGACCAAAGTTTGATGGAAGGCCCTCCTTTTTCAATTAGTAATGAGGAAGTAAATCAACACTATAGAGGTAGTTATCACCTTACTCCCATTGCAAGCGTAAATGTTCCTGGCGGATTAAAGGGAAAATGTGCGGCAAAAGAAAATGTTTGGCTGCTGCAAAATAATTAATACGTATACATTTCAAACACCCTAGTCACCCCTAACAACCTCAATGCACCGGAACTTTGAAGTATCGTATTTCTAGCAGGGGTTGTCTGAGTTCGGTGATTGCAAACGTTATGCCTACTATGCGAATGAAAGCTTTTCCTACGCTCTTAATGTCGGCGATCATGTTCTTAGGATGCCAGCAGCGCATATCTCCTCTAGGCGCAAGCACCATAGAAGCTCTCGCTTTGCCCAGTATGGAGCGCCGAGTCGGACAGAGAGTCGAGTTGGAGGGGATTGTCAGCAACAGCAAATGCCCACAGATACAGGGAGTAGATGTTTGGGACTTGGACGCTTACCGAGGCAAGCGCGTCCGTGTTTCTGGAGTTCTTCGCAAAACAGTAGTCACGCAAGCCGATATTGATGCGTTACCACACACGCCTGAAGGTTTTCCAATGGTTGCACATCGGGGAGCAGGCACGTTTTATTCCCTCGATGACATGAAATATGAGTTGCTCAAGTAGGCCTAACCAAGTGCTGCAGCGAACCCGGTCGGGGCGTTCCGGTTGTCATCCACGCGTCCTACGGGCTTGGCCGCTGAGTTTGGGCCGTTATGAATTTGACCGATCGCTAGCCGAAGGCATTTGGAACAAAATCGCATTTCCTGCAATTCTTTGGATCAATAAGATCTTTTTGTCTATGTGTAACTTTTCCAAGATTACTTAGTTGTTAAGGTTAAAAGTAATTTGCCTATCGTCTAAAAGGAAATTAAGCATGAGCGGAAATGAATCGCGCCTTCAAGCAGTTTATCAAATTACAAACCGAGAGAAAATACCGCCCAAAACGCCAAAAAACCTGGAAGATTTGTGGGCAACAGATGTTTTTAGCTTGAGCAAGATGCAAGCAAGCCTTCCCAAAGATGCGTTTAAATCTGTCAAAAAAACTATCCAGACGGGCGAAAAGCTAGATCCTTCTGTGGCTGATGTCGTGGCGATCGCGATGAAAGACTGGGCCATTTCTAAGGGAGCGCTATACTATGCCCACGTATTTTATCCACTCACCAATGCCACGGCGGAAAAGCACGATGGTTTCATCTCGGTACAAGGTGATGGATCGGTAATTTCAGAATTCGCGGGTAAACTTCTGGTGCAGGGTGAACCAGATGGATCGTCATTTCCTAGTGGAGGGATTCGCTCTACTTTTGAGGCTAGGGGCTATACGGCTTGGGATGTAACGAGTCCGGCCTTTATTATGGAGACCGACAATGGGGCCACATTGTGTATTCCTACTGTTTTTGTATCCTGGACAGGAGAAGCATTAGACAAAAAAACGCCGCTTTTACGCTCCAATGCTGCGATGAACAAAGCCGCAAAGAAGGTTTTAAATCTCTTAGGAAATACGGAAGTTGCTCCTGTGAATTCCAGTTGTGGAGCTGAGCAAGAATACTTTTTAGTAGATGCTAATTTTGCTAATAGTCGCCCTGACTTGCTTCTAGCAGGCAGAACCCTGTTTGGCAAACCTGCGGTCAAAGGTCAACAATTTGACGATCATTACTTTGGCGCCATTCCAGAACGAGTTCAGGTCTTTATGCAGGATGTTGAAGAGCGCTTGTACAAACTGGGCATCCCCGCTAAAACCAGACATAACGAAGTTGCCCCAGGACAGTTTGAGATCGCCCCATTTTTTGAAGCTGCAAACGTTGCCACCGACCACCAACAATTGTTGATGACAATTTTACGGATTACTGCCAAAAAACATGGCTTTGTCTGTTTGCTTCACGAAAAGCCCTTTAAAGGAATCAACGGTTCGGGTAAGCACGTTAACTGGTCCGTGGGCAATGCTACGCAAGGAAACCTGTTAGATCCAGGTGATACCCCTCACACCAATGCTCAGTTCTTAGTCTTTTGCGGCGCTGTAATTCGTGGTGTGCACAAGTATGGTTCGCTTTTGCGCGCGGCCATTGCTACTGCCAGTAACGACCACCGACTAGGTGCTAACGAGGCTCCCCCTGCGATCATGTCTGTCTATTTGGGTTCGCAATTGGAAGATGTGTTCGAACAAATTCGTAAGGGAGATGTAACCAGTTCTAAGGGTAAGGGGGTAATGAATATTGGGGTAGACACATTACCGATTCTGCCCAAAGATCCTGGCGATCGCAATCGTACATCCCCCTTTGCCTTTACTGGTAACCGCTTTGAATTTCGTGCCGTAGGTTCTGGCCAATCTGTTGCAGGCCCACTGGTGGTAATGAATACCATACTGGCAGATTCCTTAAACTGGATGGCAGGTGCGTTGGAAGCGGAACTAGCAAAAGGCACAGAACTCAATGCGGCAATCCATCTTATCCTGAAAGAGGTGATGGATAAGCACGGGGCAGTAGTATTCAACGGCAACGGTTATTCAGAAGAGTGGCACAAACTTGCAGAAGAGCGCGGCTTACCCAACCTCCGCACGGCCGCAGATGCTTTGCCTGTCTTGAAACAGCCTCATATTGTAGAGCTATTTGAGAAGATGGGTGTTCTTTCCCCCGTTGAGCTGGCAAGCCGCTTTGAGACCTATACTGAGCAATACATTCTCTCAATAGAGGTGGAGGCAAAGCTTGTCGCTAGTATGGCAAAAACGATCATTTATCCCGCTGCTGTCAGTTACTTGTCTCAACTTTCCAATGCGATCGCTAGCTTAAAAGAAATTGGCATCGATCTAGAAAAGGAAAGTGCGGAAAAAGTTGCTGCACTAGTAAAATTCATGATGGATACTGCCAGTAAATTAAGCGCGGCTCTGAGTAAACACGATTTTTCGTCTCCCGAAGAGCATCTACAGTATTCAGCAAAAACTATCTGTCCTCTAATGGATGCAGTGCGGGAATATGCGGATGCCTTAGAAGGCGAAGTCGCAGATGATTTATGGCCGCTACCCACCTATCAAGAAATGTTGTTTATCAAGTAACGTAAACATCGTTTAAATCTCTTACAGGCTGCTCTTAAATCTTTTAAGAGCAGTCTTTTTAAGTTCAACCTTATGGTTTCTTCGATCGCAAGGTTTTTCTGAGCAAGGAGCCAATGTGCCTTTGCAAGTACTGGTGGCGATCGATCGTAGCTATTCCCTTTCAGCCCCTTTCTTGCTCTTTTGAATTAAATGGGTTGGCACTTACCAGCACGGATTAGACCAATTCGACGTGCGATCGCCTCATCCTGCGATGCAAATGGTCCCCATGTCTCTACAGCATCTTGATTGGGTTGCAGCGCGATCGTGCAAGTACCCGATGATTGCTTGAGAATATACCACTGTTTTAATTCTGGTTCTGAGTTCACGCTTGCTACCTCCTGCAAACTTACACTAAACCATTTTGCCATCAAGCACGATCGCTATATGGTACGCCTAAAGCATCGCGCAACATCTGTTCGCCGATCCCAATCCGACCTGCCGCTATGCCTAGATTGGGTGGTGGCGGGCCGAGCGCATCCCGTAATGCCCGTTCGCTAATACCAAGCTTTCTCGATACTTTCTTCCCATTCCAGGCGATCGCGTGTGTATGCCTGTGACAAGTATCTAGGTTGGCACTTGAAAGCGTCTTCCCACCTTCCTCACGCCGACCGTAAATCCCAAATCCGTACTATTTGGGTTGCGATCGCCAATCCACTGTCTGAACTTGAGCAGAAAACAGATTCGCTATGCTTGCCTAATCTCGAACTGCTGATGTTTGTGTTAGCTTGCGTGGCGAAGCCAATCGCACTCAGACAATCTCAACAGACTCAATCGGCGCTATCGGTACGTATAACGTTCCGCTTTACCCGCCGCTAATAGCCTCTCGAACTCAACCAACCATCACTATACAGTCGGTGTGCAAGCGGATTGTTATACAGCGTTTGATTCAATACAATGCTTAACCCACTCAGTGAATGCCTTAATACTGGTGAATATTGCTGTTGGATTCTCTCTTTCCAAAGACTCAATATTAGCTGTCTCAGCCCAAGCTGCACCAAGAGCAATTAGTCCAACTTCCTTTGCTGCCTGCATATCATATGAAGCATCTCCTACATAAGCAACTTGGTCGGGTAGAAATCCCCATCGATCTAAAACCCTCTGGATCGAAACAGGCTTAATTGCCCCTTTCTCTGACCCAACTTCCACCACATCAAACGTATCTTCTAGACCGAAATAATTTAAAGATATTATAGTCGAATACTTCCCTTTACCTGTAACGATTGCCAAGCGGACTCCACAAGCTTTAAGAAACATCAAGGCAGAGTCGATCCCGGGAAAAGGATTGCGGCAATTAACATGCTCGCGATTGTAATTCGCAAGATAAACTTCTAAACATTGCTCCCACTGATCGGCTACTAGCTTTCGGATGATGCCTTCTTCACTTGCACCAAATAACGAAGTGATTTCACGATCCGAGAGAATATTGCCAGTAAATTCTTGAAATGCAGTTCGATAAGCTGCAAAGCACACTGGGAGGGTATCTCCAAGAGTTCCATCTAAATCGAATATGACTCCTTTTAGGATCAAGCTACTCTCCTTTAACTTTTACAATCTGTTTTAAATCGCTTATACATCAACAACGTCATTCTCTCTCATGAGGGGATATTTTCAACTAACCACAAACCTAAACTCTTGTCTTGGAATTCACCCTCGCCCTCACTGCATTGTTCATTGATTAAATGTAGAGGTGGCGGAAAATTGAAAGGTGGTCGTTCAAGGTTCAACACGTGCCAGTCCCCCGTCACAATCTCTTCGTTTACTTTACACTCGGTAAAGGTTGTTGTGAGCAGATAAGTAAGCGAACTACTCTTGATGTTAGTCAGTGCCCGACAAACATCAGCAAAAGACAGATGAACGAAGCAATCACGGCAAAAGAGTACATCAGCCGGGGGCAGAGAATCTTGCGTAATGTCCAGCAGCATAAAGTGTCGGTTTGGTTGCCCATACTGCTTTTGGTTCTGGCGAATGAGCTCAGGAACAATGTCCGCACCGATGTAATTTGTACTTGAAAAATTAATTAACTGCATCCAACTGAAATCCCCACATGGCAAATCCAGAAATGTACTGACTTGTAGTGTTTTCAACAAAGTCGGCAACTCAGTTTGAATTTGTTGCGTTTGAGTTAAACCAGATCCTGCCCCTGAAACCGAATCCTTGCCGCCCCAGTGATTTGTTCTGTAGATATTTTGGAAGGTATCTCTAATTGAGTACCCCACTCCTTCTCCCAACAGTTTTTCAAAATGGTAAGGATCAAAAGGGACATTCTTTCTACGCCTATCCATAACATTTGACTTTCTTGACTTGGTTGAGCGGTATAACTATGTATTATACGGAAAGTTTCCGTATAACTACCTAATACAGGATGATTATACGGAAACTTTCTGGGTAACACAACAAGGCAAAACCTTTAAAGAGCTTTCTTGGAAAATTACTGGCAGTACAATACCAGTTGACGGCAAATAATTCGCCGTAGCTTCCAGAAGCTCTATCTAATACTCGAAGCTTTTTTGCTGCTCGTATAAACTCAACATGTCAGCCATCAAACCTTGCTAGGATAGGGACTGGCAAGATCGTTCGACTCGACTAGATCATCTCAGTCAATGACAAAGAAACAACTAAAAAGCTTCATGAGTTGGAAGTTTCAGTCATTCAAAAAAGTCCAATTCTTAGTCGAGTAGAGCATACATTAATGAACCAATGGTGCGTTGCCCACTCCATCGATCTAGCCGCAGTTTTTAACTGATGCGGTATACTACGGGCTGACATTAAATTGAAGATAGTAAGGAAGTCTGATGAAAAAAAATGAGTCCGTTTCCCATATTGCCAGTGCTGCTCTCATCACCGTCCAGATTGGGCAGAAACTCAGCGATGCCAGGAAAATCATGCAGGTCAATCAAATTCATCATGTTCCGGTGGTTAACGGCACAAAGTTGGTTGGTTTGCTGAGTGCCGTAGACTTAGCTAACTTGAACCTAAGCAGCTTTGGTTCCGATGAACACTCCAATGACGCGATACTCGACAATCAGTTTTCGCTAGAAGGCATCATGTCAAAAAAACTGATTACGCTCAAGTCCTCTTCCTCGATTCGAGAAGCTGCTGAAGTGTTGGCGGAAGGACATTTTCACTCATTGCCGATAGTTGACGACGAGGACAATTTGAAAGGATTGGTCACTAGTACAGATCTGATTCGATATTTGCTAACCCAGTATTGACCTGGAGATCTGAGTGATTGCGATCAAACCCACTCACTCAGAAAGGTTTCAATGTCCTCCATTTTGCAATTTTGGGATTGTCGCAATACTTAACCGATGGTTGCTTGAGAATATACCACTGCTGCAATTCTGGTTCTGAGTTCATAGTTTCTATCTCTGGAAAATTAACTTGGGGGTTGAGTATTAGCTCGAAGTGAAGAAATTGCCAAAAATCCCTACGGTTTTGTATTTCTTGCCTGGAAACTCGGTTGTGTAGATGCTAAAAAGCAGCATGTTCTCTTGATGCGTGGCGCTGTCGATCGCCACCTTCGCCAGATCCTTTTGCAGATCTATGCCAGACTTACAAGCATTAGCAAGCAGGCTATTAATATCTTTCAGTAATTCTGGGGAGTCTTTAGGCTTGCAGACTACAGCCTTTACATCATTTGCCCACTTAGATGAGGCATAGTCCAGATATTGCTCCTTCTGCGGATTTGTAAACCCCATCGCGGCTGCGATCGCACCCAATCCCACTAACGCTATAACTAACTTATTCATTCCCAATTCCCGCCTAGGCGGTCAAGCCTTATGTTGTAACTGTATTTTCAGATTTTAGTGCAAGTCGTACCGATCTTTTAGCAGCGTTGCACCCTGGTTAATAGCAGGGCGATCGCATCCACAATTGCTCTTAAATCTTTTGCTGGTAGATCGCTATGATTAAGCATAATACTAAAGGCTAGTTCTTCGTAAGCGGCAGGTTTAACATAACCAGAGAGAGAAACGACATCGCTGAGCGTACCTGTTTTACCGCTGAGATTCGCTTGAGCAGGTGTGTTTTGGAAGCGATTTTTTAATGTGCCGTCAACCGCCGCGATCGCCAATGAATCTCTAAAGGCGCGATCGCTATGCATGATTTGGAGTAACTGCACAATGGCTCTAGGTGCGATCGAGTTACGGCGCGATAGTCCCGCCGCATCAGCCAGGTTAAAGCTATTTGATGGAATTCCCTGTTTCTGGAGAAATGTGGTTACGACCTGAATACCTGCTTCGCTCGCATCTGCTTGGGCATCTTTCTGAGTATTTTTTTGTGGTGATCGCCATCCCAGTTGACGTAGTAGCAACTCGGCATAGAGATTATTACTATCTTTATTGGTAGTCCGTACAAGTTCTGTGATCGTTGGTGATGCCACAGAAGCTAGCTCTAAGGTTGGTAATCCTAGATTCTGTCGTGATGCAGTATCGACAGGGGATGAAGGAGAATCGATTTGAATACCTTGAGCGATTAGTTCGGCAGTTAGTAATTTCAGGAAATGTGCTGATGGATCGGGTACTGCGGTTGCGCCCAATTCCGGCTCGCTCTCTTGAGGCATTTGCCCGCTAATTATCAATCGTTGAGCGTTGAAAGGGCGTTCTACTTTGAGAGAATATGTACTGCCTTTCGCTCCAGTTCTAGCCTGGTTTTTCACAGTCCAACCCGATGCTAAACCTGGACTATCCCAACTGAAATTTACAGGCTGACCTACTTGGGAAGGGCGAATTGTCCAGTCCAGGACATTTTCATTAATCGTCAAAGCATGGGCGATCGCACCGTAATATTCCTGCAAGTCCTGCCATTCCCAACCCATGCCTAAGCCAGAGCTGCGGAACTGAGGCATAGCATATATGCCGCCCCTAATGCGCTTGACGCCCTTTTGCACTAATTGCTTAACTAAAGTCTTCAGAGCATCCGTAGTAAAGCTAGGATCGCCACTGCCAACTACCCATAACCCACCCATAATTTCTCCTTCAGCGGTGATCGGCTGTGTGGCATTAAGAGTAGTGCGTATGCGATAGTTTAGTCCCAGTAACCTCAATGCTGCCGCCGTCGTCAACAACTTGGCATTAGAAGCAGGAATGAAGTTCTTGTCGCCATCTAAATTCACTAAAGCTTTGGGAGATTCAGAGAGCGGAGACACAAATACACCCAGACGGGAAGCCCGTAGGTTAGGCATTTGGGCAATCTGATTAATCTCAGCCTCCAGTTGACTGGCACAAACTTTAGGCTGCACCGCTCGATTGGTTTCTGCCCGCAATAGATCGGGGGAATAGATTATGGTCGGGGCGATCGCGAGGAGCAAACAAACACAATATCGCCCCAAGCCCCTTAGTAACCAAGATTCCCTCACAATTACTGGGCTTGAGTTAGAGCCTGGGTAGTTTTTAAAAAATAGAGCGTTGTCCTTCAGGGCTAACACCAATTATAGTTAATTGACAGTCTAGTACCTTAAATCCATATTTATCAGCAACTTTCTGGCTGATTGTCATGATCTGGTCGTTTTTAAATTCAATCACGCGATTGGTTTTGACACAGACTAAATGATGGTGGTGATGTGGTCGAGGTTGGTTGATCTCATAATGCTTGTGATCTTCGGTTAATTCTAGCTCGCGCAATATACCCATACGTGCCATCAGCTTCACAGTCCGATAAATGGTCGAGAGGCTGATGTTTTCACCCTGTTTTTGCAAACGGTAATACAGGTCTTCGGCACTGAGATGCTCTCCCTCTGGCAAATTTTGGAATGTACTCAAAATAACTTCTCTTTGTGGTGTCATACGCCAACCCTTAGAGTTCAACTCCGCTTTCAGAGCTTCTGGTGAGTACGTACTTTCTTGAAGAGTCATCTCATTTTCAATAATGACATCTTCTTGATAATAGCCTATCTTGCAACAACAAAAAAACCGCCACTAGAGGGCGGTTAACTTAATTTATATGGCAGTGGTAGGGACAATCCCCCGTGGTTGCCCTGATTAGTTGAGGGCTTTTAGCAATCGTAGTAGAGACTAAACTCATAGGGGTGAGGACGAATGCTGACAGGAATGGCTTCATTATTCAGCTTGTAGGAAATCCAGGTCTTCACGAAGTCTTCGGTGAAAACATCACCAGCTAACAAGAATTCATGATCCTTCTCTAGATTTTCCAACGCATCCATCAAAGATCTTGGTGTAGATGGCACCTTAGAAAGCTCTTCGGGTGAGAGTTCGTAGATATCTACATCAAGCGGTTCACCAGGATGAATCTGATTCTTAATACCATCAAGACCAGCCATCAACATGGCGGCAAATGCGAGGTATGGGTTACAGGTGGCATCGGGGCAACGGAACTCTAGACGCTTAGCCTTGGGATTGCCGCCAGAAAGGGGAATCCGAATCGAAGCGGAGCGGTTACCCTGGGAGTAAGCCAGGTTGACAGGTGCTTCAAAACCAGGCACAAGGCGCTTGTAGGAGTTAGTGGTGGGGTTGGTGAGTGCCAGCAGAGCCGGAGCGTGTTTCAGCAAGCCACCAATATAAAAGAGAGCCATTTCACTGAGACCCGCGTAGCGATCGCCAGCAAACAAAGGCTGTCCATCTTTCCAAATTGACTGGTGGCAGTGCATACCAGAGCCGTTATCACCAAACAACGGCTTGGGCATAAATGTGACCGTCTTGCCATAACGCTTGGCGACGTTCTTGATCACGTACTTGTAAGTCATCAAGTAGTCTGCTGCTTGAATGAGGCTGGCAAATTTGAAGCCCAATTCCGCTTGTCCGCCAGTAGCAACTTCGTGGTGATGCTTCTCGATCGGTACGCCACAATCTGCCATCGTCAGCAACATTTCGGTACGGATGTCCTGGAATGAATCAGATGGGGAAACGGGGAAGTAACCTTGCTTGTTACGAATCTTGTTACCGAGGTTGCCGCCTGGTTCGCTACGACCAGTATTCCACAGCCCTTCACTGGAATCAACCTTATAGTAACCAGTGTGCATTTCCTGACCATATTCCACACTATCAAACAGGAAAAACTCAGCTTCTGGGCCAAAGAAAGCGGTATCACCAAGGCCAGTATTAGCCAGGAAGTTAAGGGCATTTTGGGCAATTACTCTCGGACAACGACTATAGGGCTGCCCCGTGCGCGGCTCCTTAATGCTGCAGATCATGCTGAGGGTTGGTACTTCCATGAAAGGATCGATCCAGGCTGTAGCTGGATCTGGCACCATAGCCATATCTGAATCATTGATTGCCTTCCAGCCTCGGATACTAGAGCCATCAAAAGGAACGCCATCCGTAAAAGAACTTTCGTCAATCTGATTATGATAAAAAGAACAATGCTGCCAAATACCTGGCATGTCAATGAACTTTAGATCGATAATCTTGATGTCCTGTTCTTTGATCGTGTTCAGGACTTCCTGGGGGGACTGAGCCATACTATATCCTTACTATATCTTGACTTGTGTTAGTTTTAAAAATCTACAATTGGTTCATAGTAGGGATACAGGTACAGGCATTTTGTAGCTTTCTATACTTTCTGGATTGGCATAATCTGTAGTTAATCTTTAAATTTGCAATTTAATTGGCAATCTACATCGATAGTTTTCAGGGCAACTTTAATTGCGGAATGCAATGCGCCCTTGCTTTGGTAAGCTAAATACCAAAAAGCTAGCCAGGTACAAACCATACACAATCAGCCCTACAATCCCGCAGAAACCCAGATTCTCGACTGGGATGCCAGCGTGAAAAACTGCCCTAAACGCTAAAGGTGGCTCAAACCAAATTTTGCAGGTACGGCTGAGTTGCTCCAGCGATGAAAAAGCGCAGGGAACATAGAATGCACTAAAGACAGCACTAAAGACAAAATAAGCAGAGACCGCCCACCGCCAGACATTAAAGTAGGTTTTGAGGATGCCCCTAGACATGGCAATATCTTCGTTAATATCCTGCCAATACCATAGAGATAGAGGAATTAGCAGCCTCGCCACAAACCCAGCTAAAAAGCTGAGCGGCAAAGCCGCGATCGCAAGGTAAATAGCGATCGCAAACAGGCTTGCTACTCGCCAGTAGATGAATAAAGAGCGTTTGAGCGGTTCAGCTTTGGCACGCAATGACCAGGCCAAGAGTAGCAGTGGAATTAGTACAGCAAATAAGGTCGCTAAGCGAAAATCCAGCCAGACAAATTGTCGAATCAACGGTTCCATACGTAAAATAAGAAAGTTTTTTTACAGAGCATGCAGAGCCACCCGCCGAAGACTGGCTAAAGCAGTTATATACTTTTTAAGAGCTTTTTAGGGCTTTTTAAGGGCGAACGATGGGAATTGAACCCACGAATGGTGGTACCACAAACCACTGCCTTAACCACTTGGCTACGCTCGCCGTGAGGCGATTACTAGGATAGCATTTATCTAGCGCGATCGCATCGGCTACTTAAAAATTTCCAGTTGTATTACACTGTAACAACGAAGGAACAAGGAAGCTGGATAGGGTTATGGCGAAGAAATTATTAATTGTTGATGACGAACCTCACATCAGACTGCTGCTAGAGCAAACTCTAGAGGAGCTTGAAGATCAGGGGGTCGAGCTATTAACCGCAGATAACGGTGAGGATGCCCTGGAAATCATAACCACAGAAAAGCCCAGCTTGGTATTTCTTGACGTGATGATGCCCAAGATGAATGGGTTTGATGTCTGCCACAAAGTCAAAAATGAACTCAAGATGAGTGATGTTTACATCATTATGTTGACGGCAAAAGGGCAAGAATTTGACAGGCAGAAGGGCAATGATGTTGGTGCGGACATTTATATGACTAAGCCTTTCGATCCAGATGATGTACTAGAAAAGTCTCTGGAGATCCTGGGACTTAGCTAACCCCAAACTACCCCTTATTTTCTTCATAAAGGGGCGCAGGTTTCTGGCGCACGCGTGTTGCTATCGGTCTGACTCGCTCGACGACTTTGATCATAAACTCATAGTTGGGTACGGGAGCGTTAGCAATATAGTTTGCTTCTTGGATTAAATTGGGAGGGGCTGACTTCATAGCTACGGTAATCTGTTGCTGGAGGTTGCGATCGACTGTAGGAGAAACTAAAACTGCTCCACGGGGAATTCCTAGTTCGCTGGTGTGCAGAATGCGAAACTTGCCATCGCCAAATCCAGAACGGTAGCGCTCAAACTCTTCTTTGGATATGGCTCCAGCCGCGACCTGCCCCTGCTCGACCATCTCCATGATGACTTTGGGCGTAGAGCTAAACTCGATCGCCGCCAGGTTAAGGCCGTATAAAGCATAAATAGGGAGGTAATAGCCCGTAGCTGAGCCAGGCTGGCCAATGGCGATCGCCTTATTTGATAGATCTGCCAGTTTTTGGATTGGACTATCCGCCAACACAATAATCGTAGAGCGCTGATTTTCAAGCCCCTGCATGCTAAAGATGGGAGTGTACTGCTCCTTTGAGATGGCGATCGCGGCTAAGCCAGGTGGGGCAAATACTAACGACCAAGCGCGACTTCGAATGCGTTCCACTGCTTGCAGTTCATTCAGGGCAGGCTCTAACTCAATAATCGCCCCCAGTTGACTCGCCAGATAGTCTCTAAATTGCCCATAGCGGTCAATGGATTTTGTCCCCTCACCATAGCTAACTACACCGATAGTCAGCTTATCTGGGATTTTAGTCTTCTCTGGAGTACATGCTGCAAGCAACCACAGCAGTTGTGTTAGCAACAAACGACGCGATCGCATTTTGATAACAGATTATTTTAGTAAGGTTGGTAATAGCTTATCAGAGCGGCTGTTTTTTGTTGAATTTGCGAGATGATAGTTAACTTTCTCCAGCACTACTAACTATCTCTTCAACAATCTTTAACAAAAAAGTAGTCAACAGTTGGTTGTCATATTGAATTGGAGAAATTGAATTGGAGGAATAGATAAAATTATTATGATTAATCCCAACTACCTGACTTATCTAATCTATAATCACGATGCATATGGGAATGGTCATAGGCTGAAGCCGATAGATAGAAATGCTACACAACCTCAAGCTCGGATCGAAATTTAACTTACTGCTGGTTACGGTGTTTTTGATCGGCATCCTGATTTGCGGTACAGCTTTAGCGGCGATCTTAAATCGTAGTGCTGAGAATCAAGTCACGACAAAGGCTCTGATTCTAATCCAGACGATGAACTCGGTGCGCAACTATACCAGCACAAAAGTAAATCCTCTACTTAAAGATCGGCTAAAAACAGATCCTGAGTTCCTGCGTGAGACAGTACCTGGTTATTCAGCCCGTGAGGTGTTTGAAAATCTGCGTAGCAACAAGGATTATAGCGATTTCTTTTACAAGGAAGCCACCTTAAACCCCACAAACCTGCGCGATAAAGCTGACGACTTTGAAACAGAGATAGTACAGCGCTTCCGCAACGATCCAAATCTTAAAGATAAAGAAATTACCGGCTTTCGTGCTTTTCCTGGCGGCAATTTATACTATATTGCTCGTCCGATCGAGATTAAAAATCCGACCTGCTTGCAATGCCATGATACTCCAGAAATCGCTCCCAAGAGCCTTTTAACCACCTATGGTAGAGAAAATGGGTTTGGCTGGAAGCTAAACGAGATTGTTGGAGCACAAATTATTTCGGTGCCTGCTAGCGAAGTTGTGAATACTACTAGACAATCATTATTGCTGGTGATGGGAGCAGTAGGTGGCATTTTTGCTATAACCATCCTGCTAATCAATCTCATGCTGCGTCAAGCAGTAATCAATCCACTCAATCGTATGGCGATGGTTGCCCATGATGTGAGCGTTGGCAAACTAGATTCAGAGTTTCAGCAAACGTCCCATGATGAAATTGGGGTACTAGCTGCGGCATTCAACCGCATGAAGCTGAGTTTATCTATGGCAATGGAAATGTTAAATAAGCAATAGTTGTGTTAGCAACAAACGACGCGATCGCATTTTGATCGAAAGCTCATATTAAATCAGAGCAACTATTCTTTCAAAAATTGCGCGATGATGGTTGACTTTCTCTGGCACCTTATCTCTGGGACTGGTTAGAATAGATAAAATTATTATGAGTTAATCATAACTATCTGAATTATCTATATCTATAATCACGGTGCATATTGGGCATAGTCATAGGCTAAAGCCGATAGATAGAAATGCTACACAACCTCAAGCTCGGATCGAAATTTAACTTACTGCTGGTTACGGTGTTTTTGATCGGCATCCTGATTTGCGGTACAGCTTTGGCGGCGATCTTAAATCGTAGTGCCGAGAATCAAGTTACGACAAAGGCTCTGATTCTAATCCAGACGATGAACTCGGTGCGCAACTACACCCAAACACAAATATATCCTTTGCTTAAAGATAAGCTAAAAACAGAGCCAGAGTTTGTGCGTCAGACTATAGCGGCTCATTCAGCCCGCGAGGTGTTTGAAAATGTGCGCAGCAACAAGGATTATAGCGATTTCTTTTACAAAGAAGCCACCTTAAACCCCACAAACCTGCGTGATAAAGCTGACGACTTTGAAACAGAGATCGTACAGCGCTTTCGCAACGATCCAAATCTTAAAGATAAAGAAATCACAGGCTTTCGTGCTTTTCCTGGTGGCAATTTATACTATATTGCCCGTCCGATCGAAATTAAAAATCCGACCTGCTTGGAATGCCATGATACTCCGGAAAGGGCTCCCAAGAGTCTCTTAACCACCTATGGTAGAGAAAATGGGTTTGGCTGGAAGCTAAACGACATTGTTGGAGCACAAATTATTTCGGTGCCTTCTAGCGAAGTTGTGAATACTACTAGACAGTCATTATTGCTGGTGATGGGAGCAGTAGGTGGCATTTTTGCTGTAACTATCCTGTTAATTAATCTCATGATGCGCCAATCAGTAATCAATCCACTTAATCGCATGGCGAAGGTTGCCCACGATGTGAGCGTTGGCAAACTAGATTCAGACTTTCAGCAAACGTCCCATGATGAAATTGGGGTGCTAGCTGCGGCATTCAACCGCATGAAGCTGAGTCTCTCCATGGCCATGGATATGTTAAACAAGCAATAGTACTGTATATTACCAACCTAAATTACCAGACCCAATTACAAAATTTGCGATAAAGATGTAATTCATTCAATTGTAATTACGGTGAGGGTGTATCTTACTTGAATACTGAATTTAACGCTTGGTCGGGAGAGGATTATGGGTGATGTGGAGCGTTTACCAGTCGGTATTATTGGTGCATCGGGATATGGTGGTGTACAGCTTGTCAGGTTGCTTTTAGAGCATCCTTTAGTAGAAATAGCTTACCTGGGTGGTAGCGGTAGCGCGGGTCAAACCTTCGCCGATCTCTATCCACACTTGGCTCATTGCATTAATTTACCGATTGAAAATTGCGAACCTGAAGAAATTGCGAGCAGGGTTAAGGTTGTATTTCTATCCTTACCGAATGGCTTAGCTGCCAGCCTTGCGCCCAGACTACTGGCAAAAGGTTGCAAAGTACTGGATCTTTCTGCCGACTATCGGTTTAGGGATTTGCAGACCTATGAAACCTGGTACAAAGGAGAACCGCGTAGCGATCGCGATCTAGCAAGTACCGCCGTGTATGGGTTGCCAGAGCTATATCATAACCAGATCGCTGAGGCTAATCTGGTGGGTTGCCCAGGCTGCTATCCCACTGCTAGCTTATTGGCATTGTTGCCGTTACTAAAGCAGGGGTTAATCGACCTTGATAGCATCATTATTGATGCCAAGTCAGGTACTTCTGGTGGTGGTAGGCAGCCAAAGACAAATTTACTCCTAGCGGAAGCGGATAACTCACTGGGTGCTTATGCGATCGCTAATCATCGTCATACACCAGAAATTGAGCAGATCTGTTCTGCAATTGCGGGGCAGGAAGTATTGGTACAATTCACGCCGCACTTAATTCCAATGGTGCGCGGTATCTTGTCAACGGTTTATGCCCGCATGCGCGATCCTGGACTGACTAAGGACGATCTGAGGACTATATATAAGTCTTTTTATCGGGCTTCTAAATGGGTAAAAGTGCTACCGAATGGGGTTTATCCGCAAACAAAGTGGGCCTGTGGTACTAACCTCTGCTACATCGGTCTGGAAGTTGATGCCCGCACAGGTAGGGTGATTGTGGTCTCAGCGATCGACAACCTGATGAAAGGACAGGCGGCCCAAGCATTGCAATGTCTGAATATCATGATGGGTTGGGAAGAAACAATCGGCTTACCACAGTTGGCTTTCTATCCATAACTCGGTAGGGGCGGGTTTAGCAAGCAGCTTGTGATGTTTTGGGCTAAATGTTACAAAACCCGCCCCTACGATAGGTTGGCAACTTTTCAGTAGATTTATTTCTGGAAATCACCGCAGTGACTGGAGTGAAAAGGCTAATGGCTAGTAATATGCTCTAGTTATTAGTTGTTAAAAGCATGTCCAGTCGTTTAAAGGCACTGTTTTACTATGTGGTGGCAAGGTTGTTACTGGCACCTTTGATGCTGTGGCTAATTGCCTCTGTAGTATTTCTATTGATGCGAGCAACACCTGGAGATCCCGTAGATGCTATTTTAGGGCCGCGCGCGCCGATAGCCGTAAAAGAGGCTTTAAGAGAGCAGATCGGTTTATCTGGGCCATTGTGGCAGCAGTACTTACACTATATGAAAAACCTGCTCCACTTTGATTTAGGTAAATCACTGAGTACCAAAGGCCAATCTGTTTGGGAAATCATTCAAAGCTTTTTCCCTGCCACAGCAGAGCTGGCGGTATATGCCATGGCGATCGCCCTGTTGGTGGGTTTGGGTGTGGGGATTCTCGCCGCCACTCAGCCCAACACCAAATGGGATGTATTTGGCCGATTATTTGGCATTATCACCTATTCTTTGCCCCTCTTTTGGGTTGGCATGCTGTTACAACTAACTTTATCCGTGCAGCTAGGCTGGTTTCCCATTGGTACGCGTTTCCCTGTCACCCTTACTCCTCCCAATCCGATCACCGGATTTTTTACTATAGATGCCTTGCTCGCTGGCAACGGTCAGCAGTTTTTGGTGAGCTTGCAATACCTAGCTTTACCGGCAATCAGCCTCGGCATCGTGATTAGCGGTATCTTTGAACGTATAGTGCGAGTTAATCTCAAGCAAACTCTACAGTCGGATTATGTGGAAGCAGCGAAGGCAAGAGGAATTAAGACGGGAAGCATTATTATTAACCATGCCCTCAAAAATGCTTTGATTCCAGTGATTACAATCCTGGGCTTAACCTTTGCTGCCATGTTAGGTGGAGCCGTGCTAACTGAAGTTACTTTTTCCTGGCCAGGGTTAGCCAATCGATTGTTTGAGGCTTTAATTGGGAGAGACTATCCCGTAGTCCAGGGGCTAGTGGTATTTTTTGCGATCATTGTGGTGATTAGTAGCATTATTGTCGATATTCTCAATGCTTGGATCGATCCGCGCATCCGTTACTAAAAGGCGGATCGCAAGTAAAGTCGCAATTAAAGCAAATACAAAAGCAAAAACTTTCTCTGGTTTTTTACTATTTAGCTTTACCTTTTGATCAACACGGGTTGCGCTAATACAGTTATATTGATTCTGGCAATATTGGCTAACGGAAGTGCCATAACCTCCATTTCTCCACAAATCTGCACAAATCTGCATTAATGCTTAAGGTCGTATTAGTTTATCCGCAAATTCCGCCAAACACTGGTAATATTGCCCGCACTTGTGCTGCTACAAATACACCATTGCACTTAGTAGAGCCATTGGGGTTTGAGATCAGCGATCGCGCCGTGAAGCGAGCTGGGCTAGATTATTGGGAGTACGTCGATTTGCACGTTCACCCCAATCTTGATGACCTCGCAGCGATGCCAGGTCGTTGGGTTGGCTTTTCCGCCAGAGGTAAGCATCATTTTCGCTCGTTTGAATTTCGTCCAGGAGATTGCTTGCTATTTGGTAGTGAGACTACTGGATTGCCGGCAGAAATTTTAGATCGGCATCCCACCGTGTATATACCTATAGATCATCCACAAGTACGTAGCCTCAACATTTCAGTCAGTGTGGCGATCGGTCTGTTTGAGGCCCGCCGTCAGCTCATGCTTTAATTGCTCCTCGTAATAAATACTGAATTAGTCAAACATCAGTTAAAAAAACAAAAAATCTACGAATTATTAAAATTTTTATTCAAAATTCTTTACGAAGCGAATAGTAGTGTATCTGCAAATAAGCACGCGATATTAGCAGTAAAGAAGAGCATTTCATGTGAAAGCCTAATGCTCAGCATAAAGCTTCAACTATTCTCTGGGATGAGACCATATATCGAAAAAGCTTGATTGTACAGAGTTGTAGATAGTTAATTTTTATTTACTTTCAGAAAAATGCACTTCTTTTTCCGAAACAGGAACGCTAAGATGCCGAAGTTTTATTAGCATAATTTCCCCGAATCAACCGTTGACAACTGCTAAGTATTTATGCGTTAAAGACATTACTGAAATTGCATGCACAAATTTTGTTATTTTTCTGTTTACTATGAACTTGTTTGCAAGAAAAAATCAATGTACCTTAACACAGGGTAACGTAATCTTGAAAGCTCCTCCCAAACCTTAGGTTTTTGTTGGAGGTATATGTACACAGCACCTGCGTTTTGACAATTAGTAAGCGCAGATAGTTTAAGGAGGCTACTTTTGAAAGGAATATCTTCTGAAGAGCGAGATCGTATTGAAATTCCAAAAACGATATTGGATAGTCCGGGATCTTCTCTGAAGGTACGCAGATCGGTTGCAGTGTTAGGACTGGCGCTTTCTGTTGGTACGACGGGGGTACTAATTAATCAACAGAACTCCAAAGATTTGCGTGTGACGCCTATAGCCCAGTCACCTCAAACACTTGCGGATGTTTTATCCCAGAATAAGGATCGTAAATATGAAATGGCTCGCGCGGCGATCGCGTCGGGCAGTTGGGATCATCATAAGGGTGTTTTAGTGCACGAAGTGCGCAAGGACGAAACCTTATTTAAATTAACTCAGCAATATCAAGTAGATGCAGCGGCGATCGCTACATCAAACGGTATCAGTGCTGTCACACCATTGCAGCCTGGTACAAAACTGCTCATTCCTCCGGTTACTGGCATTGTTTACAAAGTCAAATCTGGGGATACACTTGACGCAATTTCCAAGTTCTACAAAGTCACCAAAAGTGACATTGTTAAATACACGGCTTTGCAGTCTGCAGAATTGCTTACTGTCGATCAGCCTATAGTTATTCCTGGCAATGTAGCTACCCTGATCAAAGTCCGTGAGGATGATGCTAAGCAAAGATTAACCACTAAACGCGATCTTCTACGTCAACGCTTAGAAGCGGTTGAAGGCAAAGAAGTTTTGGTTAGCTATACTACGCCTGCGATCAAAAAGCAGTCTGAGTTTACTCTCTATAAGGTTAAGCACGGCGATACGATCGAGACAATCGCCAAACGTTATGGTACATCTCAGAGCCTAATTGCCCAGCATAACAAGCTTGGTAATCTGCATTGGTTAGAACTCGGTAGGGAGTTAAAAATCCCTGTGGGCAAAGATACTTCCACCATGCAAACAGTAGCTTATAACAGTCAAAAGCCACTGAAACATGCATTCTCAACTCCTAGTAGTTTGGAAGCACAGCCTGCAACCGACAAACTTGAGACTGTCAAGAGCTTGCCTGGTAAGACA
This sequence comes from Rhizobium sp. Q54, assembly GCA_943367755.1. GTDB lineage: Bacteria > Cyanobacteriota > Cyanobacteriia > Pseudanabaenales > Pseudanabaenaceae > PCC-6802. The sequence continues at coordinate 59,031 of CALRKB020000011.1, read as the reverse complement.
GAAGTTCTAGCGATTAAGGTAAATGCGGCTACACCCATGGTTTTACCAGGGACAACCGCAAAAGCCAAGACCTCTATTGTGCCCACTCAAGCACCAACTCAAAATTTGCAGCTGCAAGCTGCTCTCCCATCTGCCTGGGATGGTTTAATGCAGCTATCAGGTAGCAATTTCGCGCCGACAATGCCGAGTCAACCCCTAATTGAAGAGGTTGGAACCCAGAATTCTACAGCAGCAACTACTTCCTTGCCCGTAGAGACGGAACCAGGCGTAAAAGTCGCAACAGCATTGTTCCCATTATCATCGGACAGACTGTTAGAGCAAAATGCTGTAGGTGCGAATGTAGCTAAGGTTATACCTTCTACACAACCAGCTCAAGAACCGTCTACTGCTAAGCCATCAATTGCGCTACCTAAGTTAGCAGTTGCGCCGACAATGCAGTCAATTCAGTCGTTTGATATGCTTGAGCAAGGCATTGATCGAAATCATCTCAAGCAAACGTCATCTGCTAATTTGTCATCGGTAAATGCAACCGTATCGCAATCTAAGTCATCAATTGCGCTACCTAAGCTAGCAGTTGCTCCGACAATGCAGTCGATTCAGTCGTTTGATATGCTTGAGCAAAGCATCGATCAAAATCATCGCAAGCAAACGCCAACCGGTAATTCAGCAACCTCGTTAGTAGTAGAACCTGCGGCGGAACCATCTGTGCAACTATCTAAGTTGGCAGTTGCACCGACAATTCAGTCATTTGACATTGTCGAACAAACTCTAGCAAAGCAAAAGCCAGAGGAGCCTACTTCAACGCAACCAGAAGCCGAGTCATCGCTCAAGCTACCTAAGCTTGCAGTTGCTCCGTCTACCCCATCGGTAGGCCTTGTTGAGCAAAGTATTTCAGCAAGAAATTTACCAGCAGAATCTTCCACAACTCAGCCAGCGGTTGAGCCAACGGTGAAGCTGCCCAAGCTTGATGTAATGGCTCTGACAATTTCTCCAACATCCAGTAAGGCGATTGAGCAGCAAAATGTTGCCAAGGGCAAGCCTACTGAACTAGCTTTGTTGCCGGAATCAGAAGCTCGCATGACCTCTCTAGAAGTAAGGCGTTTAGAGCTAGAGGTGGAGCACCTGAATGACAAGGTAAAGCAAGCTGAAATTGAAGTTGCTGCACGCAAAGCTGAGGCTGCACGGCAAGCGGAAGCTACACGTCGAGCGCAAGAGCTAAGACGTGCTGAAGCTGCCAAAGTTGCGGCTGCCAACATTAGACCTTCTGATAGTTCTGGGCGTAGCTTTGATACTGGCCGCGAAGCGATCGCCAACACTGGCAAAGCATCGCCTTTGGCACCCGAGCTACCTGAACTGGTCGCCAAAGCATACTTACCTGATGCTTCTTCTGGCTATGGTGTTTCAACTGGCATGATTTGGCCCGCCGAAGGTACATTGACATCTGGTTTTGGCTGGCGTTGGGGTCGAGTCCACCAGGGTATTGATATTGCTGCATCCACTGGTACCCCAGTCATGGCGGCTGCCTCCGGTACGGTTGATTATGCTGGCTGGAACGATGGTGGTTATGGCAACATGGTTGATATCCGCCACGATGATGGCACAATTACCCGCTACGGCCACTTGAGCGCAATCTACGTTAAGGAAGGTCAGCCTGTAAATCAGGCACAGGTAATTGCAGCCATGGGTAGTACTGGTTTCAGCACTGGCCCTCACCTGCACTTTGAAATTAGGCCAGGTGGCGGTAGAGCTGTCGATCCGATGAGCTTCCTTGCTAGTGTAAGAAGGTAGGTAGTTCTAAGGTTAACCATTAGCCCCAAATTATTACTCAAACCCTAGAAGAGCAGGCATATTGCCTGCTCTTTTCGATCGATACACAACTTCGCACAAGCGAAAACCTGGTATGGTGGAATATCAAGACTTGGCATGATCCTTGGTCATAATTTGACCATAATGCTGAACATAGCAATTTTCATTGATAGATGTAATGACTGCTGACTTAGATAACTTAAAATCACAACTGCAATCCCTCGCCGATCGTGCGGCACAGTCCGTAGCTGGCGTACAAACTGCTGAGCAACTAGAGGCTGTCAGAGTAGAGTACTTGGGCAAAAAAGGTGTGCTGTCGCAAATCCTGGGCGCGATGGGTAAACTGTCCGCTGACGAACGCCCTCAAGTGGGAGCGATCGCCAACCAGATTAAGCAGTCATTACAAAACCAGCTAGATGATCGCAAACTAGCTTTACAGAAGGCAGAAATTAATCGCCGCCTGGAATCAGAAACCTTAGATGTTACTATGCCAGGTGTAATCCATGCGCTTCAGGGTAGGGTGCATCCCATTCAAGGAACGATTGATCGGGCTTTAGATATTCTGGTTGGTCTAGGATTCACGGTGGCGCAAGGGCCAGAAATTGAGACGGATTACTATAATTTTGAGTCCCTCAATACTCCTGCCGATCACCCCGCCCGCGATATGCAGGACACGCTCTACCTGACTGATGGCAAGCTATTACGAACTCAGACCTCATCCGTGCAGATTCGCTACATGGAAGCAAATGAACCGCCTCTGCGCATTGTGTGCCCTGGTCGCGTGTACCGCAAAGATGACATCGATGCCACACACTCACCCGTCTTTCACCAGATCGAATTACTGGCAGTAGAAGAGGGGCTAACCTTTGGCGATCTCAAAGGTACGGTTAAAACTTTTGTCGAAGAATTATTTGGCGAGCAAGAAGTTCGCTTCCGTCCTAGTTATTTCCCCTTCACCGAACCTTCTGCTGAGGTGGATGTGAAATGGAACGGGCGCTGGTTGGAACTGGGTGGTTGTGGCATGGTCGATCCCAACGTGTTCAAAGCAGTGGGCTACGACTCTGAAGTACTCACAGGCTTTGCCTGGGGATTTGGCATCGAGCGCATTGCCATGGTGATGCACCAAATCGACGACATCCGCCGCCTGTTCAGCAGCGATCTGCGCTTTCTGCAGCAGTTCTAAAATTTTCTTTTAGCTTAGTTGCGGGAAGCCCCGCACTGTAACTGTACCCAGTTCAGTTCTTCTCGCCTTACAATTTGCTGCTGCAGGGCTAAGTACAGGACAAAAGCTGAGAGATCGGTTGAAGCAGCTTAAAATCAGAATACTTTCTAGCATCGACACACATCAAACCTAAAACCTATGAGTAACGATCGAGATCCTCGGTTTTCTGGTCTATTGCGATCGGTCAGTTTTCTGTCACTATCCTTCGGGGGCTTACTATTAATAGTAATTCTAGGGTTTTCTGCCCATCAGATTTTTAAGTATGTCACCCGCGATCGCAGTACTACCAATGTTATATTCAATAATCCGAGCGATCCCAATATCAAAGCTACCAAGTTTGGCTTAGGGTCTTTTGAGATTGTGGAAGGTACACCCTACCGCATCGCCCCCGTGACGATTGAGCAAGAAGTCGATCGCGGCTACTACAGCAAAGGTGCGGTTTCTCCCACTAATTATCTCGTCCTGAATGTAAAGGATAAATCGGCGATTCGCCTCGTTCCTAAAAATAACACCCTCTTTATTCAGACCCAGAAGATTGGCAAAAATGATAAAGAAGGCAAGCTAGTCAAAACATTCGGCATTTGGTATACAGTCGTAAAAGCAGATACGAATGACGATAAACGCTTAAGCGAAGAAGATCGTAAAACCATTGCGGTTTCTGATGTTTCAGGTGCAAACTATACTGAAGTAATTCCAAAAGTCAATCGCTTACTCAACACATTTCAAATCAATGAGACAAATGTATTGATGATCTATGAGACTGAAGGAAAGAGTTTTGTCACGGAACTGGATCTGAGCCAAAGACAGGTAATCGAAACTAAAGAATTACCTGTCCTTAATTGATTTCCAGACCCATTCACTTTGTCATCCCACGCTTCCAGGATACCTTGGGGAGAATCTGGCTTTCATCAATGCGATCGCGGTATTTAATCGCAAAATTGAGCAGTGAATCTAGCAAAGCATCGGAGAGAAAATGTGGCTGTAAACCTAGGTCTAAAAGCTTGGTGTTTTTGGCATTAAAGTAATGTTGCTCTAGCTCTACACGGGGATTTTCCATGTAGTCGATATCAACTTTTAAGCCAATGGTCTGACCTGCTTTTTGTACCATCAAGGCGAGATCTTCAACCGAAAATAACTCTGTAAACTGGTTGAAGACGCGGAATTTACCAGGTTCGGCTGGCGTGGCGATCGCTAATTCAACACAGCGCACGGTATCCCTAATATCTAGAAAACCTCTTGTTTGTCCGCCTTTACCATAGACGGTCAAGGGATGTCCGATTGCCGCTTGTACGCAGAAGCGGTTTAGCGCTGTACCAAATACACCATCGTAATCAAGCCGATTGATCAGAGTTTCGTCTGAGCCGGTTTCATCGGTGAGGACACCATAGACTACACCCTGATTGAGATCCGTCGCGCGGGTTCCCCATACGCGGCAGGCAAAGTGAATATTGAGCGAATCTTGACACTTACTGACGTGGTAGAAACTGCCTGGTTGTTTGGGATATGGCAACGTATCTTTGCGGCCATTGTGTTCGATCGTAATGTAGCCTTCCTCGATATCAATATTTGGCGTACCATACTCGCCCATGGTGCCAAGTTTGACCAGATGGCAGTCAGGGCAAAGATCCCTGATCGCGTAAAGAATATTGAGCGTACCAACCACATTATTAACCTGGGTGAGTACGGCGCGATCGCGATCGATCATGGAAAAAGGCGCAGACCGCTGTTCGCCAAAATGCACGACCGCTTGCGGCTCAAAGCTGCGAAATACTGATTCCAGAAACTCGTAGTTGGTGATATCGCCCACAAATAGATCCATATGCTGGCCTGTGAGTCCCCGCCACCGATCTATGCGCTTATGTATGGGAGCGATCGGGGTCAGAGTGTCCACCCCTAGCGTTTGATCCCAATGACGTCGTATCAGGCTATCTAAAATACCAACCTCGTAGCCTTGCTTAGCCAGATATAAGGCTGTAGCCCAACCGCAGTATCCATCGCCGCCAATCACCAGAACTTTCATGCAACTTTCGCTTTTAACCTAAAATGTGCAACTTTAACCATTTTGCTTGTTGACTACTACCGATCGCTACTAGTTTCCCTTCGCGCTTGCAGTCAGGAGTGGCTTATATGTAGCAGTAACAAAATGGCATGGTATTAAATTCAGCAGATTATTGATTACCCTATCAGGAATCGTCACCTTTGGTAGCAATCTCAGGTTAAATTATTGATCGCTTACATTAGCAATCCTGTCGCAACGGCTTGGGCGCGATCGCCACACGGTAGAATGATTGGGCGTAGTTAGAAGAGGAAATATTCACATGAGAGTTGTGGTAGCTGGTGCTACTGGATTTATTGGTGTGAGATTGGTAGAGCAGTTGCACTCACTCGGTCATAGGTTGATTGTCTTAGCTCGCGATCCGCAAAAAGCGACGCGCCAGTTTCCCAAAACAATTTTTCCAAATGTTGAAGTTATAGGCTATACCCCAATGGCGGCGGGTGAATGGGGTAAGGTTTTCTCTAACTGCGATGGAGTAGTGAATTTAGCCGGGACACCTATTTTTGGGCAGTCCTGGAGCAAGGCACGCAAGCAAGAAATTCTCCAGAGTCGCCAACTCTCCACGCGGCAAATTGTCGAGGCTATGCAGTTGGCATCACCTAAACCTCAGGTTTTAGTCAATGCTTCCGCCGTCGGTTTCTACGGCACCGATCTGGCCAAAGAATTTGATGAATATAGCGTTGAGGGCAATGACTTTCTCGCTGGAGTCTGCAAAGCCTGGGAAGCCGAAGCCGATGCGGCAAGCAGTTTAGGCGTGAGAGTTGTAAAAATACGAAATGGCCTTGTTTTTGGCCCTGGTGGTTTTTTAGGTCAGATCTTACCAATTTTTAAGTTAGGAGCTGGTGGCAAAATTGGCTCCGGCAAGCAGTGGTTATCCTGGATTCACCGTGACGATCTGGTCAATCTAATTATTTTTGCCCTTACCAATACTCAAATTGCAGGGGTAGTGAACGGTACTGCCCCAAATCCTGTCACCAACGAGGAATTTACGAAAGCTTTAGCAAAAGCTGTAAATCGACCTGCCCTATTACCCGTACCCGCATTTGCTCTCCAAGCGTTATTAGGCGAGGCTTCAATCCTGGCTTTAGAAGGTCAGAAGGTGTTACCTAAAAAAGCTGAAGCGAGTCAATTTCAGTTTCAGTATCCAACCATCGATTTAGCTCTAGCCCAGATTGTGAAACCTTAGATTGTGAAACCTTTTGAATACGCAAATTACTATGACGAATTGGTCGGATATTCTCCAACAGTTAATCAATCGTCGATCGCTCTCCTCTGAGCAAGCAGTTACACTCATGCAGGGTTGGTTAGATGGCGCAATCGCCCCGGAGCTATCGGGTGCAATCCTGGCAGCTTTGCAATGCAAAGGTGTACAAGCGATCGAACTCGCCGCGATGGCAAGTGTATTGCAGCAGCTATCTGTAGGACATACGGCTAATTCTTCGCATGGCAATGACCTGGGTACCCTGGGGAACTTACTAGATACCTGTGGCACTGGTGGTGACGGCGCAGATACATTCAACATTTCGACATCAGTGGCATTTGTGGCAGCAGCATCTGGCGTACCTGTTGCCAAGCATGGTAACCGTGCCATGTCTAGCCGCTCTGGCTCGGCGGATGTGCTAGAAGCTCTGGGTGTAAATCTTGGTGCCGCACCGGAGAAAATTTATGAAGCGATCGCCGAAGTCGGCATGACATTTATATTTGCGCCTAACTGGCATCCTGCCATGAAAGCGGTAGGCCCAATTCGCCGCAGTTTGGGAGTACGTACCGTCTTCAACCTAATTGGGCCACTGGTGAATCCTTTGCAACCCGCTGTTCAGGTGATGGGCGTTTATCACAAAGACCTGATCGAGACTGTAGCAGAAGCTTTACGCCTATTAGGGCGCAGTCAAGCAGTGGTTTTGCACAGCCGTGAAGGTATGGATGAAGCGGGTTTAGGCGACCTTACCGATATGGCTTTTTTGCAGGGCGATCGCATTACAATCGAAGCGATCGATCCGCAGGCACTGGGTTTAGCCACCGCACCTCTAACAGCACTCAAAGGTGGTAGCGTTGAGGAAAATGCCGAGATTCTGCGATCCGTATTGCAGGGCAAGGGTTCGGCGGCGCAAGCAAACTGTGTCGCACTCAATAGTGGGATTGCGTTGCGGGTAGCAGGCAAAGCCACAACCTGGGAAGAGGGCGTTAAGCTGGCATCTGAGGTGATTAGCAGCGGTGCAGCATGGCAAAAGCTGGAAGAGTTAGTACAATTCCTCCAATCTTAGGTATCTAAGACCGGCTGTCCCTAACCCAGGCTCTAAATGCCTTAATTGTTTGCATTCTGCCAACAGTTGCGCTTTGTTGAATGAATTGTGGGATTACTTCGGCGATCGGCATACCAGGGAAATTAGGACTATGTGCCGATTCGATATATTCGCCATTTTGCAAAAGCAGAATACGCAGCTTCACTCCGCCTTGCACCCTACCATACAGCCACAGTTCGGGTACGCCCAAGCCTTTGTAAATACTTAGCTGCGTTTTAGAGGTAACATCAACCTCAATCGCCAGATCGGGCGGTGGATCTACAGTTAAGTCTAGTTTTCTCATGCCTCTCATCTGGGCATGATTTTTGATGTAAAAGCATTGATCGGGTTCAAGACCCATCATCAAGTCTTTACGTTTAAATGTAGTTGAACCAAAGCATTCATTATCTATTTCCAGTTCTTCTAACAAGATTTTGACAAAATCGCCAACAAACTGATTGGGCTTTTCATGTTCTGGTAATGGTGACATAATTTCTAGCGTCCCGCGATCGTAAGCAACGCGAGATGAACGATGCTCGCCCAATTCATCGAGAATTTGCTCAAACTTTTCCCAGCTAATGTTTTGCAGAACAATCCTGTCGCCTGGCTCAACACATAACTGTTTTAATTCTATAGTTACTACCATTTGCCCCTCTTGGATGCTGGAGTGGTGTGTAGGATCTAACGCGTAGTCTACGCTGACTCCAATTGTGCCACTGGAATTTGTTCAATTCTTTGAGGAGATTTGGTACCTGTTGCGATCTCGTGAACGGTATGGAGAATATCAGCTGAGTAGTACCGATTACCGCAGCGATCGCAAACACCTATTGTCACATCTTCAAGAATGACGAAACCATCTCTATGCTTAAAGGCTTCACGCTTTACTGTTCTGGGCTGAACAGTTCCTTCGCAACACTCACATCTATATCCATACATATTTTTAACCTTCTAATGGGGTGACTTCATAGACAGTTACAATCAAATAACGCTCACTGCTCGTAAAACGTCCAACAACCCCAACTGGCGTTTGTCGATCCATTGCAGTACCCACTACCACATATTTTGTGCCTCTGGGGTCATCTTTTTCAACTCGAATAACTTGACCGCTCAAAACTGCCTCCTCAACATCCAAAATTGTTAGTATGTCTTCTGCCATTTCCTCCATGGCATGAGCTGACATATCGTACTGGCGAAGGCGAATCTTTTCTCTGATGTGGCTAATATCATTGCGGGGCACAGAAACATTTTAGCTAACTTCCTCCTAATCATATCAAGTTTCAAAATGTTGGTTAGGCATACAAAAAATCCCCCACTGCTTTACCTAATAATAAGGAGGCATGTGGGGGAGCTATAGGTTGAAACTTTTTGGTTGGGAGCAGATGTCCTTCTTACACGGTAATGAAGCTAGCCGCAGTCACTAAGAAGGATTGCACATTAACTAGCACCATCAAATCTTCACTGGTGGCATTGTTTCTGAGTACTGTATCATTTCCGCTTTGCAAAATTGAGATGCTGCCAAATTGTAGCCCACCAGTAAGTGCTAGGAGATCCTCACCAACGGTAAAGTCTGCCACATAATCAGTACCTTTGCCTGCCTGGAGCGCAAAACTGTCCGAGCCACCTGCACCTGCTAGGACATCAACACCAATATCCCCAGCTAAGAAATCATTACCGTCATTGCCATACACGGTATCGTTACCCTGGCCACCGTAGAGAATATCATCACCTTGGCCGCCGTAGAGGTTGTCGTCCCCCTTATTGCCAAACAGGAAATCATTGCCTGAATTGCCAAACAGTATATCCTGATCCTGACCGCCATAGAGCGTGTCATTGCCCCCCAAGCCAGTCAAAGAATCATTACCTTTACCGCCGTATAAGGTATCATTGCCGCCCGCACCAACAACTTCGTTATTGCCATCAACAAAAGTTGGGAAGAATGGTGCTTCGGGCCCAAATGTGGGATTAGTGCCGGGGCCTACTGTGCCACCTTGGCCGCTGTCATCATCAAGGATGTTGACTAACGTTGTATTCGCTAGTAAAACACCAGTACCTCTATTTTCGATTAGATCGACAGCAAAGCTCTCGGTTAACTCGGCAGTTGTGTCGTTGATGATGGGAATTCTGACAAACTTAGTTGAGGTGTCGCCATCACCAAACACAATTAGCTGCCCACTACCACCAGTATCTGGATTGCTGCCCTGGTTAGATGGGACGATAGCATTGTAGTCCTGACCTGCAAAAGCCGAAGATTCTGCTCCTGGGGTTGTAGGTGTTGTACTCAAGTCTCTGGTGCGAACTGTGAAAGTTACTGTTCCCGAACTACCACCAGTTCTAGTAATGGGAATATCAATAAAGCCAGCATTTTCATTGACGTTAAAGCTAGGTGAGCCAAACTGTACTAAACCTCTACTGGAAGTACCACCTCCACCTATCCCATCATTATCGCGGATAGTGACAACAGCAGTATCTATACCAGGGAAAGCAAACTTGAAATCTTTAAAACTAACGCTAAAAGTTTCGTCTTCTTCAACTAGAGTGTCATCTTTGATAGGGATATTGAATGAAAAATCCTTCGCAGATTGTAAACCAGGAAGAGAGTCTTCTTGCTCACCAAAGACGAGGGTGGTTGTTATACCCGTGTAATCTGCACCGACAGCAGTTCCATTAGTATCTTGAACCGTGAAAGTTTTCAATCCAACATCGCCAGGAATATCTGTTCCCGTATAACGAAGGTTAACTGTAACAAAACCTGCGCCCTCATCAACTACATAAGAAGATTGAAGAAAAGTTAATGTTGCATCGCCCGTAGTGGGTCCACCACTACTACTATCGGCTGCAATGCTGACAACAAGGGAAGGAACCGGATTATTAACTGCTGCGCTTGAGGTGAAAGGAATGGTAAAGGTTTCGCTAGACTCCCCCGTACTGCCATCACTAATAATCGGGATAGAGAAAGTTGCTGTTGGACTATTAGCAAGGAAAGTGAAACTAACAGGTATTGTAAAATCACTACCTAAAGTAGCTGAACCTGTAGGAATACCAAGGGTAACTACCTCATTTGCCGTTGTTGTATCTGTACGAGTAGCTGTCACGCTCAAGGGCGAACCCTCAGGAACACCTGTTGGCGAACTAGGGGCAAAAGTTATTGCCATAAAACATCACTCCTCAACTCAATTTGTCTAAACCTAATTCTGTCAGTTACAAGTACTCACAGAAACGAACTGAATGATACCTTAAAAACACCGTTTTCAGCCATCATTTTCATGATCACTTTTCTGCATATTACATCTTGTTAAATTCAGCTTAAGCTGAAGCTCAAAGTGCACTTTTCTGCAACCTTAACTGCAATTTCCAGAACAAACATTTGCCACCCAACTGCTAAGTTGAGAGGCGGCAAGTAAGTTTGAACTCATTACTAGAAGCTTTCGTTTGTCCCCCTCCAACCAAGAGTTAGACCACTTCACCACTTGCACCCAATTTTTTCCTGAGTATTTCTTCCATTTCCTTTAAGTCCTCATCGGTCTGGGGAAATCGATATTTCGGACTATTTGGGTTCCCAAGCCTAATCAAAAACTCGATTGCCTCATCATCTTCTCGGTGAGCTAAGACGTAGGCTCTCAGTTCTTGACGAGTCATTCTGCTAAAGTCAGGTTTCGTCATCATTAAAACTCCATTGACCATCGGGAAAGACCAGAATTTCCAAACTTTCGGTCACGCCAGCAAGAATAAATACCGTCTTGGTATTTTGATTATACCGAAATATATGGATAGGCTGATACCCATTTGAGAGCATCTGACATACTCTAACACAGGCAAAAGCCTGTTCTGCGGTAGGAATAGGCTTTTTTATACATATGATAGCAAGAACCACCTCTAAGAGATCTCACCCGTCCCCTACATTTGATGTGTTAGACCGTTGCCTACTGTTATTTCTTGCTGCTTCTAACTTTTGGCGAATTGCAGCTTGAACTTTCTCATCAAAATTAGGATCGTCAGGACTGGCAATAATTCTGAGTGGACTATGTAGAGATTGTGAGTTCGATTATCAACGTAAATAAGGTTTCTGGGGTAGAAGGCGAGAGCAATCACATTAAGAGAAAGGAATGAAAAGAACCTGACCTTCATATTCTTCAGGCTGACTACAACGAATAAATAGTTCTAAATCGTCAATGATCTTACCAATGGGAGCTGTCGCAATCACCTCAACAACTCCAGGCATAGGCAGTCTTTGCTTGACTCGCTCGTATGCATACATCGTAATAGTGGCTACATCATGGGTAAGCAAGATACGTCCTTCATTAGCTGCCCATTCTAAAATATCTGGATCGTCAGCGTTCATAAGCCCTACATCTTGAACCCGAACTATATCCAACTTAGGTAAACGTCTTATCAGCCCACGCAATATGGCTCCATTAAAATTTTCGTCAGTTAGCAGGCGCACTTGCCACCGGCTCCACTTGTGACTGAGAACGAGTAAGTAGGCGCTGCCTCAGATCGACTAAGTTATGCTTTTGAGAAAGTTGTTGTCTCAGTTGCTGAGCTTGTTGACTGCGCTGCTCCAAATAGCTATCAATTTCCTGACGATGGTTTAAATAATAAGCAATGGTAGTGTATATGTCTTCTAAGCGGAGAACTGAAAACTGAATAGCAATTTCTTCGGGAGTAGCGCCATTGTGGTATGAAGCAAGTAGACTATCTAGAGTCACTCGACTCGAACCCACACGGATACCTCCCACTTCGTCCCAGCGAAAAGGGGGAGAGGTAGCTTGGAATTTTTCTGAGGCACTTGTTAGGGACATATTGTACCTAAGCTGAAGTGTACAAAAATATTGTAGCAAGAAGCCTAACGCTTTATCGTCAAGAGCTTTTTAGCAAGTTTCTGGATATAGCTCTCCCCACCTCAAATTGCTATGATCGATTCAAGCGTTTTTTGAGCAAAACCATGATTGCAGTTACTCAATTACAGCAAGAGTTAAATTTCGAGCAGTTTTTGGCGCAATGTCCTGAAGATGGTCGCTACGAACTTGTGGATGGCAAGATGGTAAAAATTTTAGCAACGAGAGAACATTACGATGTTGCAGGACTGATCGCAGATGCCATGAAAGATGAAATCAAGCGACTTCAGTTAAACTACGTGGTAAACGATATAGCTGTTGTTTTAACCACAAACAAAAGAGGAAAAGAACAGGGTAGACATCCTGACGTGAGTGTAATTGATCGCGATGTTTGGCGTTCAGATCGCTTCAATCATCGAGGTATACGAGAACCGATTCAAATTGCAGTTGAGGTAGTTTCGACCAATTGGGAAGATGACTATATTGACAAGCTCGATGAGTATGAACGCTTAGGGATTCGCGAATATTGGATTGTCGATTATTTAGCCCACGGTAGTCGAAATTACCTAGGCAATCCCAAAGAACCTTCCGTGTTTGTGTTTCTGCTAGATGCTGAAGGTAAGTATCAGTTCACCCGTTTTCAAAACAGCGATGTTATCATCTCTCCCACTTTTCCAGAACTAACACTCACGGTTGAGCAAATTCTTCAGGCTTAAGTAACGCTAGCTATCTGAGTGCACCCAAAAATTTTCCTCAAGCATTGCATCGATATTGCGACTAAATTGCCAAGCATCAAGGAAATTAGTAGATGGGTAGTCTTCTCTCACAGTATTCAGCGCATCTCGATAAACCGCATCAAACTCGCGATCGAAGTAACGTTTCAGGCTAGGAGACTGTTTCAGTATTCGGCTTAGCTCTTGTCGTTGAGTTCTGATCGTTATTTCCCATCCACGGTTGTCCGAGGCACTGTTGACATAAACTCGTTTGAGCATATGTTCGAGCAAAACCTGCAAGCGACTCTCTAGCTCACGTCGATCCCTACCTGCTAAGCCCTCTAGCTCCTCAATTAAATGCTCCGCATTAACACTAGCTAAGTCACCACGCCGAATCAGGGCAATCGTTTCTTCTAACCACAGATTGTAGTCAGTATCGTAGCGATCGCTTGGGTTTTGAACTAACTGAAGCATAGCTATCCAATTACTAGCTGTACGGGCAGACCTATGTGTCTGCCCTGTCTGCCCTATCTATTATGATTATGCCGATCGCCCAAAGCGTACCTCATAGACCTCTTGTTCTTTTTCAGTGGCAATTTCAAGATCTGATTTAGGGTAAGAGACACATAGCAAAACATATCGCTTTGCATCAAGTTCTTCACCCATACCCCCTATACCCATACCCTGACTTTGATCGACTTCGCCACTAATTAACTGGGCAGCGCAGGTTGTACAAACGCCAGCATAGCAAGAGCAGGGCAGGTCAACCCCTTGCTCGTGGGCGGCATCCAGCACAGATTGATTGTCAGGTACGGTGATTGTGAAGGTTTGACCTTGGTGGTGTAACTTAGCGGTAAAAGTCTGGCTCATGTAAAAACTGATAGGATCATCAAGCTATTTTAGCTTTTGCTCATTCTCTATCATCGCCTCAACCTATGCAAGTCCGAAGTATCGCCCGCGAACTCGCCCTCCTTAGTATTAGTCAGCTTCCTACACAACGCCAGAACCTTGATAAAAAGACAGTTGGCGACATGGTTATCGCAGCGGTGCGATCGCTTAATGATGAAGTTAAAGAACTGCTAGCCAATGCTAGTGCCGAATTGCAACGGGGACAGGAAAGGTTGCTCAACAGCCAAACTCGTGCCGCTGATGTTGCGGCTTCGCGAGAATTTGTCCAAGAGTCAATTGAGTTAACGCAAACAGCGATTAATCGTGTAGGCAATGCGTTGGAATTTCCAGAACTATTTGAAGTATCTCGACAAGCGGAAATTAGGGCTTTTACCCTGGAACTGTTGCTTACGATCCATGAGGAGCGATCGCAAATTGATGCCATGATTGAAGCCGCTCTCGTAGACTGGCAACTAAGCAGGCTAGCTGAAATCGATCGCCGCATTCTGCGCATTGCTGTCGCCGAGATGGCTTTTTTGGGGACACCACGCCAAATCGCGATCAATGAAGCCGTAGAGTTAGCCAAACGTTACAGCGTCGAAGATGGTTATCGGTTTATCAATGGAATTTTGCGCAAAGTTTCTGACCAGATAACCTCAACTCAGTAAGCAACTGCCACAGCAATGTTACGCGTATGTAACAATTGACTAGTAGAAGCAAGATGATTCTTCTGGGGTTATAGAGGCACTCATGCATCCAGCATTATTGATTCAAGATCTGCATAAAACCTACGACAAGACCGTTGCTGTCGATGGTGTTTCGCTTACCGTTGCCCAAGGGCAAATTTATGGACTACTGGGGCCAAATGGTGCAGGGAAAACAACTACTCTGCGCTGCATTTGTACGTTAACCAAGCCCGACTCTGGCCTTATAGAAGTCTGTGGAGAAACTGAAGCAAGAGCAATTAGAGCGCGCTTGGGCTATGTAGCGCAAGAAGTAGCCCTAGATAAGGTGTTGACAGGCAGGGAGTTGCTGGAATTTCATGCTGCCCTCTATCACATATCCTCCCCTCTAATTAAGGAAAGAGTTAACGCGGTTATAGAGCTATTACAACTAACTGAATATGCCGATCGCTTATCTGGCACCTACTCCGGTGGCTTGAAAAAACGCCTCGACCTGGCGGCAGGATTACTCCACCAGCCGCAGGTTTTGGTTCTAGACGAACCCACCGTGGGGCTTGATATCCAAACCAGACTAGCCATCTGGGATTTTTTACGCCAGTTACGCAGTTCCGGTGTCGCGATTTTGCTCACCAGTCACTACCTAGAAGAAATTGATGCCCTTGCCGATTGCGTGGCGATTATCGATCGCGGTAAAGTAATTGCCGAAGGCACGCCAACGGAACTAAAGTCTCAAGTCGGGGGCGATCGCATTACGGTGCGCATTCGTGAATTTGCCGAACGTTCTGAGGCGGAGCAAGCCTTAGCTAACATAAGTAATTTACCTTTTGTGCGCAGTGGCTCGATTAACTCTGCCCAAGGCAATGCCATTAACTTGGTGATTAATCCCGATCTCGATGCAGTCAGCAAGATCCAGTCAGCCCTTACCCATGCGGGAATGAATATATTTAGTCTTTCGCAATCGCGTCCCAGCTTGGACGATGTATTTTTGTCCGCGACGGGGCAAACAATCCAAGACCTAGAAATTGCTCAAGCTGAAGAGCTTTTATCGACAAAAAAGCGGCGCAAGTAGTAAAAGCCTAATTCTTTTGTGTTATATTCATAAAGCGCAAAAAAGCGCCGGGATAGCTCAGTTGGTAGAGCAGTGGACTGAAAATCCACGTGTCACGAGTTCAAGTCTCGTTCCTGGCATTAACTTAGATTTGAAAAATTCGATCTGGGGTCACAGTTAGTTCTGGGAACAACATTGTCTGTATCATCGTTGTAAGTTAGATATTCTTCAAAGGTGAAACTGAGTTTAGTAATTGTTGTCATAGGATTTATCATGAACGGTTTAAGAATTTGCTCCAAGTAGCGATCGCCTCGAAATGGCTGGCATTACACTGATTCTTGCCCCATCTATGTAGCGCTTTCTTCACTCAAACTCTACAAGATCGTAAATATCAGCTAAAGCAAAGCTTAATGAAACTGAAAACAAGTCGATCTGATTGCCAGTAGAGAAATATTCGACAAGTAGCCAACCAGCTTCAGTTTTTTTGTACTGCATGACATGAGAACTGTACTGATCGAAAAGCAAATATTCTTTCAATTCTGGAATAGAGCGATAGTAGTCGAATTTTTCGCCTTTGTCATGATTTTGTGTTGATGCGGATAGTACTTCAGCGATCGCACAGGGATTAAGCACGGTTGTTTTGCTGTCAGTCTCGAAAACAGGCTTACCGGCAATGAGCATCACATCAGGATAGGTATATTGGCGATGGTTTGGTATCCACAAGCGCATATCATTCATGTAGATACGGTAATCCTGACCTTTGAGCGCAACGCGCAACAAGGTGACTAAATTGATGGCAATCTGGTTGTGATTAGCAGTTCCACCTGTCATCACAACAATCTCTCCATCTCGATACTCACTACGAAATTCTGCCTGCTCTTCGCGATCGAGATATTCCTCTGGTGTGTAATGCTTAGATTGGATCGCAGCATTCATATTCATACCTGTATAACCAAAGTTAGAGATTCTGATGGCGTGAAACAATTATACCTAAAGCCATCAGTCGATTTCCATGTTGAACCACACAAACAAGCCGTAAATCATCTGGATCGCCAGTAGACTAAATAGCAAACAGAGCAATGCGATCGCTCCCAATCCAGAACCCCATAAACCCAAGCCAATTGCTCCTAGCGCCGCAACTAATTTCAAACCTGGGCTTAATCTGGGATGGGTTGGTTCATCCGCTTCACGACGCAGTGTACTTTCTAACAGAGCGATCGCAATTAAGGAACATCCAACGGAAATTGCAATTAACATTCTGACGGAATCAGGGAGAACGTTCTGTTCGTTGGCGATCGTATTGAGAATGCCTGCCCCTGTTGCCGTTACCGCCATCACAAGCGGCATATGCAGGTAATTCCAGGCATAAATCCAACCAATGCCGTATTTGGGCGGTCGCCGTGCCACAAAGTCGAAGTATATCCACCACATGCCAAATGCCAGCGCCATACCCAAAATTCCTGTGCCAGCAGTAAAAATTGAAAGTTCGGGCTTTGCCGCTAGTCCTTGCACTACTGCTACGACAGATTCACCTAAGACAATAATCAAAAAGAGACCAAATCTCTCCGGTAATTTTGAAGAACTGAATTTTGGTAATTGTGCTTGGAGTCTAATCGCGAATAGTGGGGTAGCAATGTCGAGCAGTAATCCTATCCCCCAAAGCACAAATCTCTGGGGAGGGGGTACGAAGATTGATAGAACAAAACAAGCGATCGAAATCGTAAAGCCACTGCCAAATCGCTTCGCAGTTGGGAGAAATCGGCGATCGTGGTAGCCTCCTCGCACCCATAGATAAGTAATAATCAACCGCGATAGAACATAGGATAGGGCAAAGCCAATGGAGGTTTTCCCCAAGCCATCGTGGACAAAGATCGCTAACCCTGCGGCACCGATAATTTGCAAGAAGGTGAAAATGCGGTTTTCCAAACCCTCGGTTTCAAAGCGTTCATTGTAGTAAGTAGCACCAATCCAAACCCACCAAACTGGCAGAAACAGCAGAATGAAACTGCCTACACCCTCTAGAGAGACGTGCTTAGCCAGGTAGTGTGATAGTTCAGACACCACAACAACAAATATCAGATCGAAAAATAGTTCTAGCCAACTAACTTTACGATGTATATTTTGTTCTTCATCAGTTCGCAGTTGTGGCTTTTGCCACCATTGACGCTTTGCCATGATTGCTCAATTGTGTTTTCTTAACCAGTTTTTCAACCAGTATTTCATCGCGCGACTCAAATGACTACAAAGATACTCGTCACTTCTTTCGATACCTGGAAAGCGCACCATGTCTCTAATGCTTCAGACGATCTGTTGGCTTTAGCTCTACAGCAAGGTCTACCTGCCGATCGCTTTCATTTGCTCAGGAAAATTCCCGTTGACTTTCAACTGGCACCAACTCAAGTCTTAGCCGCGATCGCCCAAATTCAGCCCCAGACTGTGATCTGTTGTGGCATGGCGGAAAAAAGGTCGCAGCTATGCTTAGAATCAAGTGGGACTAAGCTTGATGTCATAACTGGTAAGCCACTAGAAAAGATCTCTACTAAGGTGAATTTAGATCAGCTTGTTGAGGGCTTAACAATTACTAAAGTTAGTCATAGTGCAGGCAAGTTTGTGTGTAATGCCCTGTATCACTCCGTACTTAGTCATCTACACGATCGTAGCCCAGCCGCAAATTGCATTTTTATTCACGTCCCGGTACTCACTTCAGCGAATTCCCGCGCCATCCTGGCTGACTTCATGGCAATTTTGCGGACGTTTTTGTAAAGATCGGTTAAAATATGAAAAGAAAATGAGAACACTAACTTCACAATAACCCCGTGATATCTTCATCAAAGTCAGAAATTTCGTCTGTGCCTACCCCCATAATCAAAGCTGAGCATCTCCAGATTGCGACCACCACATTTTTGACCGTATTTTTAGCTGAGATTGGTGATAAGACGCAAATTACCACTTTAATGATTGCCGCCGAATCAAAATCCCCTCTAATAGTATTTCTGGGTGCAGCGATCGCCCTGGTTACCACCAGTTTTCTAGGGGTTGCTGCTGGCAAGTGGTTAGCCAAGCGTGTCTCACCTAACATGCTCAACACGATGGCGGGTTTAAGTTTTTTATTATTAGCCGTCAGTTTGGTTTGGGATGCGATCGTATAGGTAGACGGGTGCGGATGGACGGGTGGAGAGGTGATCGTCGCGGGTGGAGGGGTAAAGCATTCGACCTACCATCCTCGCAATACATGAAGAACCTATCTATCGAATGCTTTACCCTTACGGGTGTTTGTGGGATTTTACCCTTACGGAGGATAGTTTATGGATTGGCATTTATTAGCATTGAGTTTTGGCACCATATTTATCTCCGAGCTAGGTGATAAAAGTCAGCTTGCGACTCTTAGCCTCAGTGGCAGCTCTAATGCGCCTCGCTATGTGTTTCTGGGTTCAGCATTAGCATTGCTGCTCGCCAGTTTAATTGGAGTATTGTTAGGCGAACAAGTATCCCAGATTTTGCCTACCAAACTTCTGAAGGCGATCGCCGCCCTCATATTCGCAATCATGGCTATTCGTCTACTATCAGCCAAACCGGAAAAATAAGTTTGTTGCTCGCTTAGATTATGGATCGATCCAGCGATCGTCAGCTTTAATCAAGTTAATCAGCTCTTCTACCCCTTTATCTTCCGGTACGCGCTTAATCTCTTCTCTACCACGATAGAGAGAGATAAATCCAGCATTTTTGCCCACATAGCCGTAGTCAGCATCAGCCATTTCTCCAGGCCCATTCACAATGCACCCCATTACGGCAATATCTAAGCCTGTGAGATGTTTAGTCGCTTCCCTCACTTTATGCAAAACTTCTTCAAGATTGAATAACGTGCGTCCGCAGGATGGACAGGCAACATATTCCACCATAGTTTTGCGCAACCCCAATGCCTGCAAAATGCTATAACAGACAGGAATTTCTTTCTCTGGGGCTTCCGTCAGCGAAACGCGGATGGTATCGCCAATGCCTTGGGCTAACAGAGTGCCAATGCCCGCCGTAGACTTAATGCGCCCGTATTCACCATCGCCCGCTTCCGTCACGCCTAAATGCAGGGGATAATCCATCCCCAACTCATCCATGCGTTTTGCCATCAGCTTATAGGCCGCAATCATGACGGGTACGCGAGATGCTTTCATGGAGATCACTAAATTGCGGAAATCCAGTTCCTCACAGATGCGAATGAACTCCAGCGCAGACTCCACCATTCCCTGTGGGGTATCGCCATAGGTAAATAACATCCGTTCGGCGAGCGAACCGTGGTTAACACCAATACGCATAGCCTTTCCCCGATCGCGCAGAGAGACGACTAGAGGCTTGAGGGTTTCTTTAATTTTTTCGCCGATTTCAGCAAATTCAGCTTCTGTATATTCAGTGCGATCGGACTTGGGTTTCTCAAATACGTATAGTCCGGGATTAATTCTGACTTTATCAACGTGTTTCGCCACTTCCAAGGCAATTTTCATGCCATTGTGATGCACGTCAGCCACTAAAGGCACTTCTTGGTATGTGGCAATTAGTTTTTGGCGTATTTCCGCTAGAGCATGGGCATGGGCGAGGCTAGGCACGGTTACGCGCACAATTTCACAACCTATTTCATGCAGACGGCGAATTCCGGCAACAGAGCCATCAATGTCAAGCGTATCCTCGTTAATCATGGACTGTACTACGACAGGGTAGCCACCACCAATCGTAATGCTACCAACCTTGACTGGACGAGTTTTGCGGCGCACGATCGCACCCAACAGATCGAGATCGCTTGAGGTTGCCCCATTGCTGGTTGAGTTAGTTGTATTTACGGGGAGAGTCTGCATAGATTCTTTAACTTTGTCACGTAGTAAAAGTCTAGCTTGAATCCCGACTAACTTCTTGAACGATCGAGGTTTTGTTGCACTCATCAATTTCTCATCTACCTTTCAGGCTTACTTTATTGAGGCGATCTCATAATTAGTTGTTAGTTTAAAACTTATACCAATTCTTCAAAATTGAACTACTCATGAACCTATGTACGGGCGAGCGGCCGTTCGCCCCTCCGGTAATCTGTAAATTTACTTTAGGGAATTGGTATTACATGACTCCGCAAACCTGCTATCAGGTTTTCAGTATACCGACTGCCGCATAATTCACTTCCAGCAACTCTCAGCCAGACTATGAAACCATTCAAAATTGGCAGCACACTACTTGCAACCGGGCTTCTCGTTGTAATTAATGGCGCAGTTAACATGCCGATCTCGGCTCAAGTCGAGACTAGAAACAGATCGGTAATAGTTGCTAATACATCTCAAAAGACATCCTCTAGTGTGACAACAGTGGATTCAGTAGGCATTACTGTCGCCGATATGGATAAAGCTGTGGATTTCTATTCGCAAGTTTTATCTTTTCGTAAGGTTTCAGATGTGGAAGTTTGGGGTGATGAGTACGAACATCTACAGGGATTGTTTGGCGTGAGGATGCGCGTGGTACGCATGCAACTCGGTAATGAGTTTATTGAATTAACAGAATATCTCACCCCTAAAGGGCGACCGATACCAATAGATTCACGTAGTAACGATCGCTGGTTTCAACACATCGCGATCGCGGTTAGCGATATGGACAAAGCCTACCAGCACTTGCGCCGCTTCAACGTGCAGCATGCATCAACTGCTCCGCAAAAAATTCCAGACTCAAATGTTGCTGCTGCTGGAATTCGCGCTTTCTATTTCAGAGATCCAGATGGGCACAATCTGGAGGTCATTTATTTCCCGACCGGAAAAGGCGATCCCAAATGGCAGCAGGCTAACAACCAGTCTGCCAACCAATTATTTATGGGCATAGATCATACGGCGATCGTGGTGGCAAATACCGATGCTAGTTTGAGATTCTACCGCGATTTGCTAGGGATGAGGCTGGCAGGAGAAAGCGAAAATTTTGGTACGGAGCAGGAACACCTGAACAATGTGTTTGGTGCAAAATTGCATATCAGTGGCTTAAGAGCCCCAACAGGACTGGGTGTGGAATTTCTGGATTACCTCACTCCTCGCGATGGTAGACCTCTGCCACTAGACGCTCGATCGAATGACCTCTGGCACTGGCAAACAACTCTGGTTGTCAAGGATGCAACGGCGATCGCGCAAAGGCTGCGAATGTCCGGTACCGCGTTTATCTCTCCTAGCGTAGTGGAGATTCCAGAACAGAAATTTGGATTCCGGAAGGGCTTTATCGTCCGCGATCCCGATGGTCATGCTATACGAATAGTAGAACAGTAGCTTTAAGGACATATCCCATGAATGCAAATCGACCGTTGTTTCTACCAGTAATTCTCGGCACTCCCCGCCAGGGACGCATGAGCGAACACGTTGCCAAATTCGTACTTCAAGAGGTAGCCAAGCAAGACGGTGTGGAGACCGAGCTAATCGATATTCGCAAGCTATCTTTCCCAACCGATGATGAGGGCGAAGATATCAAAGATGCGGAATTCTCGGCAACTATGATGCGAGCAGATGGAATTGTAATTGTCACGCCCGAATACAATCACGGTTATCCAGGCATGCTCAAACACGTCCTCGATACTAACTTGAAGGAATATATTCATAAGGCTGTGGGAATTTGCGGCGTATCGGCAGGTTCGTTTGGTGGTACCCGCGTCATCCAAAATCTCTTGCCAGTGATGCGAGAACTAGGACTGGTAAATATTTTTTGGGATGGCAACTTCTCCAGCGTCCATAAAATCTTTGACGAGACTGGTAATCTCCTGGATGAAGCCTACATCAGGCGGATAGACAAGTTTTTAAAAGAGTTGATTTGGATGGCAAAAGTTTTACGATACGGACGAGAGAATATTGAATTGTCGTAGGGACAGACCTACGTGTCTGCCCTCCCCTGCACGATCACCAAATCAAATCATCCCAAGGAGAGAATTATGTCAAAAGCGAAGATCGCATGCCCAAAATGCAATACGTTGATGAATCATCACGCCGATAAACCCGATCGCCGTACCGAATCATCTAATCAGCAAGTAGATACAGATATCGAGTTGGCAAATATTATGCAAGTCCATTTTTGTCCTGGCTGTGGCAATACGGAAGTGCGATCGGCATAGAATAATTTGAATTTCATCGTAGGGGCGAATGGCCATTCGCCCCTAATTAAATAGATTTTTTAATTGCGGGACAAAAAATTATGGCAACGATTACAGCAGAAGAAATCAGGCTAGCTGAGGTTCGAGAAAAGGGAATTCCCTGGCGCAAGTGGGGATCGTATCTCAGCGAGCGCCAATGGGGAACGGTACGCGAAGATTACAGCACCAATGGTACGGCTTGGGACTACTTTTCCCACGACCAGGCACGATCGCGCACCTATCGCTGGGGCGAAGACGGCATCGCAGGTATTTCCGACGATCGTCAACAGCTCTGCTTTGCGATCGCGCTTTGGAATGGAGCAGATCCCATCCTCAAGGAAAGGCTATTTGGCTTGACTGGCTCTGAGGGCAATCACGGCGAAGATGTCAAGGAATATTACTTTTATCTGGATAATACCCCCACCCATTCCTACATGAAGTATCTCTACAAATATCCCCATGCAGAATTTCCCTACGCGCAGCTAGTAGAAGAGAACAAACGCAGGAATCGGAGGGAACCGGAATTTGAGTTGCTTGATACAGGTATCTTCGAGGGTGATCGCTATTTTGATGTCACAGTTGAGTATGCCAAGCATTCACCGGAAGATATGCTGATTCAGGTTAGCATCGCAAATCGCGGCCCGGAAGCGAAAACGCTGCAACTGTTACCTACGCTTTGGTTTCGCAATACCTGGTCTTGGGATGGGAATGGGAAAAAGGCTAAGCCTTTATTGCAAGCAATAGATGCGAACGGGAAATCGGGTGCGATTGCTGCTAACCATAGCGAATTGGGAACCATGTGGTTGTACTGTCAGGGTGCGGACGAATTGTTGTTTGTAGAGAATGAAACGAACAATCGCAAATTATTCGACACTCCTAATCTCTCTACCTACGTTAAGGATGGCATTAATGACTATATCGTGCATGGTTCGAAGGAAGCAGTCAATCCAGATCGGTGTGGCACGAAGGCATCAGCGCATTACGAACTGACGGTGGGTGCGGGTGAGACGCAAGTTGTGAAGTTGCGGTTGAGTCGAGTTCCTCCCTCTCTTTCGATCGGGGATGATCGCGAATTCGACCGCATTATGCGCGCGCGCCAACAGGAAGCCAATGAATTTTATCAGCGCATTTCTCCCTCCCCCTTGAGCGAAGACATCCAGAACGTACAGCGACAGGCGTTCGCGGGAATGTTATGGAGCAAGCAGTACTACAACTTCTGCGTGGAAGCATGGCTGAAAGGCGATCCTGGCTCTCCGCCACCGCCGAGCGATCGCAAGCACGGCAGGAATTCACAGTGGTTCCATTTAGAAACTGAAGATATTCTATCCATGCCCGATAAATGGGAATACCCCTGGTTTGCGGCCTGGGATCTAGCTTTTCATGCGATTCCGCTGGCGGCGATCGATCCGGATTTTGCCAAGAGCCAACTCGATCTGATTACGCGCGAGTGGTATATGCACCCTAACGGTCAAATACCCGCTTACGAATGGGCATTTGGCGATGTCAATCCACCCGTACATGCGTGGGCAACCTGGCGAGTCTACAAAATCGAACAGAAAATGTATGGACGCAGTGATCGCGCTTTCCTAGAACGCGTGTTTCAGAAGCTTTTACTCAACTTTACCTGGTGGGTAAATCGTAAGGATAGAGATGGCAAGAACGTATTTGAAGGGGGTTTCCTAGGACTGGATAACATCGGCGTATTCGATCGCAGCGCCGAATTGCCGACGGGCGGATATATCGAACAGGCGGACGGCACGAGCTGGATGGGGATGTATTGCCTGAACCTGCTGACGATCGCCCTGGAATTAGCTAAAGAGAATCCCGTCTATGAAGATATTGCCACAAAATTCTTCGAGCACTTCCTCTACATCGCCGATGCCATGAATAAAGTGGGTTCTGATAGTACAGAACTATGGGATGACGCAGATGGATTTTACTACGACGTGCTGCACTTACCGCATGGCGAGCAGCTAAAACTAAAAGTGCGATCGATGGTTGGTCTAATTCCCCTATTTGCCGTGGAAACCCTGGAACCAGAGATTCTGGATAAGTTGCCTGGATTTAAACAAAGAGTAGAATGGTTCATCCAGAATCGTCCGCACCTAGCCCATAATATTGCCTGTCTGGAAGAGTCCGGTGTAGGAGCTAGACGACTGCTAGCTATTTGCGATCGCGATAAGCTACGGCGCATCCTGGAGAAAATGCTGAGCGAATCGGAATTTTTGGGAGAGTTTGGCATTCGGGCAGTGTCTAAATGCCATAGTACCAATCCTTATATTTTTGAGGTGAATGGAGATCGACACCGTGTTGATTATGAACCCGCAGAGTCCAGCAGTGGTCTGTTTGGTGGAAATTCCAACTGGCGCGGCCCCGTGTGGATGCCCGTCAATTATTTGATTATTGAGTCTCTGCAAAAGTTTCATCACTACTATGGCGATGACTTTAAAGTGGAATGTCCGACTGGATCGGGACAAATGTTGACGCTTTGGGAAGTAGCGCTGGAACTCTCTCGTCGTTTGAGTTTTATTTTCTTCAAGAATGAAGCTGGCGATCGCCCCGTATATGGAGGACAAAGCAAGTTCCAAACCGATCCACACTGGCAAGATTTAATTTTATTCTACGAATACTTTCACGGCGATAATGGCGCTGGGCTTGGAGCCAGTCATCAGACGGGTTGGACGGGGTTGGTCGCGAAACTGATCCTGCAAGCAGGAGAGTATTGCATGCACGATAAATCGGAAAAACTCACTTCTATTGTGATTTAAGGCGGGTCGAAAATTAGCGACCCAAAATTGCCGATGATGGCAAGTTGGCTTGCGGATAATCTCAAATCGCTGCAATCTAGTGGATAGTTTTGAACTTCTGGTGCAGCATCGTTAGACCGCTGAATATAGTTGTTAATTGTTCGGTTGTGAGGTCGCCGAACGAGTTAGCAATCTTAGCGCGGACTGCTTCTCTAGCCTCTTGTAAGCGATCGATGCCTGATTCCGTCAATTTCAGGTTGATGTGGCGGCGTTCTTGAGGATTATCGCTGCGGTCTACGTAGCCGTGTTTGACCAGGCGATCGGTCATGGTGGAAGCGGTAGCACGAGTTACTCCCAGGTGATCGGCGACTTCTGATAGTGAAGCACCGGGTTGGCGGCTTAAAAATGCTAAAACGCGAAACTGCGGTATGGAGAGATTGTTGTGGCGCTGGCTGCGCATTTCTGCGCGGATGAATTGCATGATGGCTGGCATCGCTTCCATAAGTTCGGCAGCGCATTGTTCTGCGGAGGGGATGCCGTTGCTGAATTTGTGTGCGTCTGGTTCTACGGCTGGGGCAACAACTGGAGGACTATTTTTTCGATCTCGTTTGGCCGAAGAATTTGTCATGTAGTTAGAATTGATGTAAAACTAATCGTTAGTTTAGCTAACTATGTATTCCTTTGCTATGCCCAGACGCTTTTTATATCTGCAACTGCCGATCGTTCTGGCACTGACTGCCTGTGCTGGTTTACAAGCTCAGTCCGCAAAATCAGGTAAGGACGAGAAACGTCCGATCCCTGTGGTGGCAGCAACTGCGAAACGCCAGAATATGCCCATTATGGTACAGACTACGGGTGTCGTACAGGCGTATGCAACGGTGGCAGTTAAATCTCAGGTTGTGGGGCAACTAACCAATGTTTATTTCAAAGAAGGGCAGGATGTAGCCAAAGGCGATCGCTTGTTTGAGATCGATCCGCGCCTGTTAGAGGCAAATCTGGCCCGCGCGATCGCGGATCGGGCCAAAGCCGCCGCACAGGTAACTCAAGCCCAGGCTCAGGTAGCACAGGCAGAAGCGCAAGTCACCCAAGCACGGGCGAATGTTGCCAGAGATGCAGCACAGGCAAAGAATTCGGTTAAGCAGGCAGAGCGGTACACTAGCTTAGTGACGCAGGGCGCAGTCAGTCAGGAACAGGCGGATCAATTTCGTTCTACGTCTGAGGCGCAACAGGCGACGGTAGTCGCCAGCCAGAGCAATGTGGGCAATGCGATCGCGGCGGTAGAATCCGCAAAAGCCAATCTTAAAACTGCCCAAGCAACTTTGAGTTCGGCGGACGCAGCTGTCGAAAGTGCCAGAGTTCAGCTTACCTACACGGCGATCTACGCTCCGATTGATGGTCGCGTCGGGAAACTAAATGTGGATCGGGGGAATCTGGTCAAAGATAACGATAGCAATCCCTTAGTGGTAATCAGTCAGGTTGCGCCGATTTATGTGGAATTTTCTATTCCGCAGCGGCTACTGCCCGACCTGAAAAAATATCAAGCCCAAGCAAATCTCAGCGTAGAGGCAATAGCATCCCAAGATTCGGGCCAACCAGCACGGGGCGAACTGGTATTTATGGATAGCACTGTTGATACCACCACAGGCACGATGAAATTAAGGGCAACTTTTGCCAATCACAAAAGACAACTCACACCGGGACAATTCGTGAATGTCAAACTAAAACTGACAGAACAAAAGGATGCGATCGTAGTACCTGCAACTGCCGTGCAATCCGGTCAAAAAGGCACCTTTGTCTATGCGATCCAGGCCGATCGAACGGTGGAAATGCGACCTGTGACTACGGGTACCAGTCTGAATGACGAGATCGCGATCGAAAAGGGCTTAAAGGAAGGCGATCGCGTAGTTACGGACGGACAATTTAACCTTACACCCGGCGCACTCGTGAAAGAAAAAGAGAAAGAAAAAGAGAAGGAGCAATAAAAAAATTCTACCCCCTAATTTAAACAGGGAGAGAACATGAAAGTCGGAATTATCGTTCGTCAAACAGGTTTTATATGAATCTCTCTGAAATCTTTATCCGTCGACCGATTATGACCGTCCTGGTGATGATGGGCGTGCTAATTTTCGGCCTAGGAAGCTATCGCATGCTGCCGGTTAGCGATCTACCTAACGTAGATTTTCCGAGCATTCAGGTGACGGCGAATTTACCAGGTGCCAGTCCAGAAACCATGGCTGCCTCGGTGGCAACACCTTTGGAACAGCAGTTTTCGAGTATTGCTGGCATTACTTCCATGAACTCGACGAGCAATCTTGGCAGTACGCAAATTACGCTGCAATTTGACCTCAGTCGCAGTATTGACGGAGCTGCCCAGGACGTGCAGTCAGCGATTTCAGCAGCTACGCGGAAACTTCCCACCACCATGCCCGCGCCGCCTTCCTACCGCAAAGTCAATCCCGCCGATCAGCCGATTCTCTATCTGTCGCTGAATTCGTCGGTGCTGCCCCTATCTGAAGTAAATAAATATGCTGAAACTCAATTGGCTCAGCGCATCTCCACAATCGATGGGGTGGCACAGGTTAATGTTTTTGGCGCGCAAAAGTATGCGGTGCGAGCGCTGATCGACCCGCAATCCCTCAGTGCTAAAGGGATTGGCATTGATGAAGTTGCGGATGCGATCGCCAAGGGCAATTCGAATTTACCGACAGGAAACCTATTTGGCAAACAACAGAACGTCACGATTTCTACGAACGGACAACTGAATAACGCTGCCGATTATCGTAGCCTGGTTGTCGCCTATCGCAGTGGTTCGCCCGTGCAGCTAGGGGAACTGGGACAAGTCATTGATAGCGTCGAGAATGATAAGCTGGCCAGTTGGTTTAATGGCAATCGGGCGATCGTATTGGCAGTGCAAAAGCAACCCGGCACGAATACCGTCGAGACTGTAGAACGAATTCGCAAAATCCTCCCCGCATTCCGCAAGCAAATTCCGGCGGCGGTGAATATGGAAGTACTTTTTGATCGCTCCCAACCGATTAAGGAATCCATCGATGACGTGCAGCTTACCCTGCTGCTGACCATTTTCCTGGTCGTGCTGGTAATTTTTCTGTTTTTGCGCAATCTCTCAGCTACGATCATCCCCAGTCTGGCGGTACCGCTTTCCTTGATTGCGACTTTTGGCGTCATGCTCCTACTGGGCTATTCCTTGGACAATCTTTCCTTGATGGCACTCACTCTCTCCGTTGGCTTTGTCGTCGATGATGCCGTCGTCATGCTAGAGAATATCGTGCGTTATATGGAAATGGGGGAGAGACCTTTTCGGGCTGCCCTCAAAGCCTCGCAGGAAATTGGCTTTACCATTCTCTCAATGACGATTTCTCTGGTTGCAGTTTTTATCCCCATTCTGTTTATGGGTGGTATTTTAGGCAGACTATTTAAGGAATTTGCCGTCACGATTAGCGTTGCCATTCTCTGCTCGGGAGCGATCGCGATTAGCCTGACGCCGATGTTATGCTCGCGGTTTCTGCGAGTAGAAGCAAAAGATCGCGAAAAAGAATATCAGTTAGTGCCCGTAACCGCAGGTGAAGTTGGGCAGGAACATATAAATGCCACAAATTCCAGCGATATTGTTCGGGGTTCAGAAGGGAATGAAGTTCCACCCCCACCGCCAAAATCTTCGCCGTCCTTTTTAGCTCGTTTATACAATTTCTCGGAGAGTCTCTTCAATGGTATGCAAAATGGCTATGCTTGGAGTTTGAAAAAGGCTTTTAAGCACCACCGCATTACCTCTACTTTCTCTGCTGCGATTTTAGTGGGAACGATTGTTTTATTTGTAGTCGTTCCCAAAGGTTTTATTCCTAACACGGATATCGGTTATCTTACCGTCACGACCCAGGCTGCTCCAGATATATCCTTTGAGTCCATGGTGAAACACCAACAGGCAATTGTCGATATTATCCGCAAGGATGAGAACGTTGCTGCCACCAATTCTACTGTTGGTGCGGGTGGGCCGAATTCTTCAGCTAATGCGGGACGAGTCTTTATCAGTCTTAAGCCCCGGAACCAGCGATCGCTCAGTGCGGATGAGATCGTCCAGGAACTGCGCCCGAAATTGAGTCGCGTACCAGGCGTGAAAGTCTTCCTGCAAAATCCACCTGCGATTAATATTGGCGGGCAGCAAACTAAGGCGCAGTATCAGTACACTTTGCAAAGTACTAGCTTCGAAGAACTGCAAAAATACGCTCCCGTATTGGAAGCAGAATTGCGAAAATTGCCAGAACTGCAAGATGTCAATACCGATCTGCAAATTAATAATCCCCAAGTTTACATTCAGATCAATCGCGAGCAAGCAGCCAGTTTCGGATTGACCGCTACGCAAATTGAGACAGCTCTGGGTTATGCCTACGGGACGAGACAGGTTTCTACGATCTACGCTCCTGATAGTCAATACCAGGTGATCTTGGGCGTGGAGACAGCCTATCAGCAGGATCGAAGCGGATTGGATTTACTCTCGGTGAGATCGTCTAACGGACAATTAGTGCCTTTAAATGCCGTTGCCGCGATCGCCCGCAGTGTCGGCCCCCTGACGGTGACGCATTCGGGTCAACTCTCCTCAGTTACCCTTTCGTTTAATTTAAAACCTGGCATTTCGCTTGGCGATGTCACGGGTAAGATTGCCGAAGTTGCCCGTCAAACCTTACCGGATAATATCAGTACGGGTTTTCAAGGATCGGCACAGGCATTT
Organism: Rhizobium sp. Q54; assembly: GCA_943367755.1. GTDB lineage: Bacteria > Cyanobacteriota > Cyanobacteriia > Pseudanabaenales > Pseudanabaenaceae > PCC-6802. Next base: position 28,884 of record CALRKB020000011.1, on the reverse strand, counting down.
CAAGATTCTTTACAAGGTCTAGGCTTGCTGCTGCTAGCTGCCATTCTCATCATCTACATCGTGCTAGGTATTCTTTACGAAGACTTCATTCATCCACTAACCATTCTTTCTAGCTTACCTTCAGCGGGATTTGGAGCTTTGTTAACTCTCTTGATATTTCATGTCGATCTAAATATTTATTCCTTTATCGGCATCATTCTCTTGATTGGCATCGTGAAAAAGAATGGAATTATGATGATTGACTTTGCGATCGCGGCTCGGAATGATGGTAAAAGTCCCGTAGATGCAATTTACGAAGCTTGCATGGTGCGCTTTCGTCCGATCATGATGACCACGATGGCAGCTTTGATGGGGACTTTGCCAATTGCGCTTGGTTTGGGAGCAGGAGCCGATGCCCGTCGCCCTCTAGGATTAGTGGTTGTGGGAGGATTGCTGTTCTCGCAATTCCTTACCCTCTATCTCACGCCGGTATTTTATACCAACATGGAATCTTTGAAGCGCAGGCTTAACAAACGAAGAGTGGCTGTTGCAGATTGACTTTAATCAGAAAAATATGCTGCTCTCATCCTCCTCTCATTTACTGGAAGCAGCTAGGGGCTATAATCGGCAAACAGGCTGGACTGGTTGCAAAGATCGGCTAGCAAGAGCGCGAACAAGCAGACAAAATAAACCAATAACCTGATTTTTAATGCTGTTGAATTTGTAAATCTAAATCAAATTAGCTCCTGACGGAAGTCACGATTATGGGAAGTATACCAGTTGCGAAAGCACGATCTACAAGAGGCAAAAGTCGGATAGCACGCATTTTAAGCTTTATCGCATTTAGCTTGCTCGTTTTCTTTGCGATCGCTGGCATCTCGACCGCCTGGGGACAATCAAACGCTCCTGATGACGATAGCTTGACCAGTCAGTTGCTTCCCAAAGTCCAAAGTAACAGCATGGTATACGCTCCCGTCCGGCTCGATGGCAATATTTTGTTTGCGGTGGCGGCGGAGGTATCGACAGGAATGGGCATGGCACCAGGAAGCATGACTCCCGTTGAGAACCGTGCAAAGGCGATCGAGAAGGATCTCTATAGGATTATCCACCAGGGTTTCGATGCATCAACCCTGAAAGTGATTGCTAAACCAGATAACAAGCAAGCCGCAATTCTGTTATCGGATGGTAAGCAATATAACGATTTACCGTTACTGGTACTCACAGAGATGGATGCCCGCATCGGTGGCTTTACCCTACCTGAATCAGCAGGCTATGTGGCACGAACCATCCAAAAAGCGTTAATTCGCGCCCAACAGGAACGCCAGTCCAGTTACCTCTGGCAACAAGGTCTGGTTTCGGCTGGGATTTTCTTAGCTATGGTCTGCATTAGTCTGGTGCTGGTATTCTTGCAAAAACGCTTGATGGTAAGGTGGCGATCACTAAGAGAAAAGCAGCGGCAACAAGAAGAACAACTCGCGGCAATGGCGGCTGCGATCGATACGGATGACGAAGATTTCAACAATCAACAATCTCAATGCTCGTTTATGATGTCTCAGCAGATGTCCTACGAACGCAGTCTCAATAATTTCGACTTGCGGAGGCATGTGCTGCAATTGAGCCACGTAGTACTCTGGTTGGGTGGGATTGCCTGGATTGTGGGCCTATTTCCCTATACGCGCTGGCTGCAAGTGTATATTCTCCAGCAGCCGATCGTGTTGGGTGTTATCCTGGGCACTACTTTGGCGATTAAGTATAGTGGAATTCTGATCGATCACGTCCTGGAAAAATGGGCAAATCGGGAATCTCTCACGCCAGAGGCAATTCAGCGCTGGATGCTGCGTACCAGTAGTTTTTCCCCCATTTTGAAGGGAATCGTTGGCGTGCACCTAGCAGGTTTGGCTCTCCTGTTTGTCCTGGCTAGTTTCAACATTCCCTTGGCCCCCGTACTGGCAGGTGCCGGAATTTTGGGCTTTGCGATTTCCTTGGGTTCGCAAACATTGGTGAAAGACTTGATTAGTGGCGCTTTGATCTTGATTGAGGATCAGTATGCGATCGGTGACTTTGCGATCTTAAATGATAAGTTTGGCAGGGTTGAGCGTATGAACTTACGTATCACAACGCTTCGCAACAGGCAGGGAAATGTGCTGATTATCCCAAATAGTGAAATTAGAATTGTCAATAATCTTTCCAAAGACTGGGCAAGAGTGAAGCTGCTTATATATATTGACTATGAGATGGATATTGACCATGCCATATCAGTAATTCAGCAAGTAGCAGATGAACTGGTAGCAGATAGCTTCTGGGGACCGCAGATTGTAGAAGCAGAAATTAGAGGTGTTGAAGAAGTTGATGCGGGGGGCTTTACAATTGGCTTACGTTTTGAGACTCAGCCTGGTGTTTATCGCAAAGTCATCCGCGAGTATCGCCGCCGCATGAAACCCGCCTTCGATCGCGCTGGAATTAAACTAGGCACGCACCTATCCTCTGTTGTGAATAAGTACGAAACCGCACCAAAAGAATAATTCTAGCCTTCGTTTTTATATCGAATCTTAAGCACCAAGATGATAGAAACAAGTAGCAAGGTTAGGATATTGGCCGCAATGACAGGTATATCTTGAACTGAGAAGCCATATACCAACCACAACACGATTCCAATGCAGAGCACGATTAGCATACTCCAGGAGAGATCTTGGGCTGATTTGGATTTCCATGTTTTAATCACCTGTGGCAAATAGGCGATAGTGGTCAGCAATCCTGCGGCTAAGCCTAAAGTAGTTATGTTGTTAATTTCCATATGTATTTCGGCGTAGGCGTAGACTCTAGTCCAGGCTAATTGTACATGTCATTAGAAGGATCTTATAACTCATTGCAATCTGCATGGCTGCTTTGACTACGTGGGTTGGATATTAGAATTGCAACTTTTCATTTCAAGATCGGCAATATTTGCGCTGTACCTGCGTCTAATTGGGAGAATAGGGATATTAGCTGAAGCCATTTTGCTACTACGGTTAAGTAACGATTTTTTGCGACTGGTAAGGAGAGTCGGTCGATATACGTAGCAAGCAACCAGCAATGTTTTATCAGCACTACTGGTTGGACATGTTCCTCAGAGTGCCAATAGTGCAAATGTTCCCTCCTCGTGTAACTCCTCATGTTAGTCAAATCGAGACATCCCGAACCGCCTCCAGCTACTCGCAAAATTGCCAATGCTTTTCGCATCTTGGGTTGGATTGCGTTTTGGGTGCAATTGGTGATGGCCTTTGTGGCTGGCCTCGCACTCATATTCACTGCTACGGGTCGCAGCTTTAGTCCCGACGCCTCGCCTCCCAGCATGGGTGTTGGCATCTTCTGGGCTGTTTGCGGCATTTTATTGCTAATCGCGGGTATCGTTTTTGACTTTCAGTACGTCCGCATCTCTAAGGGACTGCGGCACGAACCTGGAGCATTGCTGCACCCCAAAAGACTAGAAACAATTCAACTGCTGCGACTCGGAGCCTTTATCGGTTTTAGTGGCATGCTGCTTTCCCTCATCGGCTCGGGAATCAGCGTGGGCATTCTGGTTGCCAAAACCGTTTCCCAGCCACCGGGCGTAGCAATTATCGATCCAAATAAAATCGTGCGCGCCCTAGATGTGTTCGTGGTATTAGCGAACATCAATCTTACCGCCGCGCACTTAGTCGGAACGGTCGCCTCATTCTGGCTGCTGGATCGAGTGCATCACTATCAGCATCCGCCACATCAATAAGCAATTTAGAGAACTAGCAATCGTCATCAAAAACTATGAAACTTCGACAGAAATGCTTCACAACTATCATCCCGATCGCGGCGATCGCTTTGCTTCTGTCTAGATTTTTGGTGCATATTCTTACTGAGTCGTGGTGGTTTGATGCGATCGGGTTTTCTGAAGTGTTTTGGACGCGGCTGACCTGGCAAATTCTAGTGTGGGTCGTTACCTTTGTCCTTTACTTTTTATTTCTATGGGGAAATTACCGGATTGCCCGACACCAAAGATACACAGGTAGGCACCTTGTACTCGTAGATCGTGTGGATCGTACAGTTCGCTCCGATGCGAGTGGATTGACATTTTATGCCGGAAAAATCGCCAATTATGCAGTACTGGGTTTAATTTTTTTCCTAGCTATAAGTGCCGCATCGATTAGTAGTTCGAGTTGGGAGACAATTTTAAAGTTCTTGAATGCTACTAATTTCGGCAGTAGCGATCCGATCTTCCAGCAGGACATTGGTTTTTACGTGTTTAGCATGCCGTTGTATGAAGGCATGCGCAACTGGTTGGGAGCCCTCTTTGGTTGCGGCGCGATCGTGTCTGCTCTGGTCTATAGTTTCGATGGCACGATCCCACCGCAATGGAGCTGGCAAAACGTTTCAACTGGTAGAGCCAAACTGCATTTAAGCCTTTTACTGGCCGCGATCGCCGCGATCTTCTCCTTCGACTTCTGGCTGCAACGCTTCGGTTTGCTTTACTCGGCGGGGGGAGTTGTGTTTGGGGCGGGTTACACCGACGTCCATGCCAAGCTCTTTGCTTATAGCGTTATGAGCGTCCTGCTCTCAATCGTGGCTTTTCTGTTTTTGCTCTCAGCCTGGCAGCGCAGTTTCAGATTGCCGATTTTAGGGCTGGGAATAACGGTCGTGGCTTTAATCACGCTCAACGGCATTTACCCCTGGTTTCAACAACAATTCATCGTCGCACCCAACGAATTAGCGAAAGAAAAGCCCTATATCGCACATAATATTCAGTTCACGCAAGCTGCCTATCAACTGAGCGACGTGCAAAGGCAAAGCTACGCTGCCGAAGCCAAGCTAGATCGCCAGGTTTTGCAAAATAACCAGCCGACCGTGCGCAACATCCGCCTGTGGGACTACCGCCCTCTACTCAGCACCTATCGCCAGCTCCAGGAAATTCGGCTTTATTACAAATTTGCTGGCGTAGATGTGGATCGCTACACCCTGAACGGCAATTACCAGCAGGTGATGCTAGCGGCGCGGGAACTGTCCTTCGCCAAAGTACCCCGCGAGGCACAGACCTGGGTTAACCAGCGGCTGAAGTACACGCATGGTTATGGTTTGGTGATGAGTCCGGTCAACCAGATTACCAGCGATGGCTTGCCCGAACTGTATATCAAGGATATTCCGCCCGTATCCAGGGTGGACGTACAGGTGAGCCAACCTGCAATTTACTACGGTGAAGAAACGGATGCATATATTTTTACCGGCACCTCAACCCCAGAGTTTGACTATCCGCTCGGCGATGCCAATGCCTTTACCCAATACAACGGCAAAGGCGGCGTACCGATGCCGTCAATTTGGCACAGGCTGGCTTATGCCTACGACTTGGGCAACATCGAAGTTTTGATTTCCAACTACTTCACCGATCGCTCGCGCATTCATTACTATCGCCAGATTAAGGAACGGGTGGAGCATGTCGCGCCGTTTCTGCGCTTTGACAGCGATCCCTACCCAGCAGTTATTAACGGCAAACTAGAGTGGATTTTGGATGCTTATACGGTGAGCGATCGCTATCCCTATTCCGAACCCATTTCTGAATCCATTTCCCAAAGCAAAGATGCCGAGGCCATTCTCAGAGGGGGGAATCTTGATCGCATTTTACACGGCAATATCAACTACATCCGCAACTCCGTCAAGGTCGCAGTCGATGCCTACGATGGCACGTTACGTTTCTTTGCCGTTGATGAGACCGACCCCGTCCTCGCTACGTATCGCAAAATCTTTCCCCATCTGTTCGAGCCTCGCGCGGCGATTCCACCGGAAGTCAAAGCTCATTTTCGCTATCCGCTCGATCTGTTTAAAATCCAGTCGCAAATGTATCTGACTTATCACATGAACGATGCGGAGTCGTTTTACAACCGCGAAGATCTGTGGCGTTTCCCCATCCAGACCTATGAAGGGGGCGAGCAGATGATGGAGCCTTATTACGCGATCGTGCAGCTACCGAACGAACCCAAGGAAGGATTTATTCTGATCCTGCCATTTACACCATCCAATAAGGACAACGCGATCGCCTGGCTGGCAGCGCGATCGAACGGTCATGAATACGGTAAGTTGTTGCTGTATGAATTTCCCAAACAAAAACTGGTTTACGGGCCCCGCCAAATCGAGGCGCGCATCGATCAGGAGCCGACGATTTCGCAGCAGTTTACGCTCTGGAGTCAGGCAGGTTCGAAGGTGATTCGCGGCGATCTGTTGGTGATTCCGATCGCGCAATCCTTACTTTATGTAGAACCCGTTTATCTGCGGGCGGAGCAGGGCGAATTACCAGAGTTGAAGCGGGTAATCGTTGCCTATGACAAATCTATAGTAATGGAGGAAACTTTAGATAAATCTCTGGCTGCTATTTTTGGCAGCGATCCCGGAGAGAAGGAATTCTCCAGTCCGGTAACGGGCGTGAGTTCCACTCTAGTTAAATCTGCGCTGGAAACCTATCAGAAGGCGCAGGAAGCGCTTCGTCAGGGTAACTGGGCCGAGTACGGGCGCTATCAGCAAGAGTTGGAAGGAATTTTACAGAAATTGAATCGGGGTAGTAAACTCTGAAACCTAGCGTTTAGGGTTTCAGAGTTTGTTCGCGCCAAAGAATGACTTTTTCATAAATACTAGCAACGGTTTCATCAGCGAACAAGCGATCTTTGATTTCTAGATAGTCAGTTGGCTGCCAAAAAGTATCGCCCATAAAGATTGCAGCTTTGGCAACACCCATGCGATCGATTAAAATTTCAATGGCTTCGCGTTGTATTTCGGTATTGCGAGGCAGGCTGGGAAATTCGATTTTCATGTTTTTTCTCCTGGTTGGGTCATTTGCAAAATAAACTCGACAGGGTTACATACTTGCATCATACCCTTGTAGCGCTTGATGAGGCGATCGTCGCAGGTGATAAAGAAGTCAACCTGTTGGGATTCAGCACAGGCTAGATGTAGGGCATCTAGCTTACCGATATTGTCGTCACTCTCCAATTGTTGTCCGCGATTTAGCATTTCGGCTGTAAACGCTTGATAAGAGCTAGCAAGCTGCAAAATGCTAAGAGCAGTCATCTTATTCTCAGGGTAGGGGTTGCGAGAGATTTCGTATGCAAGTGCGTCAGATGAAATTAGTTCGACATTACGTTCTTGAATCAGCAGCAAAATAGATTGTACTGCCAGAGCTTCAAGGGCAATACGCACCTGAGAGCGATCGTCAAAGATGCGATTGAGTGCGCTGGTATCTAAATATATTTTCATGACTGCGCTTCTATTGCTACTAATAGACTAGCGTAGTTGTCGCGAACTGCGCGGGTATTGGGATGCTCAGCACCCAGCGCTTGTTCGAGAATCTGCACAGCTCGTACGTACAGAGGTTCTGCCTCACTATACTTCCCTTGCGCTTGGCAAAGTTTTGCTAGATTTTTGAGACTTTGGGCGACATCAGGATGGTCTGCTCCCAGCTGCCACAAGCTGCGAATTAACGATGAAGATAAGACATGGCGAATTATCTGCCGCATTGACGAAGATCGCATTGTTATTGTGGATGTATTTGCCAAGACAACCAACAAAACGCCTAATTCAGTTATTGATGTTTGTAAGCAACGGTTGAAGCGATATGACGAGGTATAGGTATGAACGATGACAAACTCGATCGCCTGGTGGCCGATGGCTGGCTGGTGGGAACAGTAGCCGAATTTTTAGGATTATCTCCTGAGGAGGAGACGTTGATCGAATTGAAACTGATTCTAAGCGATCGCCTCAAACAGTTGCGGGAGAGTCAACATCTCACCCAAAAAGCCCTAGCGAAGCGCATTGAATCCAGCCAATTGCGGGTAGCAAAAATGGAAGCAGGCGATCCATCTGTATCGATGGACTTATTGGTGCGATCGCTGCTGTCGTTGGGAGCTACACCCAAAGATATCGCTGACGCGATCGCAATGGGTTCTTGTGATGAGTGAAAGATTTACTGTGACTGAACGATCGCCTCTCGCACTTTACCAGAAAACTAACCCACCATCTTGAGCCATCCAAAAACTCGATCCGCTGTAAGTTCTAGTTCGATTTCTTCCATTGTTGGCAAGCGATCGCCTCAAAGCCTTCCCTTGATAGAGCGATCGCTCTAAAATCAACGCTATGGTATTTCCCGCTAGAATGCACTCTTCAACCTAGAAGCGATAACCCACGCCCACTTGCACGCTTGCGGCGGATGCATTGCTATTTTTGTAAGCATTGAGTCCTAACTTCACATCGCTGTAAACAACCCAACTTTTAGCCACTGCGGTTTCTACACCACCAGTCACTACAAACGAGTTGCGATTGCCCAACGGCGATATGCTTCCTTCAGTACCGACAAATGAAGCTCCACCGCCAATGTATAGATTGGTATTTTCAGTAATAGGAGCATCGTAGGTCAGGGTTGGTACGAGTGCGGTGGTATCTCCACCAAAGATGACCGCACCGCGCAAAGAAACTGGCGCACTACCGAGTTGCAATCTACCCTGTACGTGACCGCCAAATACAGCACCATCACCAACATTACCTCCATTGGTAATGCCAGGAGAAATACCTACGCCGATATAGCTGCCATCCATGCCTACGGTCTGAGCGTAAGCAGTACCAGGGAAGAAAAGGGGTGAGGCGATCGCTGCTAGAGATAAGACTGAAGTAACTGCCAAGGTACTAAGTTTCATAGTTCCCCCTCGAAGCAGAATAATGAGATCGATACATCTGCTTGGATGATTTTAGTGTCACTCTATTAGAAATTTTTGTCTTCCTGCGATCGGGCGATCGCCTGAATGGATGACCATCTTCTGACTAATGTATTTTAGTCGTCTGCTTTACAAAGTTGGCATTGTCATACCCTTAGTCATAGGCTGTTAAGGGCGAGCACCTAGACAAACTATATTTTTTGCGTAATGTGAAAAGCAGAGAGATATGAGAGTTGAATACTGCCTCCCAAGTCCTGCTCTATCTTTTCCCTTAAACCATTAAACAAAAAATCTCTGCTTTGTGGGTCTAGCTTTAGATATGGCGAATAAGTGCTCAAAAGCATCAAATAATCGTTAACGCTATAGGTGACTTCACACTCAAATTGTTCTGATACTAAATTTTTAAATTGCCCCGAAGCGATCGCCATCTGCCCCAATTCCCTCAAGATCTTTTCCTGGGTGGCTCTAGCTTCGTATCGGCTCAGATCTGGTGCGCGTGCTTGATAGATCTCAGATAAGCTTTGGTATACTTCGTATGAGGGCTGAAGTTCTTTATTCCATAACAAAATTAGACGGCCATCTGCTCGCAAAGCATTCGCTGCTTTTGGATATCCAATTTCGGGATCTATCCAATGAAAAGATGTTGCCGCCAAGACAGTATCGAATTTTTCAGCTTCTAGTGGCCATTCTTCAAATGAGGTATTCCGAATCTCTACATTGGGATAATGTGCGCAATTTTGTCGGGCTAACTGACAGAACTCTGGGTTGGGCTCCAAACAGTCCATCGAGCCGCCAAACTGGGCAAATGCTACTGTAGCCGTGCCAGGGCCACATCCTACCTCAAGAATTTTTGAGCTAGAGGAAAGGTGAGCTACTTCCACAACCCGTTGTATTAAATCCTTGGGATACCTCGGTCTTAGCTTTGCATATGCTTCTGCCGCTGGAGAATACCAACTTTTCCTCAGTTCTAAAGCTTTGCCAGAGTAATCGCATATATTTTGTTTCAAGTCTTTCATAAAGAGATTAAACACCTTTAAATCCAACTTCCATATCCATCGCGATCGCAGAAGGCATCATTCGTGCAGTTGATTGAGCATCCATGCGAGATATGCCAATCTGACCAAGTACAATTCCTACAAGAATCAGGCTACCACCGATATATTGGGCTGTGTTGGGGACTTCTCCCAGAATTAAATAAGCACCTAAAATGCCAGCAATAGGACTAAAAGAATTGGCTAGCGAAACCTCTGATGCGGTTGATTGCTTTAATCCCATAAACCAGGATAACTGCCCACCCACAACAATAACAGCGCTGTAAATCAGCATCCATTGCCATAAAAAGGGTGAGAAAACATCAGCAAAGTGTACGGGGCCGTAAAGCTTGAGTACCACCACAAAAAAGACGACAGTCCCAACCAGCATCCTGAACGTGCTGAAAATTCCCAAAGGGATACGGCTTAGCTGTACTTTGCTAATAACGGCTGATACCGCTAATGCTATAGCAGCGATCGCCGTCATTAACTCCCCTCTACCCAGGCTAATACCTACCTGTTGCAGCAAAATCGTTAAAACGACTCCTACAAAAGCGGCGATCGCCCCAGCAACCACCCAACCATTCACTTTGGCGCGTAGCAGCCACACAGACAAAGCGAGAGCGATCGGCGGCTCAATCCGACCAATCAAAACTACATTATTGACATTAGTTAGATCCAAAGCTGTAAAAATTAGGGCAGGTGCTAAAGCCCCTCCCAGGATGGCGACAATGGTTAACGATACCCAGTCTTTCCACGTTATTTGTCTAAGCGTCTGGACATTCCACTCGCGGTGGTAAATCAAAAGCAGAGCTATAAGTGCGCATAAATTGCCTACAAATAAGCTGTTACAAAAGGAGATTGGGTTTCTGCCTTCGACAGGATGTTGAGCGCCTAAGTTGTGGAGTTGGCGCGTTACGGCATTGGCTGCCCCAAAAATGAGTGTAGCAATCAGAAGGTAAAATCTTCCTGGAAATTGAGCAATTTGAGCAGTTAGTTTAGGCATAAATCGCCTACCGGATTTAGTATGATTAACCAACCATTAACCTAGATCTAAATAAGCGATCGCTGAGAAATAGCTTGGTATTACTTAAGAAATGTCCTTGTTAGCTTTTCTCAGCAAAAACTCAGATTCTAATTATGTCGCCTTCATCATATTTATAGCTATTTCTATTACTGTAGAAGTTATACGGCTAAATCTATAAAAAATTTTAAGGGAGTTTGAGAGCATTGCCCTCAATATTGCTACGCAACGTCCCTACGGGTGCATTGCCCTAACCTCCTTAAAAAAATTGGATTTTCCCTTTTAGGCTCTGCAAGTCCTGTAAAGTTTAAGTTGTGGCTTTCTGGCAATAGTCCTGGTTAGTGTGTGCAGCAATGGAGTTATATGCAAGCGAATTACAGGAGGGAAATTTATCGAGGTCATCGCTGGTTGCTGCAAAAATTCAGGCGGCTACCGTTGCAGATTTCGCTGAGCTTAGGAGTAGCGATCGTTATTGTCTTAGGAATTGGCGGTGTGGTCGCTTGGACTAATTGGGAAATGCATCATATGGCGATCTCGACTCAGGCTAACAACCCTAATCTTGGGGCAGCAAATCGCGCAATTTGGGTTGGTATATTTCAGAAATTATACGTAGTTGGCACGCTAATCGTACTTGGGACAATTATCGCGATTGTTGCGTTTATAAGGTTTGCCTTAAGACCACTCCACCGCATAAATTGGATGGCAAGCCAGATGGCAACTACAACCCAATTGCCGGACTTAGATGCCCAACTAGATTTCCTCCCTGCTGATTTAAAAGGATTTGTGCGAGTCTATAGGAATGCAAGCACACAGATTGCCAATATGCAGGAGCAGCAGCAGCAATTAATCGATAACATTTCCCATGAACTCCGCACTCCCTTGACCATCGTTTATGGTTACCTACAGAGTGCGCTGCGCCATGGCAATAATCTCACGACAACTCAACGCGAAGGACTAGAATTAGCTGCGCAGGAAACAGACCGTACGATCGATTTACTTCAGGAATTATTGGGTATAGGCAAAGTAGATAATAGATATGACTTCGATTGGGAAAATCTGGATTTGAATGAATTAGTTCAGGAGGTGGTAGAGATGGTCAGAGATTCACCCGTACAGCCGCCAAACATTACTTTTACACAAGCTAACTCAGCGGTTATGGTCAGAGGCGATCGCATGCGACTTAAGCAAATCATTTTAGGTTTAATCGATCGGGCTCAATCGTCAATCTTGTTGGAGCTAAAGCAGATTGGCGATCGCATTATCTTGCAAATCTGCGATCGTGATCGCTATATTCCTCCCGAAATGCAAGCTCGGATGTTTGAACGCTTTTCCCGCCTGGATCCAACTCCTAACGCTACTTCCGAGCGTAGTGCTTTTAGCCTCGCCAACGTCAAAGCACTAATTGAAGAGATGGGTGGCGAGATTAGGATCGAATCTCAACTCGGCAAAGGCTCTACATTCATCATTACACTACCTAACCTGGCTTTGGCTTTTTAAAGTTATAAAATAAAAGTTATGAACGCGCATATTCTATTGGTAGAAGACGAAGTTAAGCTGGCTCGATTTGTGGAATTAGAGCTAAGTTGTGAGGGATATCGCATCAGTGTTGCCCACGATGGTTTAACCGGACTAATGATGGCACGGGAAGCATCGCCGGATTTATTAGTGCTCGATTGGATGTTACCAGGCCTAACCGGATTAGAAGTTTGTCGGCGTCTGCGCGCAACTGGCATTGACGTGCCAGTGATTTTACTAACAGCAAAGGATGAGATTAGCGATCGCGTTGCGGGTCTGGATGCTGGTGCCGATGACTATGTGGTCAAACCATTTAGCATTGAAGAGCTGTTGGCGAGAATCCGCGCCCATCTGCGGCGCACCCAGGAACCGGATCGAGATATTTTGGAGTTTGACGATCTGACTCTCAACCGCCGTACTCGCATCGTACGGCGGGGAGAAAGAGAAATCGAACTGACTGCCAAGGAATTCGATTTACTCGAATATCTTATGACGAACCCCCAGCAGGTCCTAACTCGCGACCAAATTTTAGAAAAGGTTTGGGGCTACGACTTTATGGGAGACTCCAATATTATCGAAGTTTATATTCGTTATTTACGGCTCAAACTAGAGGCTGAGAAAGAAAAGCGCTTGGTACATACTATTCGCAGTGTGGGTTACGTATTGCGGAATTGATCGTGGCTTGGCACTACTTGCCAATGCAGAAGCGACTAAAGATTCGATCAAGTACTGATTCCGTCACTTCCTCACCTGTAATTTCCCCGATCGCCCCGATCGCCGACCGCAGATCGATCGTCCAAAAATCTAGCGGCAGGCGATCGCCAATTGCCTCCATCACTTTACGCAAAGACTGCTCCGCATTTAACAGGCAAGCTTTTTGTCGTTGGTTAATGGCAATATCAAGATTGGCGGCTGTGAGGTTACTGCTCTGGGCGCAATTTAGAATTGCTGTTTCTAACGCCTCAATTCCCTCATTCCGAGCAGCAACCGTGTGGACTATCTGGCGGAATCGCTCTGGTATGACAGCTTGACTTAGAGAGCTAATTTGCTCAAGCGAGATTAAGTCAATTTTATTAATGACCAGAAGTGTCGGGCGATCTCCAATTAGAGCAAAAATTTCCCGATCCTCTGCCAACCAACCAGCCTCAGCGTCAATTACCAGCAAGACTAAATCGGCAGTTTGCGCCGCTTGCTGCGATCTTGCTACGCCAATTTTTTCCACCTTATCCTCCGTCTCACGTATACCCGCCGTATCCAACACCTGAATTGGTATGCCACCCACGACTAGCTGTGAGTCCACTACATCCCTGGTTGTGCCAGGTAAATCCGTGACAATGGCGCGATCGCTACGACTCCAGGCATTCAGCAAGCTCGACTTGCCGACATTCGGTCTGCCCACAATCGCCACTTTCAAACCCGTACGCAGCAATTCGCCGCGATCTGCGGTGGCTAAAATATGCTGTGCTGTCGCTACAAGTTGGCCGATCTCTACCTTTACCCCATCTATATCCAAGGGGGGCAAGTCATCCTCAAAATCAATCCGCGCCTCAATCTCCGCCAGAATATCAATACATCTTGCCCGTAGTTGCCTCAGCGGATTAGCTAGCTTACCCTGTAATCCCGCGATCGCCGCTTGAGCTGCCTGGGCCGACTTTGCCCCCACCAGATCGTTAATACTCTCCGCCTGTGTGAGGTCAATCCGGCCATGCAAAAAAGCTCTGAGTGTAAATTCCCCTGGTTGTGCTAGACGCGCTCCCTGCTCTAAACATAAATTTAGAACTTGCTGCACCGCCATCATGCCCCCATGACAGTGAAATTCCACCACATCCTCGCGGGTGTAGGAACGGGGCGCTTTCATAATTAACAATAAGCTTTCATCGATCTCCGCACTGCTAGTGGGGTGCTGCACATAGCCATAGAGAATACGGTGGCTTTCCCAAATTTGTTTGCCAGGTGCCACAAAAATATTTTGGGCGATCGCCTCAGCCCGATCTCCCGATAAGCGCACGATGCCTACACTACCTTGCTGAGGTACTATGGCAGTAGCGATCGCCACAATTGTATCGTCGAGCATAATTATAATTATCTTAGTCTGAGCAGTTTTGGTATTAGCCTATAGTCCGGTAAAAGTAGTTAAAGCGCATTTTTGAGTATGCATTCACATCATCATGCATCTATATCTTTGTTTGCAGTCACCGCCGTCCAGGCCCCCCAGAAAATCAAGGAAGCAGCTACCAAAGTAACGCGCAAACACTATCCTAACTACAAAGTCATCGTCCTGAACGATGACTTTAATACTTTCGAGTATGTTGCCAAATGTTTAATGACCTATATTCCTAGCATGACCGAAGAACGCGCCTGGGAACTCACCAATCAGGTGCATTTTGAAGGACTAGCGATTGTTTGGGTAGGGCCGCAGGAGCAAGCAGAGCTTTACCACGCCCAACTAAAACAAGCCAAACTAACAATGGCTCCACTAGAGCCCGTATAACTAGTAGTCTGTCAACTTTTAGCTGATGGGTAAATCAAAGCTAGAAAGTTTTTGAGGTGTGTTTTTTGAGGGTTTTCAACCCATCAAAAAATTCTGGACAGAACAGCTAACCAGACAAATTCGCTTCAGAAAGGGATTCCCAAGCCATACAACCATAACAAGGGCCATCGGGATTAACAGCGCAGCGAATAAATTCAGAATGGGCATTGTAGCGGCACCTGATATCCCCAATCACCCATAGCCCTTTTAGCAAGCTCATTTCTGAGGGTTTTTGAGTGAGCTTGACAAATACAGTAATTTTCAGCGGGACATACCGCCCTGCTTTGAGCTGATAACGATGGCGACGCTCCAAAACGATATAAGTGTTACCGTCAACTTCAACGTAGTTACCCGGTTGTGGCATCCACGCCAAGTACGTCTTAGCCAGCGATCTCTCTGGATTAACAGTAAAGATCTCGGTTGGCAAATCAGACAAATCCATACCTTTGATTTAACGTAATTCAAATATCCTAGACCATAGGATATAGATAATGACAGAACAGGCTTCTTAAGTTGTAACATGGAGTCGTTACAATACTTAAAGTCAACCCAAACCTAGAAGAGGATAAATCATAATGGCGTTTGAACTTCCTGCTTTACCATTTGCTGCTGAAGCACTAGAGTCAGCACATATGTCAGCGCAGACATTTTCATTTCACCACGACAAGCATCACGCCGCTTACGTAACTAACCTCAATAACCTAGTTAAGGATACAGAGCTTGCGGACAAGTCACTTGAAGAAGTAATAACCACATCGTTTAAAGACCCAGCTAAGGCTGGCATATTTAATAACGCTGCCCAAGTTTGGAACCACACCTTCTTCTGGCATAGCCTCAAGCCAGGTGGTGGTGGGACACCAACCGGCGCACTATTGGACAAGATTGTGGCTGATTTTGGTAGTGTTGACAAGTTTAAAGAAGCTTTTAAGACTGCTGCAACAACTCAGTTTGGCAGTGGCTGGGCCTGGTTAGTGTCGGACAACGGTACGCTTAAAGTTACCAAGACCGCCAATGCTGAAAATCCAATGGTACATGGCCAAACCGCGCTATTGACCCTGGATGTTTGGGAACATGCTTATTATCTTGATTTCCAAAATCGCCGCCCAGACTACATCCAAAACTTCTTGGATCATCTCGTAAACTGGGATTTTGTTGCCAAGAATCTCGCTGCTGCCTAACAACTCATTAGGCTTACACTGTGGTTTTCTATGTAGAGTGGGCATTGCCCACCCTACCGTAAACGCCATAAGCGAATTTCACAATAAAAAAGAGTTCGCCAATTGTTTTGGCGAACTCTTTCAGTTTTATAGATTTTGCTGTGCGAGTAGACCTATTTTGTCTGCGCTGTCCGCACTGATATGGTACCTGCAATAAGTTCTTGGCTAAGCTGCTGCTGCCACAAATTGCTTGAGCGGTAACCAAGTCACCTCACGACCGCTTGCCGCTTCGAGCACAACCTTTACCTTTGCATCTCGATCGGGCAATTGGCTCAATATCTCCATTTCCTGACGGGACAAATAGCGCCCCTCAATTAACCAGACCACCAAACCTTTAGACTTGGGAGGTAGGCTGGCCAAGCGATACTGAATCTGGGGAGGCAGAAAATAAGTCTGGATTGCTTTTTTGCCTAGATGAGGCGGTCTAACACCATGCACTCCAGTCAGGTAGCTAGATATATCACCTAAGCCACGAGCCGTAATAAACAAAATGTCATATCCTGCGGCCCGCAAGCGACGCTGATAACGACCTTCATAGCCACCTTCGGGTGGTACGTACATAGCTAAGGCTCCAGCTTTTTCTAGATCCCGAACAATACTATTAGTAGCAATTAATGGCATGGTTAATTTTTGGACTAAGTTACTAAGCTAAATTGACGGGACTGGGCGGATTTGAACCGCCGACCTAGCGCTTAGGAGGCGCTTGCTCTATCCAACTGAGCCACAGCCCCACTAGGTTACGTTTAAAAGTATAGTCTTAAATTTAATGCTCTCGCAAACCAAAGTCCATAAAATACTAAGTATTTGCACTTACTTTCTTGCCACAAAACTTTAGGTTGACAAATAGTGGCGGTGTAAGATAGCATTGAATGCTTATGCCTACGATAGGCGAAATACATCTTAACCGTCACTAGAACTGCAGTCATTAGTGCATGAATAAGCCAACACCCATAACTCCTGCTTTTGCTCTACCAGACTTAGTAGAAATTCAGCGGGAGAGTTTTCGATGGTTCCTGGAAGAAGGTTTGATTGAGGAGCTAAATAGTTTTTCGCCAATCACGGACTACACCGGCAAAATGGAACTACACTTTGTCGGGAAAGATTACAAGCTTAAGAGTCCTAAGTATGCTGTTGATGAAGCCAAGCGGCGGGATGCGACCTATGCAGTACAGATGTATGTGCCTACCCGCCTAATTAATAAAGAAACTGGAGAAATTAAAGAACAGGAGGTCTTTATTGGTGACCTCCCCCTAATGACAGATCGGGGTACATTCATTATAAACGGTGCTGAGCGCGTTATTGTCAACCAAATTGTCCGTAGTCCTGGCGTTTACTATAAGTCGGAAACTGACAAAAATAGTCGTCGCGCTTACAATGCCAGTCTGATCCCCAATCGTGGAGCTTGGCTCAAGTTTGAAACAGACAAAAACGATCTAGTGTGGGTGCGCATTGATAAAACTCGCAAATTATCTGCGCAAATTCTGCTCAAGGCATTAGGTTTAACAGATGCCGAAATTTTTGACTCGCTACGCCACCCCGAGTACTTCCAGAAAACAATTGAGAAAGAAGGACAGTTTGGCGAAGAAGAGGCTCTTATGGAGCTTTATCGTAAGCTGCGACCTGGCGAACCACCTACCGTGACTGGTGGGCATCAACTGCTAGAGTCTCGTTTCTTCGATCCCAAGCGCTACGACCTTGGCCGAGTTGGGCGCTACAAGCTGAACAAAAAGCTGCGTCTGAACGTGCCAGAGGCCACTCGTGTACTTACTCCGGAAGATATTCTGGCGGCAATCAATTACTTAATCAATCTGGAGTTTGATGTTGGTCAGGTTGATGATATCGATCACCTTGGCAATCGCCGTGTACGTTCAGTGGGCGAGCTATTGCAAAACCAAGTGCGCGTTGGCTTAAATCGTCTTGAGCGGATCATCCGCGAACGCATGACAGTTTCTGATGCCGATTCTTTAACCCCTGCTTCTCTGGTTAACCCCAAGCCTTTAGTGGCAGCAATTAAAGAATTCTTTGGTTCCAGCCAACTATCACAGTTTATGGATCAAACCAATCCATTGGCAGAACTCACTCACAAGCGTCGTTTGAGTGCATTAGGCCCTGGTGGCTTAACTCGCGAGCGAGCTGGATTTGCCGTGCGCGATATTCACCCCAGCCACTATGGTCGTATTTGCCCAATTGAGACACCAGAAGGCCCCAACGCCGGTTTGATTGGTTCCCTCGCCACCCATGCGCGGGTGAATCAGTATGGCTTTATGGAGACACCCTATTACCCAGTCGAAAATGGCCGTGTGTGCCGAGATTCGCTGCCGGTTTACATGACCGCTGATGAAGAAGATGAATTCCGCGTCGCGCCTGGTGACATCTCTATGGATGAGTCGGGCACAATCACGAGCGAACTCGTGCCAGTAAGGTATCGTCAGGAATTTGGTACGGCAGCAGCCGATGAAGTTGACTATGTAGCGGTTTCGCCAGTTCAGATTATTTCTGTAGCTACTTCGTTGATTCCTTTCCTGGAACATGACGATGCTAACCGCGCCCTGATGGGATCGAACATGCAACGTCAGGCGGTGCCTTTGCTCAGACCAGAGAGACCTCTGGTTGGCACTGGCTTGGAAGCGCAGGCCGCTCGCGACTCCGGCATGGTGATTGTGTCGCGCACTGCTGGCGAAGTCACCTATGTTTCGGCTGATGAAATTCGCGTCCGCGATGAGGATGGGTCAGAAACTCGCTATTACTTGCAGAAATATCAACGTTCTAACCAGGACACCTGCCTGAACCAGCGCCCGATCGCATTTGTAGGAGATCAGGTAATTCCTGGTCAAATCTTGGCTGATGGTTCTGCTACCGAAGGTGGTGAATTAGCCCTCGGCCAAAATATCCTGGTGGCTTATATGCCCTGGGAAGGCTATAACTACGAAGATGCGATCTTGATCAACGAGCGCTTGGTGTACGACGACGTTTATACCTCCATTCACATTGAGAAGTATGAAATTGAAGCGCGTCAGACTAAGCTAGGCCCAGAAGAAATCACGCGCGAAATTCCCAACGTTAGCGAAGATTCGCTGCGGCAGCTTGATGAGCAAGGGATTATTCGTCCAGGTGCTTGGGTAGAAGCTGGAGACATCTTAGTTGGTAAGGTTACCCCTAAAGGTGAATCAGATCAGCCACCGGAAGAGAAACTATTGCGGGCTATCTTCGGCGAAAAAGCACGGGATGTGCGCGATAACTCCCTGCGCGTACCGAATGGTGAGAAGGGGCGTGTCGTCGATGTGCGGATCTTTACCCGCGAACAGGGTGATGAATTGCCGCCAGGAGCGAATATGGTGGTACGTGTTTATGTAGCCCAAAAACGCAAAATTCAGGTGGGCGATAAGATGGCAGGTCGCCACGGTAACAAGGGGATTATTTCCCGCATTTTACCCAAGGAAGACATGCCTTTCCTGCCTGATGGTACTCCGATTGATATTGTGTTAAACCCTCTGGGTGTACCTTCACGTATGAATGTGGGTCAGGTGTTTGAGTGCCTGCTAGCCTGGGCGGGTGAAAACCTGGATGTGCGCTTTAAGGTAGTGCCATTTGATGAAATGTATGGAGAGGAAGCATCTCGCGTTCTCGTGCATACGAAGTTGCGGGAGGCTCAGCGGGCTACGGGTGATGAATGGTTGTTCGATCCAGAGAATCCAGGTAAGTTGCAGGTATTTGATGGTCGCACAGGTGAACCGTTCGATCAGCCGGTAACCGTTGGTAAAGCCTACATGCTGAAGCTAGTCCACTTGGTCGATGATAAGATTCATGCTCGTTCTACCGGTCCTTACTCGTTGGTAACGCAGCAGCCTTTAGGAGGTAAGGCGCAACAAGGTGGTCAGCGGTTTGGCGAAATGGAAGTATGGGCTTTAGAAGCATTTGGTGCCGCCTATACCCTACAAGAGCTGTTGACGGTTAAGTCTGATGATATGACTGGACGTAATGAAGCCCTGAATGCGATCGTGAAAGGACATGCAATCCCACGTCCTGGAACACCTGAGTCATTTAAGGTATTGATGCGTGAGTTACAGTCCCTCTGTTTGGATGTGTCTGTACACAAACTGGAGTCTCGAGAGGACGGGAACAATCAGGATACCGAAGTCGATTTGATGGTCGATCTTGGTGCGCGTCGTACCCC
Organism: Rhizobium sp. Q54; assembly: GCA_943367755.1. Taxonomy (GTDB): domain Bacteria; phylum Cyanobacteriota; class Cyanobacteriia; order Pseudanabaenales; family Pseudanabaenaceae; genus PCC-6802. The sequence continues at coordinate 8,715 of CALRKB020000011.1, read as the reverse complement.
ATCGCGTCCAACCTACGAATCTATCTATAGAGAAGATGATGAAGACTTTGAAGAAGACTAAGGCATAAATAAACAGTACTAGAAGCTAGGTGCGATCGCAGACTAACAATCGTCCTGTTCGCTTCTAGTACGCAGTAATTATTCAGCTAGTCACACACAATTAATCACTCACTAATAACTAAAGCAAGAAGGACGTTTTACTTATGACGAAAGTGGAACAGCGGTTTGATTACGTCAAGATCGGCTTAGCATCTCCAGAACGTATCCGCCAATGGGGCGAACGCACCCTTCCCAACATGCAGGTGGTGGGAGAGGTGACCAAACCAGAAACAATTAACTACCGCACCCTCAAACCAGAGATGGATGGGCTTTTTTGCGAGCGCATCTTTGGGCCTGCTAAGGACTGGGAATGCCACTGCGGCAAGTATAAACGTGTCCGCCATCGCGGTATTGTCTGCGAGCGCTGTGGTGTAGAGGTAACCGAGTCGCGCGTGCGCCGTCATCGCATGGGCTTTATTAAGCTGGCTGCACCTGTTACCCATGTCTGGTATCTCAAGGGTATTCCTAGTTACATGGCAACGCTATTAGACATGCCATTACGGGATGTCGAGCAGATCGTTTACTTTAACGCCTATGTTGTAATCGATCCGGGTAATGGAAATGATCCAGCGCTAAAGCATATGCTGCCTAACGAGTCATCTTTGGCTTACAAGCAGTTGCTGAACGAAGACCAGTTCATGGAAATTGAGGATAAGAGCTATGAAGAAGGCTCTCCCTTAGAACTACCAAAGGACTGGGCTATGATTGGGGCAGAAGCTGTACAGCAGATGCTATCAAACATCAACCTCGAAGAAGAGGCGGAAAGGCTGCGTGAAGAGATTGCTAATTCTAAAGGCCAAAAACGCGCCAAATTAATTAAGCGACTGCGCGTGGTCGACAACTTTGTGGCAACTGGTTCTAAGCCGTCGTGGATGGTTTTGGACGTGATTCCAGTCATCCCTCCCGATCTGCGCCCCATGGTACAGCTAGACGGCGGACGCTTTGCCACTAGCGATCTCAACGATCTCTACCGCCGTGTGATTAACCGCAACAATCGTCTGGCGCGGTTGCAGGAAATTCTCGCCCCTGAAATTATCGTGCGTAACGAGAAACGCATGTTACAGGAGGCTGTAGATGCCCTAATTGATAATGGTAGGCGCGGTCGTACCGTAGTTGGTGCCAATAATCGTCCGCTCAAGTCTCTATCAGACATTATCGAAGGTAAGCAGGGGCGCTTCCGTCAAAACTTGCTTGGTAAGCGGGTTGACTACTCTGGTCGTTCTGTAATCGTAGTTGGCCCTAATCTCAAGATCCATCAGTGTGGTTTGCCTAGAGAAATGGCGATCGAACTGTTCCAGCCCTTTGTGATCAATCGCCTGATTCGTGCTGGTCTGGTCAACAATATTAAGGCTGCGAAAAAGCTAATCCAACGCAACGATCCCACGATTTGGGATGTACTGGAAGATGTAATTCGCGATCACCCTGTCATGCTCAACCGTGCTCCAACACTTCACAGACTTGGGATTCAAGCATTTGAGCCTATCCTGGTAGAAGGTCGAGCTATCCAACTCCATCCTTTGGTATGCCCTGCATTTAACGCCGACTTTGATGGTGACCAGATGGCGGTGCACGTACCACTGTCTCTTGAGGCTCAAGCTGAGGCCAGGATATTGATGTTAGCCTCCAACAACATCCTCTCGCCTGCAACTGGACGTCCAATTGTTGCACCTAGCCAGGATATGGTTTTAGGTTGTTATTATCTCACCGCCCATAATCCCGAAGGGCAACGCGGAACTGGCCGCTATTTTGCCAGCTTTGATGATGTGGTAATGGCCTACGAACAAGAACAGGTTACCCTACATTCGCAAGTTTGGTTGCGGTTTGAAGGCGACATCGAAGGTGATGGTGCTGTAGGCGAGGACTTAGTAGAAGAGAAAGTCGATGAGAGTGGCTCAAGGCTCAAGATCTATCCTGGCCGTCGCGTGCGTGAGGATTCTGAGGGTAATGTTTTGAGCCAGTACGTTCTGACAACTCCAGGTCGGGTGATCTTCAATCAAGCAATTCACCATTCATTAGCTAGTTAGGGTGCATTAGTTCAGGAAAAGGCGCTCTGGAATCTTAGCCATTCACAACTAACCACCAAAATCTAAACAACTAATAACCGAGCAAATCATGGCAGATCTAACAGTTAACGGTTCAGCACTTAATCCCAAACCCCAACCTAAAAAATTTATCAACAGTACTATTGATAAAGGGCAACTCAAAAAACTAATTGCTTGGGCTTTTACCTACTACGGTACATCTCGCGCTGCTCACATGGCTGATGAGCTAAAATCTCTGGGTTTTCGCTTTGCGACCCAAGCCGGTGTCTCCATTAGCGTTGATGATTTGCAAGTACCTCCTGAGAAAAAGAGTTTGCTTGCTGCTGCCGAAGAGGAAATTGAGCTAACCGAGTCACGCTATACCCGTGGCGAAATCACCGAGGTAGAGAGATTCCAAAAAGTAATTGATACATGGAACCTCACGAATGAGAACCTCAAGGATGAAGTTGTGCGTAACTTTAGGAATAGTAATCCGCTCAACTCCGTTTACATGATGGCTTTTTCTGGTGCGAGAGGAAATATTTCCCAGGTACGCCAGCTAGTAGGTATGCGGGGATTGATGGCCGATCCGCAAGGCGAAATTATTGACTTACCGATCAAAACTAATTTCCGTGAGGGATTGACTGTTACGGAATATATCATTTCTTCCTATGGTGCACGGAAGGGACTGGTTGATACGGCTTTGCGCACGGCTGACTCCGGTTATTTAACCCGACGCTTAGTTGACGTTTCTCAGGATGTGATTATCCGTGAAACAGACTGTGGTACCTCGCGCGGCGTTAAGCTAAAGGCAATGCGCGATGGAGATCGCACCCTGATCAAACTAGAAGACCGCCTATTTGGCCGCGTTTCTGCAGAGGATGTGGTCGATCCGCAAACTGGGGAAATCATCTTAGCGCGCGACCAGGATATCAGCGATGAGCTAGCCAAGGCAGTAGTCAAAGCGGGGGTTGAGGAAGTAACCGTGCGCTCTGCTCTAACTTGTGCGTCTACTCGTTCCGTCTGTCAGACTTGTTATGGATGGAGTCTAGCCCATGGCAAGATGGTAGACATTGGTGAAGCCGTAGGTATTATTGCGGCTCAATCCATTGGTGAACCGGGGACACAGCTAACCATGCGTACCTTCCACACCGGTGGTGTATTTACTGGCGAGGTCGCACAGCAAAGTCGCGCTCCCTTCGCCGGTACCATGAAGTTACCGAAAAAGCTACGCCTACGTCCTCTGCGCACGCGTCATGGCGATGATGCCTTTATTGTCGAGGCCAATGGTGAGTTTAGTATTGAGGGAACTGAGGGGAAGAAAGAGACATTTTCGATCACCCAAGGTTCAACGTTGCTGGTCAAAGATGGGCAAAAAGTCATTCCCAACCAGTTGCTAGCAGAAGTTGCGGCGATGGGACGTACAGCACGTAAGACTACAGAAAAAGCTACTAAGGACGTTAATACTGCCTTAGCAGGGGAAGTATTGTTTGATAATCTCGTTCCGGAAGAGAAGAAGGATCGTCAGGGCAATACTAGTTATATTGCACCTAGGGGTGGTCTGATCTGGATTTTATCTGGGGAAGTGTATAACTTGCCGCCTGGTGCGGAGCCAATTGTGAAAAATGGCGATCGCATTGAAGCAGGTGGCGTATTAGCCGAAACTAGACTAATCACCGAGCATGGTGGCATTGTCCGGTTAAACCCTACTGACGCCCGTAACTCTCGGGAAGTAGAAATTATTACTGCCTCGGTTGTCCTGGATCGGGCTCGCATTGAAGAGGAAATCTCGCAAGGTCGCGAACACTACATCCTGGAGACCAAGGGTAAGGGTGACCAGCGGTTCATGTTAAAAGCGGCACCGGGTACAAAGGTAATCAACAACCAGGTAATTGCGGAGCTGATTGATGATACTTACCACACTAACAGCGGTGGCATTATCAAATACTCTGGGGTGGAAGTTGCGAAGCGCAGTAAGGCCAAGTTGGGCTACGAAGTTACCAAGGGTGGTACTTTACTCTGGATTCCCGAAGAAGCTCATGAGGTCAATAAAGATATCTCTTTACTGATGGTGGAAGACGGGCAATATCTGGAGGCTGGCACCGAAGTAGTTAAGGACATCTTCTGCCAAAGCGCTGGTGTAGTGGAAGTCACGCAGAAGAATGACATTTTGCGTGAAATTGCGATTAAGCCGGGCGAATTGCATCTGGTTGATGACCCAGAAGCAGCAATGCAGAAACATGATTCTTTCGCCTACCCTGGTCAAGAAGTGATTCCAGGTGTTGTGCCTACCGAATTGCGCTATGTCGAGTATGTGGAAACTCCAGAAGGATCGGCTTTACTGCTCCGTCCGGTTGAAGAGTTTACAGTTCCCGATAATCCGGCTGTACCTAGCCAGGAATCGACTAATCAAATGGGTAGATCGATCCGCTTAAGGGCTGTACAACGCATCTCCTACAAGGATGGCGAACGCGTTAAGTCAATCGATGGACTGGAGTTATTGCGCACACAGTTAATGCTAGAAATTGACACGGATGCGCCGCAGCTAGCTGCTGACATCGAATTTGATAAAACCGATCCTGACAACTGGCTCCTGCAACTTGTGATTTTAGAATCATTGGTGATCCGCCAGGATATTTCCGCCGATCTAACTCAAGGTAGTACGCGCACGAGAGTTCTGGTGTCTGAGGGCGATAAAATTGCTCCAGGTTCGGTGGTGGCACGCACAGAAATTCTCTGCAAGCAGTCCGGTGAAGTCCGTGGTATTCGCGCCGGAGCAGAACTGGTACGCCGTGTGCTGGTTGTCACCGATGCAGATCGCCTGAGCTTACCATGTGCTAAACCCACAGTTCAGGTCAATGACCTGTTGCGATCGGGAGATGCGATCGGATCTGGTGTGACTGTCCCCGATTCTGGTCAGGTTGTGGCGATCGAGGATGGCAATGTGGTGATGCGGGTTGGCCGCCCTTACCTGGTTTCTCCCGGTGCTGTGCTGCAAATCGATCATTCCGACCTGGTTCAACGGGGAGATAACCTGGCTCTACTCGTATTTGAGCGTGCTAAGACTGGCGACATTATTCAAGGTTTGCCACGCATTGAAGAGTTACTCGAAGGCCGTAAACCCAAGGAAATGTGCGTCTTAGCTCAGAAAGCTGGTCGTGTCCAGGTGGTATATGACTCGGATGACAACGCTGAGGTCAAGATTATTGAAGAGGATGGTAACGTGCTCGACTATCCGATCAATCCTGGTCAAAGCTTAATTGTCTCTGATGGGCAAGTAGTGCTGGCCGCAGAACCACTGACGGATGGGCCTGCGAATCCCCATGATATTCTCGATATCTTCTTTAGATTGCACCGCGAGACTAAAGGGATTAGGGAAGCAGCACTGCTGAGCTTACAACAGGTGCAAGAGTTCCTAGTAAATGAAGTCCAGTCAGTGTATCAATCACAAGGGGTTGATATTTCTGATAAGCACATTGAGGTAGTAGTCAAGCAAATGACTTCTAAGGTGCGCATTGATGATGGTGGCGACACCACGCGCTTACCTGGTGAGCTAGTCGATTTGCATCAAGTCGAGCAAATCAATGAGGCAATGGAAATTACGGGTAGCGTTCCGGCAGAATATACTCCCATACTCATGGGTATTACCAAGGCTAGTTTGAATACAGATAGCTTTATTTCTGCGGCTAGTTTCCAGGAAACCACCAGAGTACTAACTGAGGCGGCAATTGAGGGTAAATCTGACTGGTTGCGTGGTCTGAAGGAAAACGTGATTATTGGACGCTTAATTCCTGCTGGTACTGGCTTTAATGCCTATGACAATGTCTCCAGTGAAGTCGAACCAATCTATGAGTCGGCGATCGCCTATGACGAAGCGGACGACAATGTTGTGATCGACGACAATATTGCCCGTAGTCTACCTACCTACCCCATTCCTATTCCGGCAAGTAGTGAATATGAAGAAGAACTGGTAGATGATGACATGGAGTTTGAAGACGATGACGATGATGTTGATACTGACGATAGCGAAGATGATGATGACATGATGGAGTGATCAGAATCACAACGCAGTCTAAATTAGATTAGATAAGATAGGGATGTTTTTTATTAGGTATTTCTAACATCGAGTTAAGATCCTTACTAAAATCCGTTCCTTTCGTCATTTTAATTAACTCTAAATTGTCTGAGTTATATAGGCTAAAGTTGTTAGTCGCTGAGTCACTAAGGTAAAAACAGTTAAAAATTTATGTCTGAACGGAAATCAAATATCCTGGCACCCATAATTGGTGCGGCGGTAGTCGCAGCAGGGGGTGCAGGTGCTTACCTCTACTTTAAGGGTAATGTCAAGCTCGGCCCAGCCGAGGTAGTTAATGCTGCCAAAATTGTTCCCCAAAAAGTAATTATGGCAGCTTCTATTTCTACTGATGGGGCGACTTGGTCGCAGTTGGAGCAGTTCCAGACACCTGAGACTAAAAAGATTTTCGATAATGCTCTGAAGCAATTCCAAGCAGAAGCTACCAAGAATGACCTGGACTTTGAAAAAGACATTAAGCCTTGGGCAGGCAATATCATGTTTGCGATCTTGCCCAATAGCGTTACATCTAAGTCTAGCAATAACCCTCAATTGCGTTTATCCCCTGTGTCAACGCATAATCTTGCTCAGAATCAACCAGCTACGGCTAAAGACGAGCCTAACCTGCTGTTTGTAGTTGAGGTCAAAGATAAAGATAGTGCTAACAGGTTTCTGGAGAAGACAAGAACGAAATCTGGTCGCAAAGCTCAACAAAAAGAATATAAGGGCGTCCAAATTACTGAGGAGTCTGATAATGACGGTAAACTGACGTTATATGCTTTTGTCGATAACTTTCTTGTAGTGTCGTCGCAGAAGTCTTCCCTGGAAAAGGCGATCGATACTTATAAGGGTGAAGCATCCGTTGCTAGCTCACTAACTGCCGAAAACCTGGAACTCAAGAATCCAATCATGCAGTTCTACATGCCCAATTTCCCAGAAGCTGTGCAGCAGTTAACAGCACTTAACCCTGGTGTCGCTGAAATCCCCCAAGCATCTTTAGATCAACTTAAATTGATCAAGTCTGTAACCATTGGTATTGGGGTAGATGGTGATGGTATAAGGCTAAAGGGAGCTACTAAATTAGACCCCAACTATTTGAAAGTTGAATTTAAACCTTCTCCAGGTAAAGTGATTTCTCAATTTCCGTCTGAGACATTTGCCTTGATTTCAGGCACAAATATCAAAGCACGATGGGAGCAATTTACTCAAGATGCTGAGAAAATACCCGAACTAAAAACTAGCCTGAATGAAGCACGTCAACAAGCAAAATCGTCACCACTAGCGATCGATCTAGACAAGGATATTTTTGGCTGGATGGATGGTGAGTTTGCACTTGGTGGGATCACCTCTAATGAAGGGATTTTAGCTCAAGTTGGTGCTGGCCCTGTCTTGATCTTCCAGACTAGTAACCGTCCTTCTGCTGAGTCTTTTCTCAAAAAGCTTGATGACTATGTCAAAAGTAATAGTGGAACAGTTGAGAGTAAAGATGTTAGTGGTGTTGCCGTGACGCAATGGTCGTTCCCTGGTGCTCCTGGACCGTTAGTTGGTCATGGTTGGTATACTCAGGACGCGTTTTTTGTTGCTGTAGGGCCTTTGGTGAATGCAATAGCTAAGCCTGCCAACTCCCTAGATAGTAGTCAAACATTTAAGACAATTACTGGTTCGCTCTTAAGTCCAAATCTTGGCTATTTTTACCTTGATATGGATAAAACCTGGTCGTTGATCTCAGAAAAGGTTCCAGATATTAAATCTCAAGTCACACCGGAAGCCTCTGCTTTTATTAATTCAGTACGGGGTATTGGTGGTACTGCGATCATGCCTGACAAATCTACCAGTAGGTTTGAGCTACTCCTCGCTCTGAAGAAAGGCGGTAAATAATTAGGTGAGTGTGATCCATATTTAGGATTGCATACGTAGAGGTAAGGGTAGACCTATGGGTCTACCCTTACCTTTTTGACAAAATTTTGGCAATTATCTTCGCTTGCCAAGGGTAACTAATAGGCAGAGAATGAATGAGGAGCAAGCAAGACAAGGCAATCAGAAGCTAGAAATACCTATGAAAGACGTACTGTCGATAATTCTGGGAGGCGGTCAAGGATCGCGCCTATATCCGCTCACGAAGCGACGCGCCAAACCAGCCGTACCACTGGCAGGAAAATATCGGCTGATCGACATACCAGTCAGCAACTGCCTCAACTCAGGCATGGAAAAGATCTACGTACTGACGCAGTTTAACTCCACATCGCTCAATCGCCATATTAACCAAACCTATCGCGCATCATCATTTTCCGATGGGTTTGTGGACATACTTGCTGCGCAGCAAACCCCCGATAACCCAGGTTGGTTCCAGGGCACAGCCGATGCGGTACGTCAATACCTGTGGCTGCTGGAATCGTGGAACGTACGCGACTTTCTGATCCTATCGGGAGACCAACTCTACCGCATGGACTACAGCCAGTTTGTGGAGCGTCACCGCAGCACCAATGCCGACATCACCTTATCGGTACTACCTGTAGACCAGAA
>CALRKB020000010.1:0-119844 GCA_943367755.1 Rhizobium sp. Q54 | reverse complement strand
TTCGCTATACAATTAGCAATAATCGTCAGGCCAGTGGGTTCATTCGGATTCATCGTCTTTTTCTTCCCGATTCCGGTTGCCTTCTTCATTGCGGTGTTTGTGCTGGCAATTCTGAATCTCAAACGTGGCCAAATTGAATGGAAAGGACGCACAATAAGCACTCGATAAGTAAGGTTAACGATCTCGCCTATGCTACAGCTACAGGATTGGGTAATCGTCGGTCTGTGTGTGTTCAGTTGGACAGCTTGGTCGCTTTTGATCGGTTTTTTAGGTCATCGAATTCCCTTGAAACTTCTAGAAACAGACACCTGCCTGACTCGGCCACGCATCTGGGGGGAAGATAGACACTCCTACAATCGGGTACTGCGGATCAAGCGCTGGAAAGATCGGTTGCCAGAAGCAGGGGATTTCTTTCAAGGGGGTTTTCGAAAAAGCTCCATTGGCGGTGGGGACTGTGCAGTAATGTCCCGTTTCTTGGCTGAAACACGTCGGGCGGAATACGTTCACATCGTCATCTGGCTGTTCTGGTTAGTGACGATGCTCTGGACTCCTGGCTGGGGAGTGCTGGTAAACTTGGCTGTGGGAACGGCCTTCAACCTGCCTTGTTTATGGGTACAGCGTTACAACCGTCTTCGGCTCCAGCACCTACTCGTATTGAAAGGACAGGGGAAAACTAAATGCTAAAGTATGAGCTTGGCTGTGAACTAAACTACAGCATCGATCAAGCAAGCACTCTAATTTTTAATATCGCTATTGTCAGCAACGACTATCAAATTATTCTTCAGGAAGACCTCCATTCTGACTCTTCGCTAAAGATTGAGGAATACATTACTTCTGTGAGTCGAAACCGATACTTTCGACTCAATGCCCCTCCTAGCAATTTGCAAATTTCCTATCGAGCAACTATTGGATTATCTCATTATTACTCAGATCCCGGTGCTGTTTGTGAAGTACAGCCAGCAGATTTACCCCTCGATATCTTGTACTATCTTTATCCAAGTCGTTACTGTCAATCGGATCGACTATTGCGCTTTGTCGTAACTGAATTTGGCGATTTAGTTCCTGGTTATTCGCGGGTGACAGCCATCTGCAACTGGATTTATGACAATGTTTTGTATCTCTCTGATAGCAGTAATTCCTTGACTTCTGCTTGCGATACAGTGGTAGAACGGGTAGGCGTTTGTCGTGATTTTGCCCATTTAGGTATTGCTTTTTGTCGAGCCTTGAATATTCCAGCCCGCTTTGTGGCTGGATACGCCTATGGGTTAAATCCCCCTGATTTCCATGCCTGGTTTGAGGCTTATTTAGGCGATCGCTGGTATCTCTTCGATCCTACTCGCCTCGTGCCTCAGAATGGGCTAATCCGTGTTGGTACAGGACGGGATGCAGCTGATGTCTCTTTTGCGACCATTTTTGGGTCTGTTCAAATGAATCACATGAAGCTTTTCATGAACCATTTACCCGATCCAAAGACTATTTCAGCGAATATTTTGATGCCGACGACAGAGGCAATCTCTATCTCTTAAGTAAGTTCTAATGAGCTATACTATTAGTATTCTCTTCAAGAATCCATTTAAGGAGTTCGCTATGTCAATCTCATCCCTGCCGACCAAATCAGCTGTACTGGTTGTCATCATTGGTGAAACCTTCCTGCAAGACCGCATTATCAAACTATTGAGAGACTTAGATGTGAATGGATATACCCTGAGCCAAGCTCAAGGTGCAGGTCGGCATGGAAATCGTAAGGGAGATATGGTTGGTTATAACACGAATATTGAGATCAAAACCGTTGTGTCGCAGGAAGTCTCGGAGGCTATTTTCTCCGGTCTCACCGAGTATCAATCTAATCATGCCTTAATCGCTTTCCGGCAAAATGTAGAAGCCTTGACGGGGTTCGAGATCGTTTGATAGGAAGTAAAGACTGTACTTTGTAAATCACTTTTGGAGAGAGTGGATTATGTCGCACCACAATTCACTCTCTCAAGAGGACTACTGATTAGCAGGAGATGTAGTCTGGGGCTGTGCCGTTACCCCTGGAGTTACTGGAGATGTAGTCTGAGACTGTGTTGTTGCCGATGGCGCAGGAACTGGAGATGGAGGCTGGGGCTGTGTTGTTGCTGCTGGCGCGGGAACATTAATTTCAACGTTGGGTGCAGGTTGTTGCGTTGCTGGTTTGACTTCTTTAGTAGTCGTGTTATTGTGCTCGATCGTTGTTGATTTCTCTTTAACAGTATTGGTTGGACCCGGTACTATCTGCGTCGTGGCTGGGCGATTGTTCAGATAATATAGAACCGCTCCTCCTCCCAAACCCAAAGTTAGCAAAATACCGAGTATCAATCCAATCGAACTATTGTCATTATTCACTCTTGTAGTGCGCTGTTCAGAGACGCTATATCCATCCACAGAAGTGTTTGGATTAGATGTAGCTTTCTTCGTTGTAATTTCTCTATCTATTTGATCGGACATGATTTTTAATGGAACTCCATTTAGTTGTTAGATAATTTGGTAACTAAGCTGTAACGGCTAATTAATCAGCTATTACAGCATTCTCTCCATTTGCTTTTTAAGCTGTTTTGAGTAGGCGTAGCCCAAATAGGAGAACCACAGCACCAATCGTGGCAACAATCAAACTGCCAAGCAATCCACCGCCAGTAGATACACCAAAAGTGCTGAACAGAAAACCACCAATCAGTGCTCCAATCACGCCAACAATGATGTCTCCAACCAATCCAAATCCGCCACCTTTTACCAATTGTCCAGCTAGCCAACCAGCAACTGCACCGATCAAGATAAACCAAATAAAACTCATATAATCACATCCTTTTGTAAATTAAGTTCGAAATTTTTCTATTGCAGTTTTCTTGGAACTATCAGCAGCACAAGTCAAAAAACATATTCAAGCAAGCATGTAACTGCTTCTTTCGTATTTTCTGGCAAGTTACGAGTCTTCAAATCCACTTGTTTTGCTTTTCCCGCAATTAGGATATTTTGATAATCTAATTGCATTTAACTTTCAAAATGTCCTTGGAGATCAACTATTTAGTCAAAGCATCTTTGACATCTTTAGCTTTATCTTTTACAGCAGCAGCTACGTCTTTAGCCTTATCTTTGACATTTTCAGCTGTGTTACGAGCATCTGCTTCAGCTTGTTTTGCTTGACCTTCAACTTGTTGATCGGGGTTATCTGTAATATTGCCTACGGCTTCTTCAATTTTACCTTCAACATTTTTGACAGTTGCTTTAGCTCGTTCTTGTAAACTCATAATTAATGTCCTTTGTTGTATTGATATCGATGAAGTCCTGAACACCAAACTCCACTGATTTGTTTTTGCAAGAGATCTTCTGCTCCTAACTAGTTACCTTGACAGAGAGGTGATTGACTTCTTGTACGAATTGATTAATTACGACACAAAATGTAATGAAGAGCATTTTGCCAGAGAGATATCAGATCTATTCATGAATACGTCGTAACCGTTGTCCAAATTGAGCCGGTGTTTCACTATGAAAGAGAAGCCAAAGCTTCTCACTCACCTGATTGAACAAGGTGGGTTGACGACGACAACGCTTTTGGACACCCAACACGGTATGCAGAAAGCACAGGATTAAGGTGATGCCTGGGAAAATTGTCTGCCAAGCCGTTTGAGTCGCTTCCCAGCCATCGGTATTGTCGGTTTGGGGACAGTAGTCTGGGTTCAAGGCTAAGGCTTCCTCCGGCACCTCCCCTTACCAATGGGAGGTGCCGGAGGGTCTAACTATACGTGTGCTGCCCGTTTGTAAGCTTCGTCCAAAACTTCGCTGAGTGTAGGATGGGCATGGACATTACGCGCCAGGTTAAACACATTGGCCCGCTGGGCGATCGCGGCTGAAGCTTCATGAATTAAGTCGGAAGCATGGATGCCCATAATATGCACACCTAATAGCTCGCCTGTATCTTGACGATAGATGATCTTGGCTAGTCCGTCGGTTTCTGCCTCGGCGATCGCCTTGGAATTGCCCTTGTAATAGGAACGCACGGATGCGATTTGAAATCCTTCTGCTTCGCCTTTGGCCTTAGCCTGTGGTTCGGTTAAACCCACAAAGCTAATTTCGGGATGTGTAAAAGCCGCCGCTGGGATGCTCTGATAATCTATCGTTGAATGGCGACCGCAGATATTCTCGACCGCGACAACCCCTTGGGCAGATGCAGTATGAGCTAGCATCATCTTGCCTGTGGCATCACCGATCGCCCACAAGTGAGGTACACCAGTCGCCATCGTATCATCGACATCAATAAAACCTCGCTTGTTAGGTGCAAGACCGACGGTTTCTAGACCAATATCCTTAGTGACAGGAATGCGTCCGGTGGCAACTAGGCAAGCGTCTACCTCCAGCACTTCGCCATTAGATAGTTCAATCGTCACTGGCGATCCTGGGGTGACCTTTTTGGCCAGGATACCGATTTTGGTCTCGATATCGCGCGGCTTGATCAACACTCTTTCCGCGAGTTTAGCAATATCAGGATCGAAACCAGGCATCAGCGTATCTAATGCTTCAATCATGGTTACTTCTGAGCCGAGTGCGGTATAGACATCGGAAAATTCCAGGCCAATATAACCGCTACCAATAATTGCTACCCACTCAGGCAGCCAATCTAGCCGGATGGCTTCGTCACTGGTAAATACGGTCTTACCATCTAATTCGATGCCGGGGGGGACAAAGGGGACGGAACCAGTGGAAAGAATCACATCTTTAGCGGTAATAAGGCGATCGCCCACCTGGATTTTTTGGGGCCCTGCAACCTTCGCCCTACCGTGAATAATATCGACACCGAGCTTTTTGAGGCTGTTGGTAAGATCGCCCCTGAGTTTGTCAACCGTCTTACTGGCATGGTCGGCGATCGCCCCGCGATCGAACTGGACCTCACCAACATCAATACCTAAAATCTTGAGATGTTCTTTCGCACGCAGTTCGCGCACGCGCCCAGAAGCTGCTAGTAGTGCCTTTGAGGGAATGCAACCGCGATTGACACAGGTACCGCCCATATCTGCGGCTTCGACGATCGCTGTTTTGAGGCCACAGGCCACAGCATGGATTGCCGCACCGTGACCGCCTACACCTGCTCCCACGATCGCCAAATCGTAATCGAACTGTTCTGACACTAGCAAACCTCTCTATAAAATAAAACTTTAGCAATCCTAGATCATTTGTGACTTTACTGCGATCGACTGCCAGCTAGATTGCTTCCAACTTTTCAGGTGCCCAGGTTTCACCATACTTCTCTTTCAAGGATGACCAGGCTTCAATTTGACCCGGTGCGTATTCACCTGGCTTACCCCACTGCACGAAAATACTTAATTGCGATTCATCAACTTCGTTGAGCAAACGGATCGCATAGGTGGTGAAGTTACCACGCTTAGCTTCCCCTGTTTCAAACCGCACCCGCGCAATTTTGTCCATGTTGAGGTGAAATTCAAACACCTCCGAGTGCATGTTGGCGTACTTACCTTTTGGCAGTTCAGCATAAAATAGTTTTTCCAACTTGCCTTTTGCTTCTAAAACTGCACCGTCATTAGTCACGATCAAGCGTACTTGTCCTAGAGCATCACATTCTTCTAAAAAATCTTTTAAGGTTGCTGGCATGCTAATTTTTCCTGAGTCGATCGCGATCGATTGGTCACAACGATCTTAAGCAATTTCGCCACAGCTTTAAACCTCTTCGCAACATTTATAGTCTAAAAACAGCGCGGGGGGGCTAGGTTTTGCTAGATTGTTTAACAATAACCTGGTAGTTTGCCTAAACTTGTACGTCCAGACTTATCGATCCTTAACGATCGCGCGATCGGGTGAAGTAATAATGAAAATTCGCAGTTATAATTCATCTTCAAATGCTGAGATTAATGTCATCCCACTATTAGACGTTGTATTTTCAATCCTGGCATTTTTTATGTTGCTGACTGCGGGATTAACTCAGCCCTCAGGCATAGGAATAGATCTACCACAAGCAACTAGAAATAGCGCATCTAACTCCCCTACACAGCCAGAGATGCTGGTAATCACACTCGATCGACTTGGTGCCACAAGAATCGATCGCCAGCCTCTACAGCAAGCAGATTTAGAATCACAGATTAAATCATATTTAGTGCAACATCCTCAGGGGATCGTAGTGTTGAATGCCGAAGACAATTCAGTAAGTTATCAACAGGTGATTATTTTCTTAGAATATTTAAGAGGTTTGGCGGGAGATCGCGTGGCGATCGCTACCTCTAAATCTTGAAGTTTATTTTTGCACATCAACTTTCTCTGATTACATTTGTTTAAGCCTGTGCAGGACGATTATTCCCATACGCAATTCAGCCCACTATGAAGCTAGCAATTTTTAAAGATGGTTTCTGGTTATGTTTACTTGCTTCTGTTGGAGCCCACGCATCATTTCTTTTAGTTGCTCCCAACCCACTTAAACAAGCAGAAAAGCCAACTGAGATGGAGGTAGTTGGGACTGTACCCGTTGTCACTTTACCGAAGAAAAAGATCTCAGCATCTACACCATCGCCACAACCAAAGTTGTCACAAATACCGAAACAAGACATACCTACAGATGAAAGCCCCAAACCTACAGTTGTAGATGTACCAAAACAAACAGAACCAGAAAAAACTGTTAAAGAGCCAATTAAGTCCGAACCCAAATTAACCAAAAAATCAGAGCCGAAAATTGATAAAACTATAGACAAACCCGCACAAAAAAGCGATCGACTAGATCCCCAGAAGGAATCACAGACAGAAAATTCTACTAAAGAGTCCGATAGTAAGGAAACTCAAGATCCAAATACCAAGAAACCCGATGTAGCTACATCTGATTTGGAGGCTGATCGAGCTACATCTGCTGCAACACTAAGTCCCGATCAATTTCGTCGCGAATTTGGCAAAACTTATGCTGAATATGCCATTAAATACGGTAAGGAAAATGTTGTGCAACGCATTATTCCTTCTCCCCAGGAGACAACAGTATCGCAAGTATCGCAAACAATAGAACCTGGAATTGAATGGATACCACCATTAGAACAACCAAAAGCTAATGACATTAAGGGCAAGAATACTAAGGTAATTGTGACATTTATTGTTGACCCCAAAGGCAAAGTAGTTAAAAAATCAATGTTCTCTAGTAGAAATAGCAACGTCGATGAAATTGTCAAAAAAACTGTGGCGGGTTATGAAAGTAAATTTATGCCTTTAGAAGGTAAGATTCGCATTGTTACTATCAACTATAACTTTCCTGGCTGATTGACTAATATTAATGTGTTTCCTTACTTTAGTTTTTAATAATTTTTGATCGCACAGGTCAATATTTCGCTATTCTGAATATTATAGTGTTATTCATATGACTATGACAGATATTGCGACTGCTCCTCTAACAGGTAAGACTCTACTCCAAAAAGTAAAAGAATTTAACCATTTACCCAAGCGCGAGCAAGCAAAACGCTGTGGTTATTTCTCTCGCAGCAAAGATAATCAGGATCGAGTTAATCTCACAGAATTTTATGAGGCACTAATTGCCGCTCGTGGCTATTCTTTAGACCCAGAACAGGCTAAGGATGGTCGCGGTCGCGAACCAACCTATCGTGTGAGCGTGCATAAAAACGGCCAAATTGTAATTGGTGCAACCTATACTCAATCTATGGGTTTAAATCCAGGAGATGAATTTGAAATTAAGCTAGGATACAAGCATATTCATCTGATTCAAATCGAAGAGAAGCAGGAAAATGAACTTCACGAAAAAGCATCTTGAGTAATGCATAAATTAGTGAATATATAATTACTTAAAATTAAAAATCTGGGTAATTCATTGAGATTTCACGTGATTAATCCCAGCTACATTTATTCGCGTATCCCATGTATCCCACGCATCAACTATTTATTAAGGCAATGCTATGCAGCTTGTTGACACTCACGTTCATGTCAACTTTAAGGACTTTTTACCGGATCTAGAAGATGTTAGATCGAGGTGGCAAACAGCGGGAGTAATGCGTTTAGTCCATTCATGTGTCACCCCCGATGAATTCACTCAAATTCAAGCTATTGCTGATAAATTTCCTGAAGTTAGTTTTGCGGTGGGCTTGCATCCTCTTGATGCCCATATGTGGCATGCAGATATGGAGATGCAAGTTCGTGACTTGGCCAAGAGCGATCGCCGCGTGGTAGCGATCGGGGAAACAGGTTTAGATTTTTACAAAGCTGAAAACAAGGCCGAACAAATCGCATCTTTTCAGGCTCAGTTGGGAATTGCGAGGGATCTAGATTTACCCGTAATCATTCACTGCCGCGATGCTACTGATGCAACTCGCCAAGTATTGCAAGAGTTTAATACGCTAAGTCCAGATTGCCCCATACGCGGCGTTATGCACTGCTGGGCAGGCACACCAGAAGAAACAAAGTGGTTTCTTGACTTGGGCATGTATATCAGCTTCAGTGGCGTTGTCACATTTAAGAACGCCCAGAGCTTGCAGGAATCAGCCAAAATTGTTAGTGGCGATCGCCTATTGATTGAAACTGACTGCCCCTTTCTCGCACCCGTACCCAAGCGGGGTAAGCGTAACGAGCCATCCTACGTACTGCATGTAGCTGAAAAATTAGCAGAGCTACGCAATCAGTCGCTAGAATCACTAGCAGCTCAGACAACTGAAAATGCTTACCGTCTTTTTAGGCTGTAAGGATATTTTTGAGGGAAAGATATCGCTGTGGTAGAGGCGCAGGTTTAGCCTGAATTCAGTGGTTCTAGCTGCGATCGATTACAAAAAACTTCCCCCTACAGGGATTTTATGTACTAGGAATCTCCTAGGCAGTCCACCATTTGCAAATTGCTGAAGTTTGCAACATATTAGGAATTAGCCAAGTCTTAGTAAATACCAATAAAATGAGTTAAGAATGTTTGAGGTGACTGCGGTGACACAATGGCATAAATCTCTGCTTCGTGCGACATGGAAAAGCCTGCAACGCTATCAAAGACTTTTTATAGCGAGCTTTTTAACAACTTTACTTGCGATTAACCTAAACCCCAGTATCGCCGAGGCTCTGGATTGGACTGACTTATTTCGGGTTGTCCCTTCGGTAATTCAAGTTGTGCAACTATCCAACATTTCGGATAGTCAGGAAGTGGAATTAGGTCAGCAACTTGATCGCGAAATTGGCTCAGAGGTAAAGATTAGTAGAGATCCTGCCGCTATCGATCTAGTCAGAAGCATTGGTGCGCAATTAATCCCCAATAGCGATCGCCCTAATATGCCGTACACTTTCCAAGTGGTTGACGACAAAAATATTAATGCATTTGCCACGATGGGAGGATTTGTTTATGTCAACACTGGCACGATCTCCGCTGCAGACAATCGCGCTCAACTAGCCGCTGTGATTGCCCATGAGATGGGGCATATTTCCGGTCGGCATGCCCTAGAGCAGATCCGGCAAATGGCGCTAGCACAAGGTGTAGCTTCGGTGGCGGGCTTAGATAAAGACCAATTTGTAAATATTGGCGTGCAGTTAGCTCTGCGTCTGCCCAATAGTCGTGAGGCTGAGTTTGATGCTGACCGACGTGGTCTGTCAACGATTAGTCGTGCGGGCTTTTCGCCCCAGGCCATGCCTGCCTTCATGCAAAAATTGGTAAGCAAATCCGGTGGGGTGCCTGGATTTCTCAGCACTCACCCTGGTGCTGACGAGAGAATTGTGGCATTGAACGAGCAAATCGAGCGTAATAATCTTAGTGGCAAGGGTGGCCTTAATGATTCAAAATATCAAAATAAATGGCGCAATCGGTTCCGTTAACTGATGGTGAATTTTAGGGATTTGCGGCTTTCAATAGATAGGGTAACTTCATCAAATTCGTCAGATTCTAAGAGGGCAGACGTCTGCCCCTACATTTTGGTTAATTGTCGTATTCCTATTTGTTCGATTGATCGGGGATTCGCTCTGGTTGGCGATTGGGAGGGTATCGCGACCTTCGATTTGGAAATTCGAGATGGGGCGATCGCAGCTATTACTCCCAGTGGAATGGCTCAGATTACCGATGCAGAAGAGGATGTAGAAAAGATAGATTTGCGGCATGGCATGGTGTTGCCGTGCTTTGTTGATATGCATACCCATCTAGATAAGGGTCATATCTGGAATCGCACGCCAAATCTCGATGCTACTTTTGCTAATGCTTTGCAGGTGGTGGGGGAAGACTGCGATCGCTATTGGAATGCTGACGATCTATATCGGCGGATGGAATTTGGTCTTAAATGCAGCTATGCCCATGGTACAAAGGCTATCCGCACTCACTTAGACTGTCCTACTAATCAGATAGAGGTTAGCTTGGGTGTGTTTAAAGAACTACGCGGTGCCTGGGCAGATCGCCTCACACTGCAAGCTGTATCCTTAGTTACCCTAGATCGATTTATGCGGAATGAGGGGGAAGCACTTGCCGATCGCATTGCTGAGCTAGGAGGGGTTTTGGGAGGTGTAGTATTTCTGCATCTAGATCTAGATTCTCAGCTAGATCGCGTTTTCATCCTGGCGAAGGAACGACATCTCGATCTAGATTTCCATACTGATGAGAACGATAATCCGTCATCTGATACCTTGCGGCGCGTCGCACAGGCGGCACTGCGACATGAGTTTGATGGCAGAATCACCTGCGGTCATTGTTGCAGTTTAGCGGTACAAGACACTATTACTGCAAATCAAACGATTGCTCTGGTTAAAGAAGCTAGAATTGGCGTAGTTAGCCTTCCCACATGCAATTTGTATTTACAGGATCGGAGTAGGGAGAGAACACCGAGGTGGCGGGGAGTAACCCTTCTGCACGAATTAAAGACGATGGGAGTTGAGGTCGCGATCGCCAGTGATAATTGTCGCGATCCTTTCTATAGTTTTGGCGACCACGATCTGTTGCAGATATTTAGCATGTCCGTCCAAATCGCGCACCTGGATAGCCCCTATGATGATTGGCTCCAAGCGATAACTGCGACTCCTGCACATCTAATGGGATTAGAAAATGCCGGGCAGATTAGTGTGGGATTACCCGCCGATCTGATTATCTTTAAGGCGAGAAACTTTAGCGAGTTGCTGTCCCGTCCCCAGAGCGATCGCATTGTTTTGCGTGCAGGTAAAGCGATCGATGCAACTTTACCTGACTATGATGAGTTAGACGATCTAATTTTCACTAACTGATTGTAAATAACTTTGCGCCTAACCTCTGTGTTGAGCGAGGATTGGAGCTAGACGTATGTATTATTATTTATAAATAACGTTGCGCCCAAATTCTGTGTTGGGCGAGGATTGGAACAGTTATGACGGCGATCGCACCTCCCCAACCCCAAATCATCTACCCTTCTAGCGACGGCGAACCTGTGGCTGAAACCTACGATCATCTCTACGCGCTGCTAACTACCCTAGAGGTGCTAAAGCAACATCTTGAAGGTCAACGAGCCACTGTTCTAGCAAATCAATTTCTTTACTATGCCCAAGGTTTACCCAAACTGCGGGTTGCCCCAGACGTAATGGTGATCTTTGATGTAGAACCAGGTGGTCGGGACAACTACAAAATCTGGGAAGAGAAACAGGTTCCTAGAGCGATCTTTGAAATGACCTCTAAGAGCACGAAGTCGCAAGATATCGATTTTAAAAAACAATTATACGAACAGCTAGAGGTTCAGGAATACTGGCTGTTTGACCCCAAAGGCGAATGGTTGGAGCCACAATTACAGGGATATCGCTTGCAAGGTGAGACCTATGTGCCAATTTCAGACCAACAAAGCATGGCTTTGGGCTTGCGCCTGGAGGTTGAGGGCAAACTCATAGCATTTTATCAAAAGGATACAGGCGAGAAGCTACTGCTACCTAGCGAACTGGCAGAGACCCTGCAAGTTGAAGTACAGCGTCGTTTAGCAGCGGAGACACAAGCTGAGCAGGAACGTCAACGTGCTGAGCAAGAAAGCCAACGTGCTGAGCAGGAACGTCAACGTGCTGATGCTCTAGAAGCATTATTAGAGCGCTATCGTACACAGTTTGGCGATCTACCAAATCTTCCTACATCAGAAGGTTAAATTAATTTAATCCATGCGGCTAATTTCCCTAGGACTAGAAAACTTCCGGCAGCACAAATCAACGGAGATTCATTTCCCCAATGGTTTAACGGGCATCTTAGGCGCAAATGGGTCGGGCAAGAGCACGATTTTAGAGGCGATCGCCTGGGCACTGTATGGCAATCAGTCTGGTGTAACTAGGGGAGAGGCAGATACGCTGATCTGGCGACTAGCTCCAGGTAAAAGTAGCGCGATCGCGGAATTAACATTTGCTTTTAACGGTCAGACCTATACGGTAAAGCGATCGCAATCGAGCAGCAAGAGCACCGCAGAATTGCGTCATGACGGTAAGACAATCGCTAATTCTACTAAAGCAGTTAATGAAAAACTGTCACAACTTTTGGGTATGACCCACCAGGAATTCTTTAATAGTTACTTTACAGGTCAGAAGGATCTAAATTTCCTAGGTGCGATCAAAGGGGCAACGGAACGGGAGCGCTTTATTGCCAAAATGCTCGGCTACGAGCGCCTGAGTGAGGTGCAGGGTGCAGCGGGAAAAACTGGAACCTTGCGAGATCGTCGTCGGCAACAGGAACGGCAGGTCGATATGCTAGCAGGTAGCCGAGGTGATATCGAGGCGATTACTGCCCAGATTAAGCAACAGCAGGCAGAATTAGCAGCGGCGCAGGCTCAGTTAGAAAGCTCAAATGGCGTTTTGATTGCGGCAATGGATCGAAAACAAGCTCTGGAACCCAAAATCCTGGAACTAGAAGGCGATCGCGATCGCTTCAATCATCTCGACCGCCAGCACCAGGTGCAGCAGGCAAATTTGGCGCAAATTAATCGCCAGATTTTACAACTAAATCAGGAGCGAGATCGCCTTGTCGCCGATGTGGAGAAATATGCCGTACTCAGTTTGGAGGTTGCCGACTATGAGCAATTGCAAGCACAAGTAGCTAATCTCTTAGAACAGAAACAAGCTGCAATCAAACGCAGCGAACTGCAAGCCCGCGCCGTCAAGCTAGAGTCCGAAATTTCTAATCTACAACAACAACTGGCAGATCTTGAGCATGTGGCCTCATCTTTGCCGCAGATCCAGGAGGCGATCGCCAATTACCAAAGCCAACAACAGACAAATGTAGATGAGATTCGAACGCAAACGCTGATATGGCAAGAGCAGCAAGCAGATCTGAAAGCAAGAATTAAAACGGAACAGCAGAGCCTCAACCAGATTGAGAACCAAAAGGATACGATCGCCACCGCAGGACATGAAGGTATCTGTCCCACCTGCGAGCGCGCCCTCAACGAAGAATACGATACGGTAATCGATCGCTTCACTGCTCAGATTAGTCACCTACAGTTACACATTAGTGACTGGCAATCCCAGCTTGATGGATTAAATACATCACCTATACAGTTAGCTCAACTGCAAGCTACTCAAGCACAGCTAGCTCAGACCATATCACAAGCGCAAAAACAAGAGCAACAGCTCACCACAGATTTAGCAAAACAAGAGTTATTGCATGCGAATCTCACCGCTAAACAAATGGAATGCGATCGCTTAATCGCTGAAATCAATCGCATCTCTCCCAACTCCGATTCTACACTCTACGATCGACTCGTTGAGCAATTGCGGTTACTTAAACCAAAATACGAAGATTGGCTGCGCTTGGCTAACGCACCGCAACGCCTTAGTCTAATTGATATCCAATTAGTGAGTCAGCAACAGGAACAAACTCAACTCTTAGATGCGATCGCCCAGATCGATCGAGAACTTGTGATTCTCAACTTTACGGAAGCAGAATATCAGCAGCTCAAAGTTGGGATCGCTCTTGCTACGGACGATCTAGAATCTGCAAGGCACAATTATGCTGAGGCGCAACAACAAGTAGCACTCGCCAGTCGTGACTTGGAAACGGTTCGCCAGCAAGAGATGGAATTTCATCGTAAGGATAAAGAATATCAAGCTGCCAAACAAGAATTAGCCCTACTCGACGAGCTCGATCTTGCTTTTACCGAAATGCGCCAGTATCTCACTGAGCAAATTCGCCCACAGCTAGCTGATAGCGCCAGTATATTTCTCAACCAGTTAACTGATGGACGCTACAATGCGATCGAAATCGATCCTAAATACAACGTTGTCGTCTTAGACGACGGCGATCGCAAGCCTGTCATCTCTGGCGGAGAGGAAGATATCGTTAATCTCTGTCTACGTTTAGCAATTTCCCAAATGATTACTGAACGTAGCGGTCAACCTTTCTCTTTATTAGTTTTAGATGAAGTGTTTGGTTCCCTCGATCAAGGCAGACAGGATAATGTTTTGGGTCTACTACATGCCCTAGAACAACACTTTGAGCAGGTATTAATTATCACCCATATTGAATCGACTAAAGAACGCCTCAATCATACTATTCGCCTGGAATTTGACCCCCAACAGCAATGTGTACGTCTACTTTAGTCATGCCTCTATAACTCAACCAGCAAGTTGGTTGGCAACCCATCAATACTATTTTGATTCTTAGCTTGCCAATATTCCTGTAAACCGCGATCGCCCTTGTTCTCTGCCCAGTCTAAAAGTGTATTGCGTTCGCCCTCATAATCATACAAGGGGACACCAAACCCACAGGATGTTTGCACGCTATCGATGTTGATGCTGACGATTTGGCGGGCACCAGGTTTCGCTGGAAAGATATCGTAGAGTTCCTGCCATTCTGGATCGCGCTGTCGATAAATTGTGCCCTGGCCGTATAGCCGCAAGATCAATGGCTGCTCGGTAAAACTACATAGCATGATCGTAATGCGCCCATTTTCCTGCACATGTGCCGAAGTTTCATTACCGCTGCCCGTCAGGTCGAGGTAGGCTAGAGTGTGATCGCTGAGGCAACGTAGAGTATCAATCCCTTTAGGCGAAAGATTGATGCGTCCTTGCTGCGGTGCGGTAGCTACGAAAAAGATATATTGGCGATCGATAAACTCACGCAATTCCGCATTCAAGTGGGTATAAAACTTAGCCATAAATAATTGCCGAATTAAACCCTTAAAGTTGTAGGGCTGAGTAGTTCATTTATTTAAAAAAGTATGATACTCTCTGCGTGGCACAGCAGGCCATAAAAAACCCCCCCACCTGGAGTTGTCTGTGAGGGGTTGTGGTTTAGACATTTTTGACTGTAGTTTAGATGTGGTCAAACCTGCTGTGCCTCCCTTAGCAGAAAAAAAATCTCTAATTTGGTATAATTTCTAGCCAAGAATTAGATATTACATTTTAGTGATATATGTTAAAGTGCTACACCCCTTTAGCTGTAAAGCTTAGATGTGCATAGGTCTCCTAGCAGCATCTCGATCTGGTGTTGGTTATCCTTACAGAGAGTTTCAAGTTGGATCTGCAACCATCAGTTAGTGCAAGGGTACTCGCGATTAATACGATATCGCAGGGGCATTTGAATGTGTGGACAACCTGTCGGCGCAAGTTTCAGCACTACTTCCTGGATGAATTAAGCCTGCCAACCGCTTCAGATATACAATCCAAACTAGATCTAGGTACCAAGTTTCATCTCCTCATCCAACAGAAGGAATTGGGTCTTGATGTCGCAGATGTCGCAGCCAGTGACGCTAATCTCGAAAAATGGCTTTTAGCATTTGAGACCAATCCACCCACTACAATATCTGGCGATCGCCTGAGCGAGCATCGCCGTACCTATGAACTGCGCATCCACAATCGTGATTACGTACTCAATGCGATCTACGATCTGCTAATTGTGGGCAGCGGCGGGACGCATCCCGCTCGCGAAGCGTTTCCGCAGGAAATAGGGAATCGCGCCTCTAGCGAAACTCCTGCCGCCCAAATTATCGATTGGAAAACCCATCAGCGTCCCCTCTCCTGGACACAACTGCAATCTAACTGGCAAACTCGCCTCTACCTCTACATCCTAGCAAAAACAACCAATTTTGCCCCAGAGCAGCTATCGATGATCTACTGGTTTGCCAATACCGCCACAGCAGTGACAATTAATTACGATCGCGCGCAATTCCAAAAAACTGAGCGGGATTTAGTCGAGATCCTGAACCAGATTTCTCAAGCCCAGTTAGAGGGAAGTTTCGATCGATTACCTTTAGGAAGTGAAGAATGTACCAGATGCGACTTTGCCCATCGCTGTCTACGAGCTTCCGAGGTAAATAATCTAGAAACCTGGTTAGAGCGATCGCTCGATGCCTACCCCGAAATTGCGATCGATAACTAGCGGACAACTATCTCAATATGAAGCAATACACTCATTCAGCTCTGCTTTAAAGAACTGGGCCAACTGCTCCGCATGGTAGCAATTTTTGCGGTGCCTACCAGCAGGGCAATTGCAGTGTAAGGAACTTGCCAACATATTAAGTGTATAAACATTACCGCTGACACCAGTGGTTGACCAAGTACGAGGATCGATCTGCGTAAATTTCAGACTGGTTTTCGTAGAAATAGTTTTAGTAGACATTGCCGTCTCATTTGTATAGCTTTACCTGTATACTTGATTATTGTACGCAAATCAAATTCGTTTTTCAAGTCCAAATTTTGTCGCAAAAAAATAGTTGCATTAAAATTTAACTTGTGGTTTGATAATTGTACTCTATTCAAAGGAGACCTTGTATGAGTGATTTAATGAAACAACATGGTGCTTTCAGTTGGTGCGAACTAATGACAACTGATGTTCCTGCTGCCCAACAGTTTTACGGTCAATTGTTCGGTTGGCAGATGGAGGACGAACCCATACCCGAAATGCAAATGATTTACACGGTAGTTAAGGTAGGAGATCGCGGCGTAGGAGGCATTATGCCCATGCCACCCCAAACTATGTCGCCGTACCCCTGCTGGAACAGTTACGTTACCGTTAATGATGTGGATGCCTCAGCTCAGCTAGCCGAGCAACTTGGTGCGAAGGTGCTAGTGCCACCAACCGATATTCCCAAGACAGGTAGATTCAGCGTCATTCAAGACCCTCAAGGCGCTGTCTTCAACATCATCAGCTACATCGATAGTTAAGGTTGCAGAGCGGCAGGGGGTAAGTCTACCTTTTGAGCTTTTCTCTGCCGCGCTCAATTTTCTAGCACAGATTGTGATTCTGACAATATAAAAAGATTACAGAACAGCTATGTCTGGACTATTTGCGTTAGTGGATTGTAATAATTTCTACGTGTCCTGCGAACGGGTATTCAATCCTGGTCTAGAAGGTAGACCTACAATCGTTCTTTCTAATAATGATGGCTGTGTGGTATCGCGATCGCCTGAGGCTAAGGCGCTCGGTATTAAGATGGGAATACCAGCTTTTCAAGTCCAAGATCTGATTGCTAAGCACAATATTCAAGTGTATTCATCCAACTACGCACTCTATGGTGATATGTCGCGGCGAGTGATGAATTCGCTGAACCATTTTGTGCCTGAGGTGGAAATCTATTCCGTTGATGAAGCTTTCCTCAATCTCTCAGGATTTTCAAGTTTGGAACCAGATCTATTGCTCAAGTACGTGCAGTTTATGCGTACCAAAGTAGGCCAATGGACAGGGATTCCCGTATCGGTTGGCATTGGTACCACCAAAACTCTAGCAAAAGTTGCCAGTTACATCGCGAAGCGATCGCCACAAGGAATTGCAGAGTTACTCTCGGAAAAAGCGCAAGAGGAGGCGATCGCCCAGATCGCCGTAGGAGATATTTGGGGGATTGGCAAAAAACTCGCAACGCGTTTGCAAGCGTATGGCATTCATACCGCACTCCAGTTACGCGATGCGGATGAAGCCCTAATCAAGCAGATTAGCGGCATTGTGGGCGTACGAGTGATGTTAGAGCTACGCGGTATCTCATGTTTACCGCTAGCGATTATGCCGATCGCCAGGCATGGGATTACTGTCTCCAGATCGTTTGGCTATCCCGTAGAATCACTGGCAGAGTTAAAAGAGGCCGCAGCGACATACGTTGTTAGGGCAGCTCGAAAACTGAGGCGCGAACAACTAGCAGCTAATCTTTTGAGCGTTTCCCTCACCACCAATCGCTTTAACCATCAGACAGAGCAGTACAGCAACACGATGACCATCGGTTTACCGGTGGCGACTAACTACACGCCAGAATTAATTCAGTACGCCAATCGAGCCTTAGAGGATATCTATCGGCCTGGGTACCGTTACAAAAAAGTAGGTATCCTCATGTCTGAACTTGTGCCATCAGAGCAGGTACAGGCAAATCTCTTCGATCGGCGCGATCGCGAACGAGCTAGGAAACTGATGCAGACAATCGATGAAATCAATCTCAAGATGGGGAAGGATGCGATTAAGTTTGCGGCGGAGGGTATGGAGCAATTGTGGAAACTGCGATCGCAATATCGCTCTCCCAAATACACAACTTGCTGGGATGATTTGCCCATGGTAAAAGCATAATCACGAGCTATACGTCCTGTTAAGTGCGGAAATAGCGGGCAATAATTGTCTTTATGCATTGATTTATGATTTGATTTATGATTTGATAAATGTACGCATATCGACAAGAGAATTGCTTATGGCACGCGGTGGTAAACGACTTGGGGCAGGCCGACCCAAGGGTAGCGGTAAATATGGCGAACAAACGAAGGCAGTACGACTGCCTGTGAGCATAGCAGATCGAATTTTGGAGTCATTGCAGGCTGCGCAAGAGGCCCAGGCTGAGCAGCCCGAAAATGAATCAGAACCTGCTAATCTGACGTTAGTCGAAAGTATCTTTGCTCCTGATAATCGCACTAAGTACAAATTGCCTTTGTATATGAACCCTGTAGCAGCGGGGTTTCCTGCCCCAACAGAGGATTATATTGAGGGTAAGATCGATCTGAACCGACATCTGATCAAACATCCAGAGGCGACCTTCCTTGTTCGCGTTACTGGTTATTCCATGATCGATGCAGGCATCCATCCAGGAGACCTTCTGATCGTCGATCGCTCGCTTGAGCCAACTAACAATAAAGTTGTAATTGCTGTGGTAAACGGCGAACTGACGGTGAAGCGTATTCGTAAAGCTAAAAACAAGCTGCTATTAATGCCTGAGAATGACAGCTATGAGCCAATTCAAATTTATGCCGAGACTGAATTTCACATTTGGGGTGTAGTAACTAACGTCATTCATCCTCTTTAGGATAAATACCAAATCACCAAAGAAGCAACCAGTTCAGATCATGAGGGATGCGCAAAAGTTTGTTGAGCGTGTAGTCTCTCAACTATCGCCGATTTGCCCTGTAGAATCGCGTGCCATGTTTGGCGGCTATGGTTTGTTTGCTGATGGTGTAATTTTTGCGCTGATCGCCCACAACATTTTGTATTTCAAGGTGGATGACAGTAATCGCGGCGATTATACCGGTTCAGGCATGCCCCCATTTAGTTACATGGGTAAGCATAAACCCATCCAGATGTCCTATTATCAGATCCCCGAAACCGTGTGGGCCGATCTGGAAATCCTGGCAGTGTGGGTGGAGAAAGCGATCGCGGTGGGTCGTCGTGCTAAATCTAAACAAAAAAAGTCTAAGCCAAAACCATAACAATTATTTGATGTAGGCATTCGATCTGGGAACTTACCTCGGCCTGTTAGAATCGATAGATTTTTCCGTGCGCATAAATGCTTGTAGACTATTGCGTTAAAGACTAATGCAAAAACTGTAATCCCCAAAAACAAAAGATGTGTTTAGACACCTAACCCATCATGTAAGCCTATGAAATTACAATTCATTTCCCCAAGTTGGCGGCTTGTGCGCAGAAGTCTCCCTCTCATCTGTTTTTTGGTATCGTTCGCGATCGCCATTACGATCGATATGTTCATTCCCGCGATCGCTCCACATAGTAATTTAAATGGGCAGTTAAATGCGATCGCGCAGCCAACCCGTCAGGAAATTCGCGGCGTATGGCTGACCAACAACGATCTCGACGTGCTTAAAGATCGCAAGAAAGTTCAGGAAGCTGTAAACCAACTACAGCGACTAAATTTCAATACGGTTTATCCCGTAGTTTGGAATTCGGGTTATGCCATGTATCCGAGTGAAGTGGTACAGAAAGCAGGTATTCAAGAGTTTGTCTATCGAGGCAACGATGGCCATGATATTCTGGCTGACCTGATCGAGCGATCACATCGTATGGGGTTACTTGTGATTCCCTGGTTTGAGTTTGGCTTTATGGCTCCCCCCACTTCAGAACTGGCGACGAAGTATCCACATTGGCTCACACAAAGGCAGAATGGTAGCCAGAGTTCGGTTGAGACTGACGGTGAGGTGGCGTGGCTCAACCCCTTCCGTCCAGAAGTACAGCAATTTATCACCGATCTCGTGCTGGAAGTCGTGACTCAATACAACGTTGATGGTATTCAATTTGACGATCACGCCAGTTTGCCCAACGAATTTGGCTATGACAGCTATACGATCGCTCTGTACAAAAAAGAAACTAAAAAAGAGCCGCCCAGCGATCCACAAAATCCTGCATGGGTGAGTTGGCGCGCCAATAAAATTACGGCATTTATGGCTAAACTCAATAAAGCCGTCAAAGCCAAAAAGCCCAAGGCAATTTTTTCCGTTTCCCCCAACTACTACGAGTTTGCCTACAAACTTCATCTACAAGACTGGCTAGGGTGGGTACGGCAGAATATTGTGGATGAATTAGTCGTGCAAGTTTACCGTTCCGATCTCCAAAGTTTTATCGCCCAAATCAATCGACCAGAAATCCAAGAAGCGCAGAAAAAGATTTCCACTGGAGTTGGTATTCTCACAGGATTGCGCAATAATCCAGCATCAATCCAGCAAATTCAATCCCAGGTGCAGGCGGCTCAGGGACGAAATTTAGGCATATCCTTCTTTTACTACCAAAGCCTCTGGGATTATGGCCCAGAAGCGATCGCCGAACGCCAGTCCGGTTTTCAAACCTTTTTCCCCTCACCAGCTTCCCGCTATATAAATCAATAACCTATTGAAATGCCGTGCCTAGCGAGGAGCTCAAATCTCGATCTGTCGCCTATTCAATTGAAATTGGTATCAATAACATATTCTTAAGAGCGTCTAACCCAACCATTAATCGTGAAGCGACTGTTCGCAAACTGCTTAGAAGGACATTTTACCGTCAGCACCTCATGCATATAGCGACTGAGGAAAAATACAATGCTGTTATTGTGGGGTTGCACGGTTTGATAAGATGATGCCCCCACGTAAAAATTATTCTCAATTTTACTGTCATAAATCAGTAATTCGCCACCTGTGAAAGATTTGGGTTCACGATTAAAGTAATAGACATAGGTTAACTCTCTTGTCGCCGAATCGGGGCTGCCATTATCATTATGGATTTTGTAATAGTTGTCATCGTTATGGGCTGTTAGCTGCGACTCAATATTTCCCACGGTGAAGCTGGGAAGACCTAAATAAGTGATGATATAAGGAATTATGTCTCGAATACGATTAACGATCAATTCCGAGAACTCTGGGAAGAAGGGCAGGAAGGATGAACGGCGATAATTAGGATCGTTAGCTGAGTTAGAAGTAGGCTCAAACTTTGCTTCTCGTTCCAGCACGTATTTCAATAAGCTTTGAACTTGAGCAGGTGTTAAGAAGTTCTCAACCTGCGCAAAGTAGGATGGCAAAACTTCCTGAGTTTGAGATGTTGGAGGGATAGAATTCTGAACATGGGTGGCGATCGCCTTTGTAGTTTGTATTTTTGCTGGCGTAGCGTTATGCATTAGGAGATTGGACTGCTGACCATTAACTACCATCGCAGCCAATTCTTGAGGTTCTGCTACTGAGATCTTTACCTGTTCCTCTAAGTACAGATCCTGGTTTGCAGTCTGCTTAGCAATGCTCCAATAGCAAGAGTTACCTTGACGGCTAATATACGTGCAAACAAAATTACGCCATGCAAAGCTAAACTGAATTTCTTTGAATTTTAGCGAATTTGCGATCGCTGCATCTAAATCTAACAGCAGAACAAGCTCATCGGTAGTAACCCAGTATCCTGATACTGCGATATGCTGGACTAGATCTAGCTGCCGTACGAGGGAGTCCATTTTTGTGAGGTTAGACTTCTGCGCTGTCATAACGTGCTCAGGGACAAAGTAGTTATTTGCTAAAGTACCCAAATACTACACTATTTGTAACCTGCTCCAGGCCTAGCCTTGGCTGACAATATCTGGACAATATTTGTTGTCTGCGTCTTGGCAAGCGGCTTTTTCCAGGTTGCCCTGACCTTGGGGTACAAACTGCTTGATCGCACACTTGGGATGCGAAGGCTTGTACTGATCGATACTTAGGAAAGCCCTGCCAAAACCACCTTGAGCGATTAATCGCACCGCACGATAGCGATCACCCAATAATAATTTGGCACCGCAGACTTGACAAAATCTGGCCTGAGCAGAATTTTGACGCGTATAGCAACTGGGGTTAAGGCAGTAGCCCATAAGCAGAGATTGCGGGCGAGCTGCATTTAATCTCCCTTAAATTTACTGGCAATCACAGAGATGGGTCACCCCTATCTGCCTTAAGAATTTCTAAAGTTTCCGCTTGAGCCACCTGATATACTGACAAGAGTGGCAATAATCTAAACATTGAATGGTTGATAAAAAATTTGTATGCTGGAGTCATTTCAGATATGTAACTTTAGACTCTTTCGACATCTTGAGGTTGGAAAGTTAGGTCGTGTCAACCTAGTTGTTGGCAAGAATAATGCTGGAAAGAGTACCTTCCTTGAAGCTGTAGAACTTTATGCCAGCAATGCTGCTTCTACAGTCTTACTTGATCTTGTAGAGTCTAGGCAAGAAACCTGGTTTAGTGAGGCTCAGACCCATCCTCAAAATTCCTTCAGTCATCCTGTTCGACATCTCTTTTTCGACCACAAGCTACCCCAAATAGGTGATGAGGGTATTACTCTAGGAGAAATTTCATCCCAAAAACTTCATATTGCTGCTGCTGCGTACCAGATTAAAAGTGATTTAGAAGGCATACTAAGAAGCATACGTACTACTGATTTAAAGCCTGATGATGATTTACCTGACCTTGAAGTTTTTCTAGTAGCAGAAGAAAGTGACAGAACTAGAAGGCTTTTTAGATTAGATAAAGATGTAAGAGATATTCGACGT
Source organism: Rhizobium sp. Q54 (assembly GCA_943367755.1). Taxonomy (GTDB): domain Bacteria; phylum Cyanobacteriota; class Cyanobacteriia; order Pseudanabaenales; family Pseudanabaenaceae; genus PCC-6802. Next base: position 96,721 of record CALRKB020000010.1, on the reverse strand, counting down.
AGTAGCTCTAGAATTCCCTCCTATGAAAGGCAGGAATCTGAATTCAAATACATCTGGCAGATTGTTTCAACGGAAAATATGCCTAATCGTAAGTTAGCCGCACTTTGGGATTTAACAAGCTTGACTAACTTAGAATCTGAGGTTGTTTCTGCCCTTGGTTTGATCGATGATCGGGTTTCAGGGGTGGCTTTTGTAGAGGATATTAGTAAAGGTCGCGCAAGTGATAGCCGTATTCCACTAGTAAAAATTAAGGGCATAGATGAGCCATTACCTCTCAAGAGTATGGGAGATGGAATTACCCGTTTATTTCATATAATTGTTGCTCTCGTAAATGCTCGAAACGGTCTACTTTTGATTGATGAATTTGAAAATGGATTACACTGGAGCGTGCAACCTAAAGTTTGGGATATTGTTTTCCAATTATCAGAGAGACTTAACGTCCAAGTGTTCGCAACAACACACAGTCGTGATTGCATAAAAGGTTTCGAGCATACATGGAATAAATACCCTTCACTTGGCGCGTTTTTTAGACTTGACGCAAAAGATGGGTTTGTTAAAGCAACAGAATATACATCTGAGACACTCACTGATGCCATTGACATGGATGTTGAAGTGCGGTGAGTAGTATGAGTGATGTTTGCAAGCAAGATACAGATAAAGTTTTGCTAGTTGAAGGAGATAATGATTGCCATGTTGTTATGTCTTTATGCGCGGCACACAATGTTCCTGAGAATTTCGGCATATATTAATGTGGCTCAGATGTAGGAGTGTTGAAGCGATTAAATGCTCTGATTGTGCGTCCTAATCCACCTCTAGTAATAGGTGTTATGATTGATGCTGATCGCTCTCTTGAGAGTAGATGGGACAGTATAAAGAGTAAATTAAAGCATTATAGTTACTCATTCCCAATCAAGCCCAATCTTGATGGAACAGTAGTTGAAAGAAACTTAGATAAGCCTAAACTTGGATTTTGGCTCATGCCCAATAATGAGACTTCTGGTATGTTAGAGGACTTTTGTGCAGAACTCGCCATACCTGCATCTTTAGCATTCGCACGAGAATGCGTTGAACAGGCGTATCAAAGAAAGATCACAACATTTAAGCTAGTTCATCAAAGTAAGGCAGCGATCCATACATATCTTGCTTGGCATGATGAGCCTGGTTATCCTTTAGGAAAAGCGATTACTAGTCAAACTCTGCGAGCGAATACAGAGATTGCTATAAAATTCACCGATTGGCTAACACATTTGTTCGGCTAAAATACCTAAAACACTATGCAGAAGTTATTCTCAATATTTTTATCTCTCACATTAGTTACTACTCTGCTGTTGGGAGTGCCTAACCCAGCCTATGCACGGCTAACTATGCACTCAATTATCGTAAATACAAGTTTCCCTTCAACATTATTACCAATGGCAATATTTTCATTCTCTGGGAAAAGACCAGATTCCTTAGGCGTTAATGCGGGGCAATTTGCTCCCTGCCCGAATAGCCCCAACTGTGTCTCTAGTCAAAGTTCCGATCCAGATCATAAAGTTGAGTCGCTTACCTATAGCTCCTCGCCAGAGCTGGCATTTCAGCACCTAAAAACTGCAATTCAAAGTTTAGAAAGAACGAAGATTGTGACTGAAACTGAAAACTATCTCCATATTGAGTTTACGAGTTCGCTCATGGGCTTTGTCGATGATGTGGAGTTCTATCTCAATAAGGATAAAAATGCGATCGAAGTACGCTCTGCTTCTCGCTTAGGTCAATCCGATCTAGGTGTAAATCGAAAACGTGTTGAGTCAATTCGTAACATGTTGCTGGATCTAGACGCAAAAGCATAGGCATAACTAAAACCTGTTGCCAAGGGATTTGGGCTAAAGTGGTTTGTAATGAGTTTGTAACTAAGAAAGTTTACCAATGACGACCAACGACCAAACATCGGCAGGTAATAGCCCTAAGCCAGTCGATCTGCGCGGCGTTCCTTGCCCCCTAAGTTTTGTCCGCGCCAAACTCCAGATCGAAAAAATCTCCTCCGGCGATCTGATGGAAATATGGCTCGACGGTGGTGAGCCGATCGAACAGGTGCCAAATAGTTTGGCGATCGCTGGACATAAGGTGCTCGGAGCTGAGCCCAGGGATGGCTTCTTTGCGCTTGTCATCCAGAAAGCGTGAATACTACTCTCACTGGTACGGTGATTGCGGTTGAGGCTAACTTTTATCGTGTGCGCTTAGATGCGGAATTGGCAAACGAGTGCGGGCACTCAGAATTACTGTGCGTGCGACGAGCCCGGTTAAAAAAAATTGGTCAACAGGTTTATGTTGGCGATCGCGTTACCGTGGAAGAGCCTGATTGGCAGGGGCAAAGAGGTGCAATCTCCTTTGTGGAAGAACGGTACAATTTGCTCGATCGCCCACCCATTGCGAACGTGGATCGAGTTTTGCTTGTGTTTGCACTCACCGATCCAGAACTCGATTCATTTCAACTAAGTCGCTTTCTCGTCAACATTGCCGCTAGCAACCTACCAGTCATTATTTGCTTGAATAAATGCGATCTGATCCCAGATCGGCAGGCCATTTACTGGCGCGATCGCCTGCATACTTGGGGCTATGATGCCATCGCGATCAGCACATATACAGGCAAGGGTATAGATTTACTTAAAGATAAGATTGCGCAAGGCGTAACCATGATCTCAGGGCCTTCAGGAGTGGGTAAATCTAGTTTAATTAATCTACTGATTCCAGGCTTGGAAATACGCGTAGGCAGCGTATCACAGCGCGTCGGTCTTGGGCGACATACCACTCGTCATGTGGAATTGTTTGAACTGAGCGATCGCGGTTTTTTAGCTGATAGTCCTGGTTTTACGCAACCGACGTTGACGTGCGCCCCCATCGATCTGGCAGACTGCTTCCCCGAAGCTCAGCGCTTATTGGCATCTGAGTCCTGCCAGTTTTATGATTGTTTACACCAGGATGAGCCAGGATGTGTGGTGAGAGGAGATTGGGAGCGCTATGCCCACTATTGCCAATTTCTAGGTGAAGTGGAAGCAAATCAAGGCAGGGTATTGGCTAGCTGCACGCCAGAGACCAGTCTGAAATCCAAAGCGATCGCAGGAGGAAAAGTGCAACAAGAGCCAAAGCTGCTGAAAAAACGACATCGCCGCCAGTCTCGCCGCTTTGAGCATCAAAACCTCGATGCACTCTACCATGAAGAAGATCTCTAGCTAGTATTCAGAAAAGAAGCTAGAAACCACCTGGCAAGCCTAAGCCACCTGTGAGTTCTTCCATTCTTTCCCGCATAGTCGTAGTGGAAATGGTATAAGCATCTTTCAGGGCAGCCAGCACCAGGTCAGATAAAACCTCTGCACCCTCGTTGAGGGCTTCAGGTGCAATCTCTACACCCTGCGGTTCCTGGTTCCCACTCAGCGTAACTTTGACTAAGCCACCACCAGATTGACCAGTGAGCCTCATTTCGTCGAGTTCGGCTTGGAGAACTTTTGCCCCCTCTTGAATCTGTTGTGCTTTTTGGAAGGCTTCTTTCATTTTGCCTAATCCAAAGCCAAATCCTTGTCCTTGTGGCATAGTACTAAAAATTTAATTTCTTGAAGTTGTCCTACCTATTATGCCACCGAAACCGAAATTGACACGCACCCGTTTTGCTAGCATTTCACCAAATAGGCGTCCCAGTAATTGTAGTCGATGCGATAATGGGAACATTTGTTTGCCGTATGGTTTAAGCCATACCAATCCACACAAAGGTAGTCCTAAATGAAGTGAGGCATATCCTCGCCCAAAAAGCACTACCCACACAAAATTAGGTGAATGTGAAAAAGGAAAATCAATGTTAGCAGTGGCAATTTTGGCGGCAGGCAAGGGTACGCGCATGAAGTCTGACCTGCCTAAGGTATTACATATGTTGGGAGGGCGATCGCTAGTCCAGCGAGTATTGGATACGGCCACTGCCCTATCACCTAGCCGACGATTAGTAATTGTTGGTTATGGGAGTGAGTTGGTACGCCAGTCGCTAGCGGCTGAACCAGAGCTAGAATTTGTCGAACAAGCAGAACAGCTAGGTACGGGACACGCGATTCAGCAATTACTGGGGCCATTACAAGGGTTCACAGGCGATCTCGTAGTTTTAACTGGTGATACCCCCCTACTGACAACAGCAACTATCGATAATTTGGTGGCCATGCATCGCGATCGCGATGCCGCCGCTACAGTCCTAACTGCTCTATTGCCCGATCCCACAGGTTATGGTCGGGTATTTTGCGATCAGCAAAATCAAATCGATCGCATTATCGAACATCGTGATTGCACGGATGCCCAACGCCAAAATCGACGAGTTAGTGCCGGGGTGTATTGCTTTAAATGGCCAGAACTGGCTGCCGTCCTGCCAAAACTGAGTAACGACAACGACCAAAATGAATACTATCTTACTGAAGTATTCAACTATCTTTCCCCTGTCTTTGCTCTAGATGTAGAAGACTATGAGGAAAGTTTTGGGATCAACAGTCGCGTGCAGCTCGCCCATGCCTATGAAGTACTGCAGACCCGCACCCGCGATAAATGGATGCAAGCTGGTGTGACGATGATTTTGCCCGACACAATCACGATTGATGACACGGTGGAAATCGATCCTAATGTCACAATTGAGCCGCAAACCCACCTGCGTGGCTATACAAAAATCAAGACAGGTGCGGTGATTGGGCCTAGCAGCCTGATTGAGAATAGTATCATTTCGGAAGACTGCCGTATTCTCTATTCAACGATCGAGAATAGTCAGATTGGTGCTGGTTGCCGCATTGGGCCATACACTCACATCAGTATGGAGTCGATTGTGGGCGATCGCTGCCGCGTCGGCAATTTTGTCGAGTTGAAAAAAACCCAACTGGGCGATCGCACTAATGCGGCTCATCTCAGCTACTTGGGCAATGCTACATTAGGCAATCGCGTCAACATCGGTGCAGGAACAATCACGGCAAATTATGACGGCTTTAATAAGCACCGCACGCTAATTGGCGATCACACCAAAACTGGCTCCAACTCGGTTTTAGTCGCACCGATCGCGATCGGGCAAAACGTGAATATTGGCGCAGGATCGGTGGTCACCAGTGACATAGGGGATAACTCTTTAGTGATTGCCAGAGCCCAACAGGTTGTCAAACCTGACTACTATGATGAGGATGGCCATAAGAAACAACAGACAAAAACATAGCAGTAGAGCAAGGCTAACGAGTCGCGAGATCGAGAGTCGGAGAAGATCTGTCAATCCGTATTCTCACTCCCAAACAGAATATTTAGTACAACTTTTGAGTATGTCATCCCAATGCAGTTCATTAATGCCAAGCAGGCCTACCCACTTATCTTAGGGATGGTTATCTCTTTAGTGGGTGTAGGTCTGTGGCAAAGATTGAATCCACCACCAGTACGAGAAATACCAGATCGACCCACTGTCGTTGTTCCACCATCACCAAGTACACCAACACATACAGCATCCATTCCAGGGGTGCAACAGGGAGCATTGCGCGTCGGTAACCGCACCGAGCATCCAGTTAGAATTGTGCTGCTATCTGGTAAACGCCGGGGCGCTAACTGGAGCGGGGTAGAGCCATTAAACTGGGACTTTGCCCCAAGTGAGGGCGGCACAGAAGGACTGCTCCTATCTTTACCCACTAGTCAGGTGAAGGTGACCCAAGGCGATATTATTTTTGCCTTCGCCACCGACGGTTCCCGCATCTATTGGGGGCCTAATGTAGTTGGCCAAACCATTTCCCCTTTTTGGGATAAAGATCGCCGCGAGTGGAGCATGGTGTTGCAGCCATAGTAGGGCGGATTAGACCCCTCCCATCCTCCCTTTGGTAAGGTGAGGTGCCGTAGGCGGTGGGGGTGTATTTTTAGTGTTTGTTTTGTGAAATGGTATTAATTGCCAGTTGGTTTGTTTTCTACAACAATGCGATCGCCTACCTTTAAGCCCATCTCGGTAGTCAAGCCAGAGCGCAACTCAATCACGCGATCGGCAATTACACCTTCGGCTGGATAGATCGCACATGGTTCTTTAACACATGGTGGAGCTGCAAGCGCGATCGCCACTACTCTCTCCTTGTGGATAAACACCATATCTAAAGCCACAGGTACATTTTTCATCCAGAATGCCACGGGACGGGGTGGATTGAAATTAAATAACATGCCGCGATCGTCCTGTAATGCTGGACGATACATCAGACCTTTGGCTTGTTCTGATGGCGTGCGCGTGACCTCTAGGGCGATCGTCCGACCAGCAATCTGAGCTGTAGCAGTTATCGGTAGAACCTGCGCTAATTCAGGATTTTGACTGGCACTTGCGGGCGGCGTAGTAGTAAGCTTAGATGTATTCGGCTGACCCATTTCACTGCGAACTGGCTGATTTGTTATATTTCCGTCCTGAGGCGTGCAAGCGAGTAGAAATACACAGCTTGTAGCAAAAGACAGAATCAATACCTTGCGGGATGTGTCACAATTTTTAAAAATATAGCCAGTCATAAATATGCCTTTCCCCTTATATGTTGCGTTTATCTGGCATCAGCACCAACCTCTTTACAAAAGTCCTGTAGCTGGGAAGTACCGCTTACCCTGGGTGAGGCTACACGGGGTAAAAGACTACCTCGATATGGTGCTGCTTTTAGAAAGGTTTCCACAACTGCACCAAACTGTCAATTTAGTGCCGTCCTTAATTACACAGTTACAAGATTACATTAACGGCAATGCTTTCGATCCTTATTTAGAGCTAGCCCTTGCACCAGTAGAAACATTCGACCTCGAACAAAAGCAGTTTGCGATCGAGCGTTTCTTTGATGCCAATCACCACACCATGGTAGAACCCTACCCCCGCTATGCTCAGCTCCTCGATCTCAAAAAGCATAAAGGTGTGAACTGGTGCCTAGATAACTGGCAAGTTCAGGACTATAACGATTTACTCGCTTGGCATAACTTAACCTGGTTCGATCCTATGTTCAGGGAATCAGATGCCAAAATAGGTGAGTGGTTTGAACGGGGGCAAGGCTATACCTTATCCGATCGCCAACTGATCTATTCCAAACAAAGGGAAATTTTGGCGCGGATTATCCCCCAGCATCGCAAAATGCAGGAATCTGGGCAACTAGAGCTGACTACTACACCCTATACGCATCCAATCATGCCTTTGCTGGCTGATACCAAGGCTGGCCGTGTGGCGGTACCGCAGATGATGCTACCAGGACTTAGATTTCGCTGGGAGTCAGATATAGCTCTACACCTGGAAAAAGGCAGACAAATTTACCGTAAAAATTTTGGTAGGGAGCCGCGCGGTTTGTGGCCTTCAGAGCAGTCCGTCAGTCCGGCAATTTTGCCCCATATCGCCAAGCAAGGTTTTGAATGGCTATGCTCGGATGAAGGTGTGCTGGGGTGGAGCTTAGGACATTACTTCCGCCGTGACGAGCGCGGCCAAACCATAGAGCCGCAGTTGCTTTACCAGCCCTATCGACTGGAAACCGTACATGGCGATCTGGCAATTGTATTTCGCGATCGCCGTCTCTCTGATTTAATTGGGTTCAGCTATAGCTCCATGACACCTGAGGCGGCCAGCGACGATCTATGCGAACACCTTCAGGCTACCTATCAGTCTTACCTGAATTATCGCGATCACCAAGATAGCGATCGCCCCTGGTTAGTGACGATCGCCCTTGATGGTGAAAATTGTTGGGAATATTATCGCAACGATGGTAAAGACTTCCTGGAAACCCTTTACGGGAAACTATCCCAGTTAGATTTTATCCGGCTAGTCACGGTCTCTGAATATATTGAGCAATTTCCACCCGTAGATAAAATTCCACCGCATCAGTTACATAGTGGTTCTTGGATTGACTCAAACTTCACCACCTGGATTGGTGACCCAATTAAAAATCGTGCTTGGGAGCTACTGGCTGAGGCCCGACAGGTCTTGGCAAATCATCCCGAGGCTACTCAAGAAAATAATCCCGAAGCATGGGAAAATATGTTCGCAGCCGAAGGCTCTGATTGGTTTTGGTGGTTGGGGGAAGGACATAGTTCCAGCCTGGATCATGTATTCGATCAACTATTCCGCGAACATTTACAAGCTCTATACAGAGCACTGAATGAATCTGTTCCCAATAGCCTGTTGTATCCACTGGAGCCGCATCATGTGGCTGACAGCCAGCAACCAGAAAGCTTTATCCACCCCATTATTGATGGTTTTGGGGAAGAGCAAGACTGGAAAGGGGCAGGGCGGATTGAAATTAATGCCGCACGCGGTACAATGCACAGGAGTAGTTTAGTCCAGCGCTTGTGGTATGGGTTAGACCATTTTAACTTCTACCTGCGTCTGGACTTTAGTGCTATGCAACCAGAACCTGCAACTAATTTGCATCTCCTCTGGTTTTATCCTGAGAGAACACATTACAATAGCCCTATCACAATTAGGGACTTACCTGATGTGTCTCCACTCAACTATCTATTCCACCACCACTTAACAATCGATCTCAGCGATCTTTCAGTGTGGTTACAGGAAGCGATAGACAACTGGCAGTGGCAAAATATATCTACTCAGGCCAAAATAGGCTTTAATCAATGCCTAGAGGTGGGGTTGCCCTGGAGCGATCTCACAGCCCAACCAGGTAGTGTAACCAGGCTAGTCGTTTTGCTGAGCCAAAATGGTTCGTTTCAGGCGGCATTGCCCGAACATACCGTCATTCCTATTGAAGTGCCATAGTGTTCTGTCAAAAAATTTTTATAGGCTAAAACCCTACAAAAATAACTCATACTAACATTTCCGATCCGTCATTTGGAAATTGACAGCCCAATAGTTTAAAGAGAGAAGTCTGTGGAAAAGTCAAGCATAGAAAAAATCGTAGAGCAAGCTCTGCATGATGGGTACCTTACTCCCACAATGGAAGCAGAAGTGGGTCGCATTTGCGATAGCGCTTTTGAACTGTCTGTGGAAGAATATATGGCGCTGGATCGGCTGATGGGAGCTCTGCTTACTGGTGAAGTAGTAGCAGTACCTCGTAAGCAATTCATCAATGTGATGGAGGAGCTAGTACTGAGCGAGGCCGTAGCCAGAGTTGCGGAAATTGAGGCAAGTAGCAACCAGGTGTTAGATCTGGGGGACATTGCTGCCTATGCGCTCAACCGGCTACCACCTCTCTATGCGACAACGGAGGAGGGTGCAATCTACCAAAGAGAGCGTGCGATCGCCGATCTACATTCTCTAATTGCCCAACAGGTTAAAGAGGCGATCGAGCGTAACCAGGATAGACCACAGTTTCATAAAGAGCGCAAGGTGATCAAACAAAAAGGCGAGGACAACAATGTCTTGTCGCAACTTAATGCCTTGTTGCAAGCCTATGCCCCCAATTACGAGACTAAACCAGAGTAGTTAAGCTAAATATCGCCCTAGCAATCTCAAAATTCTTGACTGACCACTAGGGAGTTTTTGCTGTAAACCTTATTGGACTCAATTACTGGAAATATGTACGACTGTATTGTTGTAGGTGGCGGACCGGCTGGTGGTTCAGCGGCATATCACCTAGCTAAACGTGGTCGCTCCGTATTGGTATTGGAGCGGGAAAGCTTACCTCGCTATAAGCCCTGTGGTGGTGGTGTATCACCCATGGTGCAACAGTGGTTTGACTTTGACTTTGCACCTGCGATTTCACTGACGGTCAAACAGATTCGTTACACTTGGCAGATGGGCGATCCGCAAGTTGCAGATCTCGATACAGATGAACCAGTATGGATGGTACGTCGTGATATCTTTGACCATTTCCTGATTCAGCAAGCCCAAAAGCAAGGGGCAGAAGTACGGGACTCTACCGTAGTTACAGGAATTGAGTGGAAGGGCGATCGCTGGCAGGTGAAGACAGAACAAGAAACGCTGGCAGCCAGGTATCTAATTGCGGCGGATGGGGCCAAAGGGTCGATGGCAAAATGGCTGGGATTTAAAGATCGTAAGCGGCGGATGGGGGCAGCGTTAGAGGTAGAAGCACCAGTTAACGGTCATGATACCCAAGCGGCTCATTTTGACTTTGGCTCAGTTGCCAATGGCTATATCTGGAACTTTCCTAAAGCCGATGGCTATTCTATTGGCATTGGTACATTTCGCGGTAGCGATGAAAAACAAAACCTAAAAGAAATTGCTGCCGCCTATGCTAAATCCTTTGGTATCGATCTAAGCAATGTCAAACAATACGGTCATCCGATCTGTCTTTGGGATGGCAATCAAACCCTGCATACGCAAAATGCGGTATTAGCTGGAGAAAGTGCTTGTATAGTCGATCCATTTACAGCGGAAGGCATTCGACCCTCGCTATTGACTGGCATGCTGGCGGCAGAAGCCATAGATCTAGCTGTTGGTGGTGATGCCGATGCCCTGCAAAACTATACGCTCAAAGTTCAGCAGGAATGGGGCGAAGACATGGCTTGGGCGCAGCGCATTGCCGGAATTTTTTACCGCATCCCAGGTTTTGCCTACAAAGTTGGGGTGAAGCGGCCTGCTGCCACAAAACGTATGGGTCAGATCCTCTGTGGTGAGCAACGCTATCGCGATGTAGCAGGATCGGCGATCGCCCGTCTCACCAAGGGGTTAATCCCAGGTATGGGTGGTTAAAGCATCATTATTTCTAGAGTTTAGGATGAAAATCTTAGGGGTATGTGGAGCTAGTCTACATACCCCACATCTCTAACGATCTTGAGTCTCTTTAAAATCAGGCTCTGTCAATTCTGGAGCGGGTGGGTCAAACCTACTGGCGGCAATTTGCAGCAGTTGATCGATTGACTTTTCTGCAATAAACTTCTGTGCTGTTTTCAAATACTCCAAATGAGGGCATTGGTCTCCAAGTATGCAACCATTAGCGCACATTTCTGCACAATTTATCGCGTTCATCCTAAATTCTCAGTAATTTTACCAACTTTTTAAAAGACACCAATTATGCTTGGGCATAGGCTAAGCAGCAAGTGCCGTAAAACTATTCAGCATTAAGCTCATAATGCAAGCTACACTACTAGCCCAGCAGAGCGATCGCAGTATGGGTATATCAGTAATGTAAGAGATGCTGTAGCCTAATCTCAATCCCAAAAAGGCAATAACTAATAAGTTTGTCCAATCTGAAGCTGTGCCAGAAACATAAACCATGAGGGCAGCAGCAGCAAATATCATAAAAATTTCTAAAGAATTTTGATGTGCCCAGGTTGCCCGTTGAGCATAGGGGGGTAGTTTATCAAACATTGCTCTAGGGGCGCTGAGATCGATTCCTATGTTTAGGCGTTCATAGGCAACAAAAATGTAAGGAAAGTAAACTAAAGCAGCAGCAGCAGCGATGCCATATAAAAGCATCTGGTTGCTAGAAATGGGAATATGCATGGATTTGAAATAAATTATCTAAAATTTGAGATATAAATTAACTTAATTTGCGATATTTAGGGTAGATGTTGTTTGATTACTTCCCAGCGCGAGCAGTCCCAGTAATCAATGTGAGAAACAATCAGGTTTTCTGCGCTTACTTTTAACTCACTCCAGCCATCAACAGAGATGCGCGGCTTCCAGGGTAAAGATACATTCCAACTCATTGTCCAACGAGTTTTAATCACATCATCAATGCGATTTATTTCGTGCAATTCGAGCTTGAGTGCCTTAAACCAGGTGGTAATAAAGCCAATCATCAGCTTGTAGCGATCTAGCCCTCGAAATGCAAATACTGGATCTTTGAAGTAAACATTTTGATCATAGATCCCATAGGTCTGGGCTTCTGGAAATTTGGCATAGTCGGCTTTAACGATCTCGATGAGATCCATGGAATTTTCCCCAGGTTTTGCTTAAATCAGTTCTCTCTTTAAATATAACAATTTGTTGCGAATTGTTACAAAGCTGCCAAAACTTGCTTTGAGGTTTCAATCTGATCGGGGCTAAAGCCCGCTTCCTTTAGATAGTCAAGGAAATTTGCCTCTTTATACCTACCATCAACACCGATGGCATCGCGATAGGTCTTAATCGCAGTGTCGCGATCGCCGTTATCCCAGTGGGCGATCGCGATCGCCACCAGAGGATGTGGATTGTCTGGTTCCAGACTAGCGGCACGCATGGCATTAGCGATCGCCATGGCATATAGTTTTTGGCGATGGTAGGCCAGGCTGAGATTGTAGTAGGCAATTTCATTGTCGGGCTTGAGTAGCGCTGCCCAGGAATGGATTGAAATTGCCGGAGACAGTTCGCCACGCACCAGATAGACAATACCTAGAGCATTAAATGCTTGCACAGACAAGGGATCGATGTAAATGGCACTCCATAAGGATTGCGCCGCCTCTGCTTCTTGACCCGCCAGGTGCTGCGTCCAACCAAGTAAAATCCGCGCTGAAACATCTTGGGGCGCAAGTTCGGTAGCCTTCTCAAAAGCGGCGATCGCTTCACCAAAGCGTTCTTGCTGGCGATATGACAGACCTTGCTGGCGATATTGGCTAGCGGTTTGAGTGCCAGCAGCAAAAACTGGAAGCGCGATCGCGCTTCCAGCCAGTAGTAATAGAGCACCGAAAAAGTTTTGCCTAGAGATCACGAAATACTATTGATCGCTTTAGAAACTAGCTTGTCATCTCTAAAGGTAGCATTTAGAGTCACATTGCCGCCTTGCCAACCGACGATTACGGCTAATTTCTGATTAGTTAGCAGGTTTTGCGTATCGAGATTTCCGCCTTTCTTCAAACTTGCTAACACGGAGGAATCACTATATTGGTTAGCTATACCCATGGGCTTACCATCGCTACCGAGAATGCTAGATACCTGAGCATAGGACATGCCATGGGCTAAACAGACATAGTTTTTGGGCGTAACACCAGGGTTCCCACATCTGTATTTGGGGTTGGCAAAGTTGGAATCATAATGTTGTGCAGGTAGCTGCGCCAGATTTAAGGTTGGCCCAGATAAAAAGTCCGCTCCCCACCACAGCGCCATCAGCAAAATGATACCAAAGAGCGCATCTTCAATGACGGCCTTAACCAGATTGCGTCTATGTCGGCGTTTTTGCCATTCCACCTTTGCCTGAAACCAAGTTTCCCAGGGGAAAGTATCGACCCAAGCGATGGCTTCGCTGCCTTTAAGCGCGATCGCATCTTTGGCTCCAATCAGCAAACGCTTGGGATCTCGCACTGCCAACTTGCCAGTACTGCGTAAGTTCCGTACCAATTCAGGGCTAGCGAGCCATCCCCGCACAGAGCGAAATAGACCACCACCACTACTTGGCGCTAAATTAGCAGTAGGACGGGTAATGGCACTACCAGTTGCTATGCTCTCCGGCGCGATGAAGGCAACTTCAAAGCTGTGGGTCATGATTGGTGCCGACTCGCCTAGCGCGAAGAAATCTAGCTCAACCCGCCTTACGCCCACAAGTTGTAGTCGCCTTAAAAAACTTTCAAGGTTTCCAGTGAAGTAATTAGCGCGATCTTGATCGGGAGGGACAGCGATCAGCGTAAATCCAAGGGTCAGAGTTTGCTGCTCGAACTTAAACTCAGTTTGCTCAGCCGCTACTAAATCAATGTAGTCTGACGCAAAACTGGTAAGAACGTGCTGAAATTTCTGCCACGACTGCCTATCTTCTAAGTTCAACCTTACTGTTTTCATCTCTACCTGCACGCCTGATATTGGCTACATTTCGGTGCGGGTTTATAATACCCGAGTTGCCAACTTTATTTACATGTCACATAAATGAGCTTTGAAGCAGAGTTAAGTCTCACTCTCCGCGCTCGCTATCCCATCGTTTACATCCCCTCCCATGAGGAGGAACGTGCTGAAGCTGTAATTGCCGCGATCGCTAAATCCCTAGGGCGCGGCATTTATATTTGGGATTTTGTCGATGGTTATCAGGGCAATCCTACCGATACCGGTGTGGGTAAGCGCAACCCATTACAAGCTCTAGAGCAAATCGAAAAAGTTGCTAAGGGCGCTGTATTCATCCTGCGAGATTTTGATCGCTTTCTCGATGATGTGGCGATCGCCCGCAAGCTCAGGAATCTGGCCAGACGGCTCAAAGGTGAACCGCAGAACATTATTGTTTTGGCATCGCAGATCAATATTCCCGATCACCTCAGCGAAGTGATTACGATCCTGGAATTTCCCTTGCCCGAAGCCGCCGAGATTCGGCAAGAAATTCAGCAAATTAGCAAAGATATTAATAAAGATACTAGTGGACAGCTCGAAGCTAGTGCGATCGAAGAGTTGGTACGCTCCAGTCAGGGTTTATCGCTAGATCGGGTGCGACGGGTGTTGGCGAAAGCGATCGCTGAAAATGGACAGTTATGTGCCGATCACGTCGAATTAATCTTGGAAGAAAAGCGTCAAACCATCAGGCAAACCCAGATTTTAGATTTTTACCCTTCCACGACAGAAATTAGTGATATTGGGGGACTGGATAATCTTAAGGAATGGCTCTTACGTCGTGGTGGATCTTTCTCAGAGCGAGCTCGACAATATGGGCTTCCCCATCCGAGGGGATTGCTCCTGGCAGGGATTCAAGGTACGGGTAAATCATTAACCGCAAAGGCAATTTCGCATCATTGGCATTTACCTTTACTGCGGCTAGATGTAGGGAGATTGTTTGCTGGACTGGTGGGCGAAAGCGAATCGCGCACACGCCAGATGATTCAGCTTGCTGAGGCGTTAGCTCCCTGTGTGCTATGGATTGATGAAATTGACAAAGCCTTCTCCGGCGGTGATAGTCGTGGTGACTCAGGTACCACCAACCGTGTATTCGGCACGTTTTTGACCTGGATGGCAGAAAAAACCTCACCTGTGTTTATCGTGGCAACTGCCAACAATATTCGACAACTACCAGCGGAACTAGTGCGGAAAGGAAGATTCGATGAAGTATTTTTTGTCGGTCTGCCCAACCAAGCCGAGCGGCAGCAAATCTTTAACGTCCACCTGGGTAAGTTCCGCCCCCATAACCTGCGCGCCTACGATCTGGATCGCCTTGCCTATGAAACCCTAGATTTTTCGGGTGCAGAGATCGAGCAAGCGATTATTGAAGCCATGCACATTGGTTTTAGCCAGAACCGCGACTTTACCAACGACGATATTCTGGAAGCCGCCAGTCAAATTGTGCCCCTAGCGCAAACTGCCCAAGTGGAAATCCAGCTTTTACAGGAATGGGCAGCCTCCGGCAAAGCTCGTCTCGCCTCGCGGCAAAGTATGCTCAACACCCGCATGAAAGGCGATTAATATAACGAACCTTAGCCCGATGCCGTGCTATTCCGTTTAGGAGGTAATGCCCAAATCGATGCCGATGGTTACATTACAAGCGTACCCGAACTAATTGTCGAAATCTCTGCCAGTACTGTTTCCTACGATTTACATAGCAAAAAAAGCGCCTACGAACGTAACGGCGTCAAAGAATACATTGTCTGGCGGACATTAGATCGACAAATCGATTGGTTTATTTTAGAAAATGGTAAATATAGGGGCTTAGAACCCGATGCCTCAGGAATTATCCGCAGTCGAGAATTTGCGGGTTTGTGGCTAAATGTAAATGCAATCCTGAGCAATGATATGTCAGTGGTTCTGAAAACCCTACAAACTGGCATGGCAAGCTAATTTCAAACTGAGGTTTCGTAGCGTTATCATAGATTGGCTGTCGCTAATCCTGCGGCAATTTATGGCACCAACAATCTGAACTTGATCTCGATCTTAGCGAAAATAACTCAACAAATAGGCTCTCATCTGTGGTTGCGATCGCCGCACCCGGAGTTAAATCTCTATTGGTACTGGTTGCAAACCCTAGTATTAATTTTGCCTTTGAATAATGCGATCTCGCCTGTGGCAGGGATGCTGCTGATGGGCTTATTTTTAATCAAGCGGGGATGGCGCG
Organism: Rhizobium sp. Q54; assembly: GCA_943367755.1. GTDB lineage: Bacteria > Cyanobacteriota > Cyanobacteriia > Pseudanabaenales > Pseudanabaenaceae > PCC-6802. The sequence goes on along the minus strand of CALRKB020000010.1, from coordinate 80,852 downwards.
AGCTAGATACGTCGATTAATCGCGGCTGGCTGATGCTAGCAGGTTGGCTGATCTTTGCGACGCTGATTGCCTTCGATCTATCCGTCGCCTGGACAGGTCTGTGGAACTTCTTGCCATTTTTCTTACTATTTGCGATCGCTTCATTCCTGATCCAAACTCCAACCCAATTTCACCATATCGCCTATCTATGGATACTCAGTTCTATCCCTGTCGGTCTCTTGGGTGTCGTGCAGGCAGGGCTCAATCAACCAGATTGGTGGCTACCCCGCTTATTTGGCAGTTATGAAATTAACCTGGGTTTTAGTCCAGATGGCCGTGTCGCCTCATTATTCGGTCATTACAACGAGGCAGCGCTTTATCTGGCGATGGTGATGCCGATTGCCTGTCACTTTGCGCTTGGCAAAATTAACGAGGTTGACAAGGGAGCGAATCGGACAAAACAGATTTGGGCTGCGATCTCCCTAGGGCTGGGCATCGCCACCATAATTTTGACGGGTTCGCGTAATGCCTGGGCTATTGTAGCGATCGGATTTGGTCTATTGGCAATTTACTATCGCTTCTGGTACTTGGTTTTAGGGCTGAGCCTAGGGGCGGGATTGGTGAGTTGGGCGGCATGGGGCCCTTTGTGGGGTATTGGTGGTGAATGGCTGCGCCCCCTATTTCCAGGTGGTTTTATCAATCGTCTTACTAGTGCCTTCGATCCCAGTCGCAAAGACTTTGTTTCTACGCTCTATCGTCTTGATGCATGGCAATTCGCCGTGAACTTAGTCCAGCAACACCCGATCCAGGGTTGGGGCTTGCGTAGCTTTGACCTGATTGCTGCCACACTCGGCCACAACCTGAATGGATTACCCCACGAACATAATTTATATTTGGCGATCGCGGTTGGAACTGGTCTGCCAGGATTATTTGGCTTTTTAGGCATGATTGGCTGGGCGATCGTTTTAGGATTAAAGGCCAAGTTGCCAAACCAAACGAAAGGATTAGTAGTGGTAACTGTGGTGGCGATCGCCCTCTATTTGATGTTTGGCATTCTCGATGTCGTGTTTTACGAACCAAGAGTGAATATGCTCAGTTGGCTTTTGCTGGCAGGTGTCTATGGTGTGAGCCGAGGCGGCTATGCTCTATCCCATGAAGTTGATGCCGTTTAACAGCGATTGACAACACTGTCTGATACATCTGTAGAATAGCAAGTATAGGAAGGGAAACTTACCCCTTTTGAGGAAACCGGGAAATGGTACAAACTCCTACTAAACCCCTTACGCTAGATGAATTTCTACAGTTGACGGAGACTGAACCCGCCAGCGAATACATTGATGGGCTTATTATCCAGAAACCTATGCCACAAGGAGAACACAGTGTAGTTCAGACTGAATTAGCGCCTGCAATCAACTTAATTGTAAAACCCAAACAGATTGCACGAGCTTTTACCGAACTGCGCTGTACTTTTGGTGGGCGCTCAACCGTTCCTGATATTGCTGTGTTTCTGTGGGGTAGAATTCCACGCAAGGAAAATGGTGGTATTGCTAATATTTTTTCAATTGCTCCAGATTGGACAATCGAAATACTTTCACCTGACCAGAGCCAAACCAAGGTTACGAAAAATATTTTGCATTGTCTCAAATATGGAACTCAAATGGGATGGCTGATCGATCCGAATGAACAATCTGTACTTGTTTATCTACCAAATCAACCGACTTCTATCTATGATGAGCCAGGGATGAGTTTGCCAGTGCCAGAATTTGCTAAAGATTTTAACCTTACGGTAGAAGGGTTGTTTAGCTGCCTGATGGAGTAATTTTTAGGTTGGCTCAATGCGATACCCAAAAGAATTGATTAAAAGAATTTTCATGGATCTTGAGATGTCTCAGGATTATAGATGATGATGCTCTTGACACTCCTCCGGCACAGGATCGTAGCCGCCAGGATGCCAAGGGTGACACCGACCAATTCGCCTGATTGCCAGCCAACTCCCCTTCCAGACACCAAACCGCTCGATCGCTGTAATGGCATACTGAGAGCAGGTCGGCTGAAAGCGACAGGAGGGGCCAAGCAGTGGTGATAGCACCAGGCGATAGAGCTTAATTAGGGCTAGGAATATGGTTCTCATAGTAGGACTTATTCACTCAATAGCTAAAGACTCGATCCCCCCTTTTTTAAGCATTAATATATTTGGGCAGTGGTTCCACTAGGTGGGATGTTAGGGAGCCTGTATGACAAAGAATATAGAGTTATTAAATAACTTACATGCAGTAGCGACTGAACGCAAAATAGACTTTATATGCGCAATAATCTTGTTACCTCAGCTTTGCAAAGAATTTTTGCGCTCCTTATCCACCAGTTTTTTCACTTCCTATGCAACGAAACCAATGCCAGCTAATTTGCTGAACTCATCTTGATTGGCTAGTGTTTTATTTTGGTTGAACATGATTGCAACCACTATATTTAGCGTTTATGCTACTATATTCCCGAATATGAAAAAAGCCGAGCAAAAAGCTCAGCGTTTTATATTTGTGTGGATCAAATGCTTGGAGTTTTTTGCGGAACAAGTCAAGCATTTGATTTTCAAAAGTCGGGGCGCTCAGTTCAAGTCTGGGTCGCCCCGAACGACCACCTTTAATAAGGAGATCACTTGTGAATATGTATAGTGCCATCGAACCGGCTTCTTTGCAAGCCACTGTATTCCCATTCAACAAAAATACAGTGGACGCAAAAGACTGTAACGAAATTGACGAACTAACAACTCTAGATCCATTGGGGGAGCGTATTTGGTCAATAGTTAGCACGCTTTTTCAAACCAACGCCGAGATAACGATTTGAGGTGGACCCCAAAAACTGGACAGGGGGTTAAGCTCTGAACCACTCGAAATAATGATAGGAGTAGTTCATGAGTAACAAACGCAAGCAGTACAATCCCAAATTCAAAGCAAAAGTCGCCCTGGAAGCTATTCGAGGCGAGAAGACAATCTCGGAATTAGTAAACCAGTATGAAGTTCATGCGACGCTAATTAACAACTGGAAACGACAGTTGCTGGATGAAGCCAGTAACCTGTTTGAGAAAAGTAGTGGGGTGCATAAAGCCGATGAGAGCCAACAAGCCCAGATTGACGAGTTATATCGTCAGATCGGACAGTTGAAGGTGGAACGGGATTTTTTAGCCACCAGGTCAGCACAGTTGGGGTTGAAGAACGCAAAGCCCTGGTAGTGTCTGACCATTGTGAACTGAGTATGGTACGGCAATGCCAATTGCTAGGGATTGCTCGTTCCAGCTTCTACTATCAACCGCAAGCACCCACGGAGGAAGAGTTGAGGTTGTTAAGGCTGATTGACCAGCAATACTTAGAAACACCATTTTATGGCAGTCGTCGCATGACCGTAGTGCTACGCCAACAAGGTCATGAGGTGAATCGCAAACGGGTACAACGGTTGATGCGTCAGTTAGGGATAGAAGCCATTTATCCCAAGCCCCGTTTAAGCCAAGCACATCCAGAGCATCAGGTATACCCCTATCTGCTGCGTGGATTAGCTATTAATGCTCCCAATCAGGTCTGGTGTACTGATATCACTTATTTGCCAGTGCTGAAAGGACATTTCTACCTTGTGGCAATGATGGACTGGTACAGCCGTAAAGTCTTGTCTTGGCGGATTTCAAACACCTTAGAAGTAAGGTTTTGCACTGAAGCCTTGCAGGAGGCAATGGCTCAGTATGGCAGTCCTGAGATTTTTAACTCGGATCAAGGCAGTCAGTTTACCGCAAATGCCTTTACAGGATGTCTGAAAGCCTCTGGAGTGGAAATCAGCATGGATGGGCGTGGACGGTTTTACGACAACATTTTCATCGAACGGTTGTGGCGATCGCTGAAATACGAGTTGATTTACTTAATGGCTTTCGAAGATGGTATTCATTTGCATAAGGAAGTACGAAAATGGTTTAATTGGTATAATCAAGAGCGTCCGCATCAAGCATTGAATTATCGCACCCCAGAACTTGTTTACTGGGAAAGGCTTTCAGGCAGTGTCTCCACTGGAGAATTATTCCCTAAAACCACTTGATGAGGAAATTAGAGATCTCAATTTCTCAGAGCTTAGAGATCCCTCAAAGTTGTTCAGTCGATTGGGTCCACTTCAATTAACGATGTTTTAGAGTCAACAGATATCAAGGAATCCCCAATCAGGAATAGATTATCTTTGCTTGTCAAGCTCAAATATTTGTCCTGTGCTCATGGCACTGGTAGACGACCTACTTATTATTTTTTGCCGCGATCTCAAAATGGCGAGGATCTTGCTAGCCCTGAGTACGTTATTCAGACTCTTAAAAAGTCTCTTGACTTGAAAGAGCAAGAAGAAAAGCGTTTGCAAACTCAATTATTAGGTGTTTCGGCTGACAAAGAAGCTATCCAACGTACTATCGCAATTCTGCTTGGTGGAGGCAGTCATGAGTAAAGACAAAAAACAGGAATTTCATCAGATTGAGATCAAGTTTAATGTAGTCAAATCTACAGAAGTTAATGGTATTGAGATGGGTGTTTTAGATGATGGGACACCTTTTCTCACTGGAAGAGCTTTAGCTAAAATCTGCGGAGTAGATCATAAAGCTCTTAGTAGTGGTGGGGAGCTAAAGGACAAAAAAATCAATCAATTGATTGATGGGCAGGGATTTGAGGGTGGGGAGCTATACCTAAAAGTGCAATATAAATCCCAAGAAGTTCATGCTTATCCAGATGCTGTTTGTACAGCTTTTCTTGAATATTATGCTTTTGAAGCTGGGCGTTATTGTACGGAGATAGCAAAAACTAACTTTCGGTTGCTAGCACGTAAGTCCCTAAGGGATTTCATTTATCTGAAAACTGGGTACGACCCCAAAGCGACACTATTAAGCTCATGGAGGCATTACCATGATCGTCTTATGCTCAATTCTTTACCTAATGGTTATTTTAGCGTTTTCAGGGAAACAGCAGACATTGTTCTTACCTGGATTCAAGAAGGACTAGTTCTTGATTCTCATACTATTCCAGATATTAGTGTTGGCAAGATTTGGAGTAAGTATTGGCAGAGTAATGACTATGATGTAAAGTACGGCCAACGCATTAAGTATCCACATGACTATCCTGATTACTTCCCACAAGCTAAAGCTAATGGTGATATTTCTGCTTTTATATTTCCATTGGCAGCTTTAGGTGATTTCAGGTTATGGATTCAGAATGAGTACTTACCGTGTAAATTCCCTGGCTATCTTTCTACCAAGGTAAAGCAAGGAGCTTTCCCTGCTTCAAAGAAAGAAGCAATGCTAAAAGCTCTTTCCCCTTCATTACCTAAACAACTTCCCTAGAATAGCGTGATCGCTTAGCATGATTTCCGTGCTGGGCGTTGCACTCTTCTCTACTTTCATCCTTGTTAGGCAATGCAATCAGCGTAATGGCAAGTACTAGCAAATTATCTTTTCTAAAGTGGTCGGGGGATTGACTGATTAAGTCCTGCATAGGTTAAATGCGCTCTGTAAATACTCCCCCCTTGCAGCAAAGTCCATGATTCCCGATCCGTGGGGATATGTTCGGGATAGATACTAGGATCGGCAAATTGTCCCTTGCCAGCAAGATTGTGAAATCCTGCTGCCGCCTCAAAATTCTTCAGCATTTCTGTGGCTACCATCAAGATATCTGATTGCAACAATATCTGTGCACCTGGGACAAGCAGATTGGCTAATGCCTTGACTAGCTCTGGTTGCACCACACGTCGTTTGTGCTGGCGGCGCTTAAACCAAGGATCGGGGAATTGAATGGTTACCTGTTGCACTTTCGCAGGCGGCAGCAACCCAACCAACGAAATATTGGCATTACAAAATAGGTAATGTAAGTTGTCTAGACCGAGCGACCTTTGAGCCGCGATCGCACTATGCACCAAAGGCTCGCGAATTTCTAGTCCCAGCCAGTTCCAGTCAGGTTTTAACTGTGCCATTTGCAGAATGTATTCGCCGCGACCACAGCCAATATCTAAGCTCAAGGGCTTTGCCCAGTGAGCATAGATCGCTGCCCAGTCAGGTGGTGGTGTGGGAGTTTGATATTTTTCCCCCAATGGATTGACGTGTTCTCTCACCCGCACGCGTTTGATCGGGTTTGCAACAGGGCTTGTTTGCATAGTGCCAATGGGTATCAATACCAGCTCGGTAACAGTAAAATAGGGGGATTTTTGCTGGATAGACTATTTGTATCCTGCGACAAATTTTGGGCAACTCGATCTATGAGCGTATTAAAAGGTGCGGGTAGCTGCAATTTGACTGGAGATATCGAGAGAAGTTGATCGAATAGACGATCTAGCGAACCAGGGCCGCGCTCAATTGGCAAAGATTGACTCTCAGGTATTTGAAACTTAGCTCTAACTTGCTTGCGCAGATCGGCAACCGCATCTTCATAGGTGCCGATTTCGTCAACTAAGCCGTTTGCCTTCGCCTGCCGTCCAGTATAAATTCTTCCATCGGCTAACTTGCGCACTGCTTCAACATCCATTTTGCGCCCCTTAGCGACATCGCCAATAAATTCCTCATAGGTATTTTGCAACAATGCTTGTAACAGTTGCTTTTCTTGATCCGATGCGGCGCGGAAGGGTGAAAAGATATCCTTGTAAGGGCCTGTTTTTAGCGTTTGAGATTCAATGCCAATCCGATCGAATAGCTCTTTGACATTAACGCTACTCAGAATTACGCCAATACTGCCAGTGAGCGTACCTGGATTGGCATAAATTTTATTAGCAGCACTAGCGATGTAATACCCGCCGCTAGTGGCTTGATCGAGCATACTCACCACAATGGGCTTTTTCTCTCTCACTTGCTTAACTGCGGCATACACTTCCTGGCTGGCAGCAACCGTCCCACCGGGGCTATTAATTGTGAGTAAAACGCCTTTAATCTGCTTATTACTCTCAATTTCTTGCAATCGGTTGCGCACGGCGATCGCCCCAGATGAAATGCTGCGCGCACCATTAATTTCACCTTCGAGGCTCACTAATTCGAGGCGATCTCGTTTGTTCTCAAGTCCCTTAAAATCGAATGCTGCTTCGCTCTGGCGACGTTGGATGCCAAAAGCCGCTGCCACAAAGCAAACAACTACGAGTACTAAGGCAATGATGCGGTTAAGTTGCATAGGTATTGAGCTGAAAAAAGAATACTCCGTTCTCTAAAGCATAACTCTAAGAGAACGGAGTCAAAAGAAAGTAGCAGTAGCAATGCCCACTGTCTAGTTAAAACACTAGGTTGTGGCTTTAAAGGTTTTCTTGAAATCAGCGATCGCTTCTTTTAGAACCGCTTCTGCTTCATCACTCAATTTCTTCTCCGCCATGACCGCCTCACCATACTTGGGCTTGCTAGTCGATAGATAGACGCGGAATTCCTTGGTGAACTTGGTCACCTTGTCAGCTGGCACATCATCAAGATAGCCATTGATCGCAGTGTAGATGATTGCTACTTGATCGCTCACAGGTAGAGGTGAGTATTGGGGCTGCTTGAGAATTTCGCGCAAGCGTTGACCGCGTTGTAGTTGAGCTTGAGTTGCTTTATCTAGATCGGAAGCAAACTGGGCAAATGCAGCTAGATCGTCAAACTGGGCTAATTCCAGCTTAATCTTACCGGCAACCTGCTTCATCGCCTTAATCTGCGCTGCCGAACCCACGCGGGATACTGAGATACCAGGGTTGATCGCAGGACGAACGCCAGAGTTAAACAGATCGGCGGTGAGGAAGATTTGGCCGTCAGTAATTGAAATTACGTTAGTAGGAATGTAGGCCGAAACGTCACCTGCTTGCGTTTCAATAATTGGTAGGGCTGTCATCGAACCACCACCGAGTTTATCGCTCAGCTTTGCCGCGCGTTCTAGGAGGCGAGAGTGGAGATAAAATACATCGCCTGGATAAGCTTCGCGTCCGGGAGGACGACGCAGTAAGAGTGACATTTGACGATATGCCTGGGCTTGCTTAGACAAGTCATCATAGATGATCAAAGTGTGCTTGCCGTTGTACATGAAGTATTCGGCTAGCGCGGCACCAGTGTAGGGAGCCAGGTATTGCAAAGTCGCAGGATCGTTAGCGCTGGCGCAGACCACAATTGTGTAGTCCATTGCGCCTCTTTCTTCCAGGACGCCCACAACTTGAGCTACGGTGGAAGCTTTCTGCCCGATCGCGACATAAACACAAATTACATCTTCACCCTTTTGGTTAAGGATGGTGTCTACAGCCACAGCGGTTTTGCCCGTTTGGCGATCGCCAATAATCAGTTCGCGTTGACCGCGCCCAATTGGCACCATCGCATCAATTGAAGTGATACCGGTTTGGAGAGGTTCGAATACCGATTTACGCGCAATAATCCCAGGCGCAGGAGATTCAATTAGACGAGATTCAGTGGCGTGAATATCGCCTTTACCATCGATGGGTCGAGCTAATGCATCCACCACACGACCGATAAAAGCATCACCAACTGGAATTTGAGCAATTTTACCAGTGGATTTCACAGAACTACCTTCAGCGATCTCGCGTCCAGTACCCATCAGCACCACACCCACATTGTCTTCTTCCAGGTTCAGAGCGATACCAACTGTGCCATCTTCAAACTCTAGCAGTTCGCCTGACATCGCCTTTTCCAGGCCATAGACGCGGGCAATACCATCGCCTACTTGCAAGACCGTACCAACGTTAGAGACCTGAAGCTCCTGGTTGTATTGCTCGATTTGCTGCTTAATAATGTTACTTATTTCGTCTGGTCTGATACTAACCATATGTTATTACTCTGCGTATTGATAGTTTGGGTAGTTGGGAAAACCTGGATGATTTAACTGCAAGCTTGTGCAATTACTAAAAATTACTGACAAGAAGACTGCTGGTGAGTCGGCGTAATTGTCCTCTAATACTGGCATCAACAATTTGAGAGCCAACCTTGATAATCACACCACCGATCAAGTCAGGATCGACCTTAATTGCTAATTCTACTCCCCGCGCACTAGTCATATCTATGACCTTACGTCGCAGCGTCTCTTGCTGATCGTCAGTTAAAGGTATGGCCGATGTCACTTCTGCAAGCGAAATCTGATTCATGTCGCGTAGTAGATCCTGAAATCGCGAACAGATTGGCTCCAAAAATGCGATCCGGCCTCTATCTACCACTAGTCTTAGAAAATTTAAGGTTAAGGGATTAACCCGCGCGCCAAATAGGCTGTCGATCGCTGACTTTTTGGCACTTCCTTTGACTAAAGGTACAGCGAAGAAACGCCTAAGCTCTTCAGAGCCTTGCAGCGAACCTACAATTAGCTGCATGTCCTGACCTAGGGCTTCTACTAAGCCTTGCTCCTTAGCTAAGGACATCAATGCCTCAGCATAGGGTTCCACAAATGTCTGGTTGAAAGAACTTGATTTCAAGGCTTCGCTCCTAGCAATTCAATACTACGATTTACTAATTGCTGCTGGGCAGAATCGCTGAGACCGCGATCGAAGTGAGCTTTGACTCCAGCTAATGCTTTTTCTGCAACCTGCTGTCTGAGCTGGACGATTACACGCTCTTGCTCTCTAGCAATTTCTTGCACAGAGGATTCTCTCAACCGCTCAATATCAGCAGCCACGGTGGAGAGAATTGCTTCACTAGCTGCCTTGGCATCAGAGGCTGCGGCTGTGCGAATGCGATCGCACTCAGATCGAGCCTGTGCTAGATTCTCCTGCTGGTCTGCTAGCTGCTCAACTGCCTCACGCTTGCGTTTTTCCGCATCAGTGATTGCAGTTTCAATGATCTCAAGACGCTGGGATAAAATCTTATCTAAAAAACCACGACCTGCGTAGACCACACCACCGAGAAGAATCAAAATGTTGATCAGGTTAGTCCCAAAGATATCGCCATTGATACCAAACCCAGATGCCTCACCCGCTTCACTTGCAAGCAGGAATAAACCAATACTCATAAGTCGTTTGTCATTATCTTTTGTGTTTGTCAGATCGCTGATGACTAGCTGTGCACCAAATCACCCAGAATTTTATCCAGGATTTGACGGCTAAGCACCTCAACTTGAGCGTTCAAAGAAGCCTCAGCAGCTTGCTTTTGTGCTTCAATTTCTGCTTTGGCACTTGCTAGTTGCGCCTGAGATTCTTCCAAGGCTTTGGCGATTTGCTGAGCGCGAAGCTTAGTTGCATCGGCTTGCGCCGCCACAACCATTGCTTGAGCAGATTTACGAGCTGTTGCTAGTTCTTGCTCGTATTGTTGAGCCAGAGCAGTTGCTTTCTCCAACCGCTCTTTGGCGTCGGAGATGTTGTTGCGAACGTAGTCATTGCGATCGTCAATAGCCTTAGTTAAAGGCTTAAAGAAAACCACATTGAGAATCGCAACTAGAATTAAAAATTGCACAACCATAATTGGCAAGGTTGCGCCGATATCAAACAGACCACCGCTCTTCTCAGCTGCTTCAGTAGCAACTTCCACAGCTTCAGTAGCGATTGGCAACGTCCAATGAAATGTCCAGAATGTCATGAGAATTTAAGCCTAGGTAGCGAAAAGTTAGCCAATTGCTATTAGCTGTCAGCCAATACGGCCAATAGCCAATAGCTTCTTTGTAAGGACTTAACCTGCAAAAGGATTGGCAAATAGCAGCACTAGGGCTACAACCAAGCCATAAATAGTCAGAGATTCCATGAACGCAAAGCTCAAAAGTAATGTGCCGCGAATTTTGCCTTCAGCTTCTGGCTGACGCGCAATTCCAGATAGAGCTTGTCCTGCTGCATTACCTTGACCAATACCAGAACCAATAGCGCCCAAACCAATTGCGAGACCAGCGCCCAAAACTGAAGCAGCAGCGATTAATGGATTCATGATGATTTTCCTTATTTGTTTGAGTTACGTTTACTTGGACATTTATGTATGTTTCATGCATTCAGGCATTGCCTGAATCAACTGAGCCCATATTGATTGGTATCAATGCTCATGCTCTTCTCCACCGTGACCTTCCATTGCTTCACCAATGTAAGCCGCCGCTAATGTCGAAAAAATCAAAGCCTGGATCGCACTAGTAAATAATCCTAGCGCCATTACAGGTAGCGGTACAAACAAGGGAATCAACAGAACGAATACCCCAACCACCAACTCATCTGCCAAAATATTGCCAAACAGACGAAAGCTTAGTGAGAGGGGACGTGTGAAATCTTCTAGAACCCAAATTGGCAAAAGGAACGGCGAACCTTCAATGTACCTGGAAAAGTAGCCTAAGCCTCTCCTACTTAACCCTGCCCAAAAGTACAGCAGGGATACTAAAAGAGCCAAACCCACTGTAGTATTCAGGTCACTGGTAGGAGCGGCTAACTCCCCTTCCGGCAATTTAATTAGCTTCCAAGGAATCAGTGCTCCTAGCCAATTTGAAACGAATATAAACAGAAAAAAGGTGCCGATGAAAGGAACCCAATTGCGATATTCCTTCTCACCGATTTGGTCTTTGGCAATACTCTGCACAAATTCCAGTACATACTCCATGAAGTTCTGAAATTTGGCAGGAATGCGTTTGATATTACTAGTAGCGAGAGCTGATGCTATGACTAGCACAGCAATTACAATCCAAGTAACTAGCAAAACTTGACCGTGTACTGCAAGGTTGCCAATTTGCCAGTAAAAGTGCTTGCCCACTTCTAGGGCAGCAAAATCTGTTGTTTGAGCGTAAGAAAGCAATCGAGTCATCATGATTTATCAGTTGACACCTTTAACAGGCCAAATTCTAGATAGAGCGAGTGCGAGTTAAATCCTGGATCGTGTATACCAAGATCGCGGCTTTGTAGGTCAGAAACCCTAGGAACACAGGCAGAACATGCAGATACTCTGCACGAGCGGCTGCGACAATCAAAACAGTAAAGAGTACAAACCTGGAGGGCTTAGTATAGCTAAGCTGTTTCCGCTGTTGACCTAATTGATCGATGTCCCTTGATAGCATCCTTAAGTAAACCATACCGACGCCTGCACCTAACAGGTAATTCAGCGCCAGATTTAATCCGCAAACACCCCATACAACTAGGCTTATGACCCCAGACGTGATTAGTGTGATTACGAATAGCTTGAACTTGAGGTCACCGTACTCATCCAGGCTATTAGATGAGTTATTTAGGCCTGCCTCCGAGCGTTCGATGCTTTTCTCCGTGAGGATAACTTTCACTTGCAGTCTAAATTAACTCGGCGTAAGTTTGCAAAACTAAAATAAATGTTAAGCAAACCGTTGATTAGCATAACACGATGAGTGTCACATTCATTTCATCGACTGCGAACTTTAGGGCTCAGCTCCAAAAATATCTATAAATTATTTTGTTTATGGATATTTGTGCGGAACTTTGCGATCGCGATCGCACGTCTACAACTTACTGAGATCGGCCTATACCAAGATTATGTTAGGTTTGGCACAAAAAGTAATATACTGTCCCTAAAATTTGCTCTCCCTAAATTATGCTCACATCTGCTGTCAATCCTCGCAACGTCAAGTCCTTGCTTGCTGCTTTGTTAACGGCTGGTGCGTTATTCCCTAGCATCTCGATCGCGCAAACCCAGCAACCTCTTGATACTGCACCAAGACCTAACTCACTTAACAGCAGTGTTTTCAGCCTTCAAGGTGGTGAACGCTTAATGGGTGAAGCTATGGCAGCGGTCAATGCCCAAAACTACGATCTGGCTGTAACTAAACTTCAGGATGCTCGCCAGGTCTACAACCAGCTTTCCAACTTTTATCAAGAGCTCACCTCTAGCTTTGCTGGAGTTGACAATCGCATTTCCGATAACCACCGCCAGAAAGCATTACAAGCCGCCCAATCGCGAGATAAATCCACATATCAACTTGCGGTTGTGTATCGCGCCAAAAATCAGCCTGAGTTGGCGGTGCCCCTACTAGTGCAGTTGATTCGCAGCCAAGCCCCTACGCGCGAACTAGGACAGCAAGCCTATCAGCAACTATACGAACTCGGCTTTGTGGATATGGCTTTCCCCAGCACCCCTGCGGCCAAGAAGAACTAATACAAAATTTTGGGTAGGGGCGAACGGTCGTTCGCCCCTACCTTTCAATTTAGGCTTATTTTTTGGGGGATCGAGCAGAATGCCAGACTTAAATTTGCGCATCCGTGACTTTTATGACAGTTCCTCTGATTTGTGGGAGCAAGTCTGGGGCGAGCATATGCATCATGGTTATTATGCAAATGGCGAAAGTAGCCACAAAGACCGACGCTTAGCTCAAATTGACTTGATCGAAAAGCTTTTGGAGTGGGCTGAGCCCAAAATTCCTACTTCCATTTTGGATGTGGGCTGTGGTATTGGTGGCAGTTCCCTGTATCTAGCTGACAAATATCTAGTAGATTCTGGCACTGATTCTGGCACTGATGCTGATAACAATTCTGAAGCAGATGCCTCCGATCGTAAGGTGACAGGAATTACCCTGAGCCCGGTGCAGGCAAACAGAGCTACAGAACGGGCTAGAGCATTGGGCTTACAAGCGCGATCGCAATTTCTAGTCGCGGATGCGATGGCTATGCCATTTCCCGATGACAGCTTCGATCTTGTCTGGTCGCTGGAGAGCGGCGAACACATGTCAGATAAAGAGAAGTTTCTACAGGAATGCTACCGCGTACTCAAACCAGGCGGGACGTTTATTTTTGCGACCTGGTGCCACCGCGATATTAGCGATCGCCCACTAAATAAGCACGAACAAAGGCACTTACAGCGCATTTACGATGTTTATTGTCTGCCCTATGTAATCTCGCTGTCTGCATATGAGGCGATCGCCCACCGCACAAATTTCCAAAATATTAAAACCGCAGATTGGTCAGAAGCTGTAGCTCCATTTTGGGATGTAGTAGTTGATTCGGCGATCGCGCCCTCAGCAATTTTAGGTGTATTGCGATCGGGACTCAGCACATTGACAGCAGCATTGTCTCTGCGCCAGATGTCACGCGGTTATGCCAACGGCCTGATTAAATTTGGTCTATTAACCGCAACAAAATAAACTAGATCAACTATTGATTAGATCTGAAGTTTTGACTGTTGCACAGGATTAAGCATTAAAATACTGAATGCTTAACTAGCATTCGTCAGACCTACAAGGCATTGACTCGATTCCGAATCCTTATTTAAGAGTAAACAATCATTGACATTTACTCAAGAATTTCTGTTGCTTCTAACCAAATGCTCATGTAGGTAGCCCATATCTCAGTAAATTATGCCAAAAATTCTTGTTTCCGACCCAATTGACCAAGTAGGGATTGATATTCTTTCCCAAGTTGCTACAGTTGATATTAGAACAACTCTTAGCCCAGAGGAAATAACCCAGGTTATTCCTGAGTACGATGCGATCATGATTCGCTCAGGCACCAAATTAACCAAAGAAATCATTGAGGCTGGCAAAAACCTCAAAATTATTGGTCGGGCTGGTGTTGGTGTTGATAATGTCGATGTTCCGACTGCTACGCGTCAAGGCATTGTTGTTGTCAATTCACCCGAAGGCAATACCATTGCGGCTGCCGAGCATACTCTTGCCATGATGCTCGCCCTATCTCGTTTCATCCCTGACGCTAATGTCTCGCTCAAATCTGGCAAGTGGGATCGCAAAAGTTTTACCGGCGTCGAAGTTTACAAGAAAACTTTGGGAGTGATCGGTTTAGGCAAGATTGGATCTCATGTGGCGACCGTAGCACGGGCGATGGACATGAAACTATTGGCCTACGATCCTTTCTTAACCGCCGAACGAGCTGAGAAACTTGGTGTCAACTTAGTAGAGTTGGAAATATTGCTGCGGGAATCGGATTACATTACGCTGCATTTACCCAAAACTAAGGAAACTTATCACCTGATCGATGCGGCAAAAATTGCGATTATGAAGCCCGGTGTGCGTATTGTGAACTGCGCCCGTGGTGGCATCATCGATGAAGCGGCCTTAGCCGAAGCTCTCCAGAATGGCACGATCGCTGGTGCCGCTCTAGATGTATTTGAAAATGAGCCCTTAGAAGCTGATTCACCGTTGCGACAAATTGGTTCGCAGTTAATTTTGACACCTCATCTTGGCGCTTCGACTGAGGAAGCACAGGCTAATGTGGCGATCGATGTGGCCGAGCAAATCCGTGATGTGCTGCTTGGTCTACCTGCCCGTGCTGCTGTAAATATTCCTGGTTTGGGGCCTGATGTCTGGCAAAAACTAAAACCTTACCTGCAACTAGCGGAAATGCTGGGTAATTTGGTGGGTCAACTTGCCGGTGGTCGGGTAGACACGCTCGACGTGCGCCTGCAAGGTGAAATTGCCAGCAGCGAAAGTCAGCCAATTGTAGTAGCAGCTTTGAAAGGACTGCTCTCCCCTGCTTTGCGCGAACGGGTTAATTTTGTCAATGCTAGCCTGGAAGCTAAAGAGCGTGGTATCCGCGTCACTGAAACCCGCGATGCCACCGTTGAGGACTACACCGGATCGCTGCATTTGACTGCTAACGGTACGCAGGGGCAACAGTCGGTGACTGGCGCATTGCTTGGTAAATCTGAGTTGCGCATTACCAATATCAATGGCTTCCCCATTAACGTTGCACCGACTAACTATATGCTGCTGACCTTGCATAGAGATATGCCAGGCATCATTGGTGGCATTGGATCTATGCTGGGAAATTACAATGTGAATATTGCCAGTATGCAGGTTGGTCGGCGGATAGTACGCGGCGAAGCTGTGATGGTATTGAATATTGACGATCCACTTCCTGCAGGTTTACTGGATGAGATCATGCATATTCAGGGTGTTAAAGATGCCTTTGTCGTTAATCTGTAATTTGTAAATAATCTGTAGGCTCATAGCACAGACTTTCTTGACACCTCTATTTCCACACTAATTTGAGTTGGAGTAGGGGTGTTTTTTCGCTATGAGCCAATGGCTAATTAGTAGATGCGATCGCCCAGGTAAACAGCGTAATCGATCGCCAGTAAAAATTACCTAACGACTGACCTGGCAGGATTGGCAATGCTTGTACTATTAGATGATGGTTTGCTAGCTGGTGTAAGCAGTGGTAAAAACAAGGTAAGCACGACAATCGCCGCTATGCTAATTGCGAAGGATTGGCCAAAGTGCGGTTCAGGCATTTGAGTCTTTTGAATTTTTTGAGATGACATGGGTTTGTCTCCTAATCCGCATCTCGCCAAATTTAGCAGTCACCTTGCAAAAAGGAATCTAACTGAAGACGTGTCTGCAACTAAATTTTAGCCTTCACAAGGACTTATATATTTAGTCATATCTCTTGCGGATGACACCAGAAAGCCATGCGATCGCGCATCCTGATTTCAGGGTAATCTCTGTAGAGTTCCCTAAATAAAATCTAATAAGTTAATTTAGGCTTACCCCCCACAAGTTCGCGACATGAAAATTCTATTGGTAGAGGATGATGAAGCAACTGTCAACCTACTCCAGTTTGCCCTAACTCAGCAACAGTACACGATCGATGTTGCACTCGATGGCAAAGCTGGCTGGCAGTTAGCTGAAAGTATAGGCTACGATCTGATCCTGCTGGATGTGATGCTACCGAAGTTAGATGGTATTAGCTTTTGCCGCCGCTTGCGCGCTCAGCATAATAATGTTGCTGTGCTGATGATGACTGCAAGGGATACGGTTAGCGATCGCGTTTTAGGTTTAGATGCGGGGGCGGATGACTATCTGGTTAAGCCATTTAAGTTAGAGGAATTAGCTGCTAGGGTGCGATCGCTGCTTCGGCGCGGCAAAGATACGGTGGTGTCAGCACTGGAATGGGGGGATATTCGCATCGATGCGATTGGTGGGGAGGCATATTATCGCGATCGCCCACTGCAACTATCCCGTAAAGAGCATGACATCCTGGAACTATTTGTGCGACATCCCAAGCAGGTATACAGTCGACCTAGAATTTTAGACCTACTATGGCCTCTTGATAGTGCCCCAGGCGAAGTTACGGTCACGGCCCATATCAAAGGTCTGCGCAACAAGTTAAAGGCTGTAGACGCATCTCCAGATTTAATTGAATCTGTTTACGGTCAAGGCTATCGACTTAATCCCGCCATGCTTAACGAGTCGGCGAAAGCGCCTCGATCGCCGCGAGCAGTTGGAACAGCAGAGCAAGGTGAGCCAGCCGAGCAAAGAGTGATGGCAAAAGTAGCTCAGATTTGGCAGAGTACCAAATTTCACAGCATCGGCCATGTCACCATGCTAGAGCATACGACATCTTTGCTGTCGACTGGGAATTTATCGGACGAACTCGCTCGCATGGCGGCGCAAGCAGCTCACAAACTAGTGGGTTCCTTGGGGATGTTTGGTTTTCAAGACGGCTCGCAGCTAGCTAGGCAGATAGAAGCACTTTTTCAAACCACAACTCCACTGACACAAGAGCAAATCTCTCAACTCAAAACTCTCATATTAGAGTTGCGTCAGGTAGTGGAAACTGCGGCGGTGCCTAGTTCACCATCAACTCTACCCTCTACGACTCAGTTACCTAAAGACGAGCAACTACCTTTGCTGTTGATCGTGGATGCCGATCGCACGTTTGCCGATCGCCTGTCCTCAGAGGCGATCGCGCGCGGATATCGCTGCGAAATTGCGCTGACACCAGGAGCGGCAATGGTACAGATAGCACGGGAGTGTCCCGCCTGCGCCATCATTGAACTAAACTTTCCCAACACAGATGAAAATAGTTGGCAATTGTTGAGCGAACTTGCTTCCACTCCATCCCCCATCCCAACTTTGGTGCTGACAACTAGTGATTCCTTCTCAGACCGCTTAGAAGTTGTCAGACGTAGCGGTGGGGTTTTCTTGCAAAAGCCTTCCCTGCCCTCGATCGTGATGGATTCGGTAACTCAGTTACTGCAAAGCGATCGCCGTAAGGTGGTGAAGATTTTAGCCGTGGATGACGATCCACAAGTACTCAAGTTACTGCATACTCTGCTAGAACCGCATGGGATCGAACTCATCTCCCTCAACGATCCATCTCAGTTTTGGTCTGTGCTGGAAGAAACTATGCCAGACATAACCATCCTGGATGTCACAATGCCTGATATTAGCGGTATCGAACTATGTCAAATAATTCGCAGCGACCCATCCTGGAATCTGATGCCAGTAGTGTTTCTGACCGCCCATAATGACGATGCCACACTGCAAAAACTGTTTGCGGTAGGAGCAGATGACTGGATTAGCAAACCTCCGACTGAATCTATGCTAGTAACGCGTATCTTCAATCGTTTGGAACGTACGTCTAGATTGCGCTTGCAAGCGGAAACAGATCCTCTCACGGGTGTAGCAAATCGTCGCAAATCATCTGATGAGATCAAGCGCCTGATTGGTCTGGCCAAGCGCTACGACCAGCACCTCTGTCTTGGTATTTTGGACTTAGATAAGTTAAAGCAAATCAATGAGAGATATGGTAAAGACTGTGGCGATAAAGTACTACATAAAATTGGTGTGCTCTTATATCAACAGTTTCGCAACGAAGATGTGGTGGCATGTTGGGGCGGAGGGGAGTTTATTGTTGGTATGTATGGCATTAATAAAGTTGATTGCGTAGAGCGATTGGCCGAAATCTTGGAAACCCTGCGTCAAGTTGAATTTGCTGATGAGAAGGGATGTAACTTCCACATCACCTTTAGTGCTGGTATAGCGCAATATCCCATAGATGGCATCGATCTAGACGCGCTTTATAAGGCTGCAAATGTGGTGCTACAACAGGCAAAATCTACTGGTCGCGATCGCGTACTGCCGGTTGGCTGGCAACCTCCCAATCCCGAGCATCAGTTTAATGCTGATGTTGTATTAGTCTCAGATGAGGCGATCGTGCCATATCAAATACTTCGCGATCTCGGTACCAGAGGATATCATACTCTCTGGTTGTCAGATTATGACACTGCGGTGGAAAGACTCTGTGACTCTAGCCTTAGGCCCAAGGCAATCATCTTAGGAGAAGCACCGTCAGAACTCAATCACTTGGAACTCCTCAAACGACTTAGGCGCAAGAAAGTATTACAACACATTCGCGTGATTCTATTAACTGACAATTCTACTGAAGCAGAGCAGGCGCTGGAGCTGGGAGCATTTGACTATGTGGTTCAACCCTGGACAGTCTCTGTACTTTTGCAAAGACTACGTCGCGCTTTGAGAACCTGAGCAGCTTAACTACTTCTTAACTACTTACAGTGTAACAAGCATTTAACGGCCATGACCACCAATCAGACACTAGAGTTAAATTATCCAAATAGTTATCTTCTCCAAGCAATTTTTGAGCGTAGCCCAGATGGCATGATTATCACTGATGACAATTGTACGTGTTTAGAGGTTAACGCTGCTACCTGCAATCTTTTCGGACTAACTAGATTGGAGCTGATTGGTCGGAGTCTTACCGATTTTATCGAACTTAGATGCAGTCTAGAGCAAGATGGACAGAACCTGGTTCCGACGGAAGTGACAAGGGCTTGCTGCCCTCTACATCGTACTGATGGTAGTCTGCACGAGGTGGAATATGCTGTCGCTGTACACTATTTGCCCAACCTGCACCTAATTACCCTCCGTGATAGCAGCCATTCCCAATCATCCAGAGCGGAACTGCTACACCAGAGTCAAGAGCGCTTTTTACACCTGGTGCAAACTTCTAGTGATTGGGTGTGGGAAATTAATGAGAATCGCGTATATACATACTGTAGTCCTAAGGTAATGAGTATATTAGGCCACGAGCCGAAAGAGATTATTGGTAAAACTCCTTTTGAACTCATGCCCGATCATGAAGGACATCTCATGGCTAGGGCTTTTAGAAATATTTTTAATAACTACGAACCTTTCTACAATCTAGAGAGCATACATTTTCATAAGAATGGCCATCTCGTGATCGTAGAAACTAGCGGGGTGCCTATTTTCGATTTAGATGGTGGATTTAGAGGCTACCGTGGCATCAGTCGTGACATCACTGACCGCAAACGAGTAGAGCAATCTCTACAGGAAAGAGAGCTGCAAATTGCCTCGATCGCTAATAATATTGTCTGTTCGATCTATCGTCTAGTCATCTATGACGATCAGAGGATGGAAATGCAGTTTATCAGTACTGGTCTGTATGAAATTACTGGTGTCATGCCCGAGATCGTGATGTCCGATCCGCAAAAACTATTCACCCTCATCCATCCTGAAGATCGTGAACAATGCGATCGAATGCTTCAGCGTGCAATTGCCTCTTTGCAGCCCTTTACCAATGAATTTCGGCTGAGATCAGCCTCCGGTCAAGTGAAATGGGTGAGAGATAGTGCTCGTATTTCGCCACTAGCGGCAGGAGGAGCGATTGTTGATGGTGTACTCATAGACATTAGCGATCGCAAGCAAGCAGAGGAAGCACTGCGTCGGAGTGAAAATAATTTGGCTGAAGCTCAAAGGCTGGCTCACCTAGGTAGCTGGCAACTTGACCTCACCACTCGCCATACAGTCTGGTCAGACGAAGTATTTCGCATCTTTGGGCTAGAAGTAGGTCAACCAATCCCAGGCTATAGAGAATTACTGAGTAGGTATGGCTTGAGAGATGCTACTAAGATCGCGGCATCATTTAGACAAGCGGTAGCTAATGGTAAATCATTTGAAATAGAATCTGAAATTACAAGATCGGATGGGACTTTACGATATCTGCTGGTGAAAGGTAATCCGGTATTTAATCTCGAAGGACAAGTATCGCAGTTGTTTGGCATGGTATTGGATATCACCGAACGGAAGCAGGCAGAAGCTGTGATGGCCGATCTGGCTGCCATTGTCAAATTCTCTGATGATGCAATTATTGGCATGACGCTCAACGGCACAATTACCAGTTGGAACTTGGGCGCGCAGTTTATCTATGGATATACAGCGGCGGAGGCGGTCGGCCAAAACATTATTACCCTCCTGGTACCGCGTGGTGAGATCGTTGGCATATCAGGACCAGATTCGAGAGCGGCGCAAGACATCATCGGCTACTACACCACCCCGCATTTGCGCAAGGATGGCAAAATTATCGAAGTACTGATGACTATATCGCCGGTGAAGGATGCCTTTGGTAATATTACCGGTAGCTCTGTGATTGCTAGAGATATCAGCGATCGCCGCGCTGTAGAAAGGATGAAAGACGAATTTATCTCAGTTGTTAGCCACGAGCTGAGAACGCCATTAACTGCTATACATGGAGCGCTAGGATTATTGCAAACTGGCAATCTTGGCGAATTAGCTGGGAAGGGGCAGCGGATGCTAGAAATTGCCGTCAAAAATACACGACGGTTGATTCGCCTGACTAATGACATTCTCGATCTAGAAAGTCTAGAATCAGGTAAGGTGAAGTTATCTCAGGGAAATTGCGATATTGCTGATTTGATCGATCAGGTAGTACAAGAGTTACAACCCATAGCTGATAAGGCTGAGGTTAGTCTATCTGTATCAACTATATCTGTTAAAATATTCGCTGATAGCGATCGCATTATTCAGGTTCTTACTAACTTACTCAGTAATGCGATCAAGTTCTCTTTCCCTGGTAGCCAGGTTCAATTAAGTGTTGCAGTGGTCAAAGATCGTTCTCTTTTACCGCCAAGTTCTAGGGATACGATTGCAGCCCAACAAGAGCAAAAGACTTTACTTGTGACTGTAAAGGACTATGGCAGGGGAATTCCGTCTGACAAGTTAGATTCTATCTTCGAGCGGTTTCAGCAGGTTGATGCTTCTGACAGCCGACAAAAAGGCGGGACAGGACTGGGACTGGCAATTTGCCGTAGTATCGTGCAGCAGCATGGTGGCCGGATCTGGGCAGAAAGCGTTGTAGACCGTGGCAGTTCCTTTTTCTTGAGTCTGCCAATCCTATCGGCTTTATCACAGTCATTGCCTGGACTCTATCCTATTAGCGGGAGCGAAGATGTCAGCCCCGATCCAAGTTCTATGCTTACTGAATTGCCCCCCAATAGTTAGGAGTTTTCTGTAGTGGATACGAAGCGTATATTAATTATTGATGATGAAAGTGACATCCGCGAAGTGGCTCAGATTAGCCTGGAAATGATGGGAGGTTGGCAAGTACTGACTTCTGAATCTGGTCAAGATGGACTGGAGAAGGCTAAGGCAGATCAGCCCGATGCAATTTTACTTGATGTCATGCTGCCGGATATGGATGGCCCCACTACTTTGCAAAATTTACAGGCCGATCCCTCAACCAGTCATATTCCCGTAGTTTTTCTCACAGCGAAAATCCAGACCGCCGATCGCAATCGCTTTGCGAGTTTGGGAGTTGTAGCTGTGATCGCTAAGCCCTTCGATCCGATCAATTTAGCTAGCCAGGTGGCAGAGGCTCTCGGTTGGTAGAGCATGCCGTGTGAGCGCTTGGTGTGGCTATACTTAGTTACAGGCGACCTTGACGAGGTTTAAGATGAGTAGTGTAAGGATCTTTTTGCCTGGTTATTGGAATAAATAACGGAGCGATCGCAGGTCAATTCTCTCAAGTTGAGTTAAATTGAAATAAGCATCTCCAGTACTACAGGTGGGGAAATTCGCCGATATTATATTTTCGTTTGAATCAATACAATTTTGGCGAGAATAGTAACCTATGATACGAGACGGTCTTTAGTCGGTTTAGCCTGTGAGGGCGAGACTATACTCTAATCTATGCGATCGCTCACTCATATAAGTATTAAATCTAAGCTTATTGCGATGTTACTGGCAGTTAGCAGTTGTTCCATATTAGTTACTGCTTATATTGGTTATCAGAGCGGTCAGTCTAATCTTACCAATCGAGCTTTTAACCAGTTAACCAGTGTGCGGGCATCTAAAGCATATCAAATTGAATCTTACTTCAAGATCTTACGCAATCATATTCAAACTTTAAGTGGAAATCCCTCTGTTATTAAAGCTATGCAAGAGTTTGATGCTGACTATCGCCTTATTGACAGTAGCAAAATCCCCGATCAATTTGAACAAAAGTTAACAGAATACTATCGCGATCGATTTCTCCCTCGACTAGCAAAAGCAGAACAGGGTAGTCCGATGCTGGAGTTCTTTAAGCCTAAAAACATAGCAGCTCGCTATCTCCAGTACCATTACATTGCCGCTAATCCCAACCCTGTGGGCAAAAAGCATCTCCTCAACGATCCTAAAGATGGCAGTCCCTATAGTGTTGTCCACGCTCAGTACCACCCTATTTTTCGAGATATTATCGAAAAGTTTGGCTATTATGACCTATTTCTGATTAATCCTGAAGGAAAGGTTGTCTATACGGTTTATAAAGAGACAGATTTCACCACTAATCTGAGTCAGGGTGCCTATAACGAGAGTAATTTAGCGCGACTAGTGGCCAAAGTCCGTCAAGAAAAACAAAGAGACTACGCCCGCATTATTGACTTTGAAGCTTATGCCCCCTCCTATGGCGCGCCTGCGGCGTTTATTGCCGCTCCTATTTTTAATCAGTCAGAATTTATTGGGGTTTTGGCAGTCCAAATTCCAGTGAATGAAGTGAATAATGTCATGACTGGGAATCGCAACTGGGAAAGTGATGGTTTGGGTAAAAGTGGTGAGACCTATTTAGTGGGACAGGATTATTTAATGCGATCGGTTTCGCGATTTTGGGTGGAAAGCCCCGAGCAGTATTTGCAAACGCTGCGATCGCTCGGTGTTAGTGAAAAAATTCTCAATCGCATTAAGCAATACGAAACTTCAATTTTAGAGCAAAAAGTTCTAACAGAAGGAGCGAAGGAAGCCTTGTCAGGTAAACAAGGTACGCAGATTATCAATGATTATCGCAACATTCCAGTTTTAAGTTCTTACGCACCACTCCATATTGATGAATTGGATTGGGCGATCCTTGCAGAAATTGACCTAGCTGAAGCCTATGAACCGATTTACTCGTTTGAACGGCAGTTATTGATTTCCGCCACAGTTTTAATGCTGATGGTGACTTTATTGGCAATGGGTCTGGCTTATCTCTTTGTGCAGCCGATCAATCAACTGATTAAAAATGCTCAAAGAGTCGAAAAAGGACAGTTGGATACAATTGTCCCATTAAACTCTCAAGATGAGTTTGGGGAATTGGCTAAATCCTTTAATGCGATGGTGCATAGCCTCCGCGCTCAGACCGAGCTAATAGAGGAAAAAAATCTCGAAAACGAACAACTGCTACTCAGTGTTTTTCCCTCGGCGATCGCGAAACGGCTGAAACGGGGTGAGAAAAATATTGCGGAAAGAGTCTCTAATGTGGCGGTTTTGTTCTCAGAGCTAACTGGCTTTGCCAAACTATCCCCATCCCTTAGCGCCTACGAAGTTGTCAGCATCCTCAACGATTTAGTCGGTGCTTTTGATGAAGCAGCCGAGCGTTATGGCATGGAAAAAATCAAAACCATTGGCGATCGCTATATGGCTGTCTGTGGGATTTCGCTCCCCTATCTCGACCACGATAAACGGGCGATCGATTTTGCCTTAGAAATGCTGATTATCGTGCGGCGATTTAATCACGAACGTCGACTTCAGTTAAATATTCGCACAGGGGTTCATTCAGGGAATGTGTTGGCGGGCATTGTGGGGCGAAGTAAGTTTATTTATGATGTATGGGGAGATACGGTGAATTGCAGTCAGGCATTGATGTCGGCTTGTCCTGTTGGGTTGATTTTAGTCTCGGAAGAGGTTTATCACCGCTTAGCCGATCTTTATGAATTTGAACTACTGGCTGGAGCATTGGGAACTGCCGAAAGCAATGGTAACGTTAGTTCCAAAAGTTCCAAAGCTTGGTGTCTCAAAAGTATTCAACAACCTGTAAAGTCTGAGGTGTTATGACTGCTCCTATTCTGACCAGCCATCTATTACTCTGGGCGATCGCCTTAATTGTGGGATTTCCATTAACTGTGATTCTGCTCGGTGAGGCGATCCAGCGCTTGCGAAAAAACGGCAAACCTTTAGCTGCCACCTTAGAAGTTGTTCGCAACTTAGTTTTGCCCGTATTCATCTTTTCACTATTTACGCAGCATGTTCTGCAACTCCCACCTGGTGATGACCGAGTCAAAAGCATTCAAACCCTCCTGTGGGTCTGTGTAATTCATGCCGCTCTATCTCTGTTTAATACGGTTCTATTCGCACAGGCTAAAGCTAATACCTGGCGGGCAAAAGTACCAAAACTCTTGATCGATCTATCCCGATTGTTTCTAGTTTTACTTGGTACGGCGATCGTGCTGGCGACGGTGTGGAAAGCCGATCTGGCAGGTCTAGTAACCGCCCTAGGGGTAAGTTCCATTGTGATTGGGTTAGCATTGCAAGATACCCTCGGTAGTGTGATGTCAGGGATTGCCCTGCTGTTTGAGCAACCTTTCTCTGTAGGCGATTGGCTACGGGTTGGCGATCTAGTTGGTCAAGTTATCGATATCAACTGGCGGTCTGTGCGTCTGATTACCCTGGAACGAGAGATGGTGATTATTCCCCATAAAGTGATAGGTGCAGAAATCATTCGCAATTTTAGCCGACCGCAGCGTATTCATGCCGAGCGCATCGAAATTGGCTTTTCTTATAAAGATCCACCTAACCTGGCTAAATATGTTCTGCGTACTACAGCTTTAGAAACTCAGGGTATCTTAGTCAATCCCGAACCCCACGTTTTTACGCTGTCCTATAGTGATTCTTCAATCACCTATGAGGTCAAATTTTTTATTGAAGATTACGCTGGTCTAGAGGAAATCCGCGATCGCTTTATGACGAGAGTTTGGTATGCTGCTCAACGCAATAACTTGAGTATTCCTTTTCCCATTCGCACGCTCTATCATTTTCATGGACCTACTTCTCGTGCCGAAGGAACATCGAAAAAATTTGCCGAAAGCTTACAATCCATTCCCTCTTTTGTGCCGCTAGACAACCCTGACAACATCCAAAACCTATCTCAAGATATCACGCTGAAACATTTTGGCACGGGTGAAAAAGTGATGCAGCAAGGCTATGCCAGTAATGCCTTGTATATTGCGATCGCAGGACAGGCGATGATGACGGTAATTGATAAGAACGATCGAGAACAGGAAGTCTTACCCATAAAGGCGGGCGAATTTTTTGGTGAAATGACACTGTTTTCAGGAGAGCCAAGCACTGTATCAGTCACTGCTGTAGAGGATCTGGAAGTTATGATGATTTCTGCTGCTGAAGTCAACCAGATGATCGAGCGTCAACCCAGCTTTGCCCGCGAGATCAGCCAGGTTTTAGAGATCCGCCGCCGCGCAGTACAAAGGGCACTACAACAGCCATTTACAGGTGTGAAATAGGTGGAACCTCGTGTATAGTTACGCTGTACTTCTGGCGATCGCTCAACCGTCCCAGACATTTATCAAATTGGGGAGCTTGAGTTAAAAGGTGTTTGCCGAACCGGATATACTAATACCCGTGCCACCGTTTGCGATCGCGGGGTCTAAACTGCTTAAATAGCTTAAATAGCTTCAGTAGCTTCATGGGGCTAGATTTTTGTTAAAGTTGCAATCTTCCAACTCTGGCGATCGAACTGCAAAGTGCAGCGGTATCTGCCTTGCGATGGGATAGACTGCGATTGATCGATTTGACCGTTGACATATAGGGTTGGATTCTCGGAAATTTCTACCTCTACTGTGGCTTGGTTACCCTGCACGTTAAACTGCCCCAGAGGCTTGACCTCAAACTCACCGTAGTTGTAATAGGCATTATTCTTTTGCAGCCAATCAATCGAGCCTTTCCGTTTCTCGTATTCATTGCCCACAGCTAACTGAGCTAGTAGGTCGCGATCAAAAGGAGGTGCAAATAATTTTTGCTTGCTCTCGACTAACTGTCTGACTCGTTCTACGGCTTCTACTTCAGTTAAAGCGGTGGCTTGGGTTGGATCGGTTGAGCCAGTTTGGGTGGGAGTGGGAGTAGGATCTGTGATTTGTTGTGGCGTGGGAGAGGGAAGAGATGAAGAAATGTTTGTTGGTTGTGGGGTAGGTGGGATGGTTGGTTGTGGGGTAGAAGGATTAAATACTTGGAGGACAGGAGAGAACCCTCTGGTGGCGAGCAGAGCGCCAATACCCACGGCGGCAGTCAGTGCTACCACCCATAGGGCGATCGCCAGACTATTGTTGCCAGGTGGTGCAACGCTGGATTGGGAATCTGGCTGCAAATTAGCAGAGGCGGGAGAAAATTGCGGTACTGACGCTACTGCTTGAGGCTGATACGTTGGTTGGGGAGACTGATAGACGGGAATATTTTTAGGCTGCTCTCTATTTTGCTCTTGAGACCGTTTTGAAGCTTGAGGGGAGGGTCTAGGAGGACTGGCTACGGTTTCCACAGTTGGAGTGAATAAGGGATTAACTTGTGTAGGGGGAAAAACTGCCTCAGTCACTGGCAGGGTAGATGCGGTAGGTACAGATTGTTGCATTGCTCGATCGCAAGCTTGAAGGGCTTGTCTGACCTCAGTTGCTGTCCTGTAACGATCCTTAAATTGATAGGAGATCATCTTAGTGACAATAGCAGCTAGCTCCTTACTCACGGATGTTAGGTGCTGCCAGTTAATTTCTCCGGTCTGGGGATCTTCACGCAGTTCGCGGGGAGAAACTCCGGTCAGGGCTTGTACGGCAATTATCCCAAGTGCGTATATGTCACTACTGGGGCGGGGTCTACCCTGAGCTTGCTCGGTGGGCATATAACCTGGTGTCCCTACCGCTACGGTGGGGCTGAGTGGTTCCATTTGGGTCGCCAACTGATTTTGCATCTGTTTGATCGCGCCAAAGTCAATCAAGGCAAATTTGCGGCGCGACGCATCCTGCAAGGAATCGCTTTCACGTCGAATAATATTATCGGGTTTGATATCGCGATGAATTACACCATAACTATGCACGAATTCCAAAGTTGCCAGCACATCATCAAGAAACTCGATAACCTGACCTTCTGTCCAGCGCTGACCACCCTGCAACTCTTTCCCAAGGGTATTGCCCGCCACAAATTCCTCTACTAGGTAGAATTCCTGGTTTTCAGTAAAATACGCCAGGAGACGGGGGATGTGATCGTGACTACCCAATTTGGCAAGGGTTTCAGCTTCACTTGTAAATAAGCGGCTGGCTATTTGTAAATAGCCAGGATCGCTGTTGGTGGGTTTGAGGTGTTTGACCACACAGCTAGGATTACCAGGAATTTTAGTATCCTCAGCCACGTAGGTTTGACCGAAGCCACCTGCGCTCAAATTACGCAAGATCCGGTAACGCCCATCTAGCAATTGGCCGATCATAATTCGTTTTCCCTGATATTTAAGCAGTACCTGCGAGTATAGCTACCAAATACTACCAATTTAAGGGTATCCATACATAAAAGCAGCGATCGCGATCGCTGCTTTAAAAACCAATCACCCAATTAAAATTTAACTGGCGCGAGATCCTTTACGGGTACATCGGTGTACTCAGCCACAATTTTGCGGAACTCATCGCCATCAATGGTTTCCATTTCTATCAACATGTCTACCAGGCGATCGCATAGGGAACGGTTGTCAAGGATAATCTGCTTGGCATCCGCATGACACTGGTTCACAATGTTGCGAACCTGCTCGTCAATAAGACTGGAAACTTTCTCAGAATATTCACTCCTGGGAATGAAATCTCGCCCTAGAAACACTTCGTTGTTTTGACTTTCCAACGCTACCAGACCTAAACTGGACATCCCCAACTGCGTCACCATTAACCTAGCCAGTTTCGCTACTCTTTCAATATCACCGGATGCCCCCGTTGTAATCTCATCATCACCAAATACGACTTCCTCTGCGGCTCTACCACCCAATAAAACTGTAATTAAGGCCAGAATTGCCGCTCTCGATTCCAAACCCATTTCCTCTGATGGCAAGCTCGCTGAAAATCCCCCTACACCGCCGGAACGTGGAATAATCGTCACTTTATCGAGAGGATCGGCATCTTTCAATAGAGTTCTGACGATCGAGTGTCCCACCTCATGGTAGGCAATCAAACGTTTTTTGACACTATCGAGCATGGGTTTCATCGACATGCCAATCGTGACGCGATCGATCGCATCGGTAATCTCCAGCTCGGTAATCGCCTCTTTTTGGCGTCTTGCTGTTAAGATCGCCGCTTCATTTAGTAAATTGGCCAGATCCGCACCAGCAAACCCTGGCGTCCGGCGTGCGATTGTTTCAATGTCCACGCTGTCATCAATGCGTTTATTGCGGGCATGCACCTTGAGAATTTCTAAGCGACCGCTATAACTGGGATAGTCCACCATAATCTGGCGATCAAAACGGCCTGGACGCAGCAGAGCGCTGTCCAGTACGTCAGGACGGTTGGTGGCAGCAATGATAATTACACCTGTATTACCTTGAAACCCATCCATTTCTGTGAGCAGTTGGTTCAGGGTTTGTTCGCGCTCGTCGTTACCCCCGCCAATCCCCGCGCCTCTTTGTCTGCCAACTGCGTCGATCTCATCAATAAATACGATGCAAGGAGCATTTTCCTTTGCCTTATGAAACAGATCGCGTACCCGTGATGCGCCAACCCCCACGAACATTTCCACAAATTCCGATCCGGACAAGGAGAAGAATGGTACCCCCGCTTCACCCGCGATCGCTTTTGCCAATAAAGTTTTACCCGTACCAGGTGGCCCTATCAGCAATACACCCTTCGGAATTTTGGCACCTACGGCTGTGAAGCGATCGGGTTGTTTGAGGAAAGTAACAACCTCTTGGAGTTCTTCCTTGGCGGAGTCTACACCAGCAACATCATCAAAGATGATGCCTGTTTTGGCCTCAGGCGAGAAGCGGGCTCTTGATTTGCCAAAATTTAAAGTTTGGGTTGGGCCACCCGGAGCATTACTAACTCGCCTGAGCACGAAAAATAGCAGCAGGATCAGAAACACCGGCACAAACAGGGTGCTGGCTATTTGCCAAACTAACGCCGGTTGTTTCGCTGGTAAGACTGCTGTATCAACCCCTTTCTCCCTCAGGATTTTAACTAATTCTGTATTGCCATCTCGGGCATATAGATCGACATTTAACTTTTGCCCATTCTTGAGCTCAGCCTCAGCCGCAAGACCATTACTATCGAGATCGACTTTCTTGACTTCGTTGCGTTTGACTTTTTGCAGAAATTCGGTGTAGCTCAATTTATTGTCGTCAGGATCTTTCTGAGCACTGGCAGGATGGGGCAGTGCACTAATAAGGCCTTGACAGGCAAACAAACTGACTATGAGAACCTGAAATCGCCGCACTAACGGCTTAGTTAAAGGCTTAGTTACAGAAGGCTTCACTGCCGATCGCTCCTTAGGGTATCGCTGTTATATTGCTCGCACTGGTTTAATTTTTCCTAACTCTCAGCTATTCGCGCTTAGCAGTTAGCTATTAGTTAAAGACTGTAGCAGAAGCAAAATGGATTGTTATGATTTACTGCTACTAGTCTAGTGCATCACAAATTATTGTGGCAGGCTCTATACTAGCTGTATTCTCTCAGCTCCATAGCTGCAATTCTTTGCCTTGTTTGTAGTCCTTATTCCGAACGATCTTTCATGAATGCTAAACAGAGTATTACGTCTTTCTCTGCCGATGATTTTGCCAATGCCCTAGCCAAACATGACTACCAGTTCAATCTCGGCCAGATTGTTAAAGGTAAAATCGTATCCCATGATAGCTTTGGCACTTATGTTGATATCGGTGGCAAATCTCCAGGCTTTCTCCCGATTGAGGAGTCGTTGGTAGGCTCTTCTGCCAATCTAGCTGAAAAATTACCCATCGATTCAGAGAGAGAATTTGCGATCGTCGGCGAGCAGGATGCTGACGGACAGGTCAAGCTATCGATTCGCAAGCTGATGATGGTGCAGGCATGGGCAACATTACGTAGATATCAAGAAGACGACCAAACTTTTAGCTGCCGTGTTGTAGGGACGAATAAGGGTGGAGTAACCGTTGATGCGGAGGGAATCCGAGGCTTTATCCCGCGATCGCACCTGGTTGAGAAAAACAACCTGGCTGGTTTGGTCGGACAATCCTTAACCGTGACGTTTGTAGAACTGGATGAGTCGCGCAATAAACTAATTTTGTCGCATCGCCTTGCCGCCCGAGCTTCTGCCATGGGCAAAATATTCCGCGGTCAGTTGATTAGTGGCACCGTTAGCAATCTCAGGCCATTTGGAGCCTTTGTTGACTTTGAGGGGGTAACAGGCATGTTACACGTCAAAGAGATCAGCCAGAAGTATGTTAGTGATATTAACCACGTATTTCAAATCGGCGATCAAATTCAGGCAGTAATTACGGAAGTGGATGAGTCACGCGGGCGGATCTCTCTTTCCACTAAGCTGCTCGAACTCAGCCCAGGTGAAATGCTAGATAACCGCGAGCAAGTCTTTACAGAAGCAGAAGCGCGTTTGGAGAAAAATATCCAAAAGCTCTGGAACACATAGGGAAAGAGAACTGAGGACACAGCAATTTTATGAAGTGTAGGGGCAAGTTTAGTGGCTATGTTTGTTAATTACAAAAACGCTCGGACAAAACTTGCCCCCTACAGTAACTGATAACAGATAACTGGGCGCAAGAGTGTGGAGATTCTTTGTATTAGTAATGGTCACGGCGAAGATCAAATAGCTGTGTCGATTTGTCTGGAGCTAGAGAAACTAGGCATAACAACCCTGGCACTACCGCTGGTGGGGACGGGACACGCATACCATAATGCTAACCTGCCCACGATCACAGAGGCAACTCAAGATATGCCATCCGGTGGGTTTGTGCGCATGGATGGACGACACCTGTGGGGTGATATGCGTCAGGGCTTGGCTGGCCTCACAGGTAAACAGATTCGGTTTGTGTGGCAGTGGTCAAAGCAAAGCCGATCCAACTCCAGGTTAGTCTTAGCTGTCGGTGACATCGTGCCGCTCCTATTTGCCTGGTTACCTTCAGTATTTGGTGGCTGTGATTTTGCGTTTGTGGCTACAGCCAAGTCAGAGTATTACTGGCGCGATCGCAATGGTACTTTGCCAGGTGGCCGCAAACCCTGGGGAGGTTCGCTTTTTTATCCGTGGGAGCGATCGCTAATGCGCAGTCGCCACTGCAAGGCTGCCTTTGTGCGCGATCGCCTTACCGCTGATGCCCTGAATAAATCCTTTGGCATGTCGGTATTGCATTTGGGCAATCCCATGATGGATAACTTGGAGCCCAAAGGTTTAGATTTTGATATTAAAGAGGATGAGTGGATCGTGACCCTGCTGCCAGGCTCGCGCCCACCGGAGGCCTATGAAAACTGGATGTGTCTACTGACGGCGGCTCAGACTGTTGCCAGGGTAATTGCTAACAAAATTATCTTTTTGGCGGCGATCGCCTCAGCCCTCGATTTAGAGGAGTTAGTGAAACTGCTGCTCCAAAAAGGCTGGACGCAGATAGACGATCTCACGTTTATCCAAGGTGTGACCCGATTGCAGCTAGTGCTACAGGGGTTTGGTGATTGCTTACATGCCTGTCATCTAGGTATTGCGATGGCAGGTACGGCGACGGAACAACTGATCGGTCTTGGTAAACCAGTAATTACAATTGCGGGTCACGGGCCGCAGTTCACCAGTAAATTTGCCCAAGAGCAGTCTTGCCTGCTCGGATCGTCTTTACTTTTAGTGAATAGGCCGGAGCAGGTTGCAGAGGCCATGACAAAGTTGCTTCATGACCCCGATTGCTTTCAAGAGGCGATCGCCAACGGGCAAGAACGCATGGGCACTCCAGGTGCTGCCAAACGCATTGCCGCACATATTGCTAACCTAGGTTAACTTTACTCTTTAGAAGCAGTACGGACAGCAAGATACTTATCGTGCAGAATCTTGTAAAGATTTTCAGATCGGTTGATAATGCGATCAAGGTCATTAGCATCAAATACTAGTATGACGATGCCATCTACCAGGTAAGCGTTTCTGATTATAATTTTTGCATCTCTAGTAATTCCTTTTTTGGAGAGGAAAATACTAACTTTTGCCCCAGTTTCTCGTACCTTGTCCCGAAAAACTCTTAAATCTGGTGCTCCAGATTTGTTCCCCCAATTTTTGCATTCTACGAGCAGTAGATAGTCAAACTCTGCAAAAAGAGTTGTAGGAAACCTTTTGACTGTGAAATCTAAATCAATTTCTCCGGCTTCACAATTTCTTCGCGACCGATTGAACTGGAGATAAGGAGATTTGAGTAGGTTACATGCTAAAGATTCAAGGATTAGCCCAATGTTATCACCTTTTTCTGGCTGGTTAATGCGTTCTAATAATACCTGTAGATAGGGTCTGACATCATTGAGGGTTTCATCAATTACGAGATCGGGATAAAGTCTAAGCTTATCGTAAAAGCTAAAATTTTGTTGCGATCGCTCGGTCATTTAGCTAGGCTTTCCTCCATTGGAGTAAAGGATGCCGCAGCGAGCAACGAGTTATTTGGCTGTGTAATAAGATCGTCTTTGAAAGCGTAAGTTAGAAAAATATCGTGCTCGGAAACTGTAAAAGTATGTCCGCAGCGATCGCAGGAGGTTTCTCGATCTAGAGGAATATCTTGGTATCGTTGATAGACTGTAATAGTTTCGTGGCAAGCAGGACAGCACAACTCAAAGCGCTCAGATAAAAAGCCTGCCTGTACAAGCTTTGATATGGTTTCTATCCAGGATCGCTCTTCGACCTGCAATCCTAATGTTAAATAAATACGCGGACTAAAGCGTTTACCATAGCCACTAGAACGAATAGCACTAAGTAAAGCTTCAATTTGGTTGTCTACTTCTGGTTGGACTTCAACCGATCTCCCCAATTTGTTTAATGGGGGTAAAAATTTGATTTTCCTAACAACCGAAAACACATACTCAATGACTTCTTCAGGAACATCTGTCATAAACCAAATGTTTCCTAAATGACTGATATGTAATGATGTGTTGATCCGATGTCCTGATTCTCTTGTATAGACAAATTCAAGACGCGTTTCGCGTAATTCTCCGTCACTAAATTTTTGCTTAAATTCTTCAGAGTTTTCTAAATCATCGAGATCGGGAGCAGCGGAAACGTATACTGTGTCAATTTCCCCGCCTGAGCGCTTAAATTTTGAAGCCTTTGTTTTTGCTTGCAATTCTCGCTTTAGAATAGTTATGTCGAGGTCTGAAAAAGTCATTGCAGTAACTTCTACACCAAGCAATCGTGAAAATGCCTGATGTACTTGTTTAGTTTCATGGATGTTGCCATGAGTTTCAACAACAAATAATTTCTTAAGTAGCCTTAGATATATGTTTATCCGCTTTGTCGGGACAATTCGTCTGAACTCGTAGTTATCTTCTAGCTCGTAGGATTTACCTGCATAGGTGAACTCTAGCCTGAGTTTGGTATTGCTCAGCCACTCGGCACGATTAAAGGCTGGTTTTTGAGTTAACTGTGGTCGGAGTTCAGCTTCAAAGGGATTAATCTTCCTATTGGCTTGTAAGAGGTTTTCTAGTTGGGGTTTCGTAAAACCAACATATTTGAGTGGTATTCCCCAACATACAGATACATTGCCAGCAAATTTGTATTCGCGTACAATGCTGCTAACGCGATCTCCTGACAAACTCTGATTGGCAACTAACTGCTCAACTTCTTTGAGTAATTCTTCTTTGGTTGTGTGTTTAGCAGGTTGCTTACCACCAGCTTCAGCAATTAGCTCTTGAATGGCTTGCACATTGGCATACTGTCCCAACTCTGCGATGGGGCTTGCATACTTGATATTTATAGCTGCCTGTGTTGCCATATATGTTTCTTGGTTACAGAGAAATTTACTCTAATTGTCTAGGCTTTCCTAATTGTACGCATTTTAAGCAAATTTACCTCAAATTCTTTTACTGTAAGGCTTTGAGATGTTTTTCCTTGTGACTTGCCGCAATAAGGCACGGTGCAGAACTGTTTGGTAATTGTAAAACTTTGGTAAGTAATAGAACTATTGCCAACCACATCTTGCCATAATTGAATTCATTGGATTTTAAGAAGCTGAGCTTAACCCCAAGTATTTAGCTTCTAAGACGATATTTGTTTGTAGACTAGAACTATTATCAATTTTTTAAGATTAGCCTTATGCGTCTGAACGAAATTGTCCATCCTAACCAACTGCATGGTTTATCCGTGCAGCAGCTTGAGTCAATTGCCCAAGAAATTCGTGAAAAGCATCTAGAGACGATCGCTGCAACTGGAGGACATTTAGGCCCTGGCCTAGGTGTAGTGGAGTTAACCCTAGGTTTGTACCAAACCCTCGATTTAGATCGAGACAAGGTGGTATGGGATGTAGGACATCAGGCTTATCCCCATAAGTTGATAACGGGTCGCTATAAAAACTTTCACACCCTGCGGCAAAAGAGTGGCGTTGCTGGATATCTGAAGCGATCTGAGAGCAAATTCGATCACTTTGGCGCAGGACATGCCTCTACCAGTATCTCTGCGGCTTTAGGTATGGCGATCGCCCGCGATGCCAAGGGTGATAACTTCAAGTCTGTCGCCGTGATTGGCGATGGCGCACTGACCGGTGGTATGGCCCTCGAAGCGATTAACCATGCCGGACATTTACCCAAAACTAATCTTTTGGTAGTGCTGAACGACAATGAAATGTCGATTTCGCCAAATGTGGGTGCGATCCCGCGCTACCTGAATCGCATGCGTCTTAGCCCTCCCATGAAGTTCATTACCGATAACCTGGAGGAGCAAATTCGCAACTTACCTTTTGTCGGCGGTTCAATTAGCCCGGAAATCGATCGCATCAAGGACAATATCAAAATCTTGACCATGGTGCAGAACAAGGTGGGAGCGGTGTTTGAGGAGCTAGGCTTCACTTATATTGGCCCCATCGACGGTCATAATATCAGGGAGCTAATCGACACATTTAATGTGGCGCACCGACTAAAAGGCCCTGTGATGGTGCATGTTGCTACCACTAAGGGCAAAGGCTATAGCTATGCCGAAGACGATAAAGTTGGCTATCACGCCCAAAATTCTTTTAACCTGATTACGGGTAAGTCTGACGCTCCAAGCAAGCCCAAGCCACCGAGCTACTCCAAAGTGTTTGCCGACACCCTAATCTCACTGGCGGAGAAAGATCGGCGCATCATTGGCATTACCGCCGCTATGGCGACAGGGACAGGGTTGGATAAGCTGCAAACCAAGCTGCCTGACCAATACATTGATGTGGGCATTGCCGAACAACACGCGATCACACTAGCTGCAGGCTTAGCCTGTGAGGGCATGCGTCCCGTTGCGGCGATTTATTCAACCTTCTTGCAACGCGCCTACGACCAGATTGTGCATGACGTCTGCATTCAAAATCTCCCCGTATTCTTCTGCCTAGATCGGGCGGGAATTGTCGGTGCGGATGGCCCCACGCACCAGGGCATGTATGACATTGCCTATCTCCGCTGCCTACCCAATATGGTACTGATGGCTCCCAAGGATGAGGCCGAAATGCAGCAAATGATGGTCACAGGCATCGAGTACGATGGCCCGATCGCGATGCGTTATCCACGCGGCAATGGTTATGGAGTGCCGATGTTATCGGAAGGTTGGCAACCGTTACCAATTGGCAAAGCGGAAGTGTTGCGCCAGGGCAATGATGTCCTGCTAGTCGCCTATGGCTCGATGGTTTACCCGGCAACGCAGGTGGCCGAAATCCTGTTCGAGCATGGCGTACAAGCAACTGTCGTTAACGCTAGGTTTGCCAAGCCTCTGGATATTGATACGATCGCTCCTCTAGCTAAGCGCATTGGCAAAGTCTTCACTCTAGAAGAAGGTTGCACGATGGGTGGTTTTGGTACTGCCGTGATGGAAGCCCTGATGGATGCTGGCATTCTGGTGCCCGTAGAACGCATTGGTGTACCAGATATTCTGGTCGATCATGCCTCCCCAAATGAATCGTTTGCGGATTTAGGTTTAACCAGCGGCCAAATCAGCGATCGCATTCTGAAGCAATTAACCATTAGCGATCGGAGATCGGTAGTTAGTAGTTAAATTAATTGCTATTGATTTGTGATTGCCTGTAAGGACACATCGGTAATCGGGAAGTCTTGCCATCCTGCACCGTCAAAATGCCACCATTCTGTCGCTAGGGGGATAAACCCATATTTGGTCATTGCTGTAGTCAGTAATTGGCTGTGCCGCCGTGACTGAGGGCTGGCAGTAGTATCGTCGCGGTGGGCTTGAGACGTAAAGTCATCATAAGCTGTGGGCATTTCTAGCTCCTTCCCGTTGGGATCGACCAGTGTGACATCTACCGCTGCGCCGCGATTGTGCCGCGATCCCTCAGCGGGATTGGCAACGTAGCGATCGTCGGGTAACACTTGCCACATTTGCTTTTGCACAGATAGGGGACGGTAACAGTCATAGACTTTCAGACCCAGCCCCTGCTGTGCCAAGTCTATTTGCACCCGATCTAAAGCTTTGGCGGTTGCGCATCGGAGGACACAACGACTGACGGGATAAAGCTGACGCCGCATAAAGTTATTAGTGGTGGCATAGCGTATATCCAGTACGATCGCCCGATTCACCGTTTGGAGATCGACTAGAGCATCGTTTGGTGTTTGCGATCGCGAAGGAGACTTTTCGTTAGTTGGGGAGGTGGATTCTGGCATGATGGGAACCGATCTAGCTTGTTGAGTGGATGGCGTTGATTGGCAGGCGATCGCCACACATATTACTACTACAGCGATCATCAAAGGCCTTAGCCAAAAAATTTCTTGCTGTAAATTTTTCATTGATGCCCTAACCTATAACTATTTGCATTCCAATACGTATTACGAGTCGTACAAACTGCAACTGTTGCCCGCCGCTGGCAATTACAAACTTGGGATCGGATGGATGGAGCGATCGCCTTACAGAGTCTTAATGTAGAGCTTCCTATGCAAGAAATCTATCGTCGCATTAATTTTGATCAATCGTGGAATTTTGATCGATCACGAAGATGAAGTCACAGTTGCTACACAGCATGCCGTCCAGGGCGGCAATTTGGGAATATTGAGACAAACTGTAGAGCAACAGTTTCGCCCGATTGATGAGCATAAAAAAACAGCGCGTTTGGTTTTAGCCAAGCTATAGCTAAGCACGATATGGAGTGTTATCCTTGTGCCAAAAAGCCCAGCCACCAGAACTTGCTTTCGCAATTAGATCGTCATCAGGGTAGTTGACCTCATCATCTGGAGTGCGATCGCCTATCTCCAAATAGACTGCTAACGTGTCAGTCTGATTGATTAAGTGATGTCCATTTGCTTCGCCAGATGGAAAACCTGCTGCCATTCCTGGCTTGAGAATTTGAGATTCCTCATCTGTGACAAGAGCAATCTCACCTTCTAAGACATAGATAAACTCATCCTGACGAGTGTGCCAATGTCTCAGAGCAGAACGACTACCTGGCGAAAGCTTAACAAGATTAACGCCGAAGTTTTTTAGCCCTGCTGCATCACCGAGTCTTTGCTTGACTCGTCCTGTCACAAGAGTCTTAAACTGCTCGGGATAATTAGAACCCGTTCTACTTGGCACATGTTCGGGATTAATAATCATTTTGCGCGAGCATTAAGAACCTGCTACCAGCGTAGGAGATTAAATTGTTCCATATCTACGGTGTCGCGACTGCGATAGATAGATAGAATAATTGCTAAACCCACGGCGGCTTCTGCTGCTGCCACTGTAATCACAAATACAGCAAATACTTGACCGCGAATATTAGTCGAGTCGAGGAAATTAGAAAATGCCAGCATATTGATGTTGACGGCATTGAGCATGAGCTCGATCGACATCAAAACTCTCACAGCATTACGGCTAGTAATTAGGCCGTATATTCCTATGCAGAATAAGGCGGCGGCGATAATCAAAAAAGCTTCTAAGGACATTATTTTATCAACTGCTACTAGGTCGTCAAACTTAAGTTGGATAAGGGTACTTAAGTATCAAAAATCTATTTCTCAGTGCTGGAAGCAGCGGCTAGCTGTTCGCGTGGCCTTTCCAGCAGTTCTAAAGATTCCTCAGTAGAAACTGTACCAGGTTCTCTCAAATCGGGGATGAACTCGCGGCGTGCCAGAATAATTGCCCCAATTAAAGCAATCAACAGGAGTACTGACGCTAACTCGAAGGGCAATAGAAAATCTGTAAAAAAGTGTTTTGCTAAGACCACTATGGCTGAGGGCAAAGCAGCAACCACGGGTTTTAATTGCCAAGGGGTTGACGTAATCATGAACGTTAGCAAGGCAAATAAAGCTAAACAGACAACAACCGTAACTCCATTCCGCAGCAGGCTTAACTTAACTTCTGCATATGGCTGACGCTTGTTCACCAGCATAATGGCAAACAAAATCAAGACATTTACAGCGCCTACATAAATCAATACCTGTGCCGCCGCCACAAAGTCGGCGTTCAGCAGTACGTACAGACCGGAAATACTAACGAATACCGCTCCTAGCAAGAAAGCTGAATAAACGATGTTGGGCAATAACACAACACCCACAGCGGCTGAAGTCATCATCGCGGTTAACACGATTAAAGATACGACCTGAACGCCCTCACTTAAATTCATACTACTTAGCTCTCCGTACTTGATAGCTCATCAATAATTTCTTCTGGTCTCTTGCCTGCCCTGCGCTCGGTATGATCTACGGCATGCCCTTCCATGACCCCTTTGGGTAAATAGGCTAGTTCGCGGATAGGGGTAACCATCGGATCGTCAGTTACCTTTGTTGGGAGGCGACCAAGCGCGACATTATCAAAATTTAGTTCGTGGCGATCATAGGTAGAGAGATCGTACTCTTCGGTCATGGATAGACAGTTTGTAGGGCAATACTCAACGCAGTTGCCACAGAAAATACATACCCCGAAATCAATACTGTAGCTTTTGAGTTCTTTCTTTTTGATTGCCGCGTTAAATTCCCAGTCCACAACGGGCAAGTTAATCGGACATACCCGCACACAAACTTCACAGGAGATGCATTTGTCATATTCAAAGTGGATGCGACCCCGAAATCTTTCCGATGGAATCAGTTTTTCGTAGGGATATTGCACCGTGATGGGGCGACGCCGCATGTGATCGAACGTAACCGACATGCCTTGCCCAATATATCTGGCTGATTGAACTGCTTCTTTGGCGTATTCGCCCACTTGATTGAGAAATTTCAGCATAGTGTCTCTATCTATAATCTATCTAGATCTATCAAGAACATTTGATAATTAGGTTTTAGCCACCAAACGCGCTAGGAAAACTGAGCTTTAGGGCCGCTGTAATTAAGAGATTGGCGAGACCAATTGGCAGTAAAAATTTCCAACCTAAATCAAGTAACTGATCGATGCGCACGCGGGGCACTGTCCATCGTAGAAGGATCGCCAGGAATACGAAGAAGTAGGCTTTGATCAAGGTCATGGTAATGCCAACAAAGGCAGCGATAATCTGCCACCAGGGTGTACCTTCACTCACGCCGAAGAAATTGGCGATCGCATCAATGGGGAAAGGCATCTCCCACCCACCTAGATAAAGTACGGCAACTAAGAGACCTGCCAGGAACAGGTTGGCATAGGAGCTGCCATAAAACAGCATGAAGTTTATACCTGAATATTCCGTTTGATAGCCTGCCACCAATTCTTCTTCAGCTTCTGGTAAGTCAAAGGGCAAGCGCTCGCATTCCGCTAGAGCCGCAATCAAAAATATGACAAAACCAATCGGTTGTCGCCAAATATTCCACGATAAGATGCCAAGGCTAGCCTGTTGATTGACGATCTCAATCGTACTTAAGGCATTGGACATCATCACAACTGCCAGTACCGCTAGTGCCAGCGGAATTTCGTAGCTAATTGATTGCGCTGCTGCTCTGAGGCCACCCAAAAGCGAGTATTTATTGTTAGAGGAGTAGCCAGCCATCAATAACCCAATCGGCGCAATACTGGAAATGGCAATCATAAAGAAAATGCCGGTGCCCAGATCAGTAATTAGGAGATTTTGCCCAAAAGGGATTACTAAGTAGCAAAGAAAGACCGAAACAAAAACAATCAGAGGAGCCAGACCAAACAGTAGGGGGTCTGCCTTTGCGGGAGTCACACTTTCTTTAATGATGAGTTTGCCAACATCAGCCAGGGGAACTAAAACACCGAATGGCCCCATGTATTCTGGGCCGATCCGTTGCTGGGCTGCTGCGGAAATTTTGCGCTCTAACCAGGTGCAAACTAAAGCAAAAACTGAGGCTACCGCAACCATCACGATCATTGGTATAGGAATCCAGATAGCCTTAGCCACGCCCTGAGTTAGCCCCAAGCTGACTAAGACATCAATCAATGCTTGTTGGAGATCAATACCGGTACTCACTAGCGATCCACCTCACCCATAATAATGTCAATGCTACCTAGGATAGCCATAATATCTGCAATTTTCATGCCTCTTACCAGTTGGGGTAAGACTTGTAAGTTGATAAAGCCAGGTGGGCGAATCTTCAAGCGCCAGGGGAAGACGCTATCTTCACCAATTAGGTAAACTCCCAATTCGCCTTTGGGCGCTTCTACGCGCACATAATGCTCTCCTGCTGGAACTTTAAATGTGGGGGATGGTTTCTTACTGATGAACTGATAGTCCATCGCGTTCCATGCGCTCTTAGGCCCCGCTAGAACTCTTTGTGCTTCTAGGTTTTCATAGGAACCGCCAGGCAATGCTTTGAGAGCTTGGAGTACGATCTTGGCTGATTCGCGCATTTCGCGTACGCGCACAAAGTAACGAGCCAAGCAGTCACCGCCCGTGTCCCACTGCACGTCCCAATCTAGCTCGTGGTAGAGTTCGTAGCGATCAATTTTGCGCAGATCCCACTTCACGCCGGATGCCCGTAGCATTGGCCCCGATAGTCCCCAGTTAATCGCGTCTTCGCGCCCAATCGTACCTATACCTTCAACGCGCTTGCGGAAGATGGGGTTGTCACTGATTAAACGCTCGTATTCATCAATTTTTGGTAGTACCCAATTGCAGAAGTCTTCGCATTTTTCTACCCAGCCATAGGGTAGATCGGCTGCTACACCGCCGATGCGGAAGTAGTTGTGCATCATGCGCATGCCTGTAGCCGCTTCAAACAGGTCATAGATCATTTCCCGTTCTCTAAACACGTAAAAGAAGGGAGTTTGAGCGCCGATATCTGCCACAAAAGTCCCCAGCCAGAGTAGGTGGGAAGCAATCCGACTTAGTTCCAACATGATCATGCGGATGTAGCTAGCACGTCTTGGTATGGGGACGTTAGCTAGCTTTTCGGGAGCATTTACTGTGATCGCTTCCGTAAACATGGTGGCCAGATAGTCCCACCGTGTTACATAGGGCAAATACTGCACGATCGTGCGATTTTCGGCAATTTTTTCCATTGCCCTGTGTAAGTAGCCTAAAACTGGTTCGCAGTCTACGATGTTTTCACCGTCAAGTGTGACCAGGAGCCTCAGTACACCGTGCATGGATGGGTGATGAGGACCCATGTTGATCACCATGCGTTCGGCTTTTGTCTCGATTAACATATAAGGAGCGATCGCCTCTCAACAGTTCGTTTGCAGTTTTAGCGTGCAGATCAGGAAATTCTCAATTTATATTGATATTCCTTAACACTCTTTAGTATATCGTCATGACGCAATTTCGCGCACAATCAGTCTTGTAGATTGCAGCTTATTTTACCGACACTTAATATAGATTTTTCTCTATGGTGACTTAAATGCTCGCGATCGCTTAAACTAAAAGCCTGAGTGTCAATCAGCAAAGTACTTTAAATTCAAAATTCAAGCAAAATGGGTGAACTTTATAACGCGATGATTTTACCAATGGTCTTGACATTGGTAGGTATTGGTTTTGGTTACTTTCTCTTGAAACTGCAAGGGGAAAAAGAGGAGTAGTATTCTTTCTAAAGCTATCTAAATCTATGAGTGGCGATCTCGCTACTTTTGATATGGACCTTGATTGGTACCCTTATTGGCAATAGTATCCCCAATAATTTTGAGCAGGCTGTCCCTTGTTTTAGCATGGTCGGCCTGCTCTTGTTTGAGTGAGTCTAAGGTTTCTGTGTAGAGCTTTTGGTAGCGATCGCAAGCTGACTCGCATACCAATAGTCGCTTAGTCTTAGCTTCTAATTCGCCCTCGGTATCTTTGTAGAGCTGCTTCCAGCGATTGCCTTCCAACTTGGCTTGCGCAAGCTGTGCTTTTAGTTCGGCAAGTTCAACAAGACAATCGTTAACAGTCATAGATATTCCCCTCGTAATCCGTAAGCAATTAATCGCCACGAGTATAGCCGAATGTTAGAGCTGGTTAACCCAATCGCGGATCAGAGCATTTACCTGCTCAGGATCTTCGTCGTGGGGACAATGACCTGCAGGTAAGTACTTTTCTGTGAGCGCGGGGTAATGCTCGCGAAACTTAGCAGATCTAGCTTGGGAGTTCATCCAGGGATCGCCTTCGCCCCAGATTGTCAGGAGGGGACAACACATGACTTGCAATAGTTCG
Organism: Rhizobium sp. Q54; assembly: GCA_943367755.1. Classification (GTDB taxonomy): domain Bacteria; phylum Cyanobacteriota; class Cyanobacteriia; order Pseudanabaenales; family Pseudanabaenaceae; genus PCC-6802. The sequence continues at coordinate 37,469 of CALRKB020000010.1, read as the reverse complement.
TCAATTTTTTTGCCCTGCGGCGATGAAAAGACTGAGGCAAATACTTTGGCGGCACCTCGATCGCAGGAAGGTTGGTAGATTTCCTCAACCAGGCGATCGGTGATCGCAGTTTGGTCTACATACACCTTGCGTAGAGTTTTGCGAATTTGCGATCGCTGCCTGACAAATTGAAATAACAAAGAGCTTGCCCAGGACTGTTTCAGCACTGACTGACCCAGCTTGCCAATTGCTTTTTGGACAGGGTTAATTTGCTTAGTGCCAAGGGGATTAGTGTTAGTAAACGGCCCTGCACTATTGAGTAAAATCACACCTGCGGCTAAGTCTGGATATTTAGCCGCAACGCATAAACAGGCATAACCTCCTAGAGAATTGCCAGCTAGAATAGTAGGACGACCTATGACCGTTTTAATAAATTCTTGGAGCTGATTGCACCACAGTTCACCGCTATATTGCCAGTCGGGTTTAGCCGATCGCCCAAATCCCAGCAAATCGATCGCCCACACATCAAAATCACGGCTTAGTTCGGTAATATTCTTGCGCCAGTGATCGGTCGAGGCGCCAAAACCATGGATTAGTAGTAATGGCGGATGTGTTTGATTATCTCCAGCGTGAACGTAGTAAATATTTTGGTCGCGCCATCGCCAATGTTGTCCAGGGATAGAAGTTGTCGCACTTGCAATCATGGTAAAAATAAATCCGAATGTTTGTTACATATCTTTACATATATTCTAACTACTTTCGCTTGATATGATTGCGAGCAGAATTGTGGCATCAACCTTCAAGCACCCTAATCACTTTATTCGATATATATGAACCCAACGAAAAGAACTAGACCCCATACCCAAAGTTTAACTGTACAGTTACTACGCGAGGGGATAGTTGAGTCTGTGCACACAGCCCAAGCAGTTGTAGCAGATGTCAAGGGACGGATTCTATCAGTAGCGGGTGATGCTCAAACGGCAACTTTTGCAAGATCGGCATTAAAGCCATTTCAGGCGATCGCGGTGTCCATCACAGGAACCCTGGAACGATTTAATCTATCGGATGTGGATCTGGCAATTATATGTGGATCTCACCAGGGCACGATCCAGCAGACTAGACAAGTATTTAATATACTCTGGCGTTGTGATGTGGAAACAAGTGCCTTACAGTGTCCTATCCCCCCTGGTGGCAAGAGTGCCCTGCAATACAACTGCTCCGGTAAGCATGCCGGCATGATCGCCGTGTGTCAGCAGCAGGGTTGGCAAATTTCTTCCTACATGGATCGCCACCACCCGATTCAGCAAATGATCCTGGAGAAAATGGCCGAATTATTGCAAATGCCGTCAGCAGAATTTATTAGCGTTCATGATGACTGCGGCGTACCCACATACTTGTTAGAAATAGGACAGATGGCGCATCTGTATGCTCAGTTAGCTGCCCATAACCAGTTGCATTTAGAGCGCATAGCGCGGGCGATGGTTCATCATCCCGAGATGATTGCAGGAGAAGGAGAGTTTGATACTGAGTTGATGCGTTTGAGTCAGGGTGAACTTGTGAGTAAATCGGGGGCTGAAGGCGTCCAATGCGTTGGCAGAATTGGAGAGGGATTGGGACTGAGTATCAAAGTAATAGATGGTGCGAAGCGCGCTAAACATGCGATTGCGATTCATTTACTACGTCAACTGGGTTGGATTTCGCCCTCTGTTGCAGAAAGCCTAGCCGAATCATTTACAGTTTTAGGTAAGTACAATCGCCTCGAAGTTTTGGGAGAGTTGTCAATCCCTAATTAAAAGAGCGCAAAAGCTTATTTCTAATATCTTTAAACACTTTCCTCAAATTATCTCTTAAGAAGGCAATTAAGTGATCATTGCCATTTTCTTTCAGTTGCTCAGTCGAGGCAAATCGTCCCTCCATTGGCCACTCAGTCAAGCGGTGGAAGGCTTGCGGCTCAAATATGCCAAGTCGGTCGTAATGCATCAGATCAGCACGGACGTTATTTAGGGTATAAGTAAGCTCTGGATTGGCATCACATTCAGCACAATAGGGTATGCGACCTTTAAGCTCTTCTTCAAGTGTTTGCTCAAAACGTCTTCGATCAGCAAAAGCTAAGCGTGAAGCACTCATATCCTTAGCGTTGAAAGGCTCCAGCTCATCAACCCGAAATTTACCGTAGATGCGATTAGTTCCTTCCTGCGGTGGCATGCAGCAGGGGGCGATTCGGTCAAGAGCATCGAGCGTGATGCTCTGGTAAAGCCATCGGCATGTGCTAGACGAACGGTTCGATTCCTGCTTGAGTGCGCCACGCTTCTCACCGCGTGCCACCCAGGATTCGGCAAAAGCCTCCTCGATCGCATCATCAATAGTTTCAAAGGCACTCCATTCATCAAGCGGACCCTTTGTGGTTCGTGCTGAAGTAAATCTATTCCGCCCTTGCTTGGGTGAGTTGACAACATGTACCGACGGATCGTCCCAATCAACCGCAAATGGTGTCGCAATATGCACTTCGTTGACACCAAGATCTTTTCCTTTGGCAATGGCAAGATCGATTTCATGTACGTTGTGTTCAAAAGTGAGGAATTTCCATTCAATATAAGGTAGCTGTAGCCCAAGACGTTTTTTCGCCTCAACTAGCCTCTGAATATTGCCGTAGCCGAGATCGATCCTGCCCCGTCGGCGATAGAGACCATATGTTTCCTGTGTAACACCATCAAATGAAGCAAAAAGACAATTTAGACCCGAACGAACCACTGCTTCTGCGTCGATCTTAGGTATCGAGAGATTGGACGATAGACACGTATGGAGGAGAAAATCTTTAGCACGACGGATTAGCTGTGGCGTGTTCTTGTTCAGAAATGGCTCTCCATAGTTGTAAAAGACAACCCCAAAAGCAAAGGGGCCGTAGAGACGGATAAATTCCTCAAAGCTTTCATTTGAGAGAAATCCATTCGGCCAATCGAAGAGCTTGCTGATTTCGGGATTTCCTGTGTGGACACACCCTGGGCATTGTAACTGACAAACATTTGATGGATCGATCATCAGTTGAATTGGGGAAGAAGCGAGTTTGGTATGGCGCTCAATGAAGTGATAGCGCGCCACAAAAAGATTGGCAATCTTAAGAGCCAAGAGCTTAGCATAGCCAACAGGATATGCTGTAGCTAGGGCATGGTAAAAGATTGACTGTTGTTCATCAATTAAAGTTAGGAATTCAGTCGGTGTTGAGCCTTTGTGTGTAGCTTGGTCAAGACGCTCGACCGCAACAGCAATCTGTTGCTGAGGAGATTTGTTAATATTTGTCTGGGTGTTTAACTTTGACATAGTGATCTCACACTAACTGAATATTGAGACTTTATTAATAGCACAGGTTAAATTTAAAATCGAAGGCATTGCTTATTTAGGACTAACAGAATAATTTATATCTGTTAGCTGAAGATAGCTTGCTCTAGCTGTTTGATCGCGGTTTCAAGATCGGCGTTGACAACAATCAGATCAAATTCCTGCGCGGCGTCAATTTCTGCCTGGGCATGTTCTAACCGCCTGGCGATCGCGGCTTCATTGTCCATACCGCGATCGCGAATCCTCTGTTCTAAAACGGCAAGGGAAGGAGGGGCAATAAAAATCTTTTGCGCATTAGGAAAAGTATGGGTCACCTTCCGTGCACCCACCAGTTCGATTTCCAACAGCACAACTTCGCCCGCGCTAATCCATGCTTCCACAGCTTGACGGGGTGTGCCATAGAGATTACCCGCATATTCTGCCCATTCCAAAAAGGCACCTTCACTTTGTCTAAGCTCAAATTCTGGCCGAGTCAGGAAAAAATACTCCTTACCATCAACTTCGCCCGGACGAGGAGGGCGGGTAGTAGCAGATATGGAGAATACGAATCGCTGCGGATGACGCTCCGCCAATATTTTGAGCAGAGTCCCTTTTCCAACACCACTGGGGCCAGTCACTACAACTAACTTGCCTGTCTGTCTGGGGCTTGATTGGCTCTTACTTGTACTTTCAGTCTGAGACTCCATCTTTAGTAACAACAAAGCGGTTGGCTACTGTTTCCGGCTGAATTGCCGACAAAATAACATGGCTGGAATCCATAATAATTACAGCCCTAGTGCGGCGACCATAGGTGGCATCAACTAACTGAGCGCGATCGCGAGCATCACTAATAATACGTTTAATTGGAGCAGATTCGGGACTGACGATCGCAACAACACGGCTCGCAGCCACAATGTTACCGAACCCAATATTGATGAGCTTGATATCCATAAGTTTTGACTAATTAAAGCTAGTAAAGGACTAACAAACCTAGTTTTTCTCGTGATTTTGTCATTTATTATAGCTAATCGAAATCAATCAAGGTTTGAGGTGAAGCAAACACCCCCCAGCAATTGCTATAGCAATCCTAGATTATTTGCGGGTTTCACAATCCAAATCGGATCGCTATAGCTTGTAAGGCTCTGCCTCAAAGCGGAAAATTAGAATAGCGACAAAAAACGTAATGATGGTTTAAGCTGGAGTTTAAATAAAGTCATAACGGGTACGACTAAGGGGTAAATTATGGTAGAAAATGTTGTAATTATCGGCTCGGGGCCTGCGGGATATACTGCGGCGATTTACGCTGGGCGGGCTAACCTCAAGCCTTTGGTATTTGAGGGCTTGCAAGCAGGCGGCATTCCTGGCGGCCAGTTAATGACTACCACTGATGTCGAAAACTTCCCTGGATTTCCCAAAGGCATTATGGGGCCAGCGCTAATGGATTTAATCAAGCAACAGTCAGAGCGTTGCGGCGCTGAATTGCACACAGAAGATGTCACGTTTGTAGACTTAAGCAGTAGGCCGTTTAAAGTTGGTTCGGCCTATCGAGAAGTCGAGACCCATAGCATCATCATTGCCACGGGTGCTACCGCCCAGCGCCTTAACTTGCCAAGCGAACCACAATTCTGGAATAAGGGGATTTCTGCCTGTGCCATTTGCGATGGGGCAATTCCCCTGTTTCGTGGCGTTGAGTTAGCCGTTGTGGGTGGTGGCGATACTGCTGCCGAAGAAGCGATCTTCCTGACTAAATATGGTTCCAAGGTGCATTTGCTGGTGCGCCGCGATCGCCTACGTGCCAGCAAAGTCATGCAGGATCGAGTATTGAATCATCCCAACATTGAGGTGCACTGGAATACTACACCAGTCGATGTTTATGGCCATGAGTTCGTTCAAGGGGTAAAGCTGCAAAATACGGTTGATGGTAGCGAACGAGACTTAGCTGTGGGCGGCTTATTTTATGCGATCGGGCATAAACCTAACACCAATTTATTTAAAGGACAGATCGATCTCGACGACGCGGGTTACGCGATCACGCGCGGCAAGTCCACCGCTACTAGCGTGGAGGGCGTGTATGCCTGTGGCGATGTGCAAGACCATGAGTATCGCCAGGCAATCACCGCAGCAGGAACTGGTTGTATGGCGGCGCTAGAAGCTGAACGCTGGCTATCTGCCAAGGGATTAAGTCAGGAATTCCATCTACCCGATTCTTGCCTAGAACCTGAAGATAACAGGGGAAATCAGGCAAGTCATGTGGAGGAGTTTGAGTTAGGAGAAAGTCAAGTGACTGAGTTTAAGTTAGCTGAGGAGATAAATTCTATGGAGACTTATCAAGAGGGGGGCATAGCTCTACGCAAGCTATATCATGAAACCGATAAGTTGATTCTAGTCAAGTACACATCGCCAGAATGCGGCCCTTGCCATATCTTGAAGCCCATCCTCAAAAAGGTTACGGATGAGTTTGTGGGGCAGATGTTTGTAGTGGATATTAATATTGCTACCGAGCCAGAAATTGCGGAGTCGGCTGGTGTGATTGGCTCGCCGACCATCCAATTCTTTAAGAACAAAGATCTCCTAGGTGAGATCCGTGGGGTCAAGCAGAAGAGCGAGCTGCGTGAGGCGATCGCCATGTACCTTAACACCTGAATTTTTAGAGGGAAGTTGCTCCCTCAACGAGGACAGAACAGGCATAATAGGAAATCTAGTTAGTTACCTGAAAGAAATACCTTGACTACTCTCGGCGTAAACATTGACCATATTGCCACGATTCGTCAAGCACGGCGAGGCGTTGAACCAGATCCCGTAGCAGCGGCAGCGATCGCTGAGCTAGCTGGTGCGGATGGCATTACCGTACATCTGCGCGAAGATCGGCGGCACATCCAAGAGCGCGATGTCCGCATCCTGCGCCAAACTGTGCGCACTCACCTCAACCTGGAGATGGCAGCCACGCCTGAAATGGTAGAGATTGCCCTGGATATTAAGCCTGACTACGTCACACTCGTACCAGAAAAGCGCCAGGAAATTACGACCGAAGGTGGCTTAGATGCATTTGGCATGGGCGATCGCTTAGTAGCGATCGTGCAACAACTTCAGAGTAATGGCATTCCCGTTAGCTTGTTTGTCGATCCCGATGCTAATCAGCTCAAAGCATCGGCCCAAACTGGTGCCAAGTTTGTGGAATTGCATACAGGCACCTATGCTAACGCCACCAATGAAGCCGAGCAGCAACGAGAGCTAGAAATTTTAACCAAGGGTGGTGAAGTGGCGATCGCCCTTGGCTTACGACTTAACGCTGGACATGGACTTACCTACTGGAATACAAGCGCGATCGCCCAGATCCCCGGTATGGAAGAACTAAATATTGGGCATAGTATTATTAGCCGCGCCGTTTTAGTGGGTCTTGAACGCGCAGTACAAGACATGAAAGCATTGCTGGGGTAAGTTAACCATTTACCAGATACCGTTTGCATTGTCAGCCAATAGTCACCAATATCAGATCGCCTTGAGCGCAAAACTCAACACATTTTCACACTTTTTCACACTTCTAACCCCAGTTAAAGAAGGCTAATATATTGCCACGCTTGTTTATAGAGATTTTCAGATCGCAAGGGCTGGGACGGACCCGCAGATCTGTCCCTAAGCAGTTGATAGTGTTGTCGATTACATGGAAATCACTATGAAGCACCTGGATCCGTACCCTCATAAGGCACCAAGATCTGTAATTCATGGGTTAGTGGGGAACAGCGGTTTGTTGTTCCCTCCTTTATTTTCTAAACGATCAATCTTCCCCAGATTTTGTGGTTTCATCTGGATTGGACTTCAGTTCTTCGCGAAATCCCTTAATGGTTTTGCCCAGGCTGCCTCCTAGCTCTGGAATTTTTTTTGCGCCAAATACGGCTAAGGCCACAACTGAAATTACTATTACCTCAGGCAACCCCAGACCAAACATAATCTTTATTCCTTAACCTAGTTATTGAGCAGTAAGCTTTGCCATGCATCTCAAAAATGTAGCACTGCCAGCGTTCAAATACATTCCCCAACATAACGAAAAAATAAGCTGATCGTGATTTAGTGACAGATTGCACGTTGGTTAGCATATCATTTGTTCATAATTGGCTAGTTTTATGGAGACGATCGCAGCTATGTCGGCACAACAACTTCCTCCTCCGATCAATCCCCGTCAGATGGATATTTTGCGTGTAGCAACTGCTATGGCATGGTCTGATGGTCAGTTAGAACCCGATGAAATTCGACTAATACTTGATTGGTTTGCCAATTTATCTGCCAAATCAGATGCAGAACGGCGATCGATCAAACAAAGCTTGCGCGAATATCTCGGTCAGAACCTTCCCCTCGAAGAAATAGTGCCCAATTTTAGAACCTTTGAAGAGCGCAAACAAGTGCTCAAACTAGCTTATCAAGTGATTACAGTCAGTCGTCGCAAGCCAGGCGAGCCGAAAGTAAATCTCGATGAAGCGGCAGCCTACCAGAGGTTATTGCGGCTACTAGACTTACCCGATGATGCTGTGATGGATATTGAAGCAGAGGTTATACCCTACGAAGATCGCTCCACTGGGATTATTAATAGCCTGGCTGCTAGTCTCCACAAACTTATCAAAGGCTAACATGCAAGATCGATCCGACTATAGGCAACAAATTTTGGCAGCTCCATTTTTTGACGGATTACCTGGAGAGGCGATCGAACAAGCAATTGCCAAAGTAGTTACCCGCGAGCATCCCCCCCATCAAGGAATCTTGCTAGAAAATGACTGGGGTAGTTCAGTTTATTTTGTACTAAGTGGCTGGGTGAAAATCCGTACTTACAACCTGGATGGCAAGGAAGTAACCCTGAATATTTTGGGTAAAGGCGAAATGTTTGGGGAGATGGCTCCCCTCGATCAGGTACCGCGTTCTACGGATGTGATTACGCTGACGCAATCGACTATTGCGAGTTTACCCGCATCAGATTTTGTGCACCTGGTTGAAACTGAGCCTAAGGCTGGTATTCACCTAGCTCGTCTGATGGCTAAGCGGTTACGTCAAGTCAATCGTCGCTTACGACTACGTGAATCGGATAGTACATCCCGTGTCGCAGATGTTTTACTGTTTTTGGCAGAAGGACAGGGGACAAAGGCATCTGTCGGTATAGAGATCCCAAACTTGCCTCACAGAGAATTAAGTAGTTTGAGTGGTCTAGCCAGAGAAACAGTGACGAGAGTACTAGGTAAGCTGGAGAAAAAAAATCTAATTCACAGGGACGCGGAAAGAGACATCCTTTGCATTCTCAATGTTAAAGGTCTAGAAGCAATTATGGTTTGAAATCTAAATGAAAGATCGCCCCGACCATCGGCAACAAATTTTAGCAGCTCCATTTTTTGAAGGATTACCCGAAGATGCGATCCAACAGGCAATTGCCAAAGTTGTTGTTCGAGAGCATCCCCCACATCAAGGCATCTTGCTAGAAGAAGACTGGGGCAATTCTGTTTACTTTGTCTTGAGTGGCTGGGTAAAAATTCGGATTTACAATTATGGGAAGGAAGTAACTCTTAATATTCTCGGTAAAGGCGAAATGTTTGGGGAGATGTCTGCCCTCGATCAATTAACGCGTTCTGCCGATGTTATTACCCTAACGCAGGCAACCATTGCAAGTCTACCCGCGCCAGAGTTTGTCCATCTGGTTGAAACCGAGCATAAAGCTTGTATTCGCCTGGCTCGTCTGATGGCTAAGCGTCTGCGTCAAGTCAATCGGCGCTTGCGACTGCGCGGATCGGATAGTCGGTCTCGTGTTGCAGATGTTTTGCTGTTTTTGGTAGAAGGACAAGGTACAGAGGGAGCTGACGGTATAGAGATCCCAAACTTACCTCACAAAGAGTTAAGTAGCTTGAGTGGTCTAGCCAGAGAAACAGTGACGAGAGTGTTAGGCAAGCTGGAGAGTAAAAATTTAATTCACAGGGACACGGCAAGAAACATACTCTGTATTCCCAATGTTAAGGGTTTGCAAGACATCATTGATGAATAAAAGAAAGTAGTACTGAAATTGCATAATCTCCTGTCTCCAAGTATGCACACCTAAAATCGTCCGAATTTAGCCTGGACGTGCTACTGTGTGGTTGCGACTTCGCCTTTGACCGTGCAGCCTTCTATATTTGATTAAATGGCGCTATTTCACAATTATTTGGTATGATGTCGCACATTATTTGGTGTGGTGTGCAAGGAGAAAAAATGCTGAATCTGGTTAACTTCAGCGGGAAGCCATTTCACTTTATTGGTATAGGTGGCATAGGGATGTCTGCTCTAGCTCATATTTTAGCTAGACAGGGTTATCAGGTATCGGGCTCCGATCTTAACGAAAACCGCATCACCGAACAACTCCGCAAACTGGGTGTAAAAGTTTATAGAGGCCACAGCGCAGACAATATTGATGTTGTCAGTCAACCCCAGGTTGTTTGTTCGACCGCCATTAATCCACAAAATCCAGAATTTCAGGCAGCTAAGTCCATGGACTTACCAATACTGCACCGTTCTGATGTATTAGCTGCACTAATTAGCCAGTTTAAGAGCATAGCGGTATCTGGTACCCATGGTAAAACTACGACAAGTAGTCTCATCTCTTTTTTATTGTTGCGGGCAGGCTTAGATCCCACAATTGTGATTGGCGGAGAAGTGAAGGCATGGGAAGGTAATGCCAGACTAGGAGAAGGGGAATATCTGGTTGCTGAAGCCGATGAATCAGATGGTTCTTTGGTTAAATTTTCTCCCCATTTAGGTGTAATCACTAATATCGAACTCGATCATCCCGATCACTATCACAGTTTAGAGCAGGTTATTTCTACATTTCAGGCCTTTGCAAAACGTTGTGAAGTCGTTGTTGCCTGTACTGACTGCTTAAATACGAAACAACACATTCAGCCTCATATTACCTATAGCCTTACAGATACTAGCGCTGACTACAGTGCTACTCAAGTTGAGTATGATTCCGATTTAACTAGGGCGACTATACTAGAAAAAGGTAAGCCATTAGGTGTAATCGAGTTGAGCTTGCTAGGTCAACATAATCTCACGAATGCCTTGGCGGCGATCGCCGTATGCCGATATGCAGGCGTAGACTGGCAAGCAATTCAAACTGCTTTACCAGACTTTAGCGGTGCTAGCCGTCGATTTGAGTTTAAGGGTGAGCAGGATGGCGTTACTTTTGTTGATGATTATGCCCATCATCCTAGTGAGATTCGCGCTACACTTGCTTCAGCTAGGCAGCAAGGACACAAGCAGATTGTGGCAATCTTTCAACCCCATCGTTATAGTAGAACAGTCAAGTTCTTGCCTGAATTTAGCCGCGCGTTTGATGATGCCGATACGGTGATTGTCACTGATATATATGCGGCTGGTGAACCCAATCAGGATGGTATTACTGGTGCGCAAGTGGCTGAGGCGATCGCATTTAACCACCCTAATGTTCACTATCAACCCTCCTTAGATGCTGTCCAGTCATTTCTGATTAAGCAGCTCAAGTCTGGCGATCTGGCTCTATTTTTGGGCGCAGGAAACCTGAATCAGATCATCGCGCCAACGATTGCAGTTATGGCAAGTTGCCTTCCAGTCCAGATCTAAAATCTCAATTCTAAATTTCAAATCTAATCTCAAAGCCTAAATTCCCCAAAATGATTGCAGATTACACGCTTAACCCCAAGATTCGTGCCTCTGTCTCTTTGGCTAACATGACCTCATTTAAAGTGGGAGGTCAGGCAGAATGGTTTCTCGATCCTCACTCGCCCGAGGATCTGCGCGCAGGATTGGCCTGGGGTAGCGAGCGCCAATTACCTCTGACATTGTTAGGTGCAGGGAGCAATCTTTTGATTGGCGATCGTGGTTTGTCAGGCTTGGTAATTTGCATGCGTCATTTGCGCGGCATTCACTTTGACGATCGCACGGGGCAGATTACGGCTGCCGCCGGTGAACCAGTGGCTCGCCTTGCTTGGCAGGCCGCAGCTAGAGGTTGGTCTGGTTTAGAGTGGGCAGTGGGAATTCCGGGTACGGTTGGTGGTTTAGTGGTGATGAATGCGGGAGCGCAGGGTGGTTGTGCCGCCGAGCGACTGGTGGAAGCACAAATGATGTCGTATGGTGGGGAATCCTACAGTCTAAACCCTGAAGACCTGGGCTTCAGCTACCGTACTTCTGTTTTGCAGGGTAGCGATCGCATTGTCACAGGTGCAACTTTACAGCTAACACCAGGTTACGATCCCGCCAAGATAACTGCGGCTACTGACGAGCATTTGAAGGCACGACATGCAACACAGCCATATCATTTGCCCAGTTGCGGCAGTGTATTTCGCAATCCTTCCCCCAAAGCTGCTGCTTGGCTAATTGAGCAAACTGGCTTAAAGGGTTTCCAAATTGGTAATGCCCAGGTAGCGCAACTACATGCTAATTTTATTGTGAATCGAGGTGGTGCTACTGCCAGCGATATCTCTCGCCTGATCGCTCATATACAAGAGCAAGTCCAGCAAAAGTGGTCATTGTTGCTAGAACCAGAAGTTAAGTTCTTAGGGCAATTTTAGAGTTCGGGCTTGAGTTGATCGATATTTTTCTCCCAATTTTTGCCATCGAAGGGGACAATTATATTTGCTCGATTTTGGCGATCGGCAATAGCAAGGTAGATTTGATTTCTTGTCTGGTGGCAGAGCTAACAGCATTAGTATTTAGACATTCCACCAGTACCTTATTGGCATCATGATAACGCTTTAGTGCTTTCACCTGCGGCTCGCTTAGTTCCCACTCCTGAATTCCTCGACGATGTTGAATAATTACTTGCCGTAATTGCTGCGACCACTCTAAGCCATATCCCTCCCACCATTTCTTGAACTTAACTGGTTCTTTAGTCGGACTGGGCAATTTGTTCCTTAATCGATCTAAGAGATCGCCTAGTCCTGGCTCTAGACAACGGGCTAAATCCAGAATGGGAGCTTGGGCAACGTAAAGTACGAGATCGAGATTGAGAGCATTGGTGAGTGCATAATCTATATCAACTTCAGTATCCATGTCATTCGTTTTGCCCTCGGCTCGCATCCGGGCACGCTCCAGAGATCGCATGTGGGCAATCTCTAGCGCACGGGCCCGATCGAGTGCTCTAGTACGCTCAAGATCGATATCAAGATAAAAAGCGCGTAGTGATTCAGCTTTGTAGGGAGATTGCAATTGTGATACTTGTTGATTGACCCACCCAAGGAATCTCTGTAGTTTTTCTGACTTCACAATTGATTCATCGATCTTTTGCTTCATTTGTTTTACTAAGCGATCGGCATCAGTCAGCATGCTAAATGCGATTAAAATTACGCTATGCCATTGCTTGTTCGTAATCTTTTCCACTAAAAAATTGAGGGCTTTGGGATTTGAGCTATTTGCCAGGCGATCGGCAATCAAGTATTCCTGGAATGAAGTAAAGGCAAATTCATAAATTCCCCTAGCTTCTGCAAAGATTAATTGGCTAGGAATATCATCCCAAGTGGCCGGGAAGTTTTTGATGTCTTGAACTAGGTTGTGCGACTCGATTCGATACTGACTGCGATTAAAACTAGATAACGCAATCCAGCTTAGCAATTCTTTTTGATTCTCTAGATCTTGCTTGCTGCTTGCTGCTAAATTGTGTCTGTAATTGTAGGAATCCCATGCGTATAGCCATAGATTTAGGGCATCTTCGAGCGTATTGGGAAGAGATAGGCGATCGCATCTGATAAATCTAGTACATAGCAAGGTTAAAAGTAATGGATTCGCAGCAATTTCCTCGATCGCGTTACTACTCAACAGTTGAGTAAGAAAATTCTCTGGTTTAACAGATGCAGATTTTTGCAATCTGGGCAGCCATTTATGGGCGAATTCTTCGATCTGTTTGCGATTAAAGCCTGCTAGTTCTACTTCGGTAAATTGGTCTAAGATCTGCGTAGAAATTTTTGGTCTACAGGCGATCGCCCAGTAATTTTCAGGAAATCGGTCGGCTAGGTTGCGTATTTGTCGCAATACTAGATCGGCCTCTCTCGCAGTCAGATCGTCCAGGTCATCGATTAACAATAGAATCTTGCCTTGAACCACTAACTGCGTTGCCAGTTGCTGGGAGATCGTTCCATACTGCAATATCTGAGTCGTGATATAGCCTAAAAGATCGTGGGGTTGCTCTTCACGAAATTCACGCAGTGATAAGAGTACGGGGATGCGGCGTGCTTGAAACTTACCTGCGATACACTGCAATGCCAGGTGTTTAAGTAGTATGGTTTTGCCACTGCCCATTCTACCCAGGATGATTACTTTCGAGAGGTTTTCTAGTACCTCTAGCGCTGGTACAGCTTGCTCATTTATTTTTGTAGTCTGCTCGCGCGGATTATCATGTAGGGATGATTGAGCTGCCAAAACACACCTAAGATGGCGATCGCTCCTAATGATATGTATGGGAACATAAACATCACTCAAATCCAACGGCTTTGACATATCCAGCACGCGGACTCGATTACAGATGCTTTGGATGCTTTTTGCGATCTGTGAGTAGAACTGCTGCAATGACGAGCTATTGGTATTTTTCTTCAGAAGTTCTGGATCTGCCTGGATTAACGGGTTAGCCATTTGTTAGGGGTAAAGCAACTTGGGGGATCTTGTGGGGGGGACTGGCACAATTTTAAACAGTTTTAAACAGTTTTAAAAAATAGTGGGTAGCTTTAAATTTATCTCTGTAATTTGGTAGTTGCATTTCTTGATCAAACAAGTCTATATATATTACGTTTGGTTTTAGTTCGGATTCTACCTGGGTATCTATGCCTCTCCCCAACGATATTCCTGTTGCGCAACGCATTAGTAGTTCTGCTAATCAGTCGCGAACGACCGTTAGTCCGCTGATGCGATCGCTCAAGGCATTGCCCTGGTGGGCATACGGTTTAGCTATGGTTGCTTTTCTTCTACCCGCGATCGGAATGCGTATTTTGGGTGCCCCACCAGAAACAAGCTTGAATCCTGCCAATCAAAAGCCACTAGCAACAGCAACTACACCAGCATCAAACTCAGATACAGCAGTAGTTCCTCATAATACGACTAGTCGATCTCCTACATCAACAGCTTCAGTCGCAACCGATCAGATCTTCGGTCATTTAGCGTATGCTGAGGCGCCACAATCAACCTTGCGCGCAATCTCTAGGGCTGCCGATGGCTACGAAATCAGGTTAAGAGAGCCTGCTGCTCAGGCATTTCTGAATATGGTAACCGCAGCCAGGGCTAATGGTATCGATTTAATCGCAATTTCTGGATTCCGTACTGTGGAAGACCAGAAGAAATTATTTTTTGATATTAGCAAGGAGCGCAACCAAACTCCGGCGCAGCGAGCGATGGTCAGCGCACCACCTGGATATAGCGAACATCACACAGGTTATGCGGTTGATATTGGTGATGGTAGCGCTCCTAGTAGCAATTTATCGACCGATTTCGAAAAGACCGCCGCTTTTCATTGGCTAGCGCAAAATGCTGCTCAGTTTGGATTTGAACTATCTTTCCCGCCTAATAATCCCCAGGGTGTCAGCTATGAACCCTGGCATTGGCGCTTCACCGGGGATAGCGATAGCTTGGCGCTCTTTCACAAAAATCAACCCCAGAGCCAAACTAATTCACGATCGAGTACAGCAATACAATGAACAGAAATAACGATGCGGATCTGAACTTACTGGCGATCGCCATCTTTACTCTGACTATGTCGGTACTGATCGGGCCAGCCCTAGGCTTATCACCTCTGATTCCAACAGTTTTGACTGTTTTACTGCTGGGTTTATATGGCATTTATACATCTGGCTGGGGTCGCCAAAGCAATTCGTTGTTAATGGCCTGGTGGCAAGAACATTCCCCACAACAGCGCGATCGCATTCTGCACCATGAAGCGGGACATTTTATCGCCGCCTATCTTTTGGGTATAAAGGTTTTAGGCTATAACCTGAGTGCTTTTACCGATCCGCACAACCATCAACCTGGTGTGGTTGGTGTTGAAGTAGATGCCAGTCAAATCCGCAGTGATAACTTAGAGCGCTACTGTACGGTTTGGATGGCGGGTATTGCCGCCGAGGAATATATTTACCAAGAGGCTAAAGGTGGATCTGAGGACATTCGGCAACTCAGAGATGCGACAGTTCACTTAGCCAATCCACAATTGCACCAACGTTGGGCTTTATTGCGGGCACGTACTTTGATTTCTGAACACCAAGAGGCTTTTAAGTCATTAGTAGAGCAAATGCAGCAAAATGCTTCTGTAGAAGATTGCTATGCCGCCATAGATCTAGCCCTATCGACTAAAGCGATATAATCTGTATCTATAGCGTTCTTTGGCATTATCCACAAACTATTTGTGATCGCTATCCAAAAAACTAAAAGGGAGAGACTAATTCAAATGAGCGATACGATTTTCCCAGGCTCGGCAGTGCGTGTAGTCAATCAGGGCGATACCTACTTTGGCTTTGAGGGACAGGTACAACGCATTACTGACGGTAAAGTAGCAGTGTTATTTGAAGGGGGTAACTGGGATAAGCTAGTCACTTTCCGCATGCCTGAAATAGAACCAGTTGATGCCACCCTCAGCCGGAATAAGGGCAGAAAAAAAGCCTAGTTTTCTCTTTGTTAGGGCACAACCTATGGCGATCGCTACAGCGCAAGCTAGCCTAACCATTACCATGAGCCAGTGGCGCGGTGCTACCTGGCAGGAACTATGTGAGGCTAAGAGCTAATCGAACAAATACCGCCGCCGCAAATTGGTTTATGCAGCAGCTACAAAGCACTTCACAATCTGAACTTTAAGCCGTCAAACCTTAGTAGCGCGGTTAAACGATTTACCCTCAACTTCGCGTGGTTTCTTGCCACGCCAAATCAATCTCAGCGGCGTACCAGTAAATCCTAAGGCGGTGCGGAACTGCTTTTCAACGTAGCGGCGGTAGTTGTCATTAAACCGCTTTGGATCGTTGACGAACAGCACGATCGCTGGTGGTTTAGAGGATATTTGCGTGCCGTAGTAAATCCGTCCCTGCTTGCCTTGGCGGGTTACGGGTGGAGAATGCCAGGCTGCCGCATCGGTCAACACTTCATTCAAAACCGCAGTCGAAATGCGGCGGCGATGCTGCTCTGCCACAATATCTACTTGGTCGAGAATTTTCGTCACTCTTTGTCCCGTGAGGGCACTGACAAAAATAATCGGAGCGTAGTCGATAAACATCATGCGGCTCATGACTTCCTGGGTGTAGTCGTAAATGGTATAGGAGTCTTTTTCAACTGCATCCCACTTATTCACCACGATTACACAGGCGCGTCCTTCCTCATTAATCCGACCTGCCAGTTTTTGATCCTGCTCGGTAACGCCATCCTGGGCATCAATTACTAGCAGCACGACATCAGAACGGTCAATTGCCTTGAAAGCACGGTTAATGCCAAAGAATTCGGCACCATACTCGACATTCTTTTTGCGGCGTATACCAGCGGTATCGATCAGACGATATTGCGTACCATTTCTGGTCAATACGGAGTCGATCGCATCCCTCGTCGTACCAGCGATCGGACTAACTATGCAGCGGTCTTCACCGATGAAGGAGTTAAGCAAGCTAGACTTGCCCACATTTGGCCGTCCGATGATCGCAACTTTGATCTCATCATTTTCAGGTTCGACGGTTTCTGGATCGGGTAAATACTTTACTAATGCATCGAGTAAGTCACCAGTACCACTACCGTGAATGCCAGAGATAGGTAGTGGTTCGCCCAAACCTAGCTGCCAAAAATCTGCTGCTTGTGCCAGCCCAGAAGTAACAACCTCACATTTGTTTACCGCCAGGATTACCGGCACAGATTGCTGCCTTAACCATTGGGCAATCTGCCAGTCAGCGGCAGTAAGTCCATCCATGCCATCGACAAGAAATATGACAACTTGCGATTGCTCGATCGCCATAAAAGCTTGCTTGCGAATTAGCGGTAAAAATTCTGTATCGTCGGCAAATACCAGACCGCCCGTATCGACAACCGTAAAATCATGCTTGCCCCAGAAACAATTGCGGTAGGTGCGATCGCGTGTGATGCCAGGCTGATCGTAGACAATCGCAAACTGCTCGCCTGCCAGGCGATTGACCAGAGTAGACTTGCCCACATTAGGACGACCAACAATTGCGACAATAGGAAGTGGCATAGCTTTATACAAAAAATTTAGATGGCAAGCCTTCCCATTCTAGCCTTTTCAGACCCTAGCTTGTGCTATACACGAAACAGTTTAAAAACATCACGACAAAAACTTTTGAGTTTATCCGCAAATTCATCTGTGGGTAAGTAAGCGCCGACAAACTGCCAATTATCAACTGTAGAAATCGTCCACTGCTTGCCTTGGTGCCCAAATCCAGATGCCTCGATACCAATAAGATGTTGTTCGTGAAAACGGATCTGCACCAACACACAGCGACTTCTTACCAATCTACTAATGCCAGGGAAGCTAAAACTGATATCGATCGAGTCGGGATCTACTAACTCCCTCGTGTCGGGATCGTTTGTCCACGGACTGAGATCTGCTCGCACATCTGGGAATTGCTGCTTAAACAAATTAACAACCGCAGCAATCTTGGTGGCTACTTCAATACTTCTTGCCTGTTCGGCTGCATTCATCTTGAACTGGCTCAGTGAGAGGACATAGTATTTTTGACCACCTTATAGCACTCTTCATAGAATTGTAAACCTGCTTGTAGACGAGGATATACGGATCTAGAATAGAGAGATTACTGCATACTCAGCCAGCGATCTCCATAGTCAAAAAAGTATTTACTAAGTATTTACACACAATCAGTTATATGACCTATGGTAGAAGATATATCTGACGCAGAAAAGTATAGTTTTTAACATAAAACATTTTCTTTTAGCGCCTTTACTAACCTAAATATGACATCTTCAACAACATCTGCTTTGCGTGTCTTGGTTGTAGATGACCACGAGTTGACTCGCTGTACTTTAAAAATAGCTTTAGAATTTCAGTCGCACATAAAACTTGTTGGTGTAGCAAGTAATGGCCGGGAAGCGATCGCGCTCGTGCAGAAGTATCAACCAGATCTGGTGGTTTTAGATCTGCATATGCCGATTATGGATGGGTGGAAAACTTCTCAAGAAATCAAGCGTAAGTACCCACAAATCAAGATTGTGGCTTACTCCGCTGCGGATGGTGGTAAAGCTAAAGCCCAAGCTAATGGTGCCGTAATTGATGCGTTTTGCGAAAAGGGAGCCTGTACTAAGAGCTTGCTGGAAACAATTAGGAAGATTGTTTAAATTGTGTAATTGACATCCTCCTCACTCTACTTTTTTGTTGAGATTGGTGATTCCTAAGCCTCACGCAGGTAATGTTACAGAAATGTTGATTTCTGAGAGGATAACCTTATTAAAACAAAGTGTCTAGATATTACGTTCACACGTTTGAAACATTGCCCCATCGTCTTTTTCAGCAAGGTTTCTTGTTCTGAAATTGGATAGAAGCAGATATTTTAGTTATCGGTGGCAGAATTTTTTTACTAATGGCATACTTTCATGCCGTATAGATTCCTGAGCTGAGTTGTGCCGCAAACTTTGGTAATCTTGAAAATCTTGAATCAAAAATGGTTCGGATTGGTCTAGTCCTAAAGAAGTGAGAGAGTGTCCCTCACCAAAACTTAGCACTACCCAGATTAGTAAAAATTGCGAGATAGAGATAAAAAAGGTGCAAGGAAAGTTTTACGGTATAGGTATTGGGCCAGGCGATCCAGAGCTAATTACTCTGAAGGGATTAAAAGCGATTCAAAAGTCAGCTGTGATTTCGTTTCCGGCAGGGCGGGGTGGAAAGCAGGGCATGGCAGAAGCGATCACCGCTCAATTTTTGCGACCTGACCAACACAAACTGCCACTGGAGTTACCTTTTGTGCAGGATAAACTCGCTTTACGTGCAGCATGGCAAACGGCAGTACTCAACATTGCCCAACACCTCCGTCAAGGGCAAAATGTCGCCTTTATCGCCGAAGGTGATGTGAGTTTCTACAGCACGCTCACCTATCTGATGTGGGGTTTAAAAGCTACATATCCCGATATTGACATTGAAATTATTCCTGGCGTTTCATCCCCCATGGCCTCCGCTGCCGCGATCGGTATACCCCTCACCATCTGGTCAGATAAACTGGCGGTCTTGCCAGCACTACATAGGCTAGCGGAGTTAGAGACAGCCCTAGACTGGGCAGAAGTGGTGGTATTGATGAAAGTAAGTAGTGTCTATCCGCAGGTATGGCAATTACTGCGATCGCGCAGCCTACTGCCCCACAGCCACGTGATTGCCTGGGCAACCCTACCACAACAAAAAGTGTGGTCAAACCTCACCGAGTTTCCAGATTTAGACTTACCATACTTCTCTCTGCTGATTGTGAGTCTATCCACATCAATGGTTTAATAAATTTAATGTTTGATTTACAAAAGTTAACACCCCAGCTATGGCCAACATCAATTTTGTCGATGAAAGTAAAGAAGTGATTGCGATGGATGGTGCCAATTTGCGCATAAAAGCTCTAGAAAATGGCATAGACTTATACAAGTTTGTTGGTAAGTTAACTAATTGCGGTGGCTATGGACAATGCGGTACCTGTATTGTCGAGATTGCGGAAGGTATTGAGAATCTCTCGCCACGCACCGACTTTGAGAGTAAAAAGCTCAAGCGTAAACCAGATAACTATCGTCTCGCCTGCCAAACTATGGTTAATGGTGATGTATCAGTTAAGACCCGTCCCTAGTTGTTTAGTGGCAGAAATGTGAATGCTGGGTTAAATTAAGATAGGTACCAAAATTTTAAGCGACTGAGTGTATAGCCTATGGCGCGTGATTATTATGAAATCCTTGGAGTCTCTCGCGATGCAGACAAAGAGGAGATCAAGCGGACATATCGACGCTTGGCACGAAAGTACCATCCTGACGTTAATAAGGAAGACGGTGCCGACGAGCGCTTCAAAGAAATAAACCGGGCCTATGAAGTCCTCTCTGAACCTGAAAGTCGATCGCGCTATGATCGCTTCGGCGAGCAAGGCGTAGCAGGCGCAGCCGGAGGCGGATATCAGGATTTTGGTGACATGGGTGGATTTGCTGACATCTTTGAGAGCTTTTTTAGTGGCTTTGCGGGGGGAGGTACTCAGCAAGCACGTCGCCGTAGTGGTCCAACACGCGGTAACGACTTAAGGGTCGATCAAAAACTTGAGTTTCGCGAGGCCATCTTTGGTGGCGAGAAGCAAATCAATGTTTCTCATCTGGAAACCTGCACGACCTGCGCCGGCTCTGGGGCAAAGCCAGGCACAAAACCCCGTACCTGCAGTACATGTAGTGGTTCAGGACAGGTGCGTCGTGCCACACGCACACCTTTTGGTAGCTTTACCCAGGTATCTGCTTGCCCGACCTGTAACGGTACTGGTCAAATGATTGAGGATAAATGTGAGGTTTGCGGTGGTAATGGCTTAAACCAGGTCACGAAAAAGCTAAAAATTACGATTCCAGCCGGCGTCGACAGTGGCACGCGGTTGCGGGTATCTGGCGAAGGTGATGCTGGCCAAAAAGGTGGACCGCCAGGCGATCTGTACGTTTACCTGTTCGTACAATCTGATACTGAGTTTGAGCGCGAAGGCATCAATATCATCTCTGAAGTCAAGATCGCTTACCTGCAAGCAATTTTAGGCGATAAGATCGCGATCGACACCGTTGATGGTAAGAAGCCCTTAACCATCCCCGCTGGCACGCAACCCGGTACGGTATTGACCTTAGAAGGTTTAGGTGTACCCAAACTGGGGAATCCTGTCGCCAGAGGCGATCATCTGATTACTGTGCGGGTAGATATCCCCACAAAACTAAGCGGTGAAGAACGAGAAGTTCTAGAAAAACTTCTGGAGAAATATAAAGGTGGTGCCGCCAAGGGAGGTATTGAAGGCTTCTTGGGAGGTATTTTCCATAGATAATGAGGTAGTCAACATCTGGGATGGATTCAACCGCGCATGTCAAAACAAAAGAATGAGCAGCAATTCTTATTTTCGGATGCAGAGGTTAAATATCAAGTCAGATCGTTGCCGCAAGTCCAACCGATTTGGGCAATGGATGGCTCTACTCTTAAAAAATGGAAAGCGAGTATTGCCAAACATCAACAAGAAGTGCGGCAAGGCCAACCTGCCCAACAAGGTGAATTATTCGATCTGTTCTCCCATCAGACTTCTACCTATGGAGAAGACATCGATCCGTTTAGTTTAAGGCTGCATAACTTCTTTTTCTTCGATCGCGATTCGGAAATTGGGAGCGACTCATGTCTGTACTTTGTGATTGACACGGTAGCGCAGATATTGTTGTATGTAGGCCAAAGTCAGAAGGTGAGTCGGCGTTGGTCAAATCACCATGACTGCAAGCGTTATGTTGAAAACTACAAACAATTGCACTTCACCCATGGGATAGCAGAAGCAATATCAACAGCATTTTACTGGGAGGTACCTCCAGATACACAACTTAGGCAAAAGTTAGAACTAAGCCTGATTTTACGGTGGAAACCACCATTCAATAAGGAAAATTGGCAGCTCTGGAGTGCTCCTTTTGTGAAATAAAGAAGTAGTGTTCTGCGATCGCGCTCTTCGCCCACCCTTCCACACCAAAACCAAATTATGCAGATTCACACACCAGATTGGGTTAAGCACGCCGTTTTTTATCAAATATTCCCCGATCGCTTTGCTAGAGGGAAAGTACCACCCAGGTCAATTGCATCAACATCGCTAGAAGATTGGGAAGAAATGCCAACCCTTCAGGGGTATAAAGGCGGAAATTTATGGGGGGCGATCGCTCAGTTAGATTATCTGCAAGAATTGGGGATAAATGCCATCTACTTCACCCCCATCTTTCAGTCTGCATGTAACCACCGTTATCACACCCACGACTATTACCAAATTGACCCACTGCTGGGCGGTAACGCTGCTTTTGCCCAACTACTGGATGCGGCACATCAACGTCAGATCAAGGTTGTGCTGGATGGTGTTTTTAACCATGCCAGTCGCGGCTTTTTCTTTTTTAACGACATTCTGGAAAATGGGCCGTATTCACCCTGGCTAGATTGGTTCAAGATCGAAGGCTGGCCGCTATGTCCCTACGATGGCGATCGCCCAGCGAACTATACCAGTTGGGTTGGTAACCGTGCCCTGCCAGAATTTAACCATGACAATGCCGAAGTCCGCGAATACATCATGCGGATTGCCGAATACTGGATTGAGCTTGGTGTCGATGGTTGGCGGCTGGACGTACCGAACTGCATTAAAACGCCAGGTTTTTGGCAAGAATTTCGCGATCGCGTCAAAGCAGTGAATCCTGATGCTTACATTGTCGGTGAGATTTGGGGTGATGCCAGTGAATGGCTAGATGGTACGCAGTTTGATGGTGTGATGAATTATCTATTTACGGCACCGACGATCGCATTTACCGCAGGTGATCGCGTCGTGAGGGAGCATGTGAAAGGGCGACACTACCAACCCTATCCAGCGCTTGATGCTGCGGGTTATGCTAGTAAGATTACTACTCTATTGGCGCAATATGCTTGGGAAATTCAGCTAACACAACTGAATCTGTTGGATAGCCACGATACGGCCAGGTTACTTACAATCGCCAGTGGTGGCACGGACAATGCTTTAGCAGAAGCTCAGTCCAGCGTGGAATTAGCAACGCTACTATTATTGACCTTCCCTGGTGCTCCCAGTATTTACTATGGCGATGAAGTCGGTCTAGCGGGGGCTAGCGATCCAGATTGCCGTCGGGCTTTCCCACCAGAGCCTGAATGGGATCACACAGTTCTGAACTATCACCGCCAATTGATCTCACTGCGGCACGCTCATCCTGCCTTAAGGGTTGGTACATATCAGATTCTATTTGCGGAAAGACAAGTTTATGTGTTTGCACGTCAATTAGATTTAGAAGTGGCGATCGTGGTAGTTAATGCTGGTACAGAACCAGAAAATATTAGTTTCGATGTGCAGTTAGGAGAGGCTTCTCATCTACCTACACAAATAGCCTATGGCAAAGGTGAAGTCTCATGGGAATCAACAGCAGATCGTCCTATACTTAGTTTGTCAGTTCCAAAGCGATCGGGATTAATTCTGGTATCCCTGGCATTATGCCGTTAATTCACGCTCTACCAACTGAAGTCGTCCACCTAATCGCCGCTGGCGAAGTCATTGATTCGCTAGCATCAGTGGTGCGTGAATTAGCTGAAAATGCGATCGATGCCAACGCAACACGAATTAATATTGCGATCGCCACGGATACATTTAGCATTCAAGTTCGCGATAACGGTACAGGTATGAGCCTGGCAGATCTAGAATGCGCCGCCACACCTCACACCACCAGTAAGATTGCCCTCGCCGCAGACCTCCAGCAGATCGCCAGCCTTGGGTTTAGAGGCGAAGCCCTGCATAGCTTAGCGCAGTTATCAGATCTGCAAATTTGCAGCCGCAGACATAGCGATCTATCGGGTTGGCAGGTGAACTATGACCACAGCGGCAATGCATCTACATCTAAAACTGTCGCGATCGCCCCCGGTACAATTGTCACTGCCGATCGTATTTTCTCTACCCGCCTATCACGCTTGGAGGTGCTGCCAGCAATCTCGCAGCAAGTCCGCAAGATCCAACTGGCGATTCAGCAGATGGCGATCGCCAATCCCCAGATTACTTGGCAAGCAACTCTAGATCGTCGCCCTTGGCTGAATATTTGGTCGAGTGCTGAAGTCCAGGATATTCTCACTCAGATTGTCAGTTCGATTCAGCCATCGGATTTGATTAGTGGTGTGATTAGTGATGCGATCGCTGGTGAAACAACAAATGGTCAGGTTCAGATGGTCATGGGATTGCCAGATCGTTGCCACCGTCGCCGTCCAGACTGGGTAAAAGTAATCGTGAATAGACGCATGGTGCAACTACCTGAGATAGAGCAGACTATACTATCAGGCTTCGCGCGCACCTTGCCACGTCATCGCTTCCCCATCTGTATTGTCCATTTATCAATTCCTCCCACACAGGTGGACTGGAATCGCCAACCTGATAAATTGGAAATATATTTACACAATCTGGATCGCTGGCAGGATCTGGTCAGCAAATTGATTACGCAGCTACTACAAACCTCAACCAAGGAACCTTCGTCTTCAACAACTCAGCTATTACGTGTGGCGGAAGCAGGAACACCATACTCATCCCGTTCTCCAGTCAAGGAGCCATTAAAGGCGCTTGCCCAAGTCCATAATACTTATATCCTGGCTGAGCATCCCACCGGCCTATGGCTGGTAGAGCAGCATGTTGCCCATGAGCGAGTTCTATTTGAGCAATTAGAAAGTCAGTGGCAGATTATTCCCCTAGAGCAACCATTAGTGCTCAGTAACCTCGCAGCGGAGAATATAGAGAGATTAGAGGCATTAGAAATTGATGTCCAACCATTTGGTGACGATCTATGGGCAGTGCGATCGCTACCAGCCATCTTAATTAATAGCCCAGATTGTCAGGATGCTCTGTTAGAAATTAGCTGTCAGGAAGATCCGCAGTTGGCGAGAGCCACAGTGGCCTGTCGCAGTGCTATGCGTAATGGTACCCCACTGGATTTAGCCGCCATGCAATCCTTACTAAACCAATGGCAGCAAACGCGTAACTCTCGTACTTGTCCGCACGGACGACCCATTTGTCTAGCCTTAGACTCAGATCGTCTTGCCCGTTTTTTCCGTCGCAACTGGATAATCGGCAAGTAAGAGAATGGAGTACGATTTTACTAGCACAGGTCAATCATTCATCACATGCATAGCAACACAAGCAAACCATTAGATACAGAACTATCGCTCTCAATTGCTAAGAGCATTAAGAGTAAGGTCAAATCCTGTTTTGACAATGCCTATCAAGCCGTCCTTGTCAATAAGGAAGCAGTCTACGTGCAGGGATTTATTGCTTTCCCAGGTAGTCCCTATAAACCGATTGAACATAGTTGGATTGAATCAGAGGAAAGCATTATCGATCCAACACTGCCGCATCTAGGAAAACCTACGGAAGATCTACATTACTTTCCGGCCCATCGTCTTACCGTCAAGCAGTTGAAGGCAGCGATCGAAGAGGCGGCTGAAGACTATCCAGACGATGATGTTTTACCAGTCTATGGTACTTCACCCTATGCCTACTACGGCGATCTGATGCTTGGTGGCAATGAATATTTAGAGGCGCACCAAGCGGCTGAGGCCAAATGCCGGGAGCTAAATAAACCTAAGCCCTCAGGTAATCACTGAGGCAGCAGTAAGCATCCCGCTCGCGAAGCGTTTCCGCAGGAAATTCGCAACCCGTTTTCACAAGAAATAGGGGATCGCCAAATCATCTAGACGTTTTTTGAGATAAAAATGCATCACTCCTTGGCAAATAAAAACTCACAACTGTTTCTGTTTGCTCCAAGGAATGAGTGGATTGAGAGGACTGAATCGATAACTCACCACCATGTGCGGCGATGATGCTTTTGACTATTCCAAGCCCCAGACCCGTTCCAGACGACTTAGTAGAGTAAAATGGTTCGGTTAATCTGGGGATTAGCTCTGGTGGAATTGGAGTTCCCCCATTGATAACCCTAATATAAATGAGATTTGGATTAGATCGATCATCTACCTCCCATCTTACAATGTTGCCTTCTTCGATCGCTTCACAAGCATTATCGATCAAGTTGATGAATACCTGTTTTAACTTATCGCGATCTCCATTGACTAGAGCAGTTGATGAGGCAGGGATAAACTCAATCTGTCGCCCCAGGGCAGATGGTAGCGATTGCACAGCGTCGAGCATTTCTGTAATAAATGTATTTAGTTCTATTTCTACAAGTTGCAGAGTGGGTTGTTTAGCATAGTTGAGGATTTCATCTAAGAGCCGTTTGAGGCGTTCGCCTTCATCTGAAGCCAGTTCTAGTTTCATTTGCGCAGTTTCAGATAATTCCATGCGCTTAAATGAATTCAGACCTAACAGCACGGTAGTGAGAGGATTGCGTACCTCATGCACGATCCGAGATGCTAGTTCACCGATTTCCGCTAAGCGCTCTAGACTCATGCGCAGCTCTGCCGTGCGTTGCTCTACTTTCTCTTCTAATTTGGCATTGGCTTCCATCAATTCCAATCGTGCCGCCTGAAGTTCTGCCGTGCGCTTAGCAACTTCTGCTTCTAACATGTGATTAAAATCTTTTTGCTTTTGGTAGAGCAGATAATTGTCGAGTGCTGTAGCCGCACGTTCGGCAAATAGCTCGACTGTCATTACTTCTTCAGGTGTAAATAAACGCGGTTGGTGACAGAAAGAACATATAGTCCCAATCACTTCACCCTGGCCAGTACGTAAAGGCACGCCCAAATAGGAAAGGTAGCCATCTGGTGCTTGGCCGCATTCAGGTCGCAACCTGACATCATCCACTGCTAGCGATCGCCCTGTCTGTATGACGGTACTCGTGACCAAGCCATGCAGATCGTAGACATGTTCTCCTTCGCCCATATCGATACTGCTTGCCATAACTCGTTCAACGCCGTTTTGGCAAAGGGTAACCACCGACCAGTCCAGTGAAACTAACTCGCTCACACCTTTGGCGATCTCCTGAAGGTACTCTATCGGTTCACCAGTGCGGTAACTCAGATTAAGCAAGCAATCGAGAATGCGTTGCTTCTGTGGTAACTGAATGTTGAACTGGGAAGGTTGCTGAAACGGCATAGTAGGCAATTGGTGGTGTTCGGCTATGGCTGGAAGGTTTAACAAGCAATAAAGAGTACTGCCAAAGAAAATGAGTTTTTGCTGAGCGAACAATAAGAGATCTCTTTCTAAAATATCAGCTTAGTTAAGTTAACTCCTTAGATGCGCGTAATTTTTTAACTTGGCAACAGAGTGACAATCATTTCAAGTTCAAATCAACTCAATCAAAGTTGCGAACAAGCTAAACCACATTAGGAGTCCAAGATGAAACTATCTACTTTACTTGCTACAACTGCGATCGCTAGTATCATGACAATTTCTGCCGTTCCTTTACAACAAGCATTCAATCCTAATTCTCTTCAAGCAGTCGCCCAAAAGACCAAGGCTGAGACTGGTGTAACCGCTGAACAAAAAATCAATCAAATTACCGCCCTCAAAGGTAAGCCAGGTAGCGCAGATTTAATGCGTGCATTTTACGCTAAAGACCTAACACCGATAGGAATTCAGCCCGGTGGTGCAGGTATGGTTGTTAACTTATACAGCAAGGCTGATGATACCACCATATCCCTCTGCACAACCTACGATGTCGTTGTCGCAATTAAGAAAGGGAAGATTGCCAAATTCGATCCTAGTGAAGTGAAGTAATACCAATTCTCTCATGTATTGCTGGAGGGGTGAATGGCCGTTCGCCCGCACATAGATTTATGTGCAGTTCAATTTTGAAGAAATAGAACTAGAGCAGGGACTACGCCCCAGCGACCCTTATCAGTCATCATTCTTATCAGGAGAAATTCGTATGAGACTCGACGGTAAAGTAGCTCTGGTCACTGGAAGCAGCCAGGGCATTGGACAAGGAATTGCCATCCGCCTGGCCGCTGAAGGTGCCAGTGTGATTATCAACTATCGCTCCCATCCCGAAGGTGCAGAGGAGACCATAGCTAAAGTGGAAGCTGCTGGTGGCAAGTGCTACATGGCACAGTGCCCCAAGAATCAGGGCTACGCGATCAAAGCAGATACCGGCATGGTTGAAGATGTGCAACGGTTAGTCATGGAGAGTATTGAACATTTTGGCAAGCTAGATATTCTGGTTAATAATGCAGGCATAGAAAAGCATGCTCCATTTTGGGATGTCACAGAAGCCGACTACGATGCCGTACTCAATGTCAATTTGAAGGGAGTATTCTTTGCCACACAGGCAATGGTACAGCATTTAAGAGACACAAAGCGAACTGGCAAAATCATCAACATTAGTTCCGTGCATGAGGAATTGCCATTCCCTAATTTTACGGCTTACTGCACGAGTAAAGGTGGCATGAAGATGCTAACTCGCAATCTGGCCGTCGAGCTTGGCCCTTTAGGAATCACGATTAATAACGTTGCACCAGGTGCAATTGAGACTCCGATCAACACCAAACTATTGAACGATCCCGAAAAGTTGGGCTCTCTATTGAAGAATATCCCACTTGGTAGGCTAGGTCAGCCACAGGATGTTGCGGCTCTAGTTGCTTTCTTAGCTTCATCTGATGCTGACTATATTACGGGCACGACCTTCTTTGCCGATGGCGGCCTACTCTGGAACTATCAGGAGCAGTAATGAATACTCTACGTCACCACTATCCTGAATATGCGATCGAAGCTGCGGGCCTGGGGATCTTCATGATTTCTGCCAGTGTGGTGACATCATTACTGGAACTTCCCACTTCGCCGCTGCGGCAAGCGATCGCCGATCCTCTCTTACGCCGCTTCCTAATTGGTGTAGCCATGGGGTTAACCGCGATCGCGATTATTTATTCTCCTTGGGGCAAGCGATCGGGTGCGCATCTTAACCCAGCGGTGACGCTAACCTTCTGGCGGCTCAAGAAAATTCAGACATGGGATGCCTGTTTTTATATCATGGCGCAGTGTATAGGCGGATTGACGGGTTTGTGGTTGGCATCAATTTTACTGGGAGCTGCGATCGCCGATCCATCAGTCAACTACATTGTCACAATCCCAGGCAAAGAGGGCGAACTGGCCGCATTTTTAGCAGAGTTGGCAATCTCTTTCGGATTGATGACCATAGTTCTCAATATATCTAATCACATGCGGATATCGCAGTTTACGGGTATATGTGCGGGGATACTGGTCGTAATGTATATTACCTTTGAAGCACCGATCTCAGGGATGAGCATGAATCCGGCCCGCACTCTTGCCTCTGCCCTGCCTGCCCAGATCTGGCAAGCGATTTGGCTCTATTTTATCGCCCCACCGTTGGGGATGCTACTTGCCGCAGAAGTCTATCTGCGTCAGGGAAAAAAGAAGCGTCAGTCCGAACTATGCTGTAAGCTTTGCCCAAATAGTGAAACACCCTGTATTAGCCCAAACTGCTGTCAGCAGGGATGTGGGAAATTTTAAACTCTTCTCTTTTCTCATCTCAGGTGAATCTTTATGAGTCAGGCACTAAATTCGACTGTAATCCTTGGTGGTGGCTTTGTGGGCTTATTCGCAGCCCTACACCTCAGCCATCAAAACTATCCTCACTCCATAGTTTTGATCGATCGCCGCCGTAACTTTTGCTTCAAACCTCTACTATACGAACTTCTCAGTGGCGAAATGCATTGCGAACAGGTCTGTCCTCTCTATGAAGAGTTACTGGCAGGAAGCAGCGTAAACTTTGTGCAGGATGCCGTCACGGCGATCGATCTGCCCAAGCGTCGTGTCGTTCTAGATTCTGGGAAAACCTACTATTACAGCAATTTAGTTCTGGCTTTAGGTGGCAAAACTACGTACTTCGATACGCCTGGGGCGGCTGAATATGCTCTGCCTTTTACTTCGGCGGATGAAGCGATCTCACTCAGTCATCGCATCAAAGATAATCTGAATCAAGCAGCTCAGGCCAAAGATCCTGAGGCACGCAAACAACTGCTAACTGTAGCAATTATCGGTGCGGGCCCCGCAGGTGTAGAACTTGCCTGTACCCTAGCTGACCTCATGCCGATCTGGTGCACAGAAGCAGGTGCAGATCCTGAGGAGTTACGCGTGGTATTAGTAAATCGTAGCGATGAGATTCTCAAAGGAGATATTAATAGCCGCTTGCGTGATACGGCAAAAGCTGCTCTCCAAAACCGTACTGTCCCAGTGGAGCTACTTTTGGATGCTGCAGTGACTGGAATTAGTGCCGATGGTCTGGAGTACACAAAACAAGACCAGATGCATTTTTTACCTGCGAAGGCGATCGCCTGGACGGCTGGCACTGAACCTTTGCCACTACTGCGAGATTTGCCGATCCCATCTACACATAAAGACAAGCGTGGACGCTTGCAAGTAACTCCCACACTACAGCTGCCGGACTTTCCAGAGGTATTTGTGGGTGGCGATTGCGCTTATATTGACTCCAATCCCCAACCTGCTACAGCCCAAGCTGCTTATCAACAGGGAACAGCGATCGCCCACAATCTCAAAGCATTAGCTCAGGGTAATATGCTCAGCCCTGCTCGCATTACGATGCGCGGTACATTGATGAAGCTAGGATTAGGTGAAGGTGTTGCCAATCTCTTCGATCGTCTAGAAATCAAAGGTAAAGCAGGACATCTAATTCGGGAAGCCACATATTTAGATCTTCTACCTACTCCCACGCGTAATCTCAAAGTCACAACAGAATGGTTAACCGATGAAATTTTCCACCGCCACCAGACACAGATTGCGACTCCAGATTATGAGATCGAGATTGAAGACGATTTAGAACAACCAGAGCGAAGAGTTTTGTGGTCTGGAGTTGCGGCGATCGCCGCAGGACTAATTCTTGCCTTACCTTTGACTTTTAGGGCTGCAAATCCTCAGCAATTCCATCAAAATTTTGGCTGGTCGGGGTTACCTGTATTGTTGGATCGACTTGCGCCAGCACCTCCTATCAAATAGTTAGTTCATTACATGACAACCGCACATGACAACTGCTGGGCAACCATATAGGGATTGCCCCTACATTACACATCGCAATTTTTACCAGGAGACAAAATCATGCTCAATCTCAAACAATTGATTCCTTTCCATAAGCTATCCCTCAAGAAAGCACTGACGATCAATCGCATCCTCATGGGTATGTTTTTCTTTTTCTCTGGGGTTGCCAACTATCTCAACTTTAGCGTTCCCAACGGATTCTATCAAACAGTTGTAACCTTAAAGCTGCAGTTATGGGGCCCATTCCCTGCTGGCTGGGAAGGTATAGGGCCGCTACCTGCGCTGATTGCGATTCCCTACGCATGGTTGTTGCCAGGAGCTGAAATCGTATTCGGGTTGCTATTTGCTTTGGGCTTCTGGGTGAGATGGACAGGATTGATTTTAATTTTGATGACGCTCAGTATCGTGCTGGCCTTTGGCATTATTCCAGCAGGTAGCCTATTCCCCAATGGTGCAGAGAGTTTTAATAAGAACATCCTATTCATGACCCTGATCTGGATATGCATTGCCTATGACGTGGAAGCAAAGAAGTTTCAGGCGCGTCGACTTGCAGAAAGAAGCAAACAATTAACAGCGATCGGTTCATAACCGTTTGCAATGGCAATCCCTCCGCGATCGCCTCAATATTTAGGCCTAGGTAAAGGGGCGCTACCCCTAACTGCATTCCTCCTACCCCCTACATTTATCTGCAATAAACAAATAATCGGTTAAACCTATGTCTGCAAATCATTACGACGTCATTATTATCGGTACGGGTGCGGGCGGCAGCACATTAGCTTATCGCCTAGCTCCTAGTGGTAAGAAGATTCTGGTGCTGGAACGCGGTGCTTTCTTACCTAGAGAGAAATCAAATTGGGATACAGTACAGGTCTTTCAAAAAGAACGATACCATACCACAGAAGTCTGGCATGACCGAGATGGTAGCGAAATCCATCCAGGTACGGGATATTGGGTGGGAGGTAACACCAAAGTCTATGGCGGAGCGCTATTTCGCTGGCGCGAACGGGACTTCGATCGCGTCGTACATAAAGGTGGTATTTCTCCTGAATGGCCACTAAAATACCGAGACTTTGAACCTTACTATACAGAAGCGGAGAAACTCTACGAAGTGCATGGTCAAAGAGGACTCGATCCCACCGAACCACCTGCTAGGGAGGCTTATCCTTTCCCACATATTAGTCACGAACCGCGCATTCAAGAGATTCATGACGACCTCAAAGCAAAGGGATTAAATCCTTTTTATCTGCCTCTAGCAATCAAGTTGAATGAAGTAAATCGTCGTCTTGGGGCATGTATTCGCTGCGATACTTGCGACGGATTCCCCTGTCTGGTGAATGGTAAAGCCGACGCAGATGTTAACTGCGTACAGCCAGCCACATCATTTGACAATCTGACTTTGCTGACCGAAGCTGAAGTTCTACGCCTCCACACCAGTCCATCTGGGAAGGAAGTCACCAGTGTAGAGGTTAAGCATGGCGATTGCATCACAAACTTCTCTGCTGATATCGTCGTCGTAGCTTGCGGTGCGATTAATTCTGCCGTGTTGTTATTGCGTTCTGCTAGCGATCGTCATCCCAATGGTTTAGCCAACAGTTCCGATATGGTTGGACGGAATTTCATGAAGCACCAGAATGGTGCAATTGTAGGCATCACGCAAAAGGAGAATCCCACAACCTTCCAAAAGACGATGGCAGTAAACGATTTCTATTGGGGTGAGCCAGGATTCGATTACCCCATGGGTCACGTCCAGTTACTCGGCAAAGTCAACAAGGATATGATTGCCTTGGATGCACCTAAGTTTGCACCAGGCATGGCTTTGGATGAAGTGGCTAGACGTTCGGTAGATTGGTGGTTGACGGCTGAGGATTTACCCGATCCCAACAATCGCGTCAGTGTCAGCAACGGCAAAATTCAGCTTCAGTATGCGGATAATAACTCAGTAGGCTTCGATCGCCTGCTAGATCGTTGGACTGGTATATTGAAGTCGATTAACTGCGGGGATACAATTCTGCCCTGTTCTCTCTATTTCCGCAAAAAAATTCCCATCCAGGGAGTAGCGCACCAGTGCGGCACCTGTCGCTTTGGCGAAGATCCGGCTGATTCCGTGCTCGATCTGGATTGCCGCACCCACGATGTCGATAATCTCTACGTCGTCGATGGTAGTTTCTTCCGTTCCAGTGCGGCAGTGAATCCGACTTTGACAATTATTGCTAATGCTCTGAGGGTAGGCGATCGCCTGCTAGAACGATTGATTGGGAGAGACACTTAGGCGATCTGAAACCAACCTTGATGCTCTATGCCTTGCTCCATGGGTTTATTCACCAGGAGATCGAAGGCAAAGAACACTTGATGTTTACTGGCTGGTGCATAATTGTGACATGCGATCGCCCTCCAGTAGAAACTATGCGTGATATTCGAGCCAGCAAACAACTTCAGATGCTGCGTAAACCAGAAATTGGCTGGTTTAGTGCAATTGTGCTCGTTCTGGCGGATCTATGCGGTCTTGCTACCGCTTGGCACTTTGCAGAGCAACTCAATCAGTCATTTGCACCAATTCCGTCAGAATTACTGTGGTGGGAATGGTTGGGCTTATCTAGCTTGTTTTGGCTATTTGCCTTTTTTACGATTGTGCTGTTTACCTATCACAACTTTTATACGGCGGCATCCCAATGGCGTAACTACGTCAAGCAGGCGCAGGTGATCAGTACCATCTACTTATTATCTTTGGTAGTTGCCTATTTTTACGATCCTAAACTAGATGCACCGCGATCGCTTTTCTTCACGTCATGGATTAGCAGCATTGTGTTCGTGATTGGCTTGCGCTTGTTCGTAACGCTTTTGCTGAACCAATTTCGCTTCACTCGCCCCCAAATCCCTGTATTTATTATTGCCCCCACCGATCGCCTGCCGTTGCTCACAGAGATGCTGGCAGCACATACGGGCTATCGCATTGTTGGTACAGTAGATGCCTCGCAGGCGCACTTACCATCAACTATGCAATTAATTAAGGTTTCGGGAGCCAGGGAAGTTTTAGCCGATAGCTTGCCAGAAACTAAACTTGCATCTAACTTGTACTGGCAATTGCGCACTGCTCAGATTAGTTTGCGGCTGGTACCATCCAGTCTAGTCATGCTGCATCGCAGGGGCGCTCCTGAGATCTTCGCTGGCATGCCCACAATTAGGATAGAACCGGAGTTCTTTGCAATTTGGGAATATCGATTCAAGCGGCTATTTGATATCTGTGGTGCGCTGCTGGGCATTATTTTCCTGGCTCCCTTGTTTATTACCGTCGCGATCGCCATTAAGCTCAGTTCTCCAGGTAGCGTCTTTTACAGCCAAGAAAGGATTGGATTGCACGGACAGGTATTTCGGATGTGGAAGTTTCGTACCATGTGTATTGATGCCGACCGACGTCAGGCGGAGTTGGAGCAACTGAATGAGAGTAAGGATGGGGTTATGTTTAAAATTAAGCACGACCCGCGCATTATTCCAATCGGTCATTTTTTGCGCCGTATGAGTATCGATGAGCTGCCGCAACTATTCAACGTACTGATAGGACAGATGAGTATGGTGGGGCCTCGCCCTTTACCAGTTAGAGATGTAGCTCGATTTGAGGAATGGCATCACACTAGACATGTTGTACTACCAGGGATTACGGGTTTTTGGCAAATTTCGGGGCGATCTAATATTGACACAATTGATGATGCCGCGCGTCTCGATCTATTCTATATCGATCACTGGTCATTTAACCTCGATCTGGAAATCCTAATCGAGACTTTACGGATAGTATTATTCAGCAAGGGTGCTTATTAGACAGGAATGTTGATGAGATTAAATCTAGGATCGCTGCGATCACAGCTCAATGCAGGTGCCATCCCCCACAAATGCCCACTTCACCTCATGGAACAAACGATTGGTATGCGTCGCCATTTTGAGATAGCGATCGTAGACTATACGAGCCTCTGTATCTGCCAGGGCAATTTTGGTATCTGATGCCGCTGGATCGTGGTGCACAAATAGTATTTGGCTGATCGCTTCGCGCATAGCAACCTCTAGACAGCCTACGGCAGAACCATGCCCCCAGTTAACTTTCTCCATTGCTTCAAACAGCGAGTACTGTGCATCCATCACTGCCAGGTCTATGCCCTGATATAGCGGTAAATCTTCACCCAAGGCCTCACGCGTAAAGCGCGTCATCTCATTATCAACACAGTGGGAAAACACCTTCCCTTCCGACTCAATTCTATAACCCCAACAGGGATCGGGGTGATCGAGGCGATAGGGAGTAATGCTTAGATCGCTTAATTGAAATGGTTGTCGGGGCTTAAGGATATGGAACTCTAGTTTGGCATCCACCTGTTCTAAAGTGAGTGGGAAATAGGGTTTTTGAAATACGGTGCGAAATATTTCTGGTAGCTCGGATTGGACAGCATAAATATGAATCTTATTACCAGGAACAAACAGCGGCACGAAAAAGGGTAACCCCGCCAGATGATCCCAATGAAAATGCGTATAGAAAAGATGCAACTCACCTTGCCCCTGACCACACTTACCTTTCATCAATTCGTAGCCTAGCGATCGGATGCCACTGCCGCTATCAATCACGATCTGCTGTTGCTTAGTACTAACTTCTACGCAGATGGTCTCCCCACCAAATCCACCAAAATGACAAGGTGTCAAAGTCTTGAGATATGGTTCCACATCTGATAATTGATTGCCTCCCGATTTCAAAAAGCCGTACAGGATTTCTCGGGCGCGTGCTTCGATCTCGGCAGGAGATTTTGGAGTTGTCAGTGAGCCCCTTGTTCCCCAAAGCTTAACTCGCATTGACGTTACCTAACTTAATCTAGATGTGTGTAATACCAATTCTCGAAAGTAAATTAACTGATTGCTGAAGGGGCGACGGCTGTTCTCCCTTACATAGATTCACGTTTAGTTCAATTTTGAAGAATTAGTGTAATTTATGGATTTATATACATTAATTATCGGTTGAAACT
Organism: Rhizobium sp. Q54; assembly: GCA_943367755.1. Classification (GTDB taxonomy): domain Bacteria; phylum Cyanobacteriota; class Cyanobacteriia; order Pseudanabaenales; family Pseudanabaenaceae; genus PCC-6802. The sequence continues at coordinate 1,516 of CALRKB020000010.1, read as the reverse complement.
GTACCTGTTAGTAGATATTTAAGATTCCAGTTGCACCAGATTCATAGTTGGAATTGAGCTGATCAGTTTTTGTGTATATGCGGTTTGAGGTTGGCTGTAGATTTGCTCCGCTGTATCAATTTCTTCAATTTTGCCTCGGTTCATCACCATAATGCGATCGCTCATAAATTTCACCACACTGAGATCGTGTGAAATAAAGATATAGGTAAGACCAAACTCTTCCTGCAATTCCTTCAGCAAATTTAATACCTGTGCTTGCACTGATACATCTAAAGCTGAGACTGACTCGTCCGCTACGATCAGCCTGGGATTGAGGGCTAGCGCCCGGGCAATACAAATACGCTGCCGCTGTCCGCCGGAAAACTCGTGGGGGTAACGTTTCATATCGCTAGCATTCAGACCCACCCGTTGCAACAAATATGCTACGCGCTCTCGGCGGCTTGACTTGGTTCTATACAAGGTACTCTCTTCACTGTGGATGATTAAGGGCTCAGCGATCGCCTCGCCAATACTCATACGCGGGTTGAGCGAACCGAAGGGATCTTGAAAGACGATTTGCATTTCGCGACGCAATCTTTGGAGCTCCCTTGCTGCCATCTGAGTTACATCCCTACCATCAAACCAAACTTGGCTATTGCTCATGGGTTGTACCAAACGCAAAATGGCTCTCGCCAGCGTGGATTTGCCGCAACCGGACTCACCCACTAAACCGAGAGTTTCACCTGGATAAACCTCAAAACTGACATCGTTGACAGCAGTAACATAGCGGCGAGTCATCCCCCAAATACCTCGCTCGGGGAATTGCACCCACATATTTTTTACTCGTAGAAGCGGCTCCTTTTGCTTTAGAGCCTGTAGTTTTGCTTCGGCTTCTGTAACGGAAGTGCTCTGTTGCAGGCGGAAATCATCGGGTTGTTTTTCAATGATTTGGCCATGCACCTCTTCCATGTAATCACTGACGGTAGGTAAAAATTTGCGCATCAGCTCCGGCTGCGGGCGGCAGGCAATCAAACCCTTGGTGTAGGGATGGCTGGGTTGTCTAAACACCGCTAGAGTATCACCGTATTCCACGACGTTACCCTTATACATCACTGCTACGCGGTCAGCAATTTTTGCGATTACACCTAGATCGTGGGTGATAAAAATCATCGCCATGTCGCGATCGCGTTGAATCTGTTTCAGTAGGTCTAAAATGGTGGCCTGGACGGTAACATCCAAAGCTGTGGTTGGCTCATCAGCGATCAGAATCATCGGATTACAGCAGATCGCGATCGCCATCATCACCCGTTGCAACTGTCCACCAGAAAGTTCGTGGGGATAGCGATTCATAATTTGGGCAGGTGATGGTAGCTGCACTTCTGTAAATAGCTGAATTGCCTGAGCTTCCGCCTGGGCTTTACTGACTTTCTGGTGTAGCAGAATTGTCTCAACAATCTGATAACCACAGGTAAATAAAGGGTTGAGCGAGGTCATGGGCTCCTGAAAGATCATCGAGATGCGATCGCCCCGATATTGG
>CALRKB020000009.1:0-121940 GCA_943367755.1 Rhizobium sp. Q54 | reverse complement strand
GACAATTATGTAGATATCGTGCTGGAAACTGCTTGTGGATTGCATAACTTCAGAGTCACTCAACGTCAGATGGTAGCTGGTTAAGTTGAGGGTGAAGATAGGAAATCACTGATTCTAGATCCACCCTCTTATTGCCGATAAAGTCTAGTCTATCGAACTTCTTTCCACCCGGCGGTTTAAGCGTTGCTCAAATTGCCAATACCATTCTGAAAGGGGTACTGATTACGCCAGCAAACTATGCTTTTTCGATCTGGGGGGTAATCTACACGGGGTTGATTGCCTATGGTATTCACCAATTTCTGCCCGCCCAGCGTCGCAATCCTACTCTACAACGAGTTAATTTGCTACTGATTGCCGCTTGTATTGCCCAGATTGGTTGGATATACCTCTTCACATTGCGTTTATTCGATCTCTCAATCATTGCGATGCTAGCAATTCTATTACCCTTGATTCAGGCCTACTTGCTATTGGGAATAGGACAGGTGCGCGTAGAGCGATCGCAGAAATGGTTGGTACATACCCCATTTAGTATCTATCTAGCCTGGATCTCGGTAGCCACAATTGTGAATGTGGCATCGGCGCTTTATATTGCGCAGTGGCAGGGCTGGGGCATTAGCGCCGAAGCATGGACGGTGATCATGTTGATAATTGCTACAGGGATCGGAGCGATCGCCGCGCTCCAGAGAGTGGACCTTGCCTTTGTCCTGGTATATATTTGGGCATTTATCGCTATTGCGATTCGTCAGTCGAGTATTTTGCCGATTGCGATTACTGCGGTTTTGGGCGCAACGGCGATCGCAGCTTTATTTGGGTTCCGTCTAACCAGGCGCAATTCCAAATCTGCTTGATCTGCTACACTGCCAATCTTGAAGTGGGTAGGCTACGATTACTCCTAGCAAGTAGTCGCGAGTCATGCCCATATGCTCTTAAGCCTGAAGATCGAAAACTTTGCCCTCATTGACAGCTTGGAACTTGAGCTATACCCCGGTCTGAACATCATGACCGGTGAGACTGGTGCAGGTAAGTCAATTATCCTGGATGCACTCGATGCCGCTTTAGGGGGCAAAGTCACAGCGCGTGCTTTGCGAACTGGTAAGGAACGGGGCATGGTAGAAGCAACATTTGCGATCGCCTCTACCAACGTCCTTAATTGGCTAGCTGAGCAGGAAATCGAGCCACTAGAAGGCAGTTTATTAGTCTGTAGCCGCGAAATTACGACGCGCTCCAACCGCACCCGCCTCAACGGTGTTGTCGTGAATAAGCAACAAATCGAATCGCTACGCGAACATTTAGTAGAAATTACGGCGCAGGGACAAACGGTATTGTTAGGTCGGGGGACAATGCAGCGGGAATGGTTGGACAACTTTGGTGGTGCGGAGCTATGGCAACGGCGAGAAACAGTTGCGCAGTTGTTTGAAATCAAAGAGAGATCGCGCCTGCAACTTCTGGAACGTCAAAACCGCGATCGCACCCGCCTGCAACAAATCGATATATTGCAATATCAAATTCAAGAGTTGGATGCTGCTAACCTTGAGGATACCAATGAGATGAGCGTCCTGGAGAATGAGCGCACTCGTCTATCCCATAGTGTTGACCTGCAACAGCAAAGCTATCAGATTTACGAAGCCTTGTACCAAAATGATGGTGGTTCTGCCTGTGCTGACTTGCTCGGCAAAGCAGAATCAATTCTCAATGATATGGTGGCAGTAGATACTAGTTTGGAAGATATATTAGAACTTGTATCAGGAGCGCTAGCACAAGTAGAAGAAGCAGGCCGACAGATTAATACCTATGGAGATAATTTGGAAAGCGATCCCGATCGATTGCAAACAATTGAAGATCGGATCAGATTACTCAAGCAAATTTGTCGTAAGTATGGCCCCACCCTAACGGAAGCGATCGCCTACGCGCAAAAACTGCATGAGGAGCTAGATAGTCTCACCAATGAGTCACAGTCAATTGAGGAACTAGAGAAAATTGCTGAGGCCGATCGCAAGGCTCTACAAGCAGCCTGTGTCGTTCTAACCAAATTGCGCCAAACCGCAGCACTCCAACTAGAACAAAAACTGATTGCTGCCCTACAATCACTGGCAATGGAGAAGGTACAGTTTCGGGTCGCGATCGCGGCAATTGAGCCAACGGCATTTGGTGCAGATCGGATTACATTTGAATTTAGTCCTAATCCAGGTGAGCCACTGCAACCACTCAACGAAACTGCTTCTGGTGGAGAAATGAGTCGCTTCTTACTGGCATTAAAAACCTGTTTCGCTCAGATCGATCCGATTGGGACATTAGTGTTTGACGAAATTGATGTTGGTGTATCTGGACGGGTATCCCAGGCGATCGCTCTACAACTATATCAACTCGGTCGAGATCGCCAGGTGTTATGTGTAACGCACCAACCAATTGTGGCCGCGATCGCCGATCGGCATTTTCATGTCTCTAAGCATGTGGTAACAGAATCTGTTGTTGTATCTAACGGTGCGGGTGCGATTGCAGAGCGGACAACAGTGCGAGTGCAATTATTGGAACCCGATCAACGCAAGCAAGAACTTGCCCAACTTGCAGGTGGTGGAAGTGTCACAGGCGAAGTAAGTAAGAAAAAAGGAAAATCCAAAGATAGTGCCGTTGTATTTGCTGAATCCCTTCTCAGTCAAGCTGCGGAACTCAAGCAGCAAATCTCTCAGACATGATCAAATTAGAAGATCTATAATGGCGGAAATTATGGCTTATCACGTTATTTATGATGGCAATTGTAATCTCTGCGTTAGCCTGGTGCAGTTGCTAGAAAAGCTAGACAAAGGTGTTCTGTTTGACTACGTACCAATGCAGGATCTGGAAACGCTGCAAAGCTTTAACATTACATCCCAAGATTGCGAAATGGGTATGATTCTCATCGATGCGGCAAACCCTGCGCAACGATGGCAAGGCAGTGATGCTGCTGAGGAAATTGGACGCTTGCTGCCGTTTGGGAATAGTTTTGTGACAGCATATCGTGCTATGCCTGGGATCAAATGGATTGGCGATCGCGTCTATGTCCAAATTAGAGATCGTCGTTACACTCTCTTTGGCAAGCGCTCCAGTACTTATCATTCCCCTTTTCCAATTGGTTGTCAGCTTGGCCATCAGTCAGAGCAATCTTGCCATCACTAATAGTTATGCAGCTTAGTACCATTTTCAGATCTACCTGAAACTTGGTTTCAAGAGCCAACTCAAATTTGCGATCGCGGTGCTGCAAACCATTGTAAATTGGTAACGCTACTAACGATGGGAAATCTATGCCTTTTCAACGCTCCAGTGGAATTTTACTGCATCCAACTTGCTTCCCCAGCCGCTATGGCATTGGCGATCTGGGTAAGTCGGCGTACGAATTTATTGTACGAACCTATCTCGATGATGGAGATCGTGGGGGGCAGGAGGGCTGATAAGTAGATTATCTATAACTTCTTAATGATAAAATGATAAGAGGTTTGCCTGTAATAGCGTTTTCTGAGGTTAATATTCATGCCATTTCCCCGCTCCAGTGGCATCTTGCTACACCCTACCAGTCTGCCAGGTCGCTATGGGATTGGAGATTTGGGGTTGGAGGCTTATCAGTTTGTTGATTTTCTGTCTCGCAGCGCCCAGCAGTTATGGCAGGTGTTGCCCTTGGGCCCAACGGGCTTTGGCAACTCCCCCTACATGTGCTTTTCGGCTATGGCAGGCAATCCCCTGCTAATTAGCCCCGATTTGCTTAAAGAGAACGGACTGTTGGGCGCAGACGATCTGCGCGAAGTACCAAACTTTCCTTTAGATCGCGTGGACTTCGATCGCGTCATTGCCTGGAAAATACCCCTGCTGCGAAGGGCAGCTCGGAATTTTGCCCAGAAAGCCAGTCCGATTCAAAAGAAAGAGTTTGAGGGTTTTTGTCGGGGTAAGGCAAGCTGGTTAGAGGATTACGCATTGTTTATGGCACTGCTGGAGACGCAGGAATGCGCGATCTGGACGGCTTGGCCGGAAGATTTACGCCACCGCAAGCCGGAAGCGCTGAACTATTGGCGGCAGCAACTGGTTGAGGAGATATTCTTTCAAAAGTTCCTCCAGTTTGAGTTTTTCCGGCAGTGGTCTGAGCTGAAAAGCTACGCCAACGCTCAAAAAATCCGGATTATTGGCGATATTCCCATTTACGTCTCCCACAACAGTGCGGAAGTCTGGGAACACCCCGAAATTTTTAAACTCGATCCAGAAACGGGAGAACCGGCTGAGATGGCAGGAGTGCCGCCGGATTATTTTTCGGAGACGGGTCAACTGTGGGGTAACCCAATTTACAACTGGGAGTATCTGGAATTGACTAATTTTGCCTGGTGGATCGAGCGCATTCGAGAGCTATTAGCCTATGTGGATCTAATCCGCATCGACCATTTTCGGGGGTTTGAGGCTTATTGGTCAGTGCCTGCGGGAGAAGAGACGGCGTTGAATGGTGAATGGGTAAAAGCGCCTGGTTATGCTTTGTTTGAGACCATTCGTAAGGAGTTAGGCAGTCTTCCAATCCTGGCGGAAGACCTAGGTATAATTGGCCCAGAGGTCATTGCTCTGAGGGATCGTTTTGAATTTCCCGGCATGAAGATTTTGCAATTTGCTTTTGGGGATGATGCGCTCAATTTCAACTTACCTTTTAATTTTACTTCTAATTGCGTTGTCTACACGGGAACCCATGATAACGATACTACAGTTGGTTGGTACAGTAAGGCATCTGATTATGAGAAAGATAGGTTACACCAGTACCTTAGCTGCAATGGTTCTCACGGAATTGCCTGGGATATGATTCGCCTGGCAATGAGTTCTATTGCCAATCAGGCCATTATTCCTCTCCAGGATGTCTTTAGTTTGGGGACTGATGCTCGCATGAATACTCCTGGTATTGCTGAGGGGAACTGGGCTTGGCGCTATCGGGGCGAAGCTTTGACTGAGGAGTATAGCTATCGCCTTAAGGAGATGGTTTACATCTATGGTCGTTATAGTGGATGAGCATTCAGATGTGCGTGAACTAAAAGCGGATTGGGAGAATTAATATGGTCGTTCAAATAGAAAAGCGGTATTACACGCCAGAAGAATATTTGGCATTAGAGGAGAAAGCGGTAGACAGACATGAATACCGAGATGGAGAAATTATCACTATGCCAGGAGGGACGACAAATCACAATCAAGTTGCAGGGAATTTTTATAAGCGATTTCCTCTCACCATCCAAAGTCAAAACTACTACGTCTATATCAATGATGTCCGTTTGTGGATAGCAAAATACCGCCTCTATACCTATCCTGACGTGATGGTAATTAAAGGAAACCCAATTTATGAAGGGACAGGGACAATAAATGTAACCAATCCTTCGATCGTTGTTGAAGTCCTTTCTCAATCAACGCGGGATTACGATTGGACGGATAAATTTAGGTACTATCGTTCCATTCCTGAATTTCAAGAATATATTTTAATCGATCAATATCGGTTCTATGTCGCACAGTTTTCCAAACAAGAAGATGGGCGATGGCTCTTTAATGATTATGAAGGGAAAGAGGCAGTTTTAAAATTAGCTTCAGTTGATTTTCAAATCTCGTTTCAAGATTTGTATCAAAGAGTCGAATTTGATTTAGATGAAGAGTAAAATAATACTTTTTTAAATTGATAGATCCTAATAAAATAATAAAATCCTAAATTTCAGAATTTTACAATAGCAAGCAGAATTGCTTTAACTGCCTCAAGGAGATGGTTTATATCTATCGTTATAGCGATCGAGCATAGAATTTATGCAATGATGAACGAGGGTGAATTCTCGAAATTTACCTTCAGGAATACAGCAGGCTAAAGGATGAGCAAACATAACGAATTGGCTTTTGTGACAGACAATTCCCTCTATGTAACTCTCGGTGTATTTGGAAAAGTTCTTTTTATGCTAGGTAAATGGTTTTTTATGCTAGGTAAATGGTTTTCAGCAAACAGGGGCAGCCAAAACGCCGCAAAGCCAATAGAACAAGGCTTGATCAATATTTTGAGAGGTGAGGAACCGACCAGGAAGGCAGATATAGTCTTCGTCCATGGGTTAGGGGGAGATTTACGAGAAACATGGCACTGGCAAAAAAGTAATCAAGAAAATTGGAATAAGGATAACTTTTGGCCAATCTGGTTAGGAAATGATTTAGTCAAGGCTGAATTACCTTGTGGTATCTGGTTATTTGGCTATGACTCGAAAAAATTCTTTCTAGAAAGAGGGCAAACGGCTCCCCGTTACGATCAAGCGAGATTGTTATTGGGTTATTTACAGGCACATAATTTGGGTCAAAGGCCTATCTTCTTTATCACGCATAGTTTGGGTGGGTTAGTGGTTAAGGAAATGTTGAGGGTGGCACAAACGCATGCTATACCCTTATTAGAACAGACAAGAGGAGTTGTCTTTTTATCCACGCCTCATGTTGGGTCAGATTTGGCAAAACTAGTGCATATTATTAGTATTGTGAGCTTGCACCTCTTGAAAGAGACAGTGAGTGTCGAAGAGTTACAGGCACACAATGCCGGGTTAAGGGACTTAGATGAATGGTATCGTATAAATATGCCCAAATTAGCGATAAAAACCTTACCTTTTTACGAGATGGATTCCACCTGGGGGTTTAGAGTTGTCGATCAAGATAGTGCAAACCCAAAAGTCAGCAATCAAGAATTTTCTACCCCAGTAGAAGCGGATCACATCTCTATCCCTAAATGTAAAACAACTAAAGATTTAGTTTATAGGACGGTTAAAAACTTCATTCAAGAGGTTTTGGCAATCTCTCCAATCCTTCCAATCGTCTCTGAGAAAAGCGGGGAATCGAAGGGGCAAAAGGAACAACAGATCAATATCCCACCATATAAGATAGTCAAAGAGGGATTGGAGGCACTGATTACGTTAATGGAAATAAGTGATGTACGATCAGCCGTAGAAACTAAACAAGGAACTTTTGAGAGAGCGCGTGATTTTATTGATGAATTCTATAAGTATAAGCGATTACATGATTTATTCCATGAGCTTCAAATTAGTTATCCACTTATTGAACAAGATAAAAACAGTCTCACATCTAAAGAGAAAGACTGGAGTAAATTAAATATTATTATTCTGCCACGACGTAAATCCAAGGTTTTATCTCTAAACTACAAAAAAGAAACCGAGTGGAATCATCCACTGGATATTCTTGAAGACTTACTAAAAATTATTAAAGAACCACCCCTTAATCGAGATCCAAATCTGTCGATTAATCTAGTTTGCTATGCTTATACAGAATTGTGTATGGCTGTTAAGAATCAAGATGAAAATCAGCTTGAGAACGCTAACTGGGACATAAATCGAGCTTTAGGAGAGGTACCTGCAAAAATTACTAGTCATCTGGCGCACCAAGCGAGTAACCAATTTCTGAATGAACTTTTAGAGCAGTTAAAGAAGATTCGAGAACAATTAAAATCTGCTAGTTGCGACGGTGAGTTAGTAGATAAGTTAAGGAAAGGAATCATGGAATTGGATGATATTAATAAAGAACTTCAGAACACTGCAAAAGATCATTACATTTGGCAGCAAGCTAGTAGTTTGTTACGTCAGATTGGAGAGAGCAATGAAAACCCTAACTTCCTAAACATAATTCGTCATACTTGGGATATTCAGACCAGAGATTACCGGAAACTACACGACGGTATAGAAGAAGATTGGGCGCAGAATCTGACTACAAAAGCATACCACCTTGATCGAGCTCTCTCAGACTCAGGGAATAATCTTGAGTATGTTAAGAAAACCTTTGGAGAATACCGACGTGCAGTAGAACAACGCTTCGATGCAATTGATAAGCAACTGCTAAAAGTTTGTGAAAATTTAGACCAAGGGGTTCGGAAGCCACTACATGGGATATTGAAGGAGATATGAGCAATACAATCAGTTCCCTCGAAAATGATGAATTTTTGACACCATTTCCTTCATTTAATTCGCTGGTGAATGCTCACAGCGAACTTCTCAAAAGTTATTCAGAAAGCCAAAATACATCGGAGTTGCTCTCGCGCATTCATGATTTCATCCGCCAAGGACAAACAACTGGCGCAATCCTATTCAGATATGAACAGCGCCGGGACAGTCAGAACCTGCTGGATTTTTGGGCTAATGTTCTGTATCGCGCTGGACAAGAACTACCCGACTTGCCTGACTCTACGTTAGCTGAAATTGACCCGCAACAAGTAAAACCACTGGATGAATTACAGTGTCCTTACTTTGGTTTGGAAGCCTTTCCAGAGGAAAAACGCGATTGCTTCTTTGGGCGCAAAAACCTAATAGACCAGCTCATGAAGCGTCTGGAAAATAACCGTCTGTTAGTCATCGTCGGTGCTTCTGGAAGTGGTAAGACATCATTAGTTTTGAGTGGACTTATACCAAGACTCAAATATGATGATGCCATACCAGGAAGCAAAGATTGGCACTACTTTCCTCCAATGGCTCCAGAAAATGATCCTTTGGGAAACCTCGCTCGTCTGATTGGTTCTAACGATGTTGAGGGTACAGTCACGAAATTTCGGAGTAATCCCAAATATCTATCCGAACTGATTGGGCAATCTGTTGGTAAGCCTGCTGTTCTGTTTGTGGATCGGCTAAAAGAGGTTTTCACGCTTTGTCGAGACGATCGTGTGCGTCAAGCATTTATTGGTAACTTGTTGGGTCTCACCCAGTCGCCACTGAAACATATTGTCATCCTGACTCTACAGAGAAACTTTGAGGACAAAGCGAAACAGATGGAAAGCTTCAAGGACATTTTTGAGCAATCCAAAGTGGAGATCGATCCTCTAAGTGAGCAAGAGTTTCGGGAGGTCATTGAAAAACCAGCGGCTCTGGTAGATTTGAAGTTTGAGGATGGATTAGTTGATGCATTGGTCAAAGACTTTAAACCAGAACATTTGGTAGATTCGTCTGCCCAACTGCCACTCTTACAGTTTGCTTTGCTGAAGTTATGGGACCAACGGGAGTATAACTACATAACCTGGAAAGCTTATAAAGATCTGGGGGGAAATGCTCGTCAAATCTTGTCAAAGACTGCTTATGATTTTTATAAGCAGCTTAGTTCTGATGAGCAGGCTACAGCGAAAAAAGTCTTGTTGAAGATGGTTAAACCTGGAGAGGGAGGGCAAGCTACCAGCGACCGTGTCCGGCGTGAGGAACTGTTGTCCCATCTAAATGAACCAAGCGATCGCGTCAACCACATCCTGGAGCAACTGATTAAAACAGGGTTAGTGCGCCAGTCCCAAGGTACTACAGACGCAGATACTCAAGTCGAGTTTACTCACGAAGCCCTAGTACGTTATATGCCCCTCCTGGCAGAGATAATACGTACCGAGGAGCAACGTCGCCTGCGTCAGATTCTCATGCCAGCAGCGTTAGTCGCTCAAGCACTCCTCCAGCAAAGACAAAATGAAGATGAACGGAGTGCTTTATTAGCGCGCCAAGCATATCTTTTCAACAAGCAGAATGAGAAAAATTATCCGGAACAATATGAAGCAATTGATCAAGTACTGAAAACCATTTCTTTTCGCGACGTATTTCGGGAAGTTCTTAAGGATCCTGACCTCAGTCAAGACCGTTACTTCAGCCATATCCTGGCTGGTCATAGAGGAGAGATTGCAGGGGTAGCATTTAGCCCGATAGATGAACAAATGTTGTTGGCATCTGCAAGCTACGACGGAACTGTGCAGCTATGGAATTTGAAACAGCATGACAAAAAACATATTTTAGATAAACAAAAATGTAAGGTCAGGTCGGTAACATTTAGTCAAAATGGGCGAATCCTGGCATTGGGTGGTGATGATGGAAGCATCTGGTTGTGGAACATCCCTTTAGATGCCTCTGAGCCATCGCTTCTCCAGACTTTACGGGGACACAAAAAAGAGGTCAGGTCAGTTGCTTTTAGCCCAAACGGGCAGATGTTAGTCTCTGGCAGTTGGGATCAAAAAGTCTTGCTGTGGAATATGACGGATCTCGATCAGCCTCCCACAACTCTAGGTGAGTGCGGAGACTGGATTTGGTCAGTGGTATTTAGCCCAGATGGTGAGAGATTGGCTGCTGGTTGTCGTGATGGTAGTGTATGGCTATGGAATCTTTCACAACTTAAGAATCAGCCCACTGTTTTCAGTATCCACGAGATAGAGAACTTGCCTAAGCTTAACGAGGAAAGTCTTAGGAATCGTGAAATTTTTTCAGTTGCGTTTAGTCCTAATGGCAAGACTCTAGCTACAGGCAGTCGGGATATGGTCATTCGGTTGTGGGATTTGGGTCAGCCCAAACCTAAGCTTATCAAGGTATTGGAAGGACATGAGAATATTGTCCGATCGGTCATATTCAGCCCTGACCCTGATGGTCAAAAATTAGCTTCAGGAGGTGACGATCAGAGGGTACGATTGTGGGATCTACGTCAATCAGATCCTAAACCAATTGTCTTAGAGAGCCATTACAGTGGTGTCAGTTCAGTTAGCTTCAGTCCGGATGGTCGGCTGCTGGCATCAGGCTGTTGGGATTGGACTGTGCAGATATGGGAGCTAGACCAATTGAACAAATCCCCTGGTCTCTTGAGTGTTCTTAACAACCAAATTTCTGGGCAATCTCCCGATGAAGCGATGATTTTTTCTATAGCGTTTCATCCTAAAGACAAGAACATATTAGCCTCCGGTAGTAGAGATCATAAGGTAAAATTATGGAATCCATACGATTCTAATATTGCCCCGATTGTACTAGGTCAAGAAGCCGATCGACACAAAGACCAAGTTAGAGCAGTAGCGTTTAGCCCGGATGGGCATTTATTAGCATCAGGTAGTCGCGATGAAACTGTGAAGTTATGGAAACTAAACCCACCCCATCTGTATGACACCCTAGAGGGACATAAAGGTTGGGTGACATCAGTGGCATTTAGCCCAGATGGCAAAATTCTGGCTTCCGGCGGGCATGACGGAAAAATCTGCGTTTGGGATGTTGACACCAAACAATGCTTGAATTCTCTTGAGGGATACATCCAAAAGGTCTGGTCGGTAGCATTTAGTCCGGATGGGCGGATGCTGGCTTTTGGCGGTGAAGACAAGACTACTGTTTGGCTGTGGAACTTACAGGAAGCGAATCCTAAACCTCCTCTAGAAGGACATGAGTCCTTCGTCAGAGCAGTAGCATTTAGTCCGGATGGGCGGATGTTGGCTTCTGGCAGTTATGACGGAACGGTATTGTTGTGGAATTCGAACCGACCTCAAGATCATCCTAAACCTCTGCGCGCTCTGAACATTGGCATTGGTTCACTCGCCTTTAGTCTAGATGGAAAGACTCTGGCATTAGGCTGTTGGGATCATACTGTGCAGTTACGGGAACTGCATCAACTCGATCAAGATACTCAGATTGCTAAAATTCACCAGCCATTGCGTGGGCATGATAGCGGAGTTAGTTGTGTTGCATTTAGCCCGCTAGATGAGAAAATTCTTGCTTCAGGTGGTCATGACGGAAAAATCTGCGTTTGGGATGCGAAGCCTAGTAGTCTGGCTGATGAGGTTTGCCATAGAGTGTGGCGCAATCTGACGAAGGATGAGTGGGATCAGTTTGTAGGTGCTGAAATCCCTTATCAGTGTACCTGTGGTAATTTGCCATCGGTTGATGATGCACCGCCGAATGCGCCAGATGCAGCAAAGATTGAGGAACCTATGTAATCTTCTCCCCAGTGGGTAGAGCAAGAATTAATCCACTTCGTGGTGGCAGAGTCAACACCAGACTACTTGCTGTTGGTTCATCTGTCCATTTTACCTCTCCAGATCCGTACAATATATTAGGTTGTGTCTTGAAAGCATAGATGGGATATTGTACTTGACTGAAACCGCTTGGCTCGATCTTTACCTCTACGAACTTAGTTGCAACATTCACAGCAACAATAATTTCTTCTCTCTCCCAGATGCGAGCAAAAACATAAACATCTTCTTGAGCTAGAAGTTGTTGGTATTTACCAATACGCAGAGCAGGGTAAGTGTGACGCAAAGCAATGAGTTGTCGGTGATATTCCCAAATCTCGCGCTCCCATTTGTCTTCTGAAGGAAAACCCCGACGACAATCTGGGTCTAGTCCACCATGTAACCCTACTTCATCACCGTAGTAGATACAGGGAGTACCTGGAAAAGTTAGCAGCAGTAGAGTTGCCAATTCCATACTGGCGCGATCGCCTCCCACCACTGTAGCTAGTCGAGGCGTATCGTGACTTGATAACAAATTGAGTTGAGTGAGTTGGATTTCCCAGGGGTAAGATTCTAGCAGGCGTTTAATTTTATACCCATATCCTTCTGCATTTAAAGGCGGGATAGGCTGTCCCTCCGGAGTTTGTAAATACTCAGAGTTGACGCGATCGCCAGCCGGAAAGATAATCGTGTGTGTCCGCAGCCGATAGTTCATCACTCCATCGCATTGAGAGTCAGCCAACCACTGATCTACATTAGACAAAACTTCTCCCACAATGTAAGCATCAGGATTTATGGCTTTGACGCGATCGCGAAACTCCTGCCAAAACCCACGAACTTCAATACAATCTGGTACATCCAACCGCCAGCCATCAATTCCTTGCTTAATCCAATGCTCAGCCACTTGCATGATGTATTCCCGTACGGCTGGATTATCATGATTCAACTGAGGTAAAGCTCGGTGGTTTTCCCAACAGACATAATTAGCTGGGTGGGCTTTATCGTAAGGAGAGAGAGGCCATCCTTGAATCTTAAACCAATCTACCCAGGGAGATTGATCGCCATTTTCTAAAATATCGTTAAAATAAGCAAAACCACGACCGACATGGTTGAAAACTCCATCTAAAACAACTCTTATCCCCCGTTGATGCGCTTTTTCTAACAGTTCCCTAAATACTTCATTGCCCCCCAACATCGGATCGACTTGATAATAGTCGCGAGTGTTGTAGCGATGATTGCTAGGAGCATGAAAAATTGGAGTAAAGTAAATCGCATTAATACCGAGATCCTGCAAATAATCTAGGCGATCGATAACACCCCAAAGATTTCCCCCTTTATACCCATGAAACGTAGGCGGGGCATCCCAAGGCTCAAAAGGGATAGCCTGAAGGAAAATCTGCTGAGGTCGAAGACTTCTAGCGAAGCGATCTGGAAAAATTTGGTAGAAAACCGCATGTTTTACCCAATCTGGCGTCTGAATCTGCATGAATGACTTCCTAGCCCTTTTGGTTCTAATCTCTCGATTCTAAAGTTAATGATAGCTTTGGCAAACGGACTTGTCGCTATAGCAGCTTCAAACCAATAACCGAAGAGTTACGAGAACGTTTGTTGTCTCTGACACAACTTTACAGCCGCTAGCAATATACCTTCATTTGCAATAGATAAAATATAGGTGTAAGGTAATCGGCAACGATCGAAGGTTAAACTAATCAATTATTCAGTTTTTCCTTGGTATCCTTTGCTAAAATGCACTATCAATCAGCCAGCAAGGGATATGTTTATGGCTGATTGCTAATCTTAATTAATGAAGCAAGCCGCTTTATGCAAAGTCTATGCAATTAGCCAAACGCGTTAATAAAGTTACGCCGTCTATGACTTTGGCAATCGATGCCAAAGCTAAAGCCCTCAAGGCAAGCGGTATGGATATTTGTAGCTTTAGTGCTGGCGAGCCTGATTTCGATACGCCAGAGCATATCAAAGCTGCGGCCAAAAAGGCTCTCGATCTGGGTAAAACCAAGTACGGCCCAGCAGCAGGTCTGCCCGAACTTAAGCAGGCGATCGCCGATAAGTTAGCCAAAGACAATCAGCTTGACTACACCGCCGATCAAATTATTGTCACCAACGGTGGCAAGCACTCTCTGTATAACCTGATGATGGCGTTGCTCGATCCAGGGGATGAGGTGATCATTCCTGTTCCCTACTGGTTGAGCTATCCCGAAATGGTCAAGTTGGCAGATGGCGAACCCGTATTCGTCATGACCGATGAAGTTAGTGGCTACAAAATTACACCAGAGCAACTTGAAGCAGCGATCACACCGCGGACCAAGTTATTCATTCTGAATTCTCCTTCTAATCCTACAGGGATGGTATATACCCCTGAGGAAATTAGGGCGATCGCGGCGGTGCTGCTGCGCCATGAGCAGGTAGTAGTAGTTTCTGATGAAATCTATGAAAAGATTCTCTACGATGGGGCTCAACATTTAAGTATCGGTGCAGTTAGCGAGCAAATGCGATCGCGCACGATTATCAGTAGCGGCTTTGCCAAAGCTTACGCAATGACGGGATGGCGGATCGGTTATCTGGCCGGCCCATTAGACCTGATCAAGGCGGCGACCAAAATTCAAGGTCACAGCACTTCTAATGTCTGTACATTTGCCCAGTATGGTGCATTGGCAGCATTGACGCAGGCTCAAGATTGCGTAGAGTCAATGCGGCAGGCTTTTGCACAACGCCGCGAAGTGATGTACAAGCGCTTAAATTCCATTCCAGGCATCAGTTGTCTCAAACCGAATGGAGCCTTCTATTTATTCCCTAATATTGAATCCCTAGGACTGAGTTCCCTGCAATTTGCCGAGATGCTCCTGGAGGAATCACAGGTTGCTGTGATTCCTGGTATACCCTTTGGCATAGATACCAATATTCGCCTCTCCTATGCCACTGACCTGAACACAATTGAGAAGGGATGCGATCGCCTGTATACGTTTGTCAAGAATCATCTTGGCAATAAGGACACTACAAAGCGTTAGCACCTGGTCAATATCTTGCTTGCCCGTATTAGAATCTAAATGTTTCCTAATGGAGCATTAGATAATCGTGAATTTAAATTTTATCCGTGTTGGCATCATTACAGCTACCGTAGGCCTAGTGGCAATCGCACCTAGTGTGACTTGGGCTGGTACTCCTGCTCCTGCGCCTACGACAACAACTACTGATGTGCAGCCCATCCCTGGCAAGATTCAGCTTACAAAAGAGCAGTTGCAAAAAATCAATGTCATTCGTAGCGATCGCAACAAGAAAATTGTGGCAGTGCTAACCCCAGAGCAACGCACTAAATTTGCTGATGCGCTCAAAGACGAGCAAAAAATAAAGCCAGCTCTGCTATCACTGAATCTCACAAATGATCAGAAGACCAAAATCGTCGCGATCGGCAAAAAGTCAGCCGAAGAAATGGTTGCAGTTCTGACCCCCCAGCAACGGAAGCAACTTCAGGAGCTACAAGCTCAGAACAAGAAAAAGTAAGGTTTCAAGATTTATGGGTAGCCCGGGATTCGAACCCGGAACTAATCGGTTAAAAGCCGAGTACTCTACCGTTGAGTTAGCCACCCGTTTTTTCGCTTGTCTAGCGTAGCATAGGTGTTGCGAAAAATCTATAGCTCAGAGGCGCTTTTGTATCCAGCGACAAAAGCGCCTGGTCAAACATCAAAATGTCCTATTTATGTTTTGGCTTTCATCCTCTGGTCGTAAATTCTACTCCCACTCAATTGTGCCAGGTGGCTTAGATGTAATATCCAGGACAACGCGATTAACGCCTTTAACCTCGTTGACGATGCGATTGGAAATTATTTCCAGCAACTCATAGGGAACTCTGGCCCAGTCAGCCGTCATTCCATCCTCGCTAGTTACAAGGCGCAGCACAACTGGATAGGCATAGGTACGTTGATCGCCCATCACGCCTACACTTCTAATCGTCGGTAGCAAGACGGCAAATGCCTGCCACAGATCGTTATAGATCCCACAACGGTTAATTTCCTGACGCACAATTAAGTCGGCATCTCGCAAGATGTTTAAACGTTCGACCGTGATTTCTCCAACGATCCGAATCGCTAGACCTGGCCCTGGAAATGGCTGGCGCTTGACGATTTCCTCAGGCAAGCCTAGAGCAAAACCTACCTTGCGCACCTCATCTTTAAACAGCTTGCGCAGTGGCTCAATTAGGGTAAATCGTAAATTGGGTGGCAGGCCACCAACATTGTGATGGCTTTTAATTTTAACGGCGATGCGCTTACCCGTGGCCGGATCGATATTCGTGTCGGCAGACTCAATCACATCTGGGTAAAGTGTGCCCTGAGCCAGAAAGTCAAATGGCCCTAGCCGCTTTGATTCAGACTCAAATACACTAATAAATTCATGGCCGATGCGTTTGCGTTTTTCTTCTGGATCGGTAACGCCTTGCAGTTGCTCGATGAAGCGATCGCGAGCATTGATATATTCCACAGGAATATGAAATTGTTCTTGGAATAGTTTGACCAGGCGTTCCGGTTCGTACTTGCGCATAAAGCCTTGATCGATAAACATGCAGGTGAGTCGATCGCCGATCGCTCGATGCAGCAAGAATGCTAGCGTTGAGGAGTCTACGCCACCAGAAAGCGCCAGTAAAACTCGGCGATCGCCCACTTGAGCGCGGACTTCGCGAATTGCCTCTTCGATAAATGTATCTGTTGTCCAGGTTGGTTCGCATTCACAGATGTGGTAAACAAAGTTGCGAATTAGGGCTATACCACCCACGGAATGTACCACTTCTGGGTGAAACTGCACGCCATAGATGCGTCGCACCGGATCGGCGATCGCAGCACAGGGAGTATTCGCAGTATGTGCCAGAGTATCAAAGCCCTCAGGCACCCTCAAGACAGAGTCCCCGTGGCTCATCCACATTGTCGTCCCGTCATCGACGTTAGTGAGTAAGTCGGTAGGATCGTCAATGATTAGTGCGGCTTTGCCATATTCTCCGTGCTCGGCACGCTCAACTACGCCACCTAGTTGCTTTGCCATCAGTTGCATGCCATAGCATACGCCCAAAATAGGAATACCCAAATTCAAGATGGCTGGGTCACAAGTAGGCGCACCTTCGTCGTACACAGAATTGGGGCCACCAGACAGGATAATGCCCTTGGGATTGAGCTGGATGATATGCTCAAGCTGAGTATAGTAGGGCAAAACTTCTGAATAAACCTTGGTCTCGCGAATGCGCCTAGCAATTAGTTCAGAGTACTGGGAACCAAAATCGAGGATAGCAATCATAGGGCGATTCCCTTCGGCGAGCACGCTGCTGCCAATATTGCTATCAATTGTAGATGGAGCTTGTGTAGAAGAGACCAAAATTTAGACCCTCGAATAGCAACTGAGTTTCAGATGTGTAACTAGCTAGATTACCTTGATGTGGAAGCGGGTTAGGCTAGAATTGCTAAGCGGTTACCCACTCCGATTAAGATATAGATCTGCCAAAAAGGAACTTTTAAAGGTGCCCTGCGATCTGGAGAAAGTAGCTATTCGTACAATCCTAGCAAAACTGATCTGGTCGCTATCATTGATTTCTGTGTAGTTTTGAGTGAGCAATCGCACAATGCCCGAACCACAAGCATCTCAATCGATCAGATCTTTGCAGGTTGAGTTATCTTCAGAATTGTACGATGCACTAATGGCTAAAGTACGGTCGTCTGGGTGCAGTACTAATGAACTGGTGCAGCAAGGTCTGCGTCTTTACCTAAGATTAGAGACTAGCGATCGCCCGAAAGATCGTGTGGAAGATTTGCGATCGCCTGTAGAGCAAACGATCGAGATCCGCTTGGCAGAATTAGAGTCGCGCATTATGGAACGCGTGGGCATAGAAATCGAGTCGCGCATCTCAGGTATGAAGGTTGAAACTATTTCCGCTAATATTCCACTAGCCGAGATTCCAGCGGAAAAGGCAATGCCACCCACAGTTAGGCAGTTACAGATTGGCGACATCGTTCAAATACGCGATCCTGATAGTCCACATTACATGGAACATGTACGTGTGAGTGAATTAGGCATAATCAGGGCAACCGTGAGTACAGATCTTGGTAACCAAACTTTTTTAAAACGCGACCTGCGATTTGTGCATTCTGAAGCGGATGCGATCGCATAGCATGGTTGTTGGCAGTGGTATTTCTGGATTGCCCTAGAACCTTAGTCGCGATCGCGCACCAAAATCAGGCGTTGCACAGTAACTGCTATAGGTTTTAATTAACTTGAGGGTAATACATAAAGTTTAGGAAAGCATTGATGGGACTTGCACGTCGGCAGTTCTTACAAATGGTCTCAGCTAGTTTTTTGGGTTGGCAAGCAATGTCATACCCACAAATTGCTCAGGCTGCCGATCTATATGGCAACAATTTGAGCCAGTCAACAAAGAGAAAGCTAGCGTTGCTGATTGGGGTTAACCAATATGATGCCAAAGGTGATTGGTTGCCTTTAAATGGCTGTGTCACAGATGTAGAGCTACAGCAGGAATTACTAGTACATCGGTTTGGCTTTAAACCCACCGATATTATGACGCTTACAGATCGATCTGCCACAAAAGCGGCGATCGCTCAAGCATTTACCGAACATCTGATTGCCCAGGCCTTACCTGGGGATGTTGTGGTCGTTCATTTCAGCGGCCATGGCTCGCGTTTGGGACAAAACAATACACTGGTCACAGTTGATAGTGGTATGCCTGAGGCTGGGCTAGTCGTCAACGATCTGATGGATGACACTCTCATGTTGTGGCTGCAAGCAATCTCCACAGACAACACGATCTGCATCCTTGATACTGGCCATCACTATCCTGGTACACCAGTGGTGGGTAACTTTCGCATTCGCACCCGCCCCAGTCGCCGCGATTGGCAGCCCAGCCCAGAGGAATTAGCCCTCCAACAAAGCCTCAAAGAACAGATTGGCAATCGCCAAGGTTTGGGCAAAGACGCTAAACCGAACAATAAGGTCGCTGCCCCAGGTTTAGTGCTAAGAGCTACCAGTAACGATCTACTCTGTGCCGATGCCCTGTGGCCAGGGTTTAGTAGTGGTGTGTTTACCTACGCGCTGACTCAGCAACTATGGCAGATCGCTCCTGCCACGACTTTGCATGTGGTATTGAGTAATGTCAATAGTACGTTAGAACAAAAAGCCTTTCAGTCCCAAGAGCTCACCCCCGAAAAACAACTGACTTCGCATATTGATGGTGGTGAGGTCAAGCAAAAGACCCTGGCTTCCTCTTCTTTAAATCTGGACAAGCTATTCCTGGCTTCCTCTCCTTTAAGCCAAGCTAAAGGTTCTGTTGATGGGGCGGAAGGAGCAATTATGTCCGTGAGTAGCGATCGCCGGACGGGTGAAGTATGGCTGGCAGGTTTACCAATCGCACCGCTGGGTTATTACGGTGTCGGCTCAATTTTGGCGGCAGTCGATGCCGAGTCCCCATCAGATTTGCAAGCATCAGCGCTAGTTCAGGTGCGATCGCATAATGGTTTGACAGCAAAAGTAGAATCTTTACCCGGTCAGAGTGGTCTGCAAGTCGGTCAACTCTTGCAGGAGCAGGTACGTACGTTACCGCGTAATTTAACTCTAATTATCGCCCTGGATTTAGAACTGAGCAAAATTGAACGCGTTGATGCCACAAGTGCTATATCGGCAATGCCAGGTATGTTAGGGGTGAATGCCACCGAACAGTTCGCCGATTGTCTGTTTGGGGCGCAGTCTACGAGCTATGGTCTATTTTCGGTGGGGCGCAGTCCCATTCTGGGCTCGTTTGGGGCGATCGGGGAGTCGGTCGGGGCGGCGCTGCGCCGCTTACAACCTCTGTTGGAGGGTTTGCTAGCTGCTAAGCTGATCCGTCTAACCAGCAATCAGAGTTCCTCAGCCTTAGGACTGAAGGTAACCCTATCTGCCATCACCTCAGCCAATTCTAAACCAGTCGCGATCGCTAGCAAAACAACGCAACGCGCTGATGCCTCTACCACTAAAACAACCGAAGCTTTACCATCACTAAATACTTTAAGTAAGTCGCTCACAATTGGCGATCGGATTATTTGTCGGTTAGAAAATTTTACCGACCTACCGCTCTACGTGCGCATTTTTAGTCTCGATCCGCGCGGCAAGATGATGACTCCTCACTTCTTTACCAGTCCTTACGCGCTCGATAGTATCGTACCCGCCAAGCAAGAATTGCTGATTCCTCAGACAGAGGCCCCATTTGACTGGGTGGTATCTGCCCCTCAAGGGCTATTTGATATTCAACTAGTTGTGAGCCGCGACCCACTCACCGAAACCACCAAACTGCTGGAACAGTCTTCGCGGCAGGCGGCATCGCCGACTGGGATGGTAGTAGTGCCTAACCCCTTGCCAGTAGCGCAAGCTCTGCTACGCGATCTACACAACCCCGATCGCGGCACGACATCATCGACTAAAACTGAAGATATGTGGGTGTTAGACGTTAAAGATTGGGCAACACTTGGCTTTACCTACCGGGTCGCATAATCAACGTTCTTGAATCTGGAATCTGCGATTAAGCAAATTCATCACCACCGAAATGATCAGGCTAATAGTCAGATAAGTGGCCATGAGTAATAGGACAATTTGGACTGGTTTACCCGTTTGGTTAAAAGTGGTGGAGGAAACTGCATAAACATCTTCATAGCCAACTGCGATCGCTAGACTGGAGTTTTTCGCAATATTTAAATACTGGCTGGTTAGTGGTGGAATAATCACGCGCAGAGCTTGCGGAAACACGATCAGTTGCAGGATTGTGCCAGGTTTTAGTCCTAATGCTCTAGCAGCTTCCCACTGGCCTTTAGAGATGGCAAGAATCCCTCCTCGTACAATTTCGGCAATAAACGAGGCGGAATATAGGGACAAGCCGATTACCAAAGCACAAAACTCTGACGACAGGTTAGTCTGGATCAAGGGAATCGTCACGCCCTCGTTATTAAGACTAGCTATACCCCATAGCCCAATACTTCCTGGAGCCGGGGGTAAGGCCAGAAATATCGCAGCATACCAAAAGAACAATTGCAAAAGCAATGGTATGTTGCGCAGGACTTCCACATACACTGTGCCGATTTGCCGCAGCAACCAGTTTTGAGATAGGCGCGCCACACCCACGGCAATTCCCACCACCGTGGCCGAGACGATCGCGATCGCCATTACCTTAAATGTATTCAGTAGACCTACCACCAGAGCGCGGGCATAGGTGTCAGTAGACTGGAAAGCAATCGGTGCTTCTCTAATGTTGAAGGAAGCCTGGGAGTTGAGAAAATTAAAATCGAGCGTAATGCCCAATCGCTGCAAGTTGCTACTCAGATTTTTCCAAGTAATGGTAGCAAAGATGACCAAGAGCAGTAAAAACCCGATCTGGGCGGCAAATCGCCAGTTCCACAAGTTCTTAATCTTAGCGGAAGGGAGGTGCATACATAATACCGCCGTCTTTCCAGAGTTTATTGAGACCGCGCGGCAGGTTAAATTTGGTGGCCGATCCTAAATTGCGATCGTAGATTTCACCATAGTTGCCAACGTGCTTGATCACACGCGCTGCAAAATTATTGCTCAAACCCATACCTTTACCCACATCACCTTCAACACCAAGGAAGCGCTTGACCTCAGCATTAGTGCTTTTCGCTTGTTCGTCCAGGTTCTTTGAGGTAACACCTAGTTGCTCAGCATTAATCGTGGAGAAGACGATCCATTTCACCGCATCCGACCACTTGGAATCATCATTGAGCACAGCGGGTGCTAGGGGTTCCTGAGATAGCAAATTGTCGAGGATGAGATGATCGTCAGGCTTGGGCAGCAGCGTCCGCCGCGCAATTAAAGCTGAGCGATCGGCAGTAACTCCAATACAGCGACCCTTCTCATAGGCGGCAAATGTGGCATTAATATCTTCAAATGTGACAGGTTTATAACTTACGTTTAGCTTCCGCATTTGATCGGCAAGATTTAGCTCTGTAGTCGTACCGATCTGAGCGCAGATCGATGCATCCTTCATATCTGATAGAGACTTAATCCCACTTTCTTTACGTACCATCATGCCCTGACCATCATAGAAAACGGTGGGCGCAAACTCAAATCCATTGGCAGTATCGCGACTGGCAGTCCAGGTAGTATTGCGACTGAGGACATCGATATCGCCAGTTTTTAGCGCTGTAAACCGCTCCTTCGCGTTAAGATTGCGGTAATCTACGGCATCAGGGTTATCAAACAGGGCAGCAGCGATCGCGCGGCAAATATCGACATCTAGACCCGAGTACTTACCAGTCTTATCGACGAAGCTAAAGCCTGGCACCTCACCGCTCACACCACAAATTAACTTGCCCCTGGCCATCACCACATCAAAGCGACTCTTTTGCACGGTGGGAGAAGAATCAGACTGGGGAGATTGTCCGCCACCAGTGCACGCAGCTAGCGTAGCCACACTAGCTAGGAGCGCAAGCTGCCTGAGCGCAGATATAGTGAAGTTTGATGGAGATTTAAACTGTTCATTCATAATTTGTAACCAAAAGTAACCAAATTAGATTCCTGCACCTTCAACAAATTCGTCATTTTGCTGATTTCTTGAGCGATCGGCATTAATAAGATGTTTGGGCCGAACATCCTTGAGCCAACCTGCATCAATAATACAGGTATTAGAAAGCTGAGAACTGTGCTGCTGGATCTGAGCTTCTAACTGTTCAACGCGATTGAGCAGTGACCTGATCGCATCACCTTCTGGGTCTGGCACACCACAGTGATCGAGGGGGGATGTTGCCAGATTTTTGCGATGCACCACGCGACCTGGCACACCAACTACGGTTGAGTCCGGCGGTACATCTTTTAATACAACAGAGCCAGCACCAATTCTGGAATTACTGCCAATTTGAATATTTCCTAAGACTTTAGCACCTGCACCTACGACGACGTTATCTCCGAGAGTAGGGTGGCGCTTGCCAGATTCCTTGCCCGTGCCGCCCAGGGTAATGCCCTGATAGAGCAGCACATATTCACCGATGATGGCAGTTTCACCAATCACAACACCCATGCCATGATCGATAAATGCACCCTTGCCAATCACCGCACCTGGATGGATTTCAACGCCCGTAAGCATACGCGCAATCTGTGAAATCAAACGAGGTATGAATGGCAACCGTAGACTATGCAGCCAATGAGCCAAGCGATATATCCACAGTGCTTGGAGACCAGGATAGCAAAAAACCACCTCTAACCAATTGCGGGCAGCAGGGTCGCGCTCGAATATGACCTGAAAATCTGTGCGAAGAGTATCAAGCACCTATTTGTACATTTGAAACACTACCTAAAGATCCTAACTGATAAAGTTACCTATGCAACTACCTCTAGATATACCGTATTCAAAATCTACTGAAGTGCCTGAATCTCCGCGATACTCAGTCCAGGTTTTGGGTAATGATTTTGATGCATTTGTGCAGGAGATGCTGCAAAACGAGCATGACTAGGTGAAGTGGCGACAATAGTTACAGGCGAATGGTGCGTCATCAGGGGAAATTCGGGTGTGGGTCGATCGCCTTGCTGAGATGATCGCTTTTACGGATAATGGGGTGGGGATGACGGAAACAAAAGAGTACCTTTTGACAATTGGGCACATTGGTATGGAAGCATTTCGGCAGGGAAAGAAGCAAGTGAACGATCTCAACCATGAAAACCTACATGAAAACCTACTTCGGATTGGGAGATTAGGCAAATGACAATTACTTTTTCAGTGCAGTCAGATACAGATCAAGAACAACGCTTGTTGATGCCCGGAACCTATAATTGGCAAGAATTTGAAGCTCTAGAAGCTTTGCTGGCAGAATCTGTGGGCTTACGCATTACTTATCTAGATGGAGCAATTGAACTGATGACCCTTGGTGAACCCCATGAACTGATCAAGAAATCTCTGGCAATTTTGCTAGAGGGCTATTTGATGATGATGGGAATCGAATTCATCCCTGTGGGCAGTGCAACGCGGCGCAGTGAAGCTAAAGGAACTTCCTTTGAGCCAGATGAATCGTATTATCTAGGGAAAAAGAAAGCCCATCCCGATTTGGCCATTGAAGTGATTTTGACCAGTGGTAACTTGCGAAAACTGGAAAAATATCGCCGCTTTCAGATTCCTGAAGTGTGGTTATGGGAAGATAATCAACTGAAAATTTACGCTCTCGAAAATAACGCTTATCAAGAGGTTGCCCGCAGTCAACTTTTACCAGAGTTAGATCTCTCCCTGCTGGTGCGTTGTGTGCAAATGCCTTCACGCCTAGAAGCAATGAGAGCGTTTAGGGATGGACTACTCCATGAATGATTAGGATTCGGATGATTTTGATATCGATAAGGCAAGACTTGGATAGGCTGAAATGGAGGCAGTCTGTTGTGCAATTTCAGGCTTATTTGTATTGCTAAACGCATCAACTTGAATGGCATCATTACGGGCGAATTCCGCTTCGTCAATCAGTTTGGCTTCTTCTGGGGTGATCGCACCACATGCCAGTGCCGCTTCGATTAGCTGTTCTGGCTTTCGATCTGGCAACTGACCCGCTCGGCTTGCCGCTTGAATCTTTTGCAGAATTAAATCGGCTTGCGCGGAGAGTAAGAAAGCTCTTTCCAAACGACCTAGGGCTTCATCTGTATCCAAAGAATCGTAAGCGGGAATATAAATGTCTGCCGTGAGGCGATCGCGCTGCGCTCCTGGTGTAATCATGCTATGGGCAATCTCACTGCCAAGTTGATCGGATGGCATTGTGCCGATGGGACTGAGTCGCCACCACCAGGCGATCGCTCCGCGCAATACCCCCCCTACTAAGGGAACTGGCATGTTACTGAGAATGCCTGCAAATGCTTCTTGGATTTGAGCAAAGCTATACTGCACAGCCCAGTGCACAAAGGGAAGATCCTCGGCTTGACATCCTTCGGCCTCGAATCGCCGCAGAGTTGCCGTGCCTAAGTACATCCAGGAAAGCACATCAGCAAATCGCCCCGCGATCTTTTCCCGCCGCTTTAGCGTGCCACCAAAACTAATCAGCGCTAGATCGGCGAGGAAGGCAAAGGTGGCAGATGCCCAGGCAAGTTTACGGTAGTAATGAGAAGTTTCCCCAGCAACAGGCGATCGCTCTAGGTGACCACGGGAGAGATTGAGTAAAATGGCACGGCAACCATTGCGAATTGTCCAACCGATGTGATTCCAGAATGCCCGATCAAAAGCGATCGCATCAAGTTGCTCCAGCGCCGTGATTTCTTGATAAATATAGGGGTGGCAGCGAATAATCCCCTGCCCAAAAATCATCATCGTGCGCGTGAGAATATTGGCACCCTCAACTGTAATGGGAATCGGCATAGCTGTGTAAATATTCGCCAACAGATTGCGCGGCCCCCTACAAATACCTGCTCCTCCCAAGATATCCATGCCATCATTAATCACTTTGCGCGACAGCTCTGTGAGATGATATTTAGCGATCGCCGAAATCACAGCCGGATGCTCGCCTTTGTCCACAGCAGCACAGGTGTAGAGTCGAGCCGCATCGATCAAGTAGGTGAGCCCACCAATACGGGCGAGAGGTTCTTCAATCCCTTCAAAACGTCCAATCGAGAGACCAAACTGCTTTCGCGTCCCAGCATAGGCTCCCGCCACGCGAGTTACGAGTTTTGCCACACCCGCGCAGGTAGCGGGGAAACTAATCCCCCGACCCGCCGCCAGTGACTGCATCAGCATTTTCCAACCCTGTCCGGCTTGCTCTACCCCGCCAATAATCTGGTCGACCGAAATAATCACATCATGTCCCTCGGTAGGAGAGTTGTAAAAGGGAACTCCCATGGGATCGTGCCGTTGATTTTGGCTAACTCCCTCTGTATTTGTGGAAATTAAGGCACAGGTAATCCCGACATCTTCACCCTTGCCAAGTAGGTTATTGGGATCTTTGAGCCGGAATGCTAATCCCAACAACGTTGCGATCGCACCCAAAGTAATGTAGCGTTTCTGCCAGTTCAAACGCAGGTAAAGCTTGCCATCTTCTCCCTGAAATACGATGCCGTTAGAAGTAAGGCTAGCCGCATCCGATCCCGCATTTGGTTCCGTCAAGGCAAAGCAAGGGATTTCCTCTCCCCGTGCCAGTCGGGGTAGATAATATTGCTTCTGTTCGGGGGTGCCATAGTGAAGTAACAGTTTGGCAGGCCCTAAGGAATTAGTCACTCCTACGGTGGCGGTGTAGATAAAGGAGCGCGATGACAACTTGGTCATAACGTTACTATAGGCCAGGTTGGAGAATCCCAAACCGTCATATTCTTGGGGAATCATCATGCCAAAGAATCGTTCTTGCTTGAGATAATCCCAAACAGCAGGTGGGAGGTCGTGCTGGCGGTAAATTTCCCAATCTGTTACCATGCTGCATACCTGCTCGACGGGGCCATCGAGAAACGTCTGTATCTCTGGAGTCATTTTTAGATATGCTTCTGAGTTGATTCGCTGGAAATCTGGCCGACCAGAGAAAAACTCGCCATCCACCCACACTGTCCCCGCCTCGATCGCCGCCCGTTCCGTCTCCGAGATTTTGGGCAAGAGATTAAGTTTAGTGAGCGATCGCATAATCGCCGTTGTCACAATAGTACGACGCAGTAGCGAAATATTGAAAACGCAGGCGATCGCACCAAAAACTAGCCAACCCCATGTTGGTATGCCACATGCCCAGAGGAGTGCAGTTGCATACAGCGTCCATCCCCATAGCGGTACACCAAGATATCCACAGCAGACAAGCAGAAGAGCGAAGACAGGAATTGCGATCGCCGTTGGCAGGAAAGGTAACATAATCTCACCTCAATTTATATACGGGCTATGTACGAGCTGTACGGACAGACCTATGTGTCTGCCATCTGCCATCTTTCTTAAAGCATCAAATTCTCAAACACACCCGCCGCACCCATGCCGCCACCCACGCACATCGTAATCAGCCCATAGCGGATACTGCGACGTTGCATCTCGTACAACAAAGTTGATGTTAATTTGGCACCCGTGCAACCCAATGGATGCCCAAGCGCGATCGCGCCACCATTGACATTAATTATCTCTTCGTTCAACTCCAATTTACGGATTACTGCGAGAACTTGGGCAGCAAAAGCCTCATTCAGTTCGATCAAGCCAATATCTTTCAGACTCAATCCCACTTGTTGCAACACCTTGGGTACAACAGCCACGGGGCCAATTCCCATGATTTCTGGTGGTACGCCCGCCACGGCAAATCCGAGCAAACGCCCCATTGGCTGTACGCTCAGTTCCTCCATTAAACGCTTACTCATCACTATAGTTGCCGCTGCACCATCCGACATTTGGGAAGCATTTCCGGCGGTCACCGTCCCACCAAAGCGAAAAACTGGCTGCAAGCGAGCGAGAGCTTCCAAACTTGTATCTAAGCGGGGCCCTTCATCGATCCGAAATATTTGCTCGTGGGTTTGAACTTTACCATTGAGATAGATTGTTTCTTTGACTGGGACTGGGATAATTTCCGACTCGAAGTGTCCCTGTTGGATTGCTTCCAGAGCTTTCTGGTGTGATCGCAATGCCCAGGCATCTTGATCTGAGCGTGAGATTTGATATTGCTGCGCCACATTTTCGGCAGTTATCCCCATAGAGCAGTAGACTTCAGGCGCTTCCTGGAGCAATTCCGGATTGGGAAGCAGTTGATGTCCGCCCATGGGAATCAGACTCATGGATTCCGCTCCACCTGCCACGATTACCTCTGCTTGACTAGTGGCGATCGCTTGGGATGCCATCGCGATCGTTTGTAGCCCTGAGGAACAAAAGCGATTGACCGTCACACCTGCGACGGAATCGGGTAACCCAGCCCGCTGCGCAATTATGCGTCCCAAATTGAATCCCTGCTCGGCTTCGGGAAAGGCGCAGCCAATGATAATATCGTCGATTGCCTGCGGATCGAGTTCTTTTACTTGTGCGATTGCACCTTTAACGGCGATCGCACCTAGATCGTCGGGACGAACCTGACGCAAACTCCCACGCGGAGCTTTCCCAACCGCAGTACGGACACTACTCACAATATAGGCATCTTTCATAGGTTTGATCCTCTAAATGATTTTCTGGTGAGGAAGAGATACTAATTTCGCAAAGGTTTCTTAGTCTTAAGCAGGTAAGCGATGCGTTCCTGGGTTTTGGGCTGGCTCAGTAATGGGATAAATACCTCCCGTTCTAGTCCCAAAAGATAGTTTTCATGCACAAGGGTAGGAGCAGACAGATCGCCGCCCGCCATCACATAGGCCAGTCGATTGGCAAGGTAGCGATCGTAGTCTGAAATAAATCCACCCTGATGCACGATATAGGCAGCGTGTTCCATTTGAGCGCGTCCAGCACGCCCTAATACCATGATTTTATTGCGCTCTGGCGGTGGCATGTAGCCTTCTCTCTCCAAGTGCAACACTTCTTGCTTGGCAACATACAAACGGCGATCGCCATTCATCAAAATCTTGGCGTTGGGAGGCAGAAATCCCATTGCCTTGGCTTCTAAGGCACTACCCGACACCTTTGCCATCGCGATCGTCTCAAATGCGGCTTTGAGGAAAGGTTGAATGCGCTCTGGTGATTCCGATCCTGCTCGTTCGGCAGCGCGTGCCACCATGCCCATCAGGCCACCTGCCCCAGGTACCAGACCGACGCTCAATTCCACCAGTCCAATGTAGGTCTCTGCTGCTGCTACTACCTGCGGACAAGCCATCACAATCTCACAGCCACCACCCAAGGCACGTCCTTGAACTGCTGCCACAACTGGTTTAGGCGAGTAGTAGAGTCGCATGAAGATGGTCTGAAACTCAGCTAGTAGTCTGGCGATCGCATCGAAGTTTCCGGCATGAGCCAGCGCACCCATTTCTGCCAAATTTGCGCCACCAGAGAAGTTCGCACTATCATTACCAATTACCAAACCGCGATAATCGTCTGCCTCCAAAATTTTCAATGTTTCTGATAAACCTGCCATTACCTGGTAGCTGAGCGTATTACCCTTGGAACGGAACTCAAATAGGACTACGCCATCCCCCAAATCAAGCAGCGCTGATTCGGAATTCTCCCAAAGCGTGCGACCCGCATCGGCTTTCAGATCGGCCAGCCCAATTTCATCGGTAGGGAGATGCAGTGGCAGATAAGTTTGGAGATCGCCATTATAGACCTGCGTATTTTGATGCGAACCCTGATAGAAACTAGTTCCACCATCGCGCCGCATAGTTTCTACCCATGCTGGCACAGTTAGCGCCGCTGCTTTCATATCCGTCAGCACCATCTCAAATCCCAAAATATCCCACAGCTCAAACGGACCGACTGACCAACCAAATCCCCACCGCATCGCGCGGTCAAGTTCCACAAGACTATCAGTAATTTCGGGGATGCGACAGGCGCTATAACTCAAAAGTGCTAGCGTAGATTGTCGGAAGAAGGCACCGCCTCTACCTGAATCTTGATATAGAGCACGCAGGCGATCGCTTAAATTATCGATTTTACTAATAGCCTCAACATCGCCTAAATCTCCAAGTTTAGCTGGTTCATAAGCCAAGCTATCTGGATTAAGGGAAAGAATCTGTTGTTTCTCTTTTTTGTAAAATCCCTGGCCGACTTTAGCGCCTAGTTTACCAGTTTTCAACAGTTTGCGTAGCAGGTCAGGAACGCGAAATAGATCGCGGCATTCATCATCAGGGGTAGCAGCATAGAGATGATCGGTTACATACATTAATGTATCTAATCCCACTAGATCGACAGTGCGAAATGTGGCGGATTTTGGTCTGCCAATCAGCGTACCCGCGAGTAGATCGATTTCGGCGATCGTATATCCTTGCTCGGTTACTGCCTGCAAGCCCTGCATGGTCACAAACGTGCCAATCCGGTTAGCGATGAAATTGGGAGTATCCTTTGCCACAACAATCCCTTGACCCAAGTGCAATCGTCCAAACCATCGCAAGCGTTCTAGTGCTTCAATCGCAGTATCAGCTGTGGGAATTAGCTCCAGCAGTTTGAGATAGCGAGGTGGATTAAAGAAATGGGTACCCAGGAAACGCTGGCGAAAAGACTCAGAACATCCTTTCACAATTTCATGAATTGGTAAGCCGCTGGTATTAGTGGAAACGACAGCATCGTTACGAACCAGACCATCCAGATGAGCCATCAACTGCTGTTTGACATCCAGTTTCTCCACCACAGCTTCAATCACCCAATCGACCTCCGCCACACGCTGCCAATGTTCGTCAAAATTCCCCAGCACAACACGGTGAGCTGTTTGTTCGGCAAAAAATATTGGTGGCGACTGCTTGAGTGCTTTTTTGAGCGCTGTTTCGACAATCTCATTTTTGCGATCGCCAGGTGCAGCTAGATCTAGAAGATAAACTGTTAAGCCTGCATTGGCAAGGTGCGCCGCAATCTGCGTTCCCATTACCCCTGCACCTAAAACTGCTGCTGTCCGAAATGGTTTAAACATATTTCTAGAAACCTCCAGGGTATAAGTAATATTTGAAGGTGGAAGACGGAAGGTGGAAAATCAATTTCTTCATTCTTCGTTCTTTCCTCTTTCTTCTACGTTGTGATTGAATTAGCTGAAATTCCCTCATAAGGAAATATTGGACTTTCCTGTTGAACTACTCTAGGTTTGTGAGGTTCTACTTTGCGCTGTTTGGTTTCATCCGTTGCACTTTCTCCATACAGATCGTCAATTTCAGATACAAAAGTGATATCCACTTGAGCCCGATTGATTGCATTTGATGCGGTCAGCATTTCACTCTTGGCCGCGAGAGTAGCGTGCAGGAGTTTGAAACGCTTGACGTTTGACCAAGGTGGCAGCGGTTGATTCGCAGCATCTACCAGGTTTTGATAGAGAGCGACGATCGCAGGATGCTGAAATAGTTGATCGAAGGGCATTTCTAGTCCCATCTCTTGGGCGCGATCGCGCAAATTCTTCAGATTAGGGGAAATCAACATTGCACAGAACTTGCGCTGGGAACCGATTGCGATCGCTTGCTCCACTAGAGGAGATTGCTTTAGGATCTCTTCTAGTGGTTGTGGTGTGACATACTTACCCGTGGATAGTTTGAATAGATTCTTCTTGCAACCTGTGATTTTGAGTAATCCTGCTGGGGTGAATTCGCCTAGATCGCCAGTGTGTAGCCAATGCTCATCATCAAGGACTTGCCGCGTAGCAGTGGAATTTTTGTAAAATCCAGCGGTGACGAAGGGGGCTCTGACCAGGATTTCACCATCCTCAGCGATCGCCATCTCCACACCTGCGATTGGCACTCCCACAGTGCCAGCTTGATTGAATTCGCCGCGATTGACGCAAATTACCGAGCCACTTTCGGTTAACCCATATCCTTGGAGGATTCCGATCCCTGCGGCAGCGAATTGGTTAGCAATCTCCGCCTTGAGCGCCGCACCGCCCGTCAGCAAGAATTTCAACCGTCCACCAAAGATAGCTCGCCAATGGGGATAGACAAGCTTATCTGCAATCTTTAACTGTAGGGCATATAACCCTTGGGGCTTTTTACCCAACTCGTATCGTTTGGCAAGATTTAATGACCAGTTAAATGTTTTTCGGGCGAAGCCGTTTCGCAGCGGCGGTACGCATCCTGAAAGGAATCGCCAAAGCGATTGAAAAGGGAGTAGTGGTTGACGTACCAGCGATAAATTTAGCCTGAATCGCCGTTCCTTGATGTTTTTTGTGCGGGTATCCTTGCCTCGTTCTAGAAGCTTGCTGTGAGCTTTTTCTAGTAGAAGCGGTACTGTGGCCAGGATAGTTGGCCTGACTTCCTTGAGGTGTTTTTGGACGCGATTGGGAGTTGTAAAGTAAATGCTATGCCCGTAGTTGATGTGCCCATAGATCAGTGCACGCGCAAATACGTGATTGAGCGGCAGAAATGAAAGAACGATCTCGCGATCGCCAAAATCTAAATCAACCATGCCCGAAAATGCAGCTAGAGCATTAGCCGAGAGGTTCTCGTGGGTTAGGACTACCCCTTGTGGCTGCCCTGTTACCGCCGGAATATAGATGATTGTCGCAATCGCCTGTGGTTCCAGGAGCGATCGCATCTGTTTATGCTGTTCTACTAATTGGGGTGATTGTCCTCTAGCTCGCATTTCCAAGAGCGAGAATACCTGGACGCACTGTGGCAACTGCGGACAGGGGCGATCGATACGACCTTGGCAGAGAAGCATGGGAATGCAGAGACAAGCTGATGCGGGGATTTCCATGGTACTTGTATGTGATATTTCCCCATCGCTATGTAATTGACAAGCCAGGAGTTCTGAACGCGTTGCTTGCCAATCGGATGTCACATCAACCACAACTATAGTTTTAAGATTGGGTGTATCCCACAGATAGGGAATAATTTGATAGAGCAGGTCGAGATTGGAAACTATGAGTGCCTCTGCCTCAGAGTGCT
The DNA here is from genome assembly GCA_943367755.1 of Rhizobium sp. Q54. Lineage (GTDB taxonomy): Bacteria > Cyanobacteriota > Cyanobacteriia > Pseudanabaenales > Pseudanabaenaceae > PCC-6802. The sequence continues at coordinate 89,770 of CALRKB020000009.1, read as the reverse complement.
GCAAAATAAACACTATATGTTCCAAATTCTGAGTCAGATCGATCGGTACATTAATCAGACCCGTTAGCAAACAAGCCATGTCAGCAATACAGAAGTTGACATCGCTATACATCATCAGTGCGATGCGATCGCCTCTCCGCAAACCTGCATCCAGGAGCCCAGATCCTAGCTCCTCAGCTATCTGTTGAAATTCTAGACTGGATAGAGGTTGCCAGCCCGTATCTGTCCATTGATTAAATGCCTGGAGGTTAGGATGGCGATCGCAGGCTTCGTCGAGTAAGGAGGGCAATGTTCGCCCCAAGATTACCTCTCCCGAATGGGGAGGAGCTTTATAAATCTTTCCATGGGACATCTTTCTAAAGAGCTTAATGCTCTCTCCCGCAAAAGTGTATATCAATCTATGCACTCAGTAGTAATTGCGCAACAGTCTTGAAATTATCTCCTCTTAGGACTGCTGCTGCAGCGATTCATCTCTTCGTATATGGGGAACCCAGAGATAGAATGGAGCTTATGTTCCTGCGATCTTTCTTGGGAAAGTATTTGAGGATTAACGAAGAGTTGTAATCCTGTGCAATACTAAGTTATTCGGGTTAAGTCTCGGCGGCAAAAACATAGGTATTGAAGATGATTGCTAATCCTTCAATACGATCAAATACATCTAAAGTAGAACTAGAATCTCCCCACTTGTCCTACATCACAAGTTTTATCTTATAAATAACCTAAAAATACCCTAAAAGCATTGTCTAGGCTTGTATATGCTTTTAAGGAGTTAGCCTCGATACTCCTAATTTTTTATACTTAGTTATCTTAGGTATAGTGGTTAGTATAGCATATTTCTATACGGCGTCTTAAAAACAATGTCTCAGGATCAGCTAAGTATAAGAGTCCCAGATAAGAGTTTCAGGGCATGAGCTCAAGATATTAGACCGCTATTCGAGAGAAACTAAGCGGACTAAAACCGATATCATTCGCGAATTCATCCGTTCCCTAGAAATCACCCTAAATCCCCATCTATTATCCGATCGCCGCACAAACATTGATCGCAGATGAAGGGATAGAACCGCATGCCGCAGGTTTTTTCTCTAAATGTCGCCCTAGCCAATTCTCTAAGTCAGATAACATCTCCCGATAATCCAGATCGTCGTGAATATCGTGATAACTGCCCGCGTATTCATGGCTTTCCTTGTCGGCACAGATGACTTGCCTAAAAAAGACGTGGCTTGCCTCTGGCAGAGATATGCGATCCTCTCCACCATGGAGGAGAAGGAGAGGTACCTGGAGGCAAACAGCATGGGTTTGGAGCCATTCCGCCTTAGTGATAAATTCAGTGGCTAGGCGAGCGCTTCCTCTGGTATGTCGAAGCGGATCGGAAGCGATGGCAGCGATCGCTTCTGGAATGCGAGAGGTTGCGGCGCGATCGATACCAGTATTTAGGGTGAAGTGCGGCCATACCTGCGAAAGAATTTGCCCGATCGCTAATTTGATTGGAGGCACTCCCACCTTGCCTAAGGGCAGGGCAGTAGCAATTACGCCGTGCAGTCCATTGGGGAAATGTAAGGCATAGTCGAGGGCGATCGCGGCTCCCAAACTATGACCTAATAAAAAATAGGGAATTTGACCCTGTTGCGACGCGATCAGCCGAAAGAATCTGCTTAAATCTTCACGAAATTCACTCCAGTGATTAATGTGTCCTCGCGACCCTGGCGATCGCCCGTGACCGCGTAAATCAAGCCCATAGACTACGTAACCCTGCGGTACTAATGCCTGCACTATGTTGTTAAACGTGCCGCTATGGCTGCCCAAACCATGCACGAGCACTAATACTGCTTGCGGTTGCCCCTGCGGTAACCAGGCTTGATAATAAAGCTTTAGCTCCCCATCCCCCGCAAAAGTTCCTTCACGATGCTGGATCTGCTGGATCATATGATCCCTCCTCTCTATTACTTTGCTTACCTAGAGAAAAGCACTGAGCTAAAAGATTAATGGCCTAAGCTTAGTGCCAAGAATTATAAAGTGTCGGATGTAAAATATTAACTATTTAAATGGTACCAAAAACAACAATTAGCTGGGGCTATGAGCTAGGGTAGTTCTAAACGCGATAAACTAACCTGGGTACGTAGCTGGTATGCTAAATTAGGCTCAGATCCATATGCCTTGGAGTGCCACTATGATAGTTTCTGGCGAACTCAAGCTAAACTCCACAATTGAATACCCTGATGAGGATTTTGAGCCAATGCCTGAAGGCGATAAACAGCGTCGCAATCTCAGCTATACCACTGAGGCATTGAGGCTATGGTTTGAGCCGCAAGAGAATGTCTATGTGTCTGGGAATCTGTTTATCCTTTATGAGGAAAACAAAACTGAGAAAAGGGTGGCTCCAGATACGTTTGTCGTGTTTGGCACGAGCAAGGAAGACAGAGTTAGTTACAGAATATGGGAAGAGGGTGGGAAAGTACCTGATTTTGTGTTGGAAATTACTTCTAAAGGAACAGTAACCAAAGACCGCGAGCAGAATCCATTAATTTATCGGGCTTTGGGAGTAAAGGAATATTTTCAGTACGACCCAACGGGTGAGTATTTAAAACCGATATCACTACAGGGAGTGCGTCTAGAGAAAGGGGAGTATGTCGCGATCTCTTCATCAATCTTGCCCGATGGAGCATTGTCTCTGTATAGTGAGATATTAGATCTAGACCTTCGCTTATATTCAGATAAGAGGTTCCGCTTCTTCGACCCTAAATCAAATCAGATCTTGCGCTCCTATGCTGAGGCTGAACAGGATAGACTCCAGGCTGAAGCAAAAGCTAAAAGGTTAGCAGACAGATTAAAAGTGCTTGGCATAAATCCTGATGAAATTTGATAAAGGCGATCGCCATTTATACAAATCAATACAATTCATATTCCATTAGTTGACAGGGAATTGCACCGTTGTAAACCGGAATTTGACGCGATGATTTCAGACCAATAGTTCTAGAAAGCTCTTTATTGCCGCTCAAGACATATGCTTTCCAACCCTTAAACCGCGACTTCAAAACATTTCCCAAAAGCTTGTAAAAAGCTCCAAGTTCGCGATCGCTACCCAGACGCTCGCCATAGGGTGGATTGCAGAGTAGAACGCCACAGTCGGCTGGAGCCTCAAGCTGTTCGAGGTCGGTGTGAGCAAACTGAATGTGTTGGAAAACGCCACAGCGTTTGGCATTGGCGCGTGCTTGTTCGATCACTTCTTCTGAGCGATCGCTACCCATTATGGGAGCCTGCAAAGCATCCAATTCACTGGCATCCATTTCTCGCAGCAGACGTTCCCACAGGAGCTCGTCAAAGTCCAACCAGGTTTCAAAGCCAAAGCGATCGCGAAACCGACCTGGGGCAATATTTAACGCTTTTAAGCTAGCTTCTAGAGGTAATGTGCCAGAGCCACACAGCGGATCGAGGAAGGGTAAATCGGGCTGCCAGCCGCTCAGTTGGATGAGTGCGGCGGCGAGGGATTCTTTCAGGGGGGCTTTACCGACAGCGGGACGATAGCCTCGGCGGTGGAGACTGCTACCGGAACTATCGAGACTAACACTGGCGCAATCTTGGTCGATGAAAACGTTAATGCGCAGATCTGGTTGCTGCGTATCTACATTGGAGCGATCGCCTAGAGTCTCCTGCTGGCGATCGACGATCGCGTTTTTTACCTGGAGTGCCGTGAAGTGAGTATGGTTGAGTTGATCGTTTTTCCCCGTCGCATTCACCGCCAGGGTATGGGATGGTGTGAGATATTGCTGCCAATCGATTTTCTGAATCCCGCGATAGAGGTCTTTGGCATCGCGGCAGGGAAACTCATCTAGTTTCAGCAAAACTCGAAAGGGCAGTCTAGCCCACAGGTTAATGCGATAGAGAATCTCGCGATCGCCCTCAAAGGCAACACCGCAAAATCCAGGGCTAACTGAAAGTGCACCCAAGCTTTCTAATTCCTGTGCCGCTAGCGCTTCCAAGCCGCGTGCAACCGTAGCAAAATATTGACTCATACCCTTATCATACCCATAGGCCCAAAAGCGTTAGATTGACCTCCAGATAGTCTAGCCCGTCGGCAATTCTCGTGCGATCAACCGCATTAAGTTGCTCGTGCAGTAGATCGCCAGACTTATCGTCTTGTCGCAAAGTTACACCAAGTCGATCCTTGATCGGTTTTAGCACAAGGCGGATCTGCACAGCGCGAATTGAGTCAGGCGCATTATCTTCAACCAAAGCATGGTCTCTCAGTAACTTCAATTTCGAGAGGCTGGAATTCTTGACTACATCATCTACTTCTTTGCCCGCTTCTTCGACAAACTTTTTGTTGACGTACTTCATCACCACTGGTTCGAGTACAAACATGACTGTGCCCTTATCGATCGCGCGCTCGATTAGCGATCGACAGCGTAGTGACTCTAGCGCATCGATCAGTTCAGAGCCGGAATCGTACAAGCGCATATCTTCGCGCAACTCTGGGAGCGAGACCGGTCGGCGCTTCAAGGCTAACCAGTAGAGGACATCTTTCTCTAATTCAGATAGGCGCTCAAAATGTTGATATAAAAGATTGCGCAGAATATCACCTAGTGCCAGGGTCGTCTGCTTGAGAAAATCAGAAACATTACCGTTAAATAGATCGCGAATTGTTGTTGCCACAATCCGCAGCGCCGATGGGTTACCCCGATATTGCTGGATCAAATCCTCTAAGCCGCCTTCCGAACCGCTAAATCCTCGTGCGGTCAGGAGACTACGGGCTGCTTGTCGTGCCAAGCCCCCCAATTTAAGCGATCGCACGGGGAGATCTTCGCCCTGAAGCACGGAGATCTCCTTGGGTTGTTCGCGGCCGATCGCGATCAAGGAACTTTGATGGCGCTCGCCTCCAAGTCTTTCAAGAAGTTCGGCATAGGCTTCGTAACCCGGACGGTAGGGTCCTACCAACTCACCATCGCGCATGATTGTTTCATAGTCATCGAGCACGATCAGACAACGGTGCTGCTTGCAAGTATCGATCAGGTAAGAGAGATTGAAATCCGCCTCTTTCCCATTCGTAATAAACCGCAGAATGTCCGCTAGAAACTGCTGAATTGGTTGGGCATTGCGCAGCGATCGCCAGATGAAATACTCAAATTCGCCATGAATCTTTTCTGCTAACTTGACAGACAGAGCAGTTTTGCCGATCCCCCCCATGCCCCAAATAGCGACCAGGCGACAGCGATCGCGCACAATCCAGTTCTCTAAATCGGTAAGTTCTTCGGTGCGTCCAAAAAATACGGGTACTTCGGGAGCTTCACCCCAATCTGTCCTATGAGGATTTGTACCGCTGGCACTGGTTGCGTGTTGCTGCGATCGGGCTGTCTGTTGTACCGCTCTATAACCTTTTGCCTCCAACCATTCACTAATCTTTTCCCACCGCAGCGTGTTAGGTGGCTGTTCGGTCAGATCCTCTATATAGCGATAAAGCCCTTTATTCAGCTCTACTCTAATCGCTCCAGAAGTCCAGGCAAACTTAAATGCCAACTGACCGGGACGATAACGACACAACAGGCCGCGCAAACAGGCTTTTTCAAAGGGTTTGAGTGGCTTAGTAATGACTGACTCTAAATCTACATACAGCCTTTCTAAGTCCCAGTTCTGTGCCGCCTCTGGGAATAGATGCTCAAAGTTGTCTGGAGAGGACACCATTTTTATTTAAAGCGGATTTGATCGAAATGCCTAAAATGGCCCACAGAAAAACAAATTAACACATTTACCTAACAGTTTGTTAGGTGACAGATGATGGTTAATCACTAAAATTCCTAACACCTCGCTAGGTGACCCAGATCTAGCAATTGGTTTAACCTAAATATTGTCAAGCAAAACGGTTAGTTGTTGAGCATGGCAAGGGAGAAAACGACCAATTTTATTGGCTATCTACACACTTTTACTCTCTTCACGCCAACTCATCCACAACCTTTACTTGCCCAGACCGCAAACTTGCGACCAATTTGCGGCTAACTAAAATTTGTGACTGAAATATTACTGAATAACAAGGACTAAAACTGATGAAATCTTTAACCGGGGGCGTTCTAGAATCTAAAAGCGGCGTAGCAAAGCTTTCTAAATACAAAGAATTTTCACAAGAAGATAAGACTACGACCCTAGAGCTTTTGAAGGCCTATCGCGCTCAACCATCGTCTAGAGTGCGGGCGCAACTGGTACGCCTCAACATTGGACTGGTAAAAAAAGAGGTGAGCTACTGGGTTAACCAGAGTGCTGAGTCCTATGAAGATTTGCTGCAGGTTGGTTCTATTGGTCTGCTTGGTGCGATCGAAAGATTTGAGGTAGATCGTGGTTATGCGTTTAGCTCCTTTGCCACTCGTTACATTCGTGGTGAAATTCAGCATTATTTGCGCGATAAAAGCTCCACACTGAGAATGCCCCGTCGCTGGCAAGAGATCTACGAACAAGCTTGCCGCATTGGCCGTCAACTGCGGGTCGAGTTAAATCGCGAGCCGTCAGATCGGGATATTGTCAACTCTCTAGGTATAACGATGTCTGAGTGGCAAGAAATTAAGCTTGCTCACTATAATCGCTCTCCCATGAGTCTAGATGCTCCCATTAGCAATAGTGACGAAAATTCGATTTGCCTGGCTGATTTGGTGAGCGATCCTAGATCTAACTCTCAAGGTTATCGTGATGATGCGATCAGACTAGAACAAGCATTCACCCATCTAGAGCAGCGCACGCGCGAAATTATGGAGTTTGTTTTTGTGGAAGACCTGACTCAAAGAGAAGTCGCCAAAATGCTTGGAGTTAGTGCCGTCACGATCTCTCGCCAAGTAAAGAAAGGTTTATCGACACTCAAAGGTGTGATGGTACAAGCTGCTTAGATCCGCTTAGATGGAGGGCAGACATGTGTGTCTGCCCGTACACAGCCCGTACACAAGTTTTTCTTTCTCCTGAAGATGTTTAAGGGTAGGCTAGTCCTACCCTTTTTATTTGTTTGTGCTGGCAATATGCATTATGCATTTATTCAACTTTGAGGCTGACTTTGTGGATTCCCTGCGCTGCATTCCCATGCAGGTGAGGTATAAGCTGGATACTTGTGGCATTAAGCTCAAACTGGCCGAATGGCATAAGTTTAGCCAAGCACAGCGCACCTTACTGGTCAATATGCCCTGCACAACCGCAACAGAGGTGCAACACTACTACAATTTTTTACAGGATTTAGTCTGGGAGTGTACGGGAGATCGCGCTACAGAGCTAGCAGTCGAAACTAATCCCGCCTGGGAAGATATCAGCCACATTCCCCCAAGCGTACAAGCCAAATTACAAGAAGTGGGTGCCGCGATCGCCCTCTCCCAATGGGCAAACCTTTCACATTTAGAACGTTTTGTCTTGATCAAACTCAGCTGCTCTAACCATGAGAACAGTAATTTTGTCCCTGCTCTTCAAGAATTCAATTTGCTGTAACAGTCATAAATTGCTGTAGGGGCAAGTTTTGTCCGAGCATTTTTGTAATCGCACAATATAGCCGCTAAACTTGCCCCTACTTGGGCTAAATAAATCTTCTTCGTTTACTGCCACATCCACAAAGGCATACCATTAGTTTCCAGCTCGAATTGCATGCGGTTCAACCAGACATCGCTAGTAGGAAGTACGCGGCTAGCTAAGGTTTTAGGTGGTTTGATTGTAAAGAATTTTGTTTTTTCTGGATCTAAACCTGATAATTCAGCCGCTAAACGTCTGGCATCGTCTTCAGTGCCTAAGCGATCGACTAGACCGATCTCTAGGGCTTGTTCCCCTGTGAATACACGCCCATCGGCAAAGGTGCGTACCTTCTCAGGGCTAAGGTTACGACCATCAGCAACTGTTTGCACGAATTGGCTGTAGCTAGAGTCAATCAGCGATTGCAGGATATGCTTTTCCTCGTCAGTCATAGGGCGATCGAAGGAAAGAATATCTTTGTAAGGCCCAGATTTTATGACTTTAAAAGAAACACCAATCTTTTCTAGTAAACGCTCCAGGTTATTGCCACGCAGGATGACGCCAATGCTACCCGTAATTGTGCCAGGGTTAGCCACGATTTGCTGGGCACCCATGCCAATGTATACGCCACCAGATGCGGAAATGTTTCCAAAACTAGCCACAATTTTCAGCTTTTCTCTGGCTCTTAGTAGGGCGCTATAGATCTCCTGAGAGTCGCCTACAGTGCCGCCAGGACTATCGATGCGCAAAACTAGTGCAGGAAAACGGTTTTGGATGATAAATTCCAGGGCTTCCAGGATACGCGTACGGGCTTGGGAAGCGATCGCACCCGTAATTTCAATGCGAGCAATTTTTTTCTTGAATCTACTATTGAGGGGCCAAATCATGAGTTATTTAGTTAATTGACTTAGATTAACTTGCGTTATTGTTGTTAGCTTTTATCCTATTATCGCAAATGTTAACTCGGACCAAATTTAGAAGTAGGCAATGCACTTCATCTGTAAAGTATTGATGTGGGCAATTTATGGGTTAATGGGTAACCTTATGGTTGTGAGAGTAATTACTCGACCCCAAAATTGCTTGTAAATCTAACATAGGAGAATTTGCAACCTTTGAACGCGATCCACAACTGTATTGAATTATCTGTGGTTTTGCATCACATAAACCCACTCGTCAGCATGCCAAATGTCAGAAACTTACCTTAATCACCCTACTTTTGGCTTGCTCTCTCGTATTTGCACGGTTGACGAGAACCGCAGTCTATTTACCACCCTCTACGCTCAGCGACTATTTTTCCTGATCATCACTGGGAATGGTGGCGTACAGTTTGAGCCCGTTACCCGTGCTGATGCCAGACTAATGGTAGAAAATCGGATGAGGGCACTGCGTCGTACTGGCACAATAGATGAACTCAATTATATACAGATGATTTACAAGCGCACTTTTCTATGACCTCTAGTCTGTCGATTAAGGCCCCTGCCAAAATTAACCTCTATCTGGAGATCAAGGGTAATCGCCCAGATGGCTACCATGAACTAGTCATGGTATTGCAAAGTATCGATCTGTGCGATTTTGTGCATTTGCGCCCCCATGCAGCAGAAACTGTACAGGTAAGCTGTAATCACCCCCAAGTCCCAACCGATCAGACTAACTTAGCATTTCGAGCTGCCGCACTCATGCAGCAGAATTATCCTGGTTGCGGTGGTGTGGATATTGTGATCGAAAAAAATATTCCCGTGGGAGCTGGTTTAGCTGGAGGCTCGACCAATGCCGCTGCCGTGCTAGTAGGACTGGATCGACTGTGGGATCTGGGGCTTACCCAGCCCGAACTACATGAATTGGCGGCACAGTTAGGCTCCGATGTCCCTTTTTGTATAAGTGGCGGCACAGCATTAGCCGTGGGTAGGGGGGAGGTGCTGTCGCCGTTACCGGATCTCGATCGCCTGGCATTAGCGATCTGCAAGCCACGTCAGATCTCGATCTCTACAGCTTGGGCATACCAAACATTTCGGGCGGAAAATTTGATTGCCACCAGTCCAATTAAAGACCAGCATTACTCCAGTCAAATGCTAGCCGCGATCGCCACCAACGAAGACGATAATTATGGGAGAATTGGCCGGTTACTCTACAACGATCTGGAAAGGGTCGTGCTACCTGCCTATCCTGAGTTAGCTGCACTTAAGGCATCACTGCAACAGGATAGCTTTGGTGCGCTCATGTCTGGTTCCGGCTCTACGGTATTTGCGATCGCTCAGGATCTCGACCATGCGAGTCGCATTGCTGACGCGATCGGCGATGCCTACGAAGATATGGACATATGGGTTACCAGTACTTTAATCGCTGGGATTCAAGATATTTGACAGCTACAGATGGAGTTTGCTACTTCGATAAGACTTGCCACGTCCATGATGTAAAAGGCCAGGATGTAAACGGTAAGTTGGCGATACATCACGCAATAGCTCAAAAATGGTTGCAGATCGCGAAAATAAAATATTTTTGAGGAATCTTGTTGTATTTAGCATAATCTGTCAAGATTTTGTTAGTTGAGTTTCTGTAAATCATGAATTTCTCAAAAGTACTTTTGCCTTTGGTTGCGGCGATCGCCTCTTATACCGCAACGCTTCCTGCCCAAGCAGACACAGTGACCGCCCGTTGTGATGTGTACCCAAAAGGGGAAGATCGCGCCAAATCTTCCGGTCTCTGCACTTTTTCGCAAAGGCAGGGTGTAGTAGGTATCCAACTGCAAAATGGCAAACGCTATGACTTAGCACCGGTGGGTAATAAACCCGAAAACTATCGGGATCAAAATGGTCGTCCCGCTCATCGGGAGTCTGGATTGGGTGACAAGGGTCAAATTTACCGCCTCGCCAACGAATCAATCTTTGTTTACTGGGATACTGCTCCCTATGGCAAAAAAACAGGTAGCTCTCCTGTGAGTTCTCAGCCAAAAGCTGGTACAGCCGTCGATCGTTTAAAAGACCTCGTAGGTGCTAAGGCAGGACAGGCAGAGAATACCCTAATCAAGCGCGGTTATGAGTTCGTTAAACCGGCTTCCAGTTCCGGCAATTCTCGCTATTCCTACTGGCGCGAGACGAAGACCAACTTCTGCGTATCAATCGTTACCGAAGATGGACGTTATCGGTCTTTTGTCTACGGAGTTCCGTCGGATTGTAAGTAGTAGCAGCAAGGTTCTGGATTGGCGTCGAGTCGCTCCATGCAAACCATCACACAAACCATCACACAAACAACCATGCATCGTCATCTCTTCTCGCTGCAGTTCGCCACCAGTCTCTTTGTGGGCTTAGGGTTGTGGACGGGCTTAACAACACTCCCTGGAAGCAGTTGCGCCGAAGAAAACAAAGCTGTAGGGACGTTCAATGCAGGGTTTCCCCTGGGCTTCTCGACATCCAAAATGGATACGACTGCCGACCCTCGTAAGGATTTCTATCGGTTTGCAGCTGGCAAATGGCTGGATGCAACGACCATTCCCTCAAACAGAGTGAAGACTGGCAGCCTGTATTTACTGGCTGGGTCAGTAGTGTCCGATCAAGTGCAGGCCATCATCCAGCAGGCGGCGGCTCAAAGTACCACCGCCCCGAAGGGAAGCCCGTTGCAGCAGGTGGGCGACTTCTACACTGCGGGGATGGATGAGAAGCGGCTAGAAGCGTTGGGCGTTTCTCCGCTCAAACCATGGGTCGATCGCCTGAATGCGATCGATTCACCGACTGCCTTAGCGAAACAACTCGCCCAGATCCCGTTTTCTCTGCTGGTCAGTGCCCAGGTTGGGCCAGACAAAACCGATCAAACCACAAATATTATCTATTTCGCGACTGGCGATCTGCCCCTGACCCAGGATAAATATCTGAACCCAGAGGCGGCTAAAATCCGTGAAGCCTATTTGCAGTACATTGCTGCCAATCTGGAAATTGCGGGCAGTGACCCGACTACAGCAGCGGCTACAGCGAAGAAACTACTGGCACTGGAAACGCGCATTGCCAGCAAGTCCCTCACTCCTCTGGAACTGAAAGACCCCACCAAAACTACCCAGCGGATGTCGTTTGCAGAATTGCAAGCATTGCTTCCCAATCTGGATCTCAAGACCTACTTTCAAACATTGGGCTTGCCGATCGATAAACCCCTACGGGTTGGGGATATCCGGGCACTGGCAGAAATCAACCAGATCCTCAAGGACACTGCGATCGCAGACCTTAAAACCTATCTTCAGTGGCAACTCCTATACCAGGTAAAAGATCAATTAACTCCTGCCTTCGATCGGCCAGAACTGGCCTTCCAGCGGGTCATTAATGGTGAGAAATATGAACTCTCCTCCCGTTCCGAGCGCGTGTCCAATCAAATCACTAGCTTACTTGGTCATCCGGTATCACAGCTTTTTGTCAAGCAACATTTCTCTCCAAAAGCCAAGCAACAGGTTGAAGTAATGATTGGGCAGATTCGCGCCCGCTTTAGAGCACGGTTGGTTGCCAACCCCTGGCTTACCCAGGCGACCCGTCAGGCCGCCCTGGAAAAGCTCGATCGGGTTGTTCTCAAAGTGGGGTATCCCGACCAATGGATTGATTACACCCGTGTTGATATTCGTCGCGATGATTATTTAGGCAATGCACTCCGCATCGCGCAATTTAACCAGCGCCGTATGCTGTCCCAACTGGGCAAACCCGTGACCCGTGACGCCTTTGCCATCCCCAGACACACCTTACCGATCGTCGTTAATGCTGCCTACAGAACCGACATCAACGGCATCGAGATCCCTGCTGCCTTTCTCCAATCGCCCAACTACGACCTCAAAGCGGATGCCGCTGTGAATTTTTGTGCAATGGGAGCCGTCATTGGGCATGAACTCACCCACGGGTTTGACAGTCAAGGGCGGCTCTTTGATGCGAAAGGCAATCTGCGGGATTGGTGGACGGCTACCGATGTGACTAAATTCAATGCCCAGACCGACAAGCTGGTCAAGCAAGCCGATGCCTACGAAGCCCTGCCTGGACTTAAGGTGAACGGTAAACTGACGGTGACCGAAAATCTAGCCGATGTGGGCGGAGTCTCCCTCGCCTACGAAGTGCTAGAAGGCTATTTGAAGGAGCATCCCCAGGAAAACAGGGCGATCGACGGCTACACACCGCAGCAGCGTTGCTTCCTCACCTGGGCACAGCTATGGGCGATCAAGATTAGAGATGGCGCACTCCGTGACGAAATTGCCAACGACTCCCATCCGCCGGATGCCTACCGTACCTTTGCGCCCTTTCAACACGAAGCGGGCTTCTTTAAGGCATTTGGCATCAAACCCGGCGATCCGATGTGGTTGGACGAAAAAGACCGCGTCAAGATTTGGTAGAAGAGTTAGTCCACCTGCACGGTCGCGAAATCGCGAACAACTTTTGCCAAAAATCATCTACCTCTTTTGCACCTTTTTATTTCTTGCTTTTGGTAGTTCTGGCAACTCGTTCCAGGAAAAATAACGAAGAAATAGTCACGCATACATTGTAAAAATCGTAGTTCTCAACCCACATTAATTATGTCCATTACAAAGCGTTGTTTAGCTGAATTTATTGGAACTTTCTGGCTGGTATTCGGCGGTTGCGGCAGTGCTGTGTTTGCTGCTGCTTTTCCTGATGCTGCTAACCCTCTAGGTATTGGATTTGTTGGAGTAGCACTTGCCTTTGGCTTAACTGTGATGACGATGGCCTATGCGATCGGGCATATTTCTGGATGTCATCTCAATCCTGCTGTTTCCATTGGTTTAGCTGTTGGAAAGCGCTTTCCTGCTTCTGACTTGTTTCCCTATATTGGCTCTCAGCTCTTTGGTGGTATCGCAGGGGCTGGTATTTTATATTTAATCGCTAGCAATAAACCAGGCTTTACATTGGGAGCGAATGGCTTGGCCGTGAATGGATTTGGTAGCTTGTCTCCCGGCCACTATCCGTTGATCGCAGGATTTATTGCTGAGGTGGTTTTAACTTTCATGTTTTTGCTGATCATTATGGGAGCGACAGATCGCCGCGCTCCCAAAGGGTTTGCTCCAATCGCGATTGGCTTGGGACTAACTCTAATTCACTTGATTGGAATTCCCGTGACAAATGTCTCTGTCAATCCTGCTAGAAGCTTAGGCCCTGCCATTTTTGTTGGTGGAGAAGCCTTATCTCAAGTATGGTTGTTTTTTGTCGCTCCGATATTAGGTGGAGTTCTCGGCGGTCTGCTGTACAATTCTCTACTTTCTGAAGTTACGCCTCAAGAGGCCATTACTCATGAATAAAAGTACGAACGCAAGAAATCCGCTCGGGCGCTTCTGGGCTCGATTCGCGACTAACTTCCTGTTAGGAATCCTTTTGGTAGGAATTTGGACTGGCTTTGCTGCATTCCCATTAGGCGGTCGTGCTGAGGATGGCAAAGACGCGGCCCTGTCCAATATCAAATTTCCTCTGGGATTCTCCGTAAGTAAGATGGATACCAGGGTCGCTCCTGGGAAAGACTTCCATCGATTTGCAGCGGGCAAATGGCTCGATGCCGCGAAACCGACCCCAGAGTTTCAACAGGTTTCGGATGGCGCTTTTTTAGACAAGCAGGTTCAGGCGCAATTAAAACAAATTCTGTTGAAAGCCTCAACGGAGAGCACCCAGGCAAAGAAAGGAAGTCCATTGCAACAAGTCGGGGACTTATATGTATCAGGCTTAGATGAGAAGCGGCTAACAGCATTGGGAGTAAAGCCGCTGAAGCCGATCTTCGACCAAATTGATGCGATCGCCTCTCCTGAAACTCTTGCCAAGACCCTTGCCGATCTGTCATTAACATTCGGTGGTGATGAAAATGTTCTATTCGGCATTCAGATCGGTGGAGATATCCGAGATCAAACGGTAAATACGATCTACTTTGCCGATCGCGGACTGCCCATCAGTCAAAGCGAGTATTTAAATCAAGATACAGCAAAGATCCGGGCAGCCTACTTGAAATCTATCGTTACCACGCTGGAAGTTGCTGGCGATCCACCCTCCAAAGCATCAACTACAGCTCAAAAAATTCTAGAAATGGAGTCGCGCATTGCCAGCAAGAAACTCAGCCCGGTAGAGCGGCAAGATCTTAATCTTCGCTTTAAAAAGATGCCCTTCTCAGGGCTTCAGACGTTGCTCTCTAATTTCGATGTGAAGACCTATTTTCAGCGGTTGGGATTGCCAACCCAAGGCAATGTCACTGTTTTGGAATCTCAAGCATTGGCAGAGCTAAACCAGATGGTGAAAGACTATCCGATGGAAGACATCAAGACCTATCTGAGATGGTCAGTGTTATTCAAGGCCAAACCCTATCTCACCCCAGCACTTCTCCCACCCGGTCTAGCGTTGGTTGAGGCTCGTTATGGAAAAATCAAGACTCCGTCTCGCCCAGAGGTTATGGTTAGCCTGACTCCTAAATTATTGGGGCATCCTCTTTCTCAACTTTATGTCAAGGACTATTTTGCACCTGAATATAAGCAGCAGGTCGCTAGCACGATCCAGCGGATTAAGACTATCTTTAGAGCACGTCTGGAAGCCAATACTTGGCTCAGCGCACCAACTCGTAAAGCCGCCTTAGACAAGCTCAATCTGATGGTACTGAAAGTAGGTTATCCAGACCAATGGATTGATTATTCGAGTGTTGATATTCGCCGAGATGACTATTTTGGCAATGTCGTGCGAATCAAAAAATTTCTCAATCGCCGGAATCTCGCCTTAATCGGCAAGCCTACCGTTAAAGATGATTTCAACGAGCCAGAGTCCACTTTGCCGACGGTGCTGAATGCGGCCTATAATTCTACCAACAACGACATTCAGATTGCTGCTGCTTATCTTCAGCCTCCCAACTATAATCCTAAAGCGGATGCGGCTGTGAACTTCTGCACCATTGGAGCCGTAATCGGGCATGAAATCACCCACGGCTTTGATAGTCAAGGGCGGCTCTTCAACGGGCAAGGTAATTTTCAGAATTGGTGGACGGAACAGGATGCTGCTAAATTTGAGGCACAAACAGACAAACTGGTGAAACAAGCGGATGCCTATGAAGTGCTCCCTGGCTTGAAATTGAATGGCAAACTCACGGTTGGCGAAAATCTAGCAGATGTTGGTGGGGTGAGTCTTGCCTACGAGGCGCTTCAGCAATATTTGCAAGAAAATCCTACAGCTCGGAAAACCATTGATGGCTACACGCCCGAACAACGTTGCTTTATTGCTTGGTCTCAGTTGTGGGCATCGAAGTCAAATGAAGGGCTGATTCGCCAAATTACAGCGACTGATGCGCATCCGGTCGGGGCATATCGGGGCTTTGCGCCGTTCCAACATGAAGCGGGATTCTTTAAGGCATTTGGCATCAAACCGGGCGATCCCATGTGGTTAGACGAAAAAGATCGCGTCAAGCTCTGGTAAGCAGATAGTTGGAGGAGCAGGTTTTGCGAATGGGTCGGCTCTGTCCGCGAATCGAATCCAAACCCCTCCCCTCCCCACCGATCGCCTATTGTCAGATCCATTCAAACTGGCACTGCAATCTGCGATCGCCTCAATTCACACAGGAGCAACCATAATGGACTCAAGCTCAGTTTCAAAACCCAAAATCGCAATCCTGGCGGCATTCCTCTACACCGCAATCATGGGCATCGGGATGTTCTACATGAAAACCTTCATGGGGATTACCTACGGCCAACCAGAAATGATGAACCTATTCTGGTTCATCCTCATTATCCTCAATATCATTAATGTCTTCTGGGTGACTCGCTATTTCGGTTGGCAGGCGATCGGCTTTCGTCCCCTCGATCGCAAGCAACTGCTGTGGTTTCTGCCCTCGATCGCTGTGCTGATTGCTATTTGGGTGGTCTTCCTGTCGGGACTGGCGCGTGTTTCTCTCAGTAGCGCCCAATGGCAATTGTTTGCCCTGGTTGGCTTCAGCACCCTGTTAGTCGGACTGGGGGAAGAAATCATGTATCGGGGCATTGTGTTACATGCCTTTTTGACCACCCGGCGAGTGCGTTGGGCCATGCTGGTGAGTGCGATCGCCTTCTCCCTACTTCATGCTGTGAATGTGTATGGGGGCGTTCCTTTACAGGCTGTCCCCATACAACTGCTCAATACCTTTCAGTTTGGCTTTTTCTTTGCGCCGTTGATGCTCAAACTCAACAACATCGTGCCGTTAATTATCTTCCACTGGTTCTGGGACTTTGTGCAGATTGTCGCACCGTCGCTGGTGGGTGAACAAACTACCACGGCTATGAAATCGATCGTTCAACTCAACGATCCCATTCAACTCATTGTGGGCATTGTGCTGTGGTTGCAGATCAAGCAAGTACCGGAGCGGGCGATCGCCGATGTCCCTGAGTCCATTAATGTTTGAGCAAACCCTTTTTCCCACAGTACGTTTATGGTGTTCTCTTCCGCCGATCCACCTCAACCCCTAGCCGCAGCCGTCACGGTTTTGCAACCGATCTATGGAGCGCCCAGTCAGACTGGGTTTGGGAGTGCCGTGTTCTATGAAATCGTTGAGCCAGGGACGAACTTAGAATCCGTTGCTTTACGTTGCTATCAACACTTTGTCGGTAAGCTCTGGGAACAGTTTGGGGCAGATGCCTGGATGAGTGCCTGGAAGCAGGTGTATGTTCGTCCCAATGGGATTCAGCCAGATATTGTGGCGGAACTGAAGGCGATCGGCGATCCCCTAGCGGCTCAATTTGTCCCTATCCTGCTTCTGACCGAAACCGATGACTCTGCCAAAGCCCAGCAAGCTCTGGCAGAGGTTTATGACGATCCACAGATGACCGATTTGAAGGTTTACACCATTGGGGATGAAGCGGCGATGTCAGGCTTGCTCCTGGCGGGTTGTCGCACGACAGGCGAGACAACGATTCTGGTTTCACTCTTGGATTGAATGAGAATAAACACCTGAGGAAATATAATGCGAAGTCATCACCCCGGGATCGTGGTGATGTCAACCACCGAAGACCACAACCTGCCCTCTAAAAGGAAACTGGTTTCTCCCAAAGCTCCTGCATTCCCAAAATTCAACCAGAAAACCATCATGAATTTAACGTCATTCTCAAAACCTAAGATCGCGATCGTCGCCGCCTTCATTTACACGGCGATTATGGGCATCGGGATGTTCTACCTGAAAACATTCCTGGGCGTTACCTACGGCGATCCAGCCATGATGAACCTATTCTGGTTCATCCTTATTATCCTCAATATCCTCAATGTCTTCTGGGTGACCCGCTATTTTAGCTGGACGGCGATCGGCTTTCGTCCCCTCGATCGCAAGCAACTGCTGTGGTTTCTGCCCTCGATCGCTGTGCTGATTGCCATGTGGGTGGTCTTTCTGTCTGGTCTGGCGAATGCCTCTCTCAGTGCCGCCCAGTGGCAGTTGTTTGCTGTTGCTGGCTTCACCACCCTGTTAGTGGGGCTGGGGGAAGAAACCATGTATCGGGGCATTGTGTTACACGCCTTTTTAACAACTAACCAAGCCCGTTGGGCAATGCTGGTGAGCGCGATCGGCTTTTCCCTACTCCATGCCGTCAATGTGTTTGGGGGCGTTCTTTTAATTGCTGTCCCCATGCAACTGATCATGACATTTCTGTTTGGCTTTTTCTTTGCGCCGTTGATGCTCAAACTCAACAACATCGTGCCGTTGATGATCTTCCACTGGCTCTGGGATTTTGTAGTGTTTGCTGCACCGCTTGTGGGAGAACAAACTCACGCGGCTGTGGTCGCGATCGCCCTGATCAACATTCCCATTGAAATCATTGTGGGCATTGTGCTGTGGTTGCAGATCAAGCAAGTACCGGAGCGGGCGATCGCTGATCTACCTAAGTCTGTAAATTTTTGAGCAAACAAGTTTTTGGATTAAATATTAAGGACAATTTCTTATGCACTTACGGCTGACTCATTTTTGCCCATTGACCCTCCTTACTATTGCGGTTGTCGCCAGCAGCAGTGCAGTCAGTGGCGCGACCCCTAATCGTGCCAAATTTGGTACAGCCTGGAAAACCGTTGACTGCAAAACCTTTGATGTGCCTGCCGCCATTGCTGCCCAGTCGGATTGTGGCTACGTCACCGTCCCCGAACAGCATGCACAACCCCAGGGGCGCACCATCCAACTTGCTGTCGTGCGTGCCCGTAGCACCAGCAAAGCCCCTGCTGCCGATCCATTGTTTGTCGAACAGGGTGGTCCGGGTGACTCAACCATCGGCGTTATTGTCGATTGGGCTTTGCCGAATTTACCCGGACTCCAAGCTTTGTTAAAGAGCCGCGATTTGATCTTCGTAGAGGAGCGGGGGACACGATATTCCAAGCCTTTCCTGTCCTGTCCAGAGCTTGATGCTCACAAGATTGCTGTGGCGCAAGGGCAGCAAAATTACACCGATCCAGGCTGGTTCAAGGTGTGTAACGATCGCTTCAAGAAGCAGGGGATTAATCCCAATGCCTTCAATACCCGCGAAAATGCGGCTGATGTTTATGCTGTGGCAGAGACCTTAGGCTACCCGCAATTTAACTACTATGGCGTTTCCTACGGCACCTTGTTGGGGCAATATGTCATCGCTCAGGCGGACAAGCACAAGGCGAAACTCCGCAGTGTGATCTTGGATGGCGTGGTCAGACCGGATATTGATTTTAATCTGGCATCGAGTCACACGCTCAGCTATGCCCTGCGGAATCTGTTTCACGCCTGCGCGCAAGATCGACAATGCAGCCAGGCCTATCCCAACCTGGAGCAGAAATTTCTGGAGATCGTCGATCGACTCAACCAGAAACCGATTCCCCTGACCCTGACCATTCCCTCCAGCAAAAAAACATTCGTTACCCAACTCGATGGCAATGCCTTTATCACTGGCATCGAAGCTTATTTAGCCCGACCCTATTCCGGTGAAACCGCCCGCGGTACTTCTATACCCAAGTATATCCAGGCCGCAAGCCAGGGCAACTTTGATTGGATTGCAGGAAAACTTTCAGAGGATCTGGAAAGTAGGAATGACAGCGCCAAAGAAATGTATCACACCGTCCTCTGTGTTCGGGCGAAATCGGTGCAAGCCACACCCGCCCAGGTGCTGCCGCCGCCCTATCCGCAACTCATCCCCTTGGGCATCCGCGAAGCCGAAGCTGTGACGAAGATCTGTGACGTTCTCCAGGCCGAGCTAAAACCACCCTTTGTCTACGAAAATCCGGAGATTCCTACCCTGGTGTTGAATGGCACTTACGACCCAGTCACGCCCCAGCCTTACGGGGAAGCCGTGGCAAAGAACTTAAAAACCGCCTATGTGTACACCTTCCCCGGTGTCGGGCATGGGTCGTTATTTGCGCCGCGGGGTATGCCTGCGGAAGCCTGTGTGACTCAAATCGCCGACAGCTTTCTCGCTAACCCCAAGCAAGCGCCCAACAGCAGTTGTCTGACTCAGATCAAGCCGCTCTTTGTGGTGGAGTAAACCTGCTTTCTTGACTGAACGTTGAGCGATCGCATGAATCAGCAATTAAGGATGATGAACATGAAACAAATCTACGCATCTTTGGGAATGGTGGTGATGGCTTTGCCCTTCACTTTGGTTGGACTGACCCAGGCTGGGGGCAAACCAGAAGCCGCGATCGCCCAGGCTTCTCCGCCTACCCCGCTTTATCGGACAAAAACCATTCCCTGCCCGGTCACACTACCATTGGAAACGGAAGGAAAGACCGTAACCTGCGGCGTGCTCACCCTCCCCGAAAACTATGAGCAGCCGAATGGTCGTCAAGTCGAAATTTCCTATGCCCGCTTTTACAGCACCAGCCAGTCACCGTTGCCCGATCCGGTCTTTTACTTAGAGGGTGGTCCAGGGGGCAGCGCCGTGAGTCGTCTGGATGCTTACAGTCGGGTTGTTTTTGCCCCTCACCGCCAGACCCGTGACGTGGTGATATTTGACCAGCGGGGAACTCAGTTTTCCAGTTCATTAGGCTGTGCTCCCACTGCCTTTGCCCTGGATACGCTGGGGAACAAGTTTGACCAGTACGTGAAAAAGATTGCCGATAATAATCCGTTGACCAACGATCGCACGATCGCCCAGTATGCCGTCTGCGCCCAGTTGCTGCAAAAACATGGCTTCGATCTAAGTCAGTTCAACACCCCCAACAGTGCTCGCGATACGGTGAGTTTAGCCGCCGCTTTGGGGTACAAACAGATCAACCTGTATGGAATTTCCTACGGCACCTATTTGGCGATGGCGATCGCGCAGAACCACCCCACCGTAGTCCGGAGCGTTGTCCTGGATTCCACCGCCACCCCCCATATCAACAAATACACCGAGGGAGGGAAACGGAACGTGACACCTGTATTTAACCTGTTGCAGGATTGTGCAGCCGATCCCGCATGTAACCAGGCATACCCCAATCTGCAAGCCCGTTTCAATGCCTTGCTCGAAAAACTAGCTAAACAGCCGATTCCGTTGCCCAAAGCGGAGTCTGCGGCAACCCCAGCGGGAGCGGCAACTCCAACTGAAACCAGCATTACGCTCAAGAGCTTTGCTGAAAACGTACCGGGCTGGCTGAACTTAAAACCCACCTTTGCGGGCTATTTGCCGTTGATGATTGCTGAACTGGAACGAGGCAACACAACGACCTATGAGCAAGCCCTCTCCGGTAAACTCTTCCAGTCAGACCCCAAACCTGAGGGGTTGCCAGCGATCGAGCATTATCTGAAGCTGGCAACTAATTTTCAAATTAAAGCCCAAGACCTGCTCAAGGAAAGGGCGACCATTGCCCAGGCAAAACGTCCTTCAACTCAGTGGGTAAACCAGGTGAAAACACTGCTGAAGACGTTGCCAGCCCCCCAGCAAAACCTCGCGATCGCCAACTTCTATGGTGCGGGCTATGAGGCTAACCGAGGGCGCGATCGCGAGACCTTGCTGACTTTGATCGCTGAAATATTTCCAACTCAAACCGCACAACCCCTACGGGCAGAATTGCAGGCAATGGCAGAGGCAGAGATTCGGCACATTTATGAACTGCTGACAGATAACATCAATCAGGTCAGTACCGTCGATCAAGGAGCCACGGCAGGAATGCATATGAGCTTTGACTGTCGTGAGCATGTGTCCTGGAGTTCCCAGGCAGAAACCGAAGCCGTGAATCGCAGTTTGCCGCTGCCCCTGTTAGCGCAACCGTCCTATGGGGAGATGCTGGAGCAATTAGCCATCTGTAAACACTGGGCGGTTAAACCCGCAGACCCCAGGGAACGACAAATCGTGAAAATTAACATTCCTACCCTGGTTTTGCAGGGCCGATACGATGCCCAAACCACCACCGATCGCGGGAAACGCGCCCTGGAATGGTTAAGCAACGGCACCTATGTAGAATTTCCCAGCCTGGGTCATGGGGTGGCATTAAATCCATGTGGCAGAGATATCGGCATCGCGTTTATTAACCGTCCTGAGATCGCTCCCAATCCAAGCTGTACAGCCGCACTGAAACCTAAATTCGTGCTGCCACCTGCCTTATCCCGGTAGATTCTCGCACGACGACGGTTTCCCCCCTCTCTTACCCACCGATCGCCTATTGTAAGATCCATTCAAACGGATCTGCAATCTGCGATCATCTCAATTCACACAGGAGCAAACCATAATGGACTCAAACCTGATAATTTAGACAATAGCAGAATAGTTTCGCAGGGATAGCAGCATTGAACTTTAGATCTAAAAGCCTTTTCGGTATAGCTATCGCTCTCTTTTTTGGGAGCATTCCATTCATATCGTGCGATTTGACTGCGATCGCCAACCCACCCGATCGGCAAACGTCAGAGCGCCGAGCTAATTATCGCGCGATTAATTTGACGGCAATTCCTGCGAACCGTCTCAGCGATCGCGATCCCAAACTGGCTGCGATTAAAGCATTTGGAGAAAGAGAATCGGCTCAGCCTGAAGGATTGATATCCGAATCGCTTGAAGTTAGTTATCCAGGTGCGGGTAAAGCCATCGCAATTGCGATCGTAGATGGTCTGGCAGATGACTCAGTGCGTGCTAAAAAATACTGGATCGAGATGCAGCTAACGGGAGAAAAGTGGAAGATCGTTTGGGCGGGAACTCAGGTTAAATGCCGTAGCGATCGCGGTCATAGCGATTGGTCGAGCAAACTCTGTTCTTGAAAATGTTCCGAGGTAAGGGCGAAATGGGTTTCGTTGGAGGTATCGGCAAACTCCTGAGTGGAAAAGTCTACAACCCCGCAAACCGATCTGTGGCTTCTAGTAACGCTTGGGTAATACCTGGTTCGCTCATGGAGTGTCCAGCATCGGGCACGACAATAAACTCAGCTTCTGGCCAGGCTTGATGCAATTCCCAGGCCGAGATCGTCGGGCAAACAACGTCGTAGCGACCCTGCACGATCGCGCCAGGAATATGACGAATGCGATCGACGTTTTGCAGCAAATAGTCCTCTGTCTCGAAGAAACATTTATTCATGAAGTAATGGCACTCAATGCGCGCAAATGCCTCCGCGAAGTTATTCTCCCCAAATTTTGCGATTAAGTTGGCGTCAACTAATAACTTGCTAGTGCTGGCTTCCCAGATCGACCAGGCACGGGCAGCTTCTAGCCGTACTTGCGGGTCTTCGCTAGTCAAGCGGCGGTAATAGGCAGCGATCAGATCGTGGCGATCGCTCGCGGGAATCGGCTTGAGATATTCTTGCCAAGCCTCGGGAAAAATATTACTTGTGCCCTCTTGGTAGAACCATTGCAACTCTTTCTGTCTGAGCAAAAATATGCCGCGCAGGATTAACCCTTCCACGCGATCGCTGTGGGTTTCAGCATAGGTAAGAGAAAGCGTACTGCCCCAACTCCCCCCAAATACGACCCATTGATCGATACCGAGATGTACTCTGAGCTTTTCAATATCGGCAACCAAATCCCAGGTGGTGTTTTCGCGCAGTTCGGCATGGGGCGTACTTTTACCGCAGCCGCGCTGATCGAACATGACGATGCGCCATAGCACAGGATTGAAGTATTGGCGATAGACTGGCTGGCTACCGCCACCGGGGCCACCATGCAGAAAAACTACAGGCCTACCGGCTGGGTTGCCCGACTCTTCAAAATAAATCCGATGCAGTTGGGAAACTTGCAGCATGCCCTGATTGTAGGGTTCGATGGGAGGATAGAGCGATCGCATAGCTAGTCGTGATAAATCTTCTCGCCCTCCAGCATACGCTATCCCAATTTGGTTTGGTATTATAGCGATCGGCGATGATGGCTTCGCACTTTTGCCCCTTACGATCGCCCTCTCCTCTATCCTCCCTCCAGTTTCCTGAACTCTCATTACCCCCTGTAGTCCCCCTTGCCAAGGGGGACAGCGATAGCTGGGGGTACTAGCAACAGATCTGAGACATTGCCCCAAGGGAATTAGGCATTAGTTGGTCGCGTCGAGACGTTGCTCGACCTTGGCAATCTCCAACATGGTTTTTAACACTGAGTCGGGATTCAAACTAATTGAATCAATGCCCTGTTCGACCAGGAAGCTGGCAAATTCAGGGTAATCGCTGGGAGCTTGACCGCAGATGCCGATTTTGCGACCGTTTTGCTTTGCTTTGGCGATCGCCAAGGCGACCATTTGTTTCACCCCTTCATTGCGTTCGTCAAAGATATGGGCGACCAGAGCTGAGTCGCGATCCAGGCCGAGCGTCAGTTGGGTGAGATCGTTGGAACCGATCGAGAAGCCATCGAAGATCTCGCTAAAGCGATCTGCCAGGATCACGTTATTGGGGATTTCGCACATTACGTATACCTGCAGGCCATTCTCGCCGCGTTTGAGACCGTGTTTTTCCATCTCCGCCATCACCTTGCGACCCTCGTCAGGCGTGCGACAGAAGGGAATCATGGGAATGACATTGGTTAAGCCCATTTCATCTCGGACGCGCTTCATGGCCTTACATTCCAGCCCATAGGCTTCGCGATATTTGGGATCGTAATAACGTGAGGCACCGCGCCAGCCGATCATGGGATTCTCTTCCTCTGGCTCAAACTGCCTACCACCAAGTAAGTTAGCATACTCATTACTCTTGAAGTCAGACATCCGTACCACGACAGGATTGGGATAAAATGCGGCGGCGATCGTGCCGATACCTTGCGCCAGTTTGTCTATGAAGAAATCAGTTTTATTGGTAGGATACTGTGCCGTTAGTTCGGCAATTTCGCGTTTGGCTGATTCGTCTTCGAGCGTGTCGTAGTGCATTAATGCCATTGGGTGCGCTTTAATGTGGTTGGCGATGATGAACTCTAAACGAGCTAAACCAACACCATCACAAGGAATAGAAGACAGCCCAAACGCTTCTTCTGGATTGCCCACATTCATCAAAATCTTAGTGCGGAGTTTAGGCAGATTGTCCAGTTGCGTTTCGATCACTTCAAAGGGCACCAGCCCCGCATAAACCTTACCTTCCTCTCCTTCCGCACAACAGACGGTAACTTCCTGTCCCGTACTTAAGGTACCCGTGGCATTACCGCAACCCACAATCGCTGGAATTCCCATCTCACGGGCGATAATTGCAGCGTGACAAGTCCGTCCTCCCTGATTAGTGATGATGGCACCGGCTTTCTTCATGATCGGTTCCCAGTCCGGGTCGGTTTTGTTAGTCACCAAGACTTCACCCGCTTGAAATTCCTCCATCTGATGGGCATCCAGAATCACGCGAGCTTTGCCTTGGCCGATCATTTCACCCACAGCACGACCTGAAATCAAAATTTCACCTGTACCGTTCAGTTTATAGTTGCGGAGGACGCTGCCCGATTTTTGCGATTGCACCGTTTCGGGACGGGCTTGCACGATGAACAGTTCGCCTGTCAGTCCATCTTTTGCCCATTCAATATCCATCGGGCTGTAGCTGCCACGTTTTTCCGAATAGTGGTCTTCAATAATACAAGCCCATTTGGCTAGCGTTAGGATTTCATCATCGGTGATGGCGTATTTACACCGCTCCGAATCTGGGACGGATACGTTCTTGGTTTGTTTGCCGCCACCAATGTCGTAGATCATTTTGATTTCTTTACTGCCAAGGCGTTTTTCCAGGATGGGGCGGAAACCTTGAGCCAGGGTGGGCTTAAAAATAAAGTATTCGTCCGGGTTGACGGCACCTTGGACGACATTTTCACCCAAACCGTAGGCAGCGGTCAGTAACACTGCATTTTTAAAGCCGGTTTCCGTGTCGATCGAAAACATAACCCCAGAAGAGGCGAGGTCGGAACGCACCATTTTTTGCACGCCGACGGATAGGGCTACTTCAAAGTGATCGAAACCTTTGATCGTGCGATAGGAGATGGCCCGATCCGTAAAGATGGAGGCAAAGCACTTGTGGCAAGCATCCAATACGGCTTCCACGCCAGATACGTT
This sequence comes from Rhizobium sp. Q54, assembly GCA_943367755.1. Lineage (GTDB taxonomy): Bacteria > Cyanobacteriota > Cyanobacteriia > Pseudanabaenales > Pseudanabaenaceae > PCC-6802. The sequence continues at coordinate 63,957 of CALRKB020000009.1, read as the reverse complement.
TAGGTAGGTTTCCTGCTGCCCTGCAAAGCTAGCATCGGGCAGGTCTTCAGCAGTTGCACTAGATCGGACGGCTACATCAACGTCGCTGCTCAACCGCCGACACTCTGCTTGCTGTTCGGGTGGCAATGTGTCGCAGAAGTCGGTACCGTTACCATAGCGATCGCACAATTTGAGATAAGCATGCGTAATTTCTGCGTCTAATTCTTCGGGGAATGGGGTGTTGAGAATCAGGGCGCGAGCTTGCTTACCCCGCATGCGCAGGTTTTTGACATCTTCAACATTGAGATCGGAAAACAACTGGCGTAGAGTCTTCTCTAAACCTGCCTTTTCGATAAAATAACGATAAGCAAAGGCTGTAGTGGCGAATCCAGTAGGAACACAAACACCCTTTGGCGATAGCTGTTGCAGCATTTCGCCTAGCGATGCATTTTTACCGCCCACAATGGGAATATCAGCGATACCGACTGCTTCAAATGGTAGTATGAGTGCCTTCTCCCTGGTGGTTTCCGACAACTCTAGACCAGCAACTGCTTGCAGCATAGATTTTCTCCTCCTAGTTTTTCGATTGCGTCTAATAGCTAGAGAGGCACTGACGGTATTCCTTTGATTGAGGCGTGCCCCGTAGAGCTATGTCTTTAGTTATATCAAAACAACTTGAGGAACTTATGAGGAAATCATGATTTCCTCATGATTTCCTGACATTCCTCATTTTTGACTGCGGACGATCGCGATCAGCTTTTCTGATGAGAGAAGAAATATAGTCTGCACTTCTTTGTTGATCGGGATCTGAACCATGTGGCTGGCAACGCCTAGGGTATCGCGATCGCGGTATTCACTCGGTATAGGATGCACGTTTTTTAGGGGTACTTCCTTCATCATCGGTAAGCCTGATACTGGCACGCCATAGAAGTCCTGAGTATTACCCCGCATCACGATCAGGTATCGACTAGAGGTGCCGGAACCACCAAAAATTTCATGGTACAGATCCACGACTAGGACTTCGCTGCCCTCAAAATAGGTCATGCCAAGCGTCTTTTCCCCACTCTGGAAGATTTCTGGAATGGGAATGACCTTGATCACCTCATCTAGGGGGACGGCTGCGTATAGTTTCCCGATTGAAAAAATCAGGAGCTTGGAGGTAGCTTTTTCTGCCTTGGTTGTCAGCATAGTATTAGTAGGAGTAAATCAAGATTTAGTGGCAAGCGCAGGTTGCTTTTCTAGGCAAGATTGCAGGGTTTTTAAGAGTTCCTGTTCGAGATAGGGCTTGGTTAGGTATGCTGTGGCTTTCAGCAACTTGGCCAAAGAGCGATGTTTCTCCCCGGAACGAGAAGTCAGCATGATGATGGGCAAATCTGTATATGCTCGATCCTGGCGGCATTGACTCAGGAACTCAAAGCCATTCATGCGAGGCATTTCTACATCGCTGAATACCGCATCAATTCCAGGTTCTTGTTTTAGCTTATCCAGGGCTTCACGGCCATCGCCTGCTTGGATAATGCGATAGCCCGCTTTCTTTAAGGTGAGTGCCAGGGTTTGACGAGTTGTGAGCGAATCATCTACAACCAGGATGGTGGCAGCTTCTTGCTGTACTTCAGCGACTGTGGGCTTACTGTGTCCAGGCAAGTTGCTATGTCTAACTGGACTGGAAGCGTGTTGGTCTGGCTGGTGGAGGAGTTTTGATACTAGGGCTAAACCATCAATTACTGGCAGCATGGAGCCATCACCCTGGATCGTACAGCCATAGATATAAGAAGGTGAAGCAATTCCCTTGCCAAATGGTTTAATGACTAATTCCTGCTCGCTTAAGATTTGGTCTACTTCCATGGCAATGGTCTTATCACCGCTAGAGACTAGCAACAATGGTATGCCACTTTCTTCGGGTAAAGCCATCGTTGATACCTGCTCTTCCGTAGCTTTAGGTAAGGGATAGTAATAAGAGAATTCGGAGTGGGGGTAGAGGGGGATGATTCGATCTTTGGCAGCGTTGACTGCATTCTCTTCTGTGGCATCGATTTCGGAATCGTCATTGCTACTAATCTGAGAACGATATCGATAAAACTGTCTTCCTTGCAGGGTAATGATGTCTGAGTCGGTAGCAGTAACAAGACCCGACAGGGTATCGACTGGGATTGCCATCAGCTTAGAATTAATGCTAAATATCAGGAGCTTAGCAATTGTGAGAGTCAGTGGGAGGCGAATGATGAAAGTAGTTCCCTGCCCGACTTCGGAATTGATCGTAATGTTGCCCTTGAGAGTAACGATCTGCGATCGCACTGCGGATAAACCCATACCTCGACCTGAGAGGTCGCTCACCTTCTCAGCAGTAGAGAAGCTCGGTGAGAACAACAGATCGTATAGTTCAGTTTGGGTAGCAGCGGCGGCAACTTCGGGGGTCATTACTTCTTTAGCGATCGCCGATGCCCGCACTTTTTCTAGATCGATACCTCGACCATCATCGCGTACTTCGATGTAGGTTTGGTTGCCTCGATGGTAGGCACGAATTTCGATTGTGGCCTCAGAGGGTTTCCCTTGTTTTGTCCGCACTTGAGGTGGTTCGGTGCCGTGGTCAAAGGCATTGCGGATCAGGTGGACTAGAGGGTCAAACAGCTTCTCTAATACTGCCTTATCTACGAGGGTATTTGTCCCAAATGTTTTTAGTCTTACTTGTTTGTCATTTTTAGCGGATAAATCCCGCACCATACGTGGGAAGCGCTGTAGGATTTCATTAAGGGGCATCATTCTCGCCCACAAAATATCGTTGCGAACCTGTTTGAGGGTTTGCTGCTTGCTGATCTGTGCCTGCTGAGTTTGCTGGGTGAGGAGGGACATATCTTGCATTGTCTCTCCCATTTGGGCGATTTCTTCGACAGCTTCCTGGACTACAGTATAAACATAGCTGTAGGAATCCATTAAAAGCGGATCGAAACTGGCTAATTCTGTTAGTGCAGAGCTATCAGCAGGAAGTGAGATCGATGGATTTGGTAAGGCTCGATCTTGAGGTTCTGATTTTTGACTGCTTACCTTCGATCTTTGGCTGTTATCAACCCATTTTTCTAATTCCTTCGCGATTTTCTCGAAATTCTTAAATCGCCTTTGCAGCGTGAGGAGGGTTTCCTGTATTTGCTGACTCCGCAACATCGTGCCATTTTCTTGGGTGACTAATTCGCCCACCAGGTTACTGATGCGTTCTAGGCGAGTTAAATCGACTCTCACCATGCTAGCGGAGACCTGCGAGGATGCCGCCGCTGATAACTCGGTGCCAATCTCTGTGAGTTCGGTAGATTTCGCTTTACGCTTTTCAGTTCTCTTGTCAGTTTCGTTAACAGTGGGTTTGGGGGCAATTTCGATTGGCGGTGCCGCTGGTATGTTTGTTGGCTCCAATAGTCCTGGGCTACCATTGCCCTCAGATTCACTAACTACACTGAACAGATCTTCCAATGAGACAGTGGCAGTATTGAGGTCTGTATCATCCTCAAATGACATTGGTTGAAATGGGGTGAATGCTTCTGGTGCGACATTGCTGCTTAGCGCATCAAGGCCGCTTAACTCAGGAGCATCTTGGCGATCGCCACTAGCTGGGAGATCGGTAAATCCTGTCTGAGTTCCGCCGCTATCTAAGCTAATAAAGCCCTCGTCGCTAAAATCATTGCCAAAGCTGCTCGTAAAGTTATCCGTAAGATTGCCTAAATTTCCTAAATTGCCTAGATCGCTGCTGTCATCCTCAGCAAACATCCCACCTAGATCGTTGAGATCGGTACTGTCTGGGAGGGCGGCATCTAAGCCGAAACTGCTGTCTAGATCGCTGCCAAAATTGGCAAATGCATCTGTGGTCAGATCTTCGAGCGCAAGGGCATCGGCAAACTGAGCCGACAGATCGAGATTGGCAGTATCAGCGATATCGCCAAGAGTAGGAGCCGCAACGGTGCCGCCTGATTGGATCAGGGCTAAAAGTCGATCGCTGGGACTACCGCCGGAAGTGCGATCGCCTGCTAAGACTGCTGCCTGTGCGGCTAAGAAGTTCTCTACGGCAACTTGACCTACGGCTGTGGGATTGTTGGGATTGGCATCCAAAGCTAAAAGCGTGTGGTTGGCGATCGCGCTGAAGCCAGGTAAATTTAATAGCTCTCCGATTCCGGCAAATACTTCCGCTTGGGCGCGGATCTCACCGCTAACCTGCTCGATCTCGGGGTGAGCCAGCACGGCTTGCAGGCGTTCTATGCCCATGGTGACATCGCCTGAAAACACGACCTGAGCAATATCAAATCCCAGTTCGGCAGCAGTTGGCAGTTCTAAATCTGCACCCAGACTATCACCGAGATAGCCTTCAAGTACGCTAAAAATCGGTTCGGCATTCTCAATGGCAGCTTCGGCATCGTAGTGTCCAGTTTCGATCTGTTCTACTAATGGTGCACGCAAACTATCATATGCCTGGAGCAACAGTCCCTCAACGTCTCGATCGATTTCCTTGTCCTGACGGTAAAGGGCGCGAAACACGTCTTCCATGCGGTGAGCGATTTGCTGAATGCCGGGTAGACCGACACTAGCGGCACCGCCTTTGATCGAGTGTGCCGCCCGCATCAGGTTATGCACCACAGGGACGCTGTGATCTGTTCGCAGTTCCATCAGCCCTTCTTCAATGGTCTGCAAAAACTCTAGAGCTTCTTGGCTAAAGAATTGATAGGCTTGGTCGCGGATTTGAGGATCGATACTAGACATGGCAGGTATTTAGAGAATGGCGACTAACAAATAATAACTCTGAGAAATTGTACAGGTGGGTTTTACCAGGCAGGATCTTTTGGCAAAAATCGAGTCGATAGCTAAACCCACACTTTCACTGCTAGCTCAGTTTGAACTGAGATACGCTGACTTGCATTTGTTCGGCAACCTCCAGTAGCTGTTCAAAAGATTTAGCTACCGATGTTGATTGCTGCGATGCTTCTTTAGCACTATCGGCTGCCTCTTGCATGGTTTGACTTACCGTCGTAGAATTGCGCGTTTGAGCCGCCGCAGTCTGAGCGATTTCCTGTACCAGTTTGTTTACTTCGTTACTTACAGCCGTAATCTGGGTGAGCTTTTGGCGGGCTTCTTCTACGAGCTGCGTACCTGCAACTACCTGCTCGGTACCATCTTCCATCGCCGCTACTACTTCATTAGTTTGACTTTGGATCTCTTCGACTAGTTGTTCGATGTCGGCACTAGCTGAGGCAGACTGTTGCGCCAGGGCGCGTACTTCTTCGGCTACTACAGCGAAACCTCTGCCTTCTTCACCGGCGCGGGCAGCTTCAATTGCCGCATTCAGTGCTAGCAGGTTGGTTTGGTCAGCAAAGCCACTAATCAGGTTAACCACTAGAGAAATTTTCTGCGAAGCTTCACCCAAGCGTTTTACTTTCTTCGCAGTCTCCGATACAGTTTCGCGGATGCTCGAGATACCAGCCACTGTCCGGTTCATCGCTTCGTCGCCTGACTGTACTGCCTGGTTAGATTTCAACACCTGCTGTTCGGCTTGCTTAGCTCGCATTGACATACCCTGGAGCGATTCCGCGATCGCCTGCACCTGTTTGAGCGCTGTCACGATCGTCTCTGACTGGCGCAATGACACTTCGGCGACTTCGCTTACAGCATGTTCGTTACCCTGCGCTGTTTTCACCACCGTAGCCGATGCCGTCTGCACGTCACCCACAAGCTGGCGTAGACTGCGGATAATCGCGTTGTAAGAGTCGGCCAGGGTACCTACTTCGTCGGGAGTTACCCTTGCTCTCACAGTCAGGTCACCTCTACTCACAGGGTCCACTTCCATGAGTAGCTCAAGGGCACGTTTCTGGAGCAGTTCTTTCTCGCCCCGTTGTACTGCTTCCGACTGGCTCTGCTTTTCCACAAGGTTCGATCGCTCGATCGCCAGTCCAACCTGAGTTGAGACCTGAGACAAAAAGTCGGTTTCTGACTGCTCCCAGTCCCGAGGCGCAGAACACTGGTGGGCAATCAGCAAGCCCAGCAGTTCCCCGTTCACGAGAATTGGGGCAACCAGGTTGGCTTGCACCGCAAATGGCTTCAGTTGGCTGAGGTGACAATCGGTCAAGCCTGCTTTGTAAATATTGGCAGTTGCCTGTACCCGTCCTTGCTTGTATTTTTCGACGTAGCGATCGGCAAAACATGGATCGGCGATTTGAGCGCCCAATGCTGTCGGCCAACCACTGGCTACGGATTCAGCCACGATCGTGCCCTTCCAGTTCTCGTCAAAACGATAGACGATCGCCCGGTCTACCTGGATTGCCTTCCGCAGTTCCTGTACGGTAGCATCAAAAATTGCTTGGGCAGTTAGCCCTTGAGTCATCTGGATCGTAATGTCCTTAAGCAACTGAGACCGCTGCGCTTCTGCATCTCGACCTTGCAAGAAAGTAACTCGGTCTAGAATCAAGCCCATTTGAGATGACAACTGAGTCATGAAGTTGATTTCCGATGCCTGCCACTCGTAAGTCTGGCGGCAGTGATGGGCGACTAGCAGCCCAAACAGTTTTCCCTGATTGAGGATCGGCACGACTAAATTTGCCTTGATTTGCAGGCGCTCCATTAATTGCTGGTGGTCGGGGTGAAATCCAGCCTGGAAGACATCGCTGGTGGGAACAACTCGCCCATTCCGATAGGCTTCGAGCAAGCGATCGGGAATGCAAGGGTCTTCGATTTGGTCGTTGAGGGCAACAGGTAAACCAGATCCCACGGATTCGGCACTGATGTAGCCGCTACGGTTAGGGTTAAAGCTATAGACGACCATCCGGTCTACTTTCAGGAGTTCTCTTGCTTTGGCAAGTGCCTGGTTGAAGGCATCGTTTACATCTTGCGCGCTAATAGCAAGAGCGCCGGTAATCTCAGCAAATAATTGTGACTGCTCGGCAGCGACTGCTTGTTGTTCTACCAGGGTTTGCAGTTGACCAGCCATCAAGTTGATGTTAGTGCCTAAGATAGCAATCTCATCTTCGCCTTGTACGTCAAGGCGAGTCTGGAATTTGCCTTGACCGATTTTTCCTACGGCCTCAGCCGCTTTCTGAATTGGTCGGCTAGTGCGGTTGGCAAGGAAAATAGCAATTAAAACTGCAAGTAGCGAGACCAATGCCCCGACACCATATCCAGTTAGCGCTAGCTGTCTTAAGGCATCGTTGACTTCTGCTAAAGGCTTAGCCACAAAAGCATTTCCTATGGGCTTAGCCTGGGGATTGAGATCGCGTTGATGGTCGTAGAGGGGAAGATAGGTAGTGAAATAATCCAACCCAGCTACGTTTGTCTTGCCGACAAAAGGCTGCCCTTTGGCAATTGTTTCTGCCACCTCCGAGGCAACCCGCGTCGAAATTGCTCGCGTGTTATCGGTCTTCTTGGTCTGCGGATCGACATAGGGGACATTCGTTGCCACCCGTAAATCTTGAGCAAATATGGTGGCAACGCCGATGTCCTTATACTTGGACGTCAACTGATCGGTCAACCCATAGTTGCGGTTCATTAACGTCCCCACGATCGCAGTGCCCACTAGCCGACCTTTGACTTTAATCGGATAGACGGCCATGCTCACCAAACCGATCTTGCCACCTTCAATATCGTAGGTGCCTTCAGGTGCAGGCGCTTTAGCTGCAGCCAACCCTTGGGTAACCTGGGCTCGCAACCCTAGATTAGTCTGTTTGTCTAGCCCCAAACGTTGTAAGTAATTCGACTTAATCAACTCCATCCCGGAAAGAGGAGCTCCTGTTTTCAGGACATTCTGGACGATCGGTATATCTCCCAGCGGAATTCCAGTTGGCAACAATACGGAGCGATACTTTTGCGGCGTAAACGATCCTTTGGTGGCTGGTAGTTTTGGTGGGTTTGAAAAATCCTCATCCAGGACTTGAATGCTCTGGGCGACGGTCTTGCCTTGAGCATCCGTCAGAATTTTAAAGCTCTTGATCGACTCAGGTGCAGCATCATTGTTAATTTTGAGGAATGGTTCGAGCAGCTTCCCGCGCGCAGCCAGATCTTGAAGATTATTCAAATCGATCTCCTGACCTTGCACCAACTGACCGAGAAGTGCCGCATCTGCTTTCGCCTCTTCTTTTGTCCAGAGTACGTATTCCTCGGCAAAGACAGTACCTTTTTCTTGTACGGATGCGCTCAAGTCACTTAACAACCGATCTTCGGAAGCCTTAGTCAATATTTGAGTGACGGCAATAACCGGTACTGCCGTTGTAATTGCCAACAAGATCGAGAGTTTCCCCCGCAGACTGAGAGATCCCCAGCCTCGCCGGAACCTTTTCCCTATAGGCATGCGCCCTGTTTGAGCTTGTTTTTTCCCTGCGAGACCAGAAGTATTTTCTGGGGGCATTACTTCCAGATTTGGTAGGGTCTTGGCTGATTCGGCATCGAAACGAGATACCTTGTTATCATCGAGAAGCATGATTTGATGTCCTTTTCGGTAGAGAGAGAGATAAGTAGTAAGTAATGGAACGCATTCTCTAGCTCAGTTTGAACTGGGATACGCTGACTTGAAGTTGTTCGGCAACGTCTAGCAACTGTTCGAAAGACTTAGCAACCGAAGTAGATTGCTGCGATGCTTCTTTGGCGCTGTTGGCTACTTCTTGCATAGTTTGACTTACAGTCGTTGAAGTGAGAGTTTGAACTGCGGCAGTTTGCGCGATCGCCCGTACCAGTTTGTTTACCTGGTTACTCACAGCCGAAATCTGCGTCAGTTTTTGGCGGGATTCTTCTACGAGCTGCGTTCCGGCAGCTACCTGTTCCGTCCCGTCTTCCATCGCCGCGACTACTTCCTTAGTTTGCGACTGGATTTCGTCTATCAGTCGTTTGATGTCAGCAGTAGCAGTAGCAGATTGCTGCGCCAGGGCGCGAACCTCTTCGGCTACCACGGCGAAACCTCTACCTTCTTCACCGGCGCGGGCTGCTTCAATTGCGGCGTTCAGTGCCAGCAGTTTGGTTTGATCGGTAAAGCCACTAATCAGGTTAACCACCTTAGAAATTTTCTGCGAAGCTTCACCCAAGCGTTTTACCTTGTCGGAAGTTTCCGATACGGTTTCGCGAATGGTGGAGAATCCAGCTACCGTACGGTTCATCGCTTCGTCACCTGACTTTACTGCCTGGTTGGCTCTTAACACCTGCTGCTCAGCTTGCTTGGCTTGGTTGGCCATGCCTTGCAATGACTCGGCGATCGCCTGTACCTGTAACAGTGCTGCCACAATCGTTTCTGCCTGCTGTGATGATACTTTGGCAACATCATTTACAGCTTGTTCGTTGCCCTGTGCCGTTCTAACCACCTCGCCCGATGCATTTTGCACATCGCCAACAATCTGGCGCAAGCTACGAATCAGCGCGTTGTAAGAGTCGGCTAGCGTTCCCACTTCATCGGGGGTTACTCTCGCTCTCACGGTCAGGTCACCTCTACTTACGGGGTCAACTTCCATGAGTAGCTCTAGAGCGCGTTTTTGCAGAAATTCTTTTTCTTGCCTTTGGGTTTCTGCACCCGCGTCAGCTTCGGCGCGGGCTTCAACGCGGGCTTTTTCAATGCGCTCCACCATCGAGACCTGCTCAATGGTATAACCCACCTGTACCGACAATTGCCGCATCAAATCGATTTCATCGTCGTCCCAGGCACGGGGGGCATCGCATTGGTGCACGATCAGCAAGCCAATTAGCTCTTTATTTCGCAGAATTGGTGCCACCAGGTTGGCTTTGACCTCAAACGGTTTGAGCTGGTTCAAGTGGCATGGAGTCAAGCCAGCTTTGGTGATATCGGCTGTCGCTTGAACTCGGCCTGCTTGATACTTTTCCACATAGCCATCGGCGAAACAGGGGTCGTGGATTTTGGCACCCAGCGCCTTGGGCCAGCGATCGCCTACTGATTCGGCGACGATCGTGCCTTTCCATTCGGCATCAAACGTGTAGATGATTGCCCGATCGGTGTTCAGCAACTGGCGCACTTCATACACCGCAGTATCGAGAATTTCCTGGAAGTTGAGGTTCTTACCCATGGCCAAAGAGATCTCAGCCAGTCGGTCTTTGAGATTGGCGATCTTGGTTTTTTGTTCGATAAATGTAATCTGACCGATCGCATAGCCGGCTTGGACGGCTGCTTCTGTTAACAGGCTGATTTCATCGGCCTGCCAAACGTGGGTGCCGGTGCAGTGGTGTGCCACCAGTAAGCCAAACAGTTGCCCTTGCTGCACAATTGGCGTCACCAGATTGGCTCTAATCTGCAACCGCCGTAATAAGGCTTTGTGTTCTGGATGGTAATCCCGCTCGCTGACATCGTTGTTGACCACCAAGCGTCCCTGGCGATAGGCTTCGAGCAAATCTGGGCTGATGCAGGAATCGTTGGCTTTTTCCTCTAGGGCGCTGGGCAATCCTGGTAACACTGACTCATTGGAAAGATATCCACCCCAATCTGACCGGAACCGATAGATCACGACGCGCTCGGCATTGATGATGCGACGCACTTCGGTCACGAGCGTATCTAAAGCATTGTCCAGGCTTGTCGCCTGCCGCAGTGTCAAAGCCAGGCTAGATAGTTCGTTTCTGCCCTGAATCTGGCTCGCCATTTTGTTGATGTTAGAACCCAGCAGCGCGAACTCGTCTTCACCCTCAACGGCGATGCGGGTATCAAGTTCGCCTTGGCCGATCTTTTCCACGGCAACGGCGGCAGATTCAATCGGTTGCGTTGCCCGTTTCGCCAAATATGCCGCCAGCAGGCCAACTGCTAGTGTGGCAACGACAGTACCGCTAATCAGGTTGCTAGCCAGACCGAACAACGGGGCAAAAAGTACCTTGTCATCCGTCAGGAGGAAGCCATCCCAACCAAAATCGGGTAAGCGCTCCGATTGCAAGGCAGCATAGGCTCCCCACACATCTCGTTTTTCAAGCGGTTCGTAGGTGTCAACTGTCGTTGTTTTCTTTTCTTGTCTTAATCGATCAAAAATTGGCAGGTGCTCTTTAGCCAGCGTGCCAAGTGCCGTACCGTCATTAACGACAAACACCTTACCGCTGCGATCCACCAGGTGATATGTGGTCGAGTTTCGCCCAAACCCTCTGACTAGCGGATCAATGTGCTTAACTGGCATGCGCGTTCTCAGCACAGCAGTAACTTTGCCCGTGGCAGCATCGCGAACGGGAGCTGCAAAGTATATGACTATCTCCCCCGTGGCTTTGGCCACGCGTGGCTGCGAAACGAAGACATCCGCGCCCTTGACGATCGCTTGAAAATAATCGTCATCGGCGTGATTAGATAGTTCCGTGCCCGCACTCGCCACAATATCAGTGCCATTTAAATCCATGATTGTAATACTGTCGTATACACCATAGATCTGCGTAAATTTTGTCAGCAAGGTGGCTCTGTCTTGGAGCGATTTCTCTTGCAATATAGGCTGATAAGTTAATGCCTTCACGTCGCCGTAACGTTCGAACATAAAGCGCTCGACCGTTGCCAGGAATTCCTCCGCTTCAAAGGTTTTCTGCTGCGTGACCTGCGTCAAAAAGGCCCGATCTGCTGAAAAATACGCCGTCGCACCAATTGCCGCGATGGATAGAACTGGCAAAGCGATCGCCAACACCGTGGCTTTGGTACGCAAACTGAGCGATCGCCATGAGAATCTTGAAGGTTTGGGGGATTTGGGGGATGGATAGTTATCTTCTGGGGGAAGTACTTCGACGTTGGGTTTGCGGTCGGTGGATTTGGCATCGAGCTGAGATACCTGGTTATTATCTAGAAGCATGTCTTGGCGTCCCTTTAGGTATTAGAGATAGATAAGTAGTAAGTAAAGCGGGCAAATTCATGAAGTTTGACTGCTAGTTGGGGAGAATTAGCTAACCTTAAATTGTCCTACGGTTACCTGTAGCTCTTTGGCAACTTCGAGTAGATCGTTAAACGAGTCGGCAACGCTGCCAGATTGTACCTGGGTATTGTTGGCGATCTCCGCCACATCCTGAATGGTTTGACCCACCTTAGTCGATGTCTCTGTCTGCTGTGCGGCTGCCTGGGCAATCTCTTGCACCAGCTTATTCACCTGTGCCGAGACCTTGGCAATCTGGCTGAGTTGTTGTTTGGCCTCTTCAACCTGCTCGGCACCAGTATTTACCTGTTCAGTACCGGACTCCATCGCCAAGACCACCTCATTCGTTTGGGCTTGGATCTCTTCAATGATTTGTCCGATTTCCGTTGTCGCTGTGGCGGAGCGTTGTGCTAGCGCCCGCACCTGTTCGGCTACCACCGCGAACCCTTGACCTTCTTCACCAGCACGAGCCGCTTCAATCGAAGCATTCAGCGCCAACATGTTCGTCTGAGCGGCGATATTGCGAATTAACTTGACCACCTTAGAAACCTTTTGCGAAGATTCGCCGAGCTGCTTTACCTTCTTGGCGGCTTCTGACACTGTGAACTGCACCGAGTTGATACTTGATACAGTGCGGTTCATGGCGGCATCACCCGCCTGCACTACGCGATTGGCGATCTGTACTTTCTCGGTCGCAGATTTGGCTCTGGCGGCTACACCCTGACTGGACTTAGACATGGCTTCAATCTGTACTAGGGCACGAGCGATCGCTTCCACCTGTAGCACGGCCTCACTCGCCATGTTCTTGACTTTTGTTTCACTACCTGTGGTAGTTTGAGATACAGCTTTGGTCGCGGTTTGCACCTGTTCGACGATTTGCCTGAGGTTGCGAATTGTGGCGTTGTACGAGTCAGCTACCGTGCCAATATCGTCCTCGGTCACTTGAGCGCGGACAGTCAAGTCACCTCTACTGACTGGATCGACTGCCATCAGTAGCTCCAGGGCGCGTTTTTGCAGTAGTTCCTTTTCTTGCTTTTGCGACTCGGCGCGTCCATCGGCTTCCGCGCGGGCTTCAACGCGGGCTTTTTCAATTCGTTCCACCATCGTGACTTGCTCGATCGTGTAACCTACCTGGATTGCCAATTGCCGCATCAAATCGATTTCATCTCCGTCCCAGATGCGGGGCGCATCGCACTGGTGCACGATCAGCAACCCGATTAGTTCTTTATTGCGCAGAATTGGGGCGACCAGATTGGCTTTGATCTCAAACGGTTGGAGCTGTTTTAAGTGGCACTCCGTCAGGCCAGCTTTACTGATATCTGCTGTGGCTTGAATCCGACCTGCTTGATACTTTTCCACGTAGCGATCGGCGAAACAGGGGTCGTGAATTTTGGCACCTAGGGCTTTGGGCCAGCGATCGCCTACAGATTCAGCGACGATTGTGCCTTTCCACTCGTTGTCAAAGGTATAAATGATCGCCCGATCTGTGTTTAGCAGATCGCGCACTTCCTTTACTGCCGTATCCAGAATTTCTTGGAAATTGAGGTTCTTACCCATGGCCAGGGAGATCTCGGCCAGTCGATCTTTGAGTTTGGCGATCTTCGTCTTTTGGTCGATAAATACAATCTGACCCACCGCATAACCTGCCTGTACTGCGGCTTCTGTTAACAGGTTAATTTCATCGGGCTGCCATACGTGGGTGCTGGTACAGTGGTGCGCTACCAGCAAGCCAAACAGTTGCCCTTGCTGCACAATTGGTGTTACCAGATTGGCTCTAATCTGCAACCGCCGTAGTAATGCTTTGTGATCTGGATGGTAATCCCGCTCGGTGACGTCATTATTAACCACCAAGCGTCCCTGCCGATAAGCTTCCAGCAAATCTGGGCTGATGCAGGAATCGTTGGCTTCTTCTTTGAGAGCGCTGGGCAATCCAGGCAAAACAGATTCATGGGAAAGATATCCACCCCAGTCAGACCGGAACCGATAGATCACAACCCGCTCGGCATTGATGATGCGTCGCACTTCGCTCACGAGCGTATTTAAAGCATTGTCCAGGTCAGTGGACTGTCGCATTGCCAAAGCCAGGGTAGAGAGCTGATTTCTCCGCTGAATTTGGTCGGCCATGATATTGATGTTAGAGCCCAGTACCGCCATTTCGTCTCTGCCTGATACAGAAATACGGGTATCTAGTTCTCCCTCCCCAATTTTTTCTACTGCCGAAGCCGCGTCTTGAATTGGTCGCGTCACACGGCTAGCCAACCAGGCAGCCAGAGCGCCCACAACTACAGCCGCGATCCCAGTACCAATGGCCAGAGTTTGCAGCAAGTCGCGTTGGGGTTTGAAAGCAACATTGGTACTGGCAGATAATACCAAATCCCAATTAAGATTTGGGGTATTCTCTAAGGGTTCAACAGGGGAAAATCCCAACACCCTACCTTCTGGAGGTTTGTTTTCGTAGACTTCCGATGTGACCAAAGTGTCTGGTTTTCCTATGTTGTGGGCTTTATCCACATTAATAAGACGCTTGTACGCATTCTCACCCACTTTATTGTCTTCCGAAGCCATGAAGATTGTGCCATTGGAATCGATGAGGTATAACTCATCACTCGCTTCCTCCGAAGCATTGATTACTTTTTTCAGATTGGACATTGGCACGCGGGTACTCAAGATGGCAATTGTTTGACCTGCCGCATCTTTCAGTGGTGCTGCTAAATAGACGCTATAAGCTTTTGTGCCGACAACTCTAGAAATTCGCGGTTGGCTGATCGTGGACTTGCCAGTATTGATTGCGGCTTGCATGTAGTCTGGTAAAGAGATGCTGGCGGGAGAGTCTCCATTACTTGACTGCACGATCAGATTGCCATCTAGCCCATACAATGCCATGTTGTCGTAAACTTTATAGGCATCAATGTACTTATCGAAAAGCTTCTGCTGCTCCAGGAGGATAGTGGGTGACGATCGCAATTTGGCATCCTTAAAAATTGCCAGATCTGCCAGTACTTGGATATCGCCGTAGCGTTCTAACATGAAGCGACTGAGTTTATCTGTCAGCGACACGGCTTTATCTTTTTGCTCGCTAGAAATTCTTTGGGTCAGCGATTGGTTGGCAAAGTAATATGCCGTAGCACCGATCGCAACTACAGGTACAGTTCCGATCGCGATCGCCAGCGCTGTGGCTTTGGTACGCAAACTGAGCGATCGCCCCATACCCTGCTTAGGTTGTCTGGGGGTTGGCAACTTGGAAGGTGGGGAGGAGTTGCCGTTTGGGAGTAGTACTTCTACGTTGGGTTTGCTGGGGGTAGATTTGGCATCAAAGTGAGATACCTGGTTATTGTCTAGAAGCATTGATTTGATGTCCTTTGAATAGATTCCGGTGCAGTGGGGGCAATTTACTAACTATTTGAACTGTGGGCTGAATATCTAGCCAATCGTCTATAGATGCAGATCTCATGCATCTATAGTTTGGAAAAGCGCATCTCCATCCAAAACCAGCATTAACTCGCGATCGGGAGATAGATAATAGCCTTGGATGCAACTAGACAGTTCTGAGGTGACGTAGCTATCTGATGATGCTTGAATTTGTTCGGGATTGCACCACACCATCTGCTGGACGCTGCGGACTGCCAAACCTAATGTTTGCCCCTGACTGCGCAGTAAAATAACCTTGTAAGTGGTTTGGGTAAAGCCTTGCTGGTATAAAGGCTCAAACCCAAGCATGTAGCCAAGATCGGCTACCCACAAAACTTCACCCCGCCAGTTGCATACCCCCATCACAAACGGTGGCACATCAGGTATCGGGACAATTTGACCTAAGGATATATTTAAGATCTCAATCAGTTGCTTGGTCGAGACAATTACCTTCTGATCGGGTGGTAAGACGAATGATAAGAACTGCTCGGAGCCAACTTTTGCTTTGGCAACAGCACTTTCGGTAGCCATAATAAATTAACCTTTAGATAAAAGCTTTGCAGTACGAACAAGTTCATCAGGATCGATCGGTTTGGTTACATAAGCGGAAGCACCCTGCTTCATCCCCCAAAACTTATCCATCTCACCGCTCTTAGTCGAACACATAATGATTGGGATATCCTTGGTTTCTGGCTTCTCCTTAAGTTCGCGGCAAAGCTCAAACCCACTTTCGCCTGGTAGCACCACATCCATCACAATCAGGTCAGGTTTTTGCTGGCTGAGTTTAATCTTGGCATCTTCGCTACTGGTCGCAACAGTTGTAGTAAAGCCAGCATTTTTTAGGGTACCAGTAATAATTTCTGCTTCGGTAAGTGTATCTTCGACAATTAAAACTGATGTCATCGGTGTCTCCCTTGTATTTTCATAAACTTATAGTTCCCTAAATTGGGTTCTAACCGTGCAATTCAATCATGAAACATCTGTACATGAAAGTTTTGCGGCTAAACTTTTAATCTTCCGTAACGTCTTTATGCAGATATTTATTTAGAACCTGCTTAACTTTATCGGCATCGGGTGGCTTGCCCAGAAAATCTGTTGCGCCTACCATCTTGGCTCTGACGCGATCGATTACACCATCATGTCCAGTCAAAATCACGATTGGTATGTCCTGGAAGGTCGATGTTTTGCGTAGGAAAGTACACAACTCATAACCATTGGTGTTGGGCATGACCAGATCGAGGAAAATCAAGTCTGGCTTGCGCTTGAGCAGTAAACTTACCCCCTGCAGTGGATCGATAATATTGATCACCTCATACCCAAGCTTGGTAAGGATATGTGCCATTTCATCGCCAATTTGAGGACTGTCATCGATGCAGGCAACCAGCCCTTTGTTTGCAACTGGTTGTACCTCCGCTGCAATTTGTTGAGTTGGTGGGTAAGCCAGATCGGGAATTTCTTTTAGTTCGACGATGCCATCAATGATTAAGGGTAATAGCGATCGCATCACCGCAATCATCGATCGCTGCATCTTAAACGATAGATCCCAGAGGGTATTCTGACCGTTCAGCAAGCTAACTAAAACTTTGTAAGTAGGAGGGGTAATTGCACCAGCATCCACCATCAGTTTTAGTTGATCTGGTAAGGCCAGGAAGGGGGCAAAATCAAACGAGAAACCAGGCATCATATTTTGAATATGACCTAATCCAGCCATTTGCCATTTAGTCTTGGCATCGTAGGCATGCTGGACTACCTGATCCACTGACAACAGCACTAAAGGTTGAAGTGGTTGTTTAGTAGCCTTGCGGTTAGTCACAAGACTGCCTCGATCGATTAATGTATAGAGGACTTCTTGAACGCTTGAGACAATTAACGCCTTGGCTTTTTCGGAGTCGATCTTGGACTGCTTGATCGCCTGATCGATTAAATAAAATTCCCACGGCTCTGGGAGATTAGTTAGCGATCGCAACCAGGCTTCGCTAATCGCATCAGGGCAATGTTGCTTAATCGCCCTAAATAGCCGTCTGGCACGATGATTGCCACCCGTAGCATAAATCATCCGACCCAGATACAAGTAAAAATGCCAAGAAATTGATGGGTCGTTATCTGGGGTAACAATTAGCTCAACTGATGCCCGCTCGTGTTGTAAGAGCTTAAGCTCATTACTAATACCTGATAGTGCTGAAATTTCCGCTTCCATTAACCCCGAATCTCTCTTAAGCTAAAGTTTAAATGAGTTACCAATATGGCCAGTAAATCTCAAAATCTAGAACTAAGGGAATTAAGTCTAGAACCAAGGGAGTTGAGTACTATCTTGCTATGTCCGATCTCAAAGCTGTTTAGCATAATATCAGCAACGCTCTTTTGAGTTTTAGGGGTTGACTCATAGGTGAGGAATTGCTGATTTAGTAAAAGGCTGTATTAAGTGGAGACTTTCACACGTAATTACTCTTAACCCTAACATTAATATTCCCCAAATATACCCAAAAGTAACATGTCAAATATTTTCTTTGCATTTTCATAGTTTCTTAATAATTCCTCATCGCAAATTGCGATCGAAAATACTACTTAGTTGGGGATGATGCTATTGCGATCGCATTCATTAAGACGTTAAAGATTGCAAGGCGAGGACAAATCGAATTTCACCGTAGGTATATTGACCTTGGAGATGATCGAAGATATCTCGGAGCGATGCGGTTCCGACTATTTGAACTGCCTGGAGAATAGCTGTTTGAGCTGCTTGAGAAATAATCCTAGCGATCTCTGATGGTTCGCCGAGCTGATTTGATTGTACGGCTTGGGTTAAATGCGTCCAGATCGTAGGGGCTTTGAGTCCACGTTGAAGAGCAATCTGCTCGATATCTAAACCTTGCTGAAATAAAATTAAACTCTCTAAGACCGTACCTGATACTGAGCTGGATGATTGTGGCAATTGGGGCGATTGCAATGATTTTGGTGGTGCAGGATACTCTTGTTGATGGGCTTGAATTAGTTGGATAAAGATCTCGCCATACTGCGATCGCTTGCGATCTCCTATCCCCGATAATTTGCCAAATTCCGTCAAGTTGGTGGGTTGCTGCTGTGCCATCAATCTGAGGGTAGCGTCGTGAAAGATCACGTAGGGCGGTACAGATTGCGCTTCTGCTAGTTGCTTGCGTTGTTGCCGTAACTTCTCATACAGAATTGTATCGATGGGTTCATCTGCAGTGTCATCGCCTGCCAGCGCTTTTGTCCCTGTGCTACTTGTTAGGGCTTTTGGTACAGCTACCATCACCACATGCTGCTGACGCATCACCTCCCAACTTTTAGCGTTGAGCTTGAGTACAGGATAGCCATCGGTAGTTTGCGCTAGTAAACCCTGGTGTAATAGCGATCGCCCCAAGCTTCTCCACTCGTCCTGGCTGCGATCTTTACCAATGCCATAGGTAGAGAGTTTATCGTGTCCAAATTGCAAAACTCTTTCTTTGCGAGAACCCCGCAGTATATCAATGATATGCGCCATGCCAAAGCGTTCCTTTACCCGCGCCACGCAAGAGAGAAATTTCTGCGCCTCAACCGTCCAATCTTCCGTTGGCTTGGGGGAACGACAATTGTCACATTGCCCGCAATTACCGTGCATCTGTTCGCCAAAGTAGCGCAGCAAAATGCTCCGCCGACATTCTGCGCCTTCAGCGTAGTCGATCGCCTGGTTGAGTTGCTGCGTAGCGATACGTTGTTCCTGTTCTAGTGGCGCATCGGTCTCGCGATCGACCTTTTGGGCGATCAGGAACTTAATAATTTCAATATCCTGGAGGCCAAAAAATAGGGTGCAAGTGGCAGGATCGCCATCTCTACCAGCTCGGCCAGATTCCTGGTAGTACCCTTCAATATTGCGCGCCAGGTCGTAGTGAATCACAAACCGCACGTCAGGTTTATTGATGCCCATACCAAAGGCGATCGTGGCAACTATCACCCGCACGTCATCGCGAATCCAGCGGGTCTGGTTTTCAGCGCGATCGCGGCTTTCCATGCCTGCGTGATACGGGACGGCGGCGATGCCATCCATGCGTAGCCGTTGGGCAATCTCTTCTACCCGTTTGCGACTCAGGCAGTAGACAATCCCCGCACCCGTCGTGCGCCGAATCTGGTTAAATAGCATTTCATAGGCTTGCTTATCGCCTTTTTTGTTGATTACCTCATAATAGAGATTTGGGCGATCGAAGCTAGAGATATGAATTAATGGCTCGCGGAGCTGCAATTGGGTGGTGATGTCTTGCTGCACGCGGGCTGTGGCTGTGGCTGTGAGTGCGATCGCGCTGACATTGGGATAGCGTTGACGCAGTTGACTGAGCTGGCGATATTCTGGCCGAAAGTCGTGTCCCCATTCCGATACACAATGCGCTTCATCAATTGCGAATGCCGTAATGCCAACTTCGGCCTGTACGCGATCTAGAAACGCCAGAAACTTTTCAGTAAAAAGACTTTCTGGTGCGGCATAGACAAGTCTCATCGTGCCATTTAGAATCGCCTGAGTGCGTTCCCATTTCTCATCTCTCGTCAGCGTACTATTGAGAAATGTGGCAGGAATCCCATTATTGGTTAAAGATGCGACTTGATCTTGCATCAGCGCCACTAGAGGGGAAACCACAAGCGTGATCCCTGACTGCACTACAGCGGGCAATTGGAAGCACATGGATTTGCCTCCCCCAGTGGGCATGATTGCCAAAACATCGCGCTGAGTTAGTACTGCGGTGATAATCTCCTGCTGTCCTGGCCGGAAGCTGTCGTAACCAAAGTACTGTTTGAGTGCGTTTAGTAGATTAGGCTGCGAGGTTGACACCGAACTCCCCAGCTACTTGCTTTGGTATTCTTCTACGAGTTTGTAAGTTGCCTGTAATCTCTTGAGCGTTTCTTGATTCTTGCCAGACAAGTCATCAAATTTGGCCGTCTTGCCAAAATTCTGGAGAAGGTCTTTCCCCTCTTTCGTCTGATCCATATTGATGAGGGTACTTTTGATTTTTTCTAGTTCTTGGGGATTCATACCCGATCGAATTACAACGACGTGTCGAGGGAATTTTTCTGTCTCTGCGATAATACGAAGTTTATCACGCGTCTCATTTGGCAGTTCTGCGAAAGTCCCGTTATCAAGCGCACCAGCACTCACCTCTCCCTTTAACACCCATTCTACGGTTCGTGCCTCATCGTCAGAGAATTGATACCCTATTTCTCCTGGTTGCCATTTATGTACCGAACTAGGAGTAGGGACAAGCTTGAACTTGGCTTGAATTAAATAAGCCATGGGAAACATGTAACCGGATGATGAAAAAACATCCTCAAAAGCAATTACTTTTCCTGCTAGATCGGCTATGGATTTAATCTTGCTATCTTTAGGAACGATGAAAACTGTATTGTACTCAGGTATTCCTCCTTTCCAACGTCTCAGAATTGGCTGCGCGCTAGCACTATTCGCAACAAACATAGCTGGATAAGGACTGTCCATGTAGATGTCTATCTCACCAGAAGACATAAACTGAGGCATGGCTTTAAGATCGACAACAACCGTGGCTTGACCTTTGTTAATTCCCAGGTCTTTCAGATTGGTAGCTAGATAATCAGCAAAAGGTTGTAATTTTTTTTCTGACTCTATGCGTTCGTCAGGCTTGCCGATATCGCCTATGGTAACCGTACTGTTAACAAAAGTGTTTTTTTGGGGGGGGGCTTGGCAGCCTAATAGGGGACTCAGCAGTCCGAGAATTACTATTGTTTTTAGAAATGTTCGCCTCATATTCTCTTTTTTTGTCCGCTAAAAAAATACATTTTCATTGCTTGGGGCCTTACGGTAAGCCGATCTCCAACTCAACCTCACAAATACTCCCGATAGCTAAAAGCTAAAGAAGCTCCCTGGCTGTGACCTTCACCAAGCACAGCAGTGTTGCGGCACAACACCTTATATCCACGTTGCCTTATCACTTGTGCAGCTAATAGACTCGATTTGTTTCTTAACCACACTCAGGACACTTGTGGACTCTTTCTGACAAATCTTTTCACGCTTCAATTTACGTTGCGGCAATTTCATCTGGCAGTAGCAGTATAGAGCATGGCGTAAAAAACAGGTGCCCAATATCAACTACTTCCACATAACGAAATTTATAGCCGTCTGAGATAGGGGTATGACACGCGCATTGTACCCCAACAAATAGACATCTGGCAAATCCCCTGCCATATCTACCGCGATTGGGCAACATAGCTATTGGTATCGGCAGGTTGTGTGACGTAAAGTCTGGGCAAGCGATGTTTGAATCCGCAGAGGATTTCCCATGAGATTGTGCCCAGTATATCTGCCCAGTCATCGGCTGTCGTCCGCTCTGCCTTCCCCAAAATGGTGACGGCATCGCCAACCGAGACTGCGGGTACGTGCGTGACATCAATTAAGCACTGATCCATTGTAATCGTACCCACCTGCGCCACGACTTGCTCGTGCACGATCGCACTAATGCGGTTAGATAACCCACGCGGTACGCCATCCGCATACCCGATCGCCACAGTGGCAATTTTCATGTCAGTAGGAGCAATAAATGAATAGCCATAGCTGATGCCAGTACCGGCGGTTACTTCCTTAATCTGACTAATTCTGGCTTTTACCTGCATAGCCGGACGCAAATCTACTTCACCCTGGAGGTGCAGAGCGGGGTATAGCCCATATATGCCCAGGCCGGGACGGACGATATCATAGTGCAAATCCGGATCGGCGAGCATACCTGCCGTGTTAGCCAGGTGCAGACGGCGGGGATAAATACCTGCTGACCGTAAAGCCTCAACTACCTTGGCAAAGCGCTGTTGTTGCTCTCTTAAGATCGTGCAATCTAATTCATCAGCAGTAGCCAGGTGAGAATAAACGCTCTCGATCTCTAATTGCGGCAAGCTAGTCACCAGTTGCACAAACTCCGTTGCCGATCTCCAGTCCGTACCTAAGCGCGACATGCCCGTATCGATCTTAAGATGCACCGATACTTGAGTGTCAAAGTTCTGTAGTACCTCGTGAAACACCAGAGCTTGTTTGGGCGTGCAAAGGGTTGCCTGGAGGCGATGCTCGGCGATCGCTCTAATTTCGTCAGGACTATTTGTGGCTCCTAAGATCGCGATCGGTGCCGTAATGCCAGCTTTGCGTAGTTGAATGCCTTCGGGAATAGTTGCTACTCCCAACCAACTCGCACCTGCTTGCAGGGCTGTCTGGCTCACACCGACAGCCCCATGACCGTAGGCATCTGCTTTGACGATCGCCATTAGCTCTGTGTGCGGCGATAGCAAACGCTTTAGCTCTTGCACGTTATGTTTAATGGCTGATAGATCGATTTCTACCCAGGCTCGATGATTTTGCTTTAACATGCACCCTACTCCACACCTAACAGACAAGGCAGACCCATAGATCCGCCCATATATGTTAACCCCTGAGTAGATAAATGCTACTTGCTTTTTCCTTCCATCCCTTTTAAGAGTTGGGGTAAGTACCAAATTTGCTGTGGTGTAGCCACCTCACCTTCCTTTAGAAAAACAGTCCCATCTTGGAATTGTAAAGGGCCCTTGAATGGTTGAATACTGCGATCGCCAAGACCAGCAATAAACCGATCGAGGAGTTGATTGTTCTTCACGCCGAGTGCATCACCTTTGGCAAAACCCACGGCAGATGTATCAGGATTATTCAGGTTTTTCCAGTCAGGCAGTGCCCAGACAAACTCACCTGTAAACTTACCATCTATAGAGTTTTGAATTTGACTGAGGTAAGAGGGACCCCAGTTGTAATAGGGTACACCAATGCAGATTTCCGGTGCGAGGGTGCAACCAGATTTAAGGTCGTAGTGCAGGAATTTCACCTTCTTGCCTGTAGATGCTGCCTTTTTCGCTTGTAAAGCTACTTCCTGAGTATCAATACCTGATAAAACTACATCAAAGCCGCTGTTAAACAAGTCACTTGCAACCTTGTTAGGATCGAGAGTTGTGCCGGGGATATTGAACCAGAAGCCGATCCAGGTTACCTTGAAGGTCAAATCTTCTGGTTTTCTATTGCGAAAATTTTCCCAGCAATACCTGGCACCCAAGTAGGCAGAGGTAGCCAAACGCCTGGTTTCACCATTAATTAATGGGCCAACATAGCCAATTTTGCCTGTTTCGCTATTGAGAGCAGCCGAACAACCAGAGATCATCTTGCCATATTCAATTTGCGACATGACATTGCTCAGATTTTTCTGATTTTTATAATTCTTACCTTCCTGCCAGGCATAGTCACCGCTGGCATGGATGACGGCAACATCAGGGTGCTTTTGGGCAGTTGCTAAGGCATCTTCCTTGTAGTCATCAGAATTGAAAATAATTAGCTTGGCACCCTTACTAATCAGCTCGTCTGCGATCTGAGATCCCTTAACATTAGGTCGATCGGCGGGGTTAACCTTATCTTCGTAGATAAATTTGACATTGGGCAGCTTTGCCATCACGTATTTTGTCGCATCGTAGTGAGCCTGATTCCAGCCTGCATCATTCTGCGGCCCAACTAAAATCATCCCCACCTTGAAATCAGTTTGGGTTGTTTCTGTGTTAGATGGTGCCGTTGATGTCTCTGGATTACCACAGGCAGTGCTAAGAGATCCAACCAGCATTCCGATTGCGGCAGTCTGCCAAAAACTTTTAGGTAATTTGAATTTCATAAATTATGAAGTTGTAGGGTGTTCTGAACATTTAGTTAGCATGGGATTGCCAATTTCATCTCATGATGCTTCTGGCTCGCTTAGGAAGCGCAAGTATATTGACATTAATTATGCCCCTTCATTCAATAAAATAATCAAGATCGACTGAAATGCATGAATGGATTAAGAAACTTAGTTAATTTAGCTTTTAAACATTTATCTAAAAACCTGTATAAATGAATGTGAGTATAGAGCTAAATTTCCTAGTCATTTTTCAGTACCATATTAGATATAGTAATAGTCTGGCATTGGGTGGGAGATTCTTAATTGAGCAAAGGTTTTGTTACTCTAGTGACTTCTAGCTTGTTTCTGATTGGCGGCATAGGTGCAAGTAACTTCACTTTGCCCGCGATCGCGATCGATAACCCAAATCCTGGTCTCAAAATAGCGCAAAACTCAGACGAGCAAACTAACATTCGTGTTTATCAAGTTGCTGCTCCCGCAGTAGTATCAATTCAAGCTGAGCGAGGCGCAGGCAGCGGCACTATTATCGATTCCAGTGGTCTGGTATTGACTAGCGCCCATGTGGTTAGAAACAGCAAAAATGTCACAGTTACGTTATCTGACAAGCGCAAAGTGCGCGGACAGGTAATTGCCAGCACCCGCAATCCAGATTTGGCATTGATTCGCTTGCAAAACGTCAGCGGCAACTTGCCTAGCATTAGTATTGGCTCTTCAAGTCAAATTCAGGTAGGGCAGCGGGCTTTTGCGATCGGCAACCCGTTTGGACGATTTGCGGGCACGCTCACCACAGGCATTATTAGCCGAATCGATGGCGATCGCAAATTAGTGCAAACCGATGCGGCACTAAATCCGGGCAACTCGGGCGGCCCTTTGCTCAATAGCAAAGGTGAACTGATCGGCGTCAATACCTCCATTTATACTTCACCGAGTCGAGAGGGCAATATTGGTCTGGGCTTTGCGATTTCCGCTGATACGGTGAAAGAATTTGTGGCAGCGGCGCAGGAAGGACGCTTGAAGAACTCAGCTAGCACTCTAATTGCGACAACACTGCGGCTCAATGGTGTGGCGATCGAGCAGTCCCTTGCACCGGGCGACGAAGTACTTTCCGATGGCAGTTTATTTAAGATCTACCAATTTCAGGGACGCGCTGGTCAAAAATTGGTAATTGATATGCGCAGCACCGATATCGATCCGTACCTAGTGCTTTTCGATCCAACAGGGGAAAAAATTGCCGAAGATGATGATAGTGCTGGCAAGAAAGATGCTCGGATTAAAGCGACATTGCTTGCCAATGGGAACTATACGCTCTATGCCAACTCCTACGAGGTCGGCGAATCTGGGAAATATAGCTTAACGGCTAGGGTAAGCGAGGCGAACCACCCAGCTTTAACCACCTTGAGGCATCAAACGGGAGTTATTCTGCAACGTAAAGGTAGGTTAGGTACAGGTAGCAGAGTACTGGCCAAGGATGGTAGTTTGTTTGAAACCTTCAGTTTTAGTGGCGAAGCAGGACAAGTAATTAAAGTGATCCTGAGTAGTGGAGATTTTCATCCTTATGTGGCAGTTTTTTCGCCCGATCGCAAACTCTTAGATGAAAACAATGGGCTACCGGATCGCAAAAATGCGGCTTTGACATTACAACTCCCTCAAACGGGAACCTACAACGTAATTGCCAATGCCTACGATCGCCGTGGTCGGGGTAATTATAGTTTGATTGTGGAGAGAGTGCGCTAGCATACGCATATTCAATCATATTCAATGCGGCAATTTACTTAGGGCCCGCCAGGTATAGAAGCCAACAACTCCATCGCTAACTAAACCACAACGGCTCTGGAAGTCTTTGATCACAACTTCTGTTAACGCATCAAACTCGCTATACGATCCACTCTTGGTCTGATGCCAGTAAAGACCTACTTTCTGTAAAAGCGCTTGCAGTATAATTACGGCTTTGCCATTGCTACCTAAACGCAGTACAGGCATATTAACGGGTCCTCCCGTATAAAGCGTATGCCAGGTTAGACAGTCAACGATCCCATTTTCTGGCAAAAAAACTCGATGTTGCCAGGCACAAACTGCTTGATGCACCTGCGCATCAAATACACCATCTATTGTGCTTGAATAAGCATCCCAGTGTCTTAAAAGTCTCTGTAGCTCTATAACATCTGTACCTTCAGAATCCTGCTGCAAAACTGGCTTTTTGATCTGGACTGAAGCAACTTCTGGAGGATCGATGACTTGCATAGGGTTAATTCATGCATCAAAATTTTACTACCACTAGCATATGACTATATTCTGGTCGATCGCCTCACCTATAAGTTTGATCCATAAGGGTGATTCACGATATGGTGAAATTAGCATGGTGGAGTCTTTTTCGATGTAGGAGGTTGCGGACATGGATCGAACGACATTTATCGTTGCAATGGCAATAATTGGGTTTATGGTGCTGGCAGCATCACTGCCAAATAGTCTGTACAAAGCAGATACAAAAGTGGCGATCGTCTCCGCCATCGGTTTCTCGATCTTAAGTGTTGTGGCGCTGTTCTTAATTTATCGATATATGTAGCAGTATACGCATTACTGCCAGGTTGTCCTTGGGACTTTGGTCTTCTACGAGAGAATAGCTATCTTAACTGTATGAGCGGATTGATTCAGGTCGATCGCTTTGGAATACTAAAAAGCCTCAAGACCTTTTCCCTCTGAATTTACCAACGCAAAAAAGCCACATCTACACCCTGTTCGCGTTTAATTTTGGCATCATTCTCAATCCATGCGATCGTTTGAGGCACAGTCAGCTCCTCAACATGGGTATCGTAGTCTTTGGCGATCGCACTTAGGACTTGCATGGCGGAGATGGTCATTCTGGTTAGAAATTTCTCATTACTAGAGAGCTGAGCGCCCGTCACTTGATCGTCGATAGTGTCTTCAAATTCTAACTCCGCATCAGTATTATTGCCGCCGCTAGACCACTGTAGGAATGCTGCTGTATCTCCTTGCTCGCGACGAATCCTCGCATCGTTTTCGATCCAGGCGACGATCTGGTCGGTTTGCAGCTCTTCTGCATGCACATTGTAGGATTTGGCAATATGCGCCAATACCCGCATCGAGGAAATTGTGATGCGAGTCATAAACTTCTCCATCGTAGACAACATAGCACTGTCTACTGTATGCGCTTCTTCCACTGTGAGAAATTTAGCAGAATTTTGCGGAGAGTCAATCATAAACCTTTATGCACAAGTGTTTTACCGATAAAGATTGCGGGGATCTAGATCCTATTTTAGTTGCTTATAAATTAAATCATCTCATTACCTTGCAGATGCTAGTTTGTCGGCAAGGCGCGTAGTTTCTGGTAATCGATATTTGGGCGTGCAGCGCAGTACAATATCAATTGCTGTAGGTAGGCTAATGTAATGGCCGCTAGAAATATACAGAGGTTTAACGCCAGTGCGCGTTCGTAATACTGCACCGATGGTTTCACCGCGATCGATCAGTGGTTGCCAACTTCCCTTTGTCTCTGGCAATTCCTCATGCTTGCCCAGCAGCAAAGATTTGGCTACACCAATTGTGGGCATATCTAAAATTACCCCCAGGTGGCAAGCGATGCCAAACCTCCGGGGGTGAGCGATGCCCTGACCATCACAGAGAATGATATCCGGTACGATTTTTACCTGTGCTAAGGCATCAAGAACAGCGGGAATCTCTCGAAATGAAAGATAACCAGGGATGTAGGGAAATGTTGTGGGGCGGTAGGCGATCGCTGTCTCTTGTACCTGTAAGTCGGGAAAGCTTAGGATTGCTACCGCTGCGCGGCTAATCGTCCCTTCTGCTTCAAAGCCCATATCGACGCCAGCAACGTATTGCACAGGTTCTGGCAAACGATCTTGAGTAATCACCTTAGACCGGAGATTTTCTTGAATAGCTTTAGCTTCATTGAGTGTTAGAGGCCAAGCATGTTGTTGATTAATCTCCATGTTTGGAACGATCAGTTATAGATGGCGATTAGTTATATCGCTTGGGGTCTTTTTTCTCTTTCTTTTCTTGAGGATCTTTTTTGGGCTTTTTAGCTTCTTTATTACTCTTTTGTTCTTTCGACATCATTTTTCTCCCATTTGTAGATAGTACTGCCGTTGCTGCTTTTTCGCTGACAAACCCATTCAGCGATCGCTAACAACTAATATCATACCTCACAATACTTAGGGGCAGCATTCCCTGCGATCTGTTCGATCGGATTTAAGGCTCAGGCAGGCTTTAGAATTCTTTCGATCTGCACAGCACAGGCTTTTAGCTCTGGTTGGTGGGAATCAGGACAGGATTCAGGATGAGTCAGAGCATTCGCCTCAGCATTATCTGCCCATAATGCTCCCCAATGCATTGGTATAAAAACGGTGCCAGGTACGATCGCCTTTGTAATCAGCACGGGGAACTTGCACGCACCGCGTCTAGATTTAACCGCTACCCAATCGTCCGCCTGTAGGTCAAGCTTTTCCGCATCCTTAGGATGAATTTCGATGAAGGGATGGGGATGCATTTGCCGAATCTTGGCAATGCGGCCAGTGCGGGTTTGCGTGTGCCAGTGACCGTAGAGCCTACCTGTAGTCAGAATATAGGGATATTGCAGATCCGGTGGCTCAGCTAAGCCCTGACTGTGCACGGCAATAAATCTAGCACGTCGATCGGGTGTGTGAAACCGCAAGTCAGTATAAAGGCGCTTTGATGCTTTGCTCGTATGTTCTTTACTATCTCCATCAGCAATGGGTACACTTTCATGCTCGGGACAAGGCCACTGGGTTGGCCCTTCTTTGGCTAAGCGATCGTGGCTCAAGCCTGATATATCGCAGGGGCGATCGCGGGTAATCTGTGAAAATTCAGCATATACCTCTGCCGAATTCGCGAATGCAAACTGCCGATTAAAGCCTAATCTGCGTCCAACTTCAGCAAATACGGCCCAGTCATCTTTAGCCTCACCCATAGGAGGTTGGAATGCTTTGCATAGAGTGACGCAACGCTCGGAGTTAGTCATCGTACCCGTTTTCTCGCTCCATTGCGTGGCAGGTAAGAGAACGTGAGCGAAGGCCGAAGTCTCAGTTGGATAGTAAGCCTCTTGATACACTGTGAAGGGCGATCGCCGCAAAGCAGCTTTGGTACGCACTAAATCCGGCATGCTCACAACCGGATTGGTGGCAGCAATCCACAGCAACTCAACTGTGCCATCTTCTAAGCCAGTAATCATTTCCCATGCCGTACGACCTGGATGAGCAGAGATTCGACCTGCGGGCAACTGCCAAAACTCTTCTATTTCTAATCGATGCTGCGGATTTTCAACCGAACGATAGCCTGGTAAAAGATGGGAAAGTCCACCTGCTTCTCTACCACCCATGGCATTGGGTTGACCGGTTAAAGAAAAAGGACCGGCTCCAGGTTTGCCAATATTTCCTGTCATCAGGTGTAAATTGATTATCGTTCTAGCTTTTGCCGTACCTTCAGAGGACTGATTTACTCCCATCGACCACAAGGACAGTACGCGCTCAGATTCCCCCCAGTAACGCGCTGCTTTCTCTAAATCTGCGATCGCAATATTACAGGTGCGGGCGACAAGATCGGGAGGATAATGACTAATCAATTCTGCATAATTAGCAAAGCCCTGCGTACAATCATTGATAAAAGCTGTATTTGTATACCCCCAATGTAGCAACAGGTGAGCAATTCCGTTGAGTAGATCGATATCTGTGCCAGGTCGAATCGCTAAATGTAAATCTGCTGATGCTGCTGTTTCAGTGCGACGCGGATCGACCACAATCATTTTGACGTGGCTATTGCGTTTATGATGCTTCTTCAGGCGGTTAAACACAATGGGATGACACTCTGCCGTATTCGTGCCGATCAAAAAAGCACAGTCGGTAATATCTAGATCCTCATAGCAACAGGGCGGTCCATCCGCACCAAAACTTTGCACGTAGGCTGATACTGCTGAAGACATGCAAAGACGCGAATTAGCGTCAAAATTATTAGTACCCAAACAACCTTTGATCAGTTTTTGGGCAACATAATAATCTTCCGTTTGGAATTGACCAGAACCGTACATGCAAAGCGCATCGCTGCCATGCGCCGCTCGAACGTGCTGAATCCGTTGCACAATGGAATCCAACGCTTCATCCCAACTTGCTCGTCTGAATTCGCAATCGAGCGAATCTCGTACCATGGGATATAGCAAGCGATCTTTAGCAATCGACTCAACAATTGTCGCTCCCTTCACGCAAACCATACCCTGACTGGAGGGATGTGCTCGATCGCCTCTTACTTGCCAGATCTGTTTACCAGCGACATCGCGATTTACGGCACGGCCAGGTTGCGTAGGGGGAAGCACTTCCAGTCCGCAGCCCACACCACAGTAGGGACAAAGAGTTTTCGTTGGTGTAGGCGCGATCGCTGGCTCGCTAGTCATAGATATCTTGCAGGTGGGTGGGTGGGATTCATTTAGGGCTGGGTACTTCCGAGTCGATGGACTGTATATCTGTTAAATGCGTAAACTTAGCACTAGCGATAGATTCTATCGGGGCAGTAGGATCGAACGTAGTTCCATCAATGAATGTAATTGGAGCCATCGAAGTAGGAGGAATGGCGAAATCCAGGTCGTCCGCAGCCTGGCGATAGACATCAGTTTGAACTACTCTATCTAAAATTTCTTGATAGTTCTGAGGGAAGGGAGCAATTCCCCAACGTGCCATTTGAGCAAGTATCCAGGTCTGCTCATCAATACGTGGCATATTATCCACTAGGAATTGATTGAAGTCTTTAAGATATAGAGAATTACCTTTGCCGGTACGCAGAGGGCCAGCCAAGCCGGGACGAACGAGTATGGGAGCAAAGTTGAGGTATTTGGGTTGGCAAATCACATCCAAAACTTGATCGCGATTGTCCGAGATCTGGCAGAACTGACAAGCTTCTAATAAGGCCTTAACTAATGCTAGATGCGTGTTGGGATACTGCTGAGCCCAATCCTCTCTTACCCCAAGCACCTTTTCTGGATGATTTGGCCAGATATCTAGATCTGTCGCAACGATGAATCCAGCATTTTCTTGAATAGCGCGAGAATTCCACGGTTCACCCACACAGTACCCAAGAATACTGCCTGAAATTAAATTAGATACCATCTGTGGTGGTGGGATCACAATAATTTCGACATCACGATCGGGATCGATGCCACCACTTGCCAACCAGTGACGCAACATCAGGTTATGCATCGAAGCAGAATGCACCATCCCAAATATCAGTGGTTGTTTGCCTTTGTTTTCATCAACGAATTGCTTCAGGCTAGCTAGATCGCGAACTCCTGCCTCGTAAAGAGATTGGCTTAGCGTAATCGCATTACCGTTACGGCTGAGTGTGAGGGAGGTAATTGTTGGTAATGGTGTTTGCTTATCAATTCCCATGGTCATGGCAAGTGGCATGCCCGTCACCATTTGAGCCGCATCAAGACGACCTTCTCTAATCCCTTCAGCGATCGCTTTCCAGTTATTTTCCTTAGTAAGAGCTACCTCCAGGCCATGCTTGGCAAATAAGCCTTTTTCTAAGGCGATCGCCAATGGCGCGCAGTCAGTGAGGGGAATAAAGCCAATTGCCAGATTGACTTTTTCGATCTTGCCCCGTGTGATCGCTCCCACCTGTTCGCGCTTGGCACGTTCGGCTTTGATTTTCTTCTGGCGATCTAGAAATTCTACGACTTCACCTCTGAGGCGATAGTAGTTGGGATGGTTGATTACATCCATGCGCTGGCGAGGGCGAGGCAAATCTACATCCAGGATCTGGCCAACATGGGCGAACGGCCCGTTCGTCATCAGCACGACGCGATCGCTCAACAATAGGGCTTCGTCAACATCGTGGGTAATCATGACAGCAGAGATGCGGTGCTGGTTGCAAATCTCCATCAGCTTTTCTTGCAGACGACCGCGGGTGAGGGCATCGAGCGCTCCAAATGGTTCGTCCAGTAATAGCAATTTGGGGCGCAACGCCAGGGCGCGGGCAATTCCTACCCGTTGTTTCATGCCACCAGAGATCTCGCGGGGATATTTGTCCGCTGCATGGCCCAATCCCACCATGTTGATATGCTCTTCAACAATGTGATGGCGTTCTGGCTTAGACTTTTTTTTGAAAACACGGTTTACCCCTAAGGCAATATTCTGCCGCACCGTCATCCAGGGTAGGAGGGAATGATTCTGAAACACCACCATGCGATCGGGCCCAGGATCGCGAACTTCTCTGCCGTCAAGCACGATGCCGCCTGCACTGGCGCGATCTAGTCCTGCGAGGATATTCAGGATCGTAGATTTGCCGCAGCCTGAGTGACCGACAATACAAACAAATTCTCCCTCATTGATTTTGAGATGCACGTCTTTGAGCGCGACGTAATCACCTTGCTTGGTGGGGAACACACGATCAACATGGTCGATCTCTAGAAATGTCGGTTTGTCGGGGAGAGCGCAGGTAGGATACATAATATTTCGCTATATTTAGCTGTGGGGGATGTTTGCAGGCAATCGCATCAATGCTTCTTCGTTACTCTTCTTCATCACTCCTGTTCATCGCTTAGGGCAAAGCGACTGTAGAGGAATTCCAGGATGTAATTTCGTAGTGTGTAGAAGTGGGGATCGTCCATGATTGCCTTGCGATCGCGCGGACGCGCAAAGGGAACTTCGAGTACCTCACCAATTGTGGCAGCAGGCCCATTGGTCATCATCACAATGCGATCGGCAAGGAACAATGCTTCGTCAATGTCATGGGTGATCATCAGCGCCGTAACGCGATGTTCCTGCCAGATTTTCAGCAGTTCTTCTTGTAGCTCCTCACGCGTGATCGGATCGAGCGCACCAAAGGGTTCGTCGAGAATTAAAACTTCTGGACGGATGGACAGAGCACGAGCGATCGAGACGCGCTGTTTCATTCCACCCGATAGCTGCTTGGGCTTCTTATTCATCGCTTCGGTTAAGCCCACCATTTCCAGGTTTTCCCTGGCGATTTTCATTTTTTCTGCCTTAGATTTGTCAGGATAAACCTGCTTCACAGCAAGGTAAACATTCTCTAGTGCTGTCATCCAGGGTAGTAAGGAATAATTCTGAAACACTACCATGCGATCGGGGCCTGGTTTGACGATGGGCTTAGATTTCAAGCAAACTTCGCCTGATGTTGGTTTGGTAAACCCCGCGACCATATTTAGTAAGGTAGATTTACCACAGCCAGAGTGGCCGATGAGGCAGATAAACTCACTCTCATAAACCGTGAGATTGATGTCCTTCAGAACGGTATAGGGACCTCTAGGTGTGGGGTAAACTTTCGAAACGCAATCAATTTCCAAAAATGGATCGCGATGCTGTCGCTGGCTGTTGTCGGTAAGGTTGAGGGTTTGCATAAGGTATAGACAACTAAACGGATGCTAATGATAAGTGGATGGAATTTAGTAAGCGAGCGATCACTCCAGAATATTGAAACTAGCTATCTGACTGCACCGCGAACTTACTGATATAGAAGATGAGCTTGTCTAAAAAGAAGCCAACAATACCAATGTATCCCAAGGCTAAAATCAACTCGCTAAACTTACCACTGTTGTAACTATCCCAGATAAAGAAACCAATACCTACACCACCTGTGAGCATTTCCGCTGCCACAATTGCTAGCCAGGATAATCCCACTGCAATCCGCAAACCCGTAAATATATATGGAGCCGCTGAAGGGATTAGAATCTTGAAGAAATATTCGACCTTGGATAGGTGTAGCACCTTTGCCACGTTGCGATAGTCCTGCGGCACCTGCTGCACGCCGATCGCCGTATTCATTAAGATTGGCCACACAGAAGTAATAAAAATCACAAAAATAGCGGCGGCTTCGCTAACTTCTACGCCAATCCCTTTCAGTGGTTGCGTGAATGCCTGAAAAACTGCTAGAGCGATTGGTAACCACGCCAAGGGAGGGATAGTTCGGAGTACCTGGAAAATTGGATCGAAGGCACGGTATAGTAAAACGTTTGTCCCGATCGCAATCCCTAGACTGACTCCCACCGCAACGGCACTAGAATAACCGATCCCTACACGTTTAAGACTATTGAGTACCAGCCATCCCATACCCTTATCAATTTCTAATCCTTCAACCTTATCGAATTTTCCATCAAAAAAGGGATGAAGAATTAAGAGCTTGGTATCTTCAATCACTTTGGTCGGCGGTGGCAGCGGTGGTTTAGAACCAGAACAAGCTATTTGCCAAACAAATAAAAGAAACAAAAACGCCAGGATTGGCGGAACAATATAGGGTACTTGCTTTTTTAGCCAATCACCTAAATTACTAAGGGTAAATCTGGCAGTCAGACTTCCTGCTGTCATGTTGTGTATCTCCTGTCAGGTGGTTGCCAAACGAACGTAGCGCGAAAAAGCAGATTTCCATCAGGTAAGCGATCGCGCCTCTGATGGAAATCCAAGTATGAGAATTAAGCCTTCTTGATCTTGAGACCCTTGAGATATTCCGCAGGGTTTTCAGGATCGAACTTCACACCATCAAAGAATGTTTCGACACCGCGTGAAGTACTCTTGGGAATATCAGCTTCCTGGCCAATCGCTTTAGCCGCAGCTTTCCAGATATCCTCCCGATTGACAGCATCTACTAATTTCTTAGCATCGGTATCAGCAGGGAAGTACCCCCAACGCATATCTTCTGTGATAAACCACAAGTCGTGACTCTTAAAGGGATAAGAAGCTGCATCTTTCCAGAACTTCATCGCAATATCGGGGTTGTCCACAATTCTGCCATCACCGTATTCGATCTTGCCTTGTAAGCGACCGAGAATTTCTTGGGCTGGCACCTTCATCCACTTATCAGCACCGACGATCTTGCACATCTCTTCTTTGTTTTCGGGCTTATCGCACCAGATTTGCGCTTCCTGTACGGCCATTAGTAAAGCTTTTGCTGCCTTAGGATGCTTATCCACCCAATCGGCGCGTAGGGAAAACGCTTTTTCGGGATGATCCTTCCATAACTCACCAGTTACCAAAGCCGTATAGCCTGACTCCTGTGCGACCAGGCGAGCATTCCAAGGTTCACCTACGCAGAAAGCTTGCATATTTCCAGCTTTCATATTGGCAACCATTTGAGGCGGTGGTACTACGATTGTTGATACATCGCTATTCGGATCGACACCGTTCGCTGCTAGCCAGTAACGCATCCAGAGGTCGTGGGTACCACCAGGGAAAGTTACGGCGCACTTAACATCCTTACCACCAGCTTTGGCCTTGGTGAAAACTTCTTTCAGCTTATCGCTCTTGAGTCCGATCTTGGCATCTTTGAAGTCATTCGCAATTGAAATGGCCTGACCGTTGGTATTGAGGCGAGCCAGGATGTACATGGGTACTTTCTTGCCATTGGTCACCTTGCCTTCGGAAATTAGGTAGGGCAAGGGTGAGAGAATGTGCGCTCCATCAATACCGCCACCATCGGAACCGAGCACGATATTATCGCGGGTCGTTCCCCAAGAGGCTTGCTTGAGGACTTCGACATCTTTCATGCCGTGCTTCTCAAAGTAACCTTTCTCCTTGGCAATAATCAAGGGAGAGGCATCAGTAAGAGCAATAAATCCCAGCTTAGCGGTTGTGACTTCAGGCGTATCAGCAGTACCAGAAGTGGCCGCAGGTGTAGTTCCAGATTGGGGAGAAGCAGCAGGACTCGATGGAGTGGAAGTAGTAGGGGCCTCACTCGAACAACCATGAATTGCAATTGCACCTAATGCGGTGACGCCAGCAGTACCAATAAATTTACGTCTTGAGAGTTTACTCATGCTTGATTTAAGTCCTTCTGATTCGATGTTCTTTGTCTAGGTTGAAAATCTATTACTCTAAATTGGAGAATTAGAGAATAGAGCTAATACTTTCCAGGGGATGAAAGTATTATTGCTAGCCCACATTTGCGAGCTGGAGGCTTGTGGCAGACTGCCCACTGCCTCGTCTTGGCAATGCTCCGAAGCGATCTATGAGGATCTTGCCAACAACTTCTCGTAGATCCTCACAGGGTACCTTTTCCATGACACACTCTCCAAGATGAGCATCTTTACCAACTTTACCTCCCATATAAATATCAACACCATCCACAATTTTGCCGTCTTTTTTGGCTTTGCAGCCCGCGAAGCCAATATCTGCGACCTGGGGTTGTCCGCAGGAATTGGGACAACCACTCCAATGAATGCGAACAGGTTGAGGAACGCTTAGATCCGCCTCCAGTTGCTCAATTAGTTCCAAAGCGCGATTCTTAGTTTCGATAATCGCTACAGGACAATACTGATTGCCAGTGCAGGAAACCAGCGATCGCCTCAAATTAGTAGGACTAGCGGAAAACTTTTGCAGAACTGGCTCTTGTAAAAAAGCCTCTAGATTCGCATCAGGAATATTAGGAACGATCAAATTTTGTTCAACCGTGAGGCGAATTTCACTACTGCCATACTCATCTGCTAAACGGGCAAATTCATACATATCAGGAGCGTAGACACGCCCGACAGGAATTTGTAAGCCCACGTAGTTGAAACCTGCCTGCTGTTGCTTGTGGACTCCAATGTGATCGCGCTTTTCCCAAACGATTTCATCTTTGGGGGCAGCAGACATCAGGGTGCGTCCGAGTTGTTTCTCTACTTCGGTACGGAACCGAGCGATGCCCCATTCATCGATTAGATACATGAGCCGAGACTTCTGGCGGGTTTCCCTTAAACCATGCTCGCGATATACGATTAGAATTGCTTCGCAAAGGGCAACCACATCCTCAGGAGTTACCCAAACATCAAGCGGAACTGCTGCGGCTATGCGCTTGGCGGAGAAGAAACCACCGACCATCACATTAAAACCGAAGGTGCGGCGGTACGCATTCCCTTGGGAATCGCCGACTGCGATTTCCTGAAAAGCTGGCACAAAGGCAATATCGTTGATCTCCGCATGGGTGGAATTATCTCGACAACCAGCGATCGCAATATTAAATTTGCGAGGCAGATTCGTAAAGGCAGGATTTCCTTCGCCATCGTTTGTAATCATTGCCTGTACTTGTCGTGCCAGCCCGCGAGTGTCGTATAATTCGTCAGCATCAATGCCAGCTACAGGCGACCCAGTGATATTGCGCACGTTATCCATCCCGGACTGCACGCTGGTAAGACCAACCGCACGGAAGCCCTCAAAAATTTCGACTAGATCCTCAATGCGTACGCCTCGGATCTGAATATTTTGGCGAGTCGTAATATCTGCCACACCATCTTCGTCATATCGCTCCACCACGCCTGCTAGAACCCTCATCTGTGCGCTGGTGAGAATGCCATTGGGGATCCGCATCCGCAGCATAAACTTCCCAGGTGTAGTTTTACGAAAGAAGACACCTAACCACTTAAGGCGATGCTCTAGATCGTCTTTGTCGATTGCCTCCCAGCCAATCTTGGCAAAGTGCTCTAGTTCCGCTTTAACCGCCAGGCCATCCTTCGCCGCCTTCATGTCTTCAAACTTGTTTGCCATTTAGGGTAATAGTGTCCTTGGCACAAAACTCAATGAGGGTGAATAGAGCTTTAAACTTCGAACTTAGATCCTGATGTTACTGAACCTGAGATCGAAACTCTTCTCTATGTCAAATTACAGATTGCCAAGCTGAAAATTGGTATTCATAGTTACAAATCATTAAGTAATATGCAAAAAATATTAATATCTATGTAGTTATTGCAAGTACTTTGATATAGCGAATACATCCTTGGTAAATAAGTAGTTACAAGCATTTATTAAGTGCGTATTGATCTCCGAAAATCTTAAAGTTACTAGGCTGATCGGTGCCAATCTTGCGAGTAAAGATCTGAGCACCTACCTGGGGGTAGCCTTACCTTAGTGATAGATTGCATGGCGATCACGATGCATAAGCAAATAAGCTAGAAATTAGGCACGATCGTAGGAGTAATGCGTGGAAATTGACTATATTGCCCTTTTTGTCTCGGATGTGCAGCGATCGGTAGCATTTTATCGCGATATTCTGGGCTTTCAGTTTGCCAAGCCCCCAAGCGATCGTGGTTGCGAAGGACGAAGTGGTGACTTAAAGATCGGGATTTACGATCGCTCTTGGTTATCTGAGCTATTTGGCGATCACGGTCGGCAACCGATTAGCGGCAATCCATTTTTAATGTCAATGACGGTGAGCGATTTAGATGCGGTTTATCAGCACTTACTAGCGGCAAAGGTAGAGGTGATCGCGCCACCAACTGAAATGTCTTGGGGACAAAGGATAATTTTTCTCGAAGATCCTGATGGCAACCTGCTGGAAATTGTGCAAAAGCAAGAATAAAAAACAAAGGCACTGATGGTGGTACAGTACCCTTGCACGAGGAATCTTCGCCTATTGAGCTATTCAGAGAGTTGGTACAGCCATTTCTATATGCAACTATACCTTCACTTAGAAGAAGCTTGATGCCTCAATTTAGCTTTTTGACACCTCCATATTGCTACGCTTCAGCAAAAAGGTAAATCTGTGAAGTTGCAATTTTGCTAGCAGGAAAGTGCATGCTTGTTTGTGGTTTTTAGCATCTGCCATATCACCTATGAGCAAAGTGGACATTTTTGTAAGCCGCAGTAAAGGGGCTATGCCAGTCAAGAGCAAGCAACAAGATAAGGACATGACTAAGCCTGTGGTGAAAATAGTACGACTGGTGAATTTTGGTTGTGAATGGGGCGATGATCGTATGGGGACTGACTTTGTTGGCACGATCGCTTTGGACGATAACGACGGGTCGGATGCCTGATTGTTCAGTGCCAATTACTGGATTGAGATCGCACAGAACGATATCGCCTCTAGTGAGGTTTACCATTGGATTTTTCCCTGTGCTAGTTTCTCTTCATAGTCTTCTAGATTTTCGAGGTAGTCACTAAAGTCTGATTCACTCAAGTTAAGAGACTCGTTGAACTGCATCCATTGTTGCCAGCGTTGGTTATCTTGTTTGAGCATGAGAAAGTCAATAAAGTCACTTACTTCCTGAGCGAGTTCGTTGGGAAGGTTTTGGATTTTGGCGATCGCTAGGTCTTGTACTGTCATAAATATTCCTGAAAGTTGGCTAATGTTTCATCAAAGTCATCTGGCAAGGGCAAAACGAATGTACCTGCTCGACGTTTTTTAACGAGAGAGGCTCTTGATGCTCTGCATAAAGTAGCTCGTCAACTCGTTCTGACAGGTTGGTCATGCCACTGTCGCCCATGCCTATACATTTTGGGCGTTGTTTGCTTTTAGTCGGTTGATTATCCATGTGTCTAATAAAAAATTAATTATCTACTAAACTTAGAATTTCTTTCACTTCCATGATAACGAGGGCAATATCAGGCTTGTCTGCGCTAACTACATCGTTTGATAAATGTTTGTGATATGGAAAGTTAGGCAAGTTGGGAAAATGGGGGGTGCTGTCGTAGCGAAAAATTAGTTTGTTATCTGCATCTTGAAAATGATAACGATAGTCAAGAAACTTTAAGCTGTTGCCTTGTACGATAATAGCTTCATTGATTTCTAGTAAATGATTTTGGCTAAAGCGTAATCTGAGGCGTAAGTTAACTCTACTAGAACTTAAAATTTCTTCGTCATAATTTTCAATGTAAGCTTTGTTGCACCTTACAATTTCTCGCTCTACGCGATCTAGATAATCAGATAGAATTTTAGGCAGCATGGCTTAGATGTTGTTCTACTTCCTGACGCAAGGCGAGATAGTGTTGATAGTCATTTGCCCATTCGATAAATTCAATTTCATCTGATGTTTTTCCTTGGCGATATTGATGGAAAAATTCTTCAGAGTCGAGTTTGTGTTGATTTTCGTAAAGGCTAAGTCTTTTGGCAACAGCGATGAGGGCATCGAGTGGGGATAGATAAGTAATGGTTCGTTTAGGCATAATTATTCCTCTTGGTATTACTTTAAATCTCTGTGATTGGTAATTTTACTTTTTAGGTTTGGCTTCAAGTCCTGCTTTGAAGGCGGCGAGGAAGACTTCGACAAAATCATTTTTGGCAATTTTTTTGATGGCTTCAAATGCGCCTGCTTTAAATGCAGCAACTAGACGATCTTTAAGGGTTGGTTTCTTTTCTATCTCTTCCATTGCGACAGCAGTGATGATTTCTTTGCCTGCTTCGCTGGTAGGATCGGAGATTTGGGGGACGATTCCTTGCAGTAGTTCGTCCAATTCTTTGGCTAGTTCTTGTGTGTTGGGATCATCTATGCCGTAGTAGTTGTTTTGTGTGCCGATGTTGTCGCCTGTGACGGTTTGATCGCCTGCGATGACTTGTCCTACGGGAGCATTGAAGTTAAAGGTCATATTTTTCTCGCTGGGTAATGTTTAGTGGTTGGTTAGGACTCAGGTGCTGTCTTTTGGTTGTTTTGTGTAGCAATATTATCGCGTTGAACCGTTAGATTTTCTACTACTTGCCCTACGGGTGCTTTGAAGATGTAGGTGTTGCCTGTGCTGGGGTTGGGGTGATCTTCGGGGGGTAAGGGTGTTTGGGCGATGTTGTAGTTGTAGTATTTGCATCGGGCTTGGATAGAGCTGATTGCATGTAAAGACCTTTCACCAATATCGGTTCCTATGAGTCCAACTAGTTGGGGTAGATACTCAGCAGCAGTATCTTTTTGAAACTGACTTAAGGCTCCAGATACAGAAGATTGAGCAACCACGTCATGATCTTTTAGTAAATTAATCAACTCTGAAATCGCCTCTTTACATTGAATTGCTCCTAAAGCATGAGCCGCAGAGGATCTTACTAAAGAGTTAGAATCTTTTAATGCTTTAAGAAGTTCTGTTTTTATTTCCTGACAACCCAATTTAATAAGAGCTTCTATTGCATTCCTACGAGTCTCAGGTTCTTTATACCTCATTGCTTTCAATAAAGATGAGCACGCCTGCTTGTCTCCAAGTTGCCCTAAAGCTGATACAGCTTCAGAACAAAAAGAGGGATCTTTATCTTCAATTATTTGAATTAATTTTGAGATTGCCTCTCTAAAAATATTAATTGCTTCAGGGAATTTAGGAATTAGTCTAGCTGCCAAAACGTTACATGCTCTAGATCGGACATATCTATCTGGATCATCCAAGGCTTGTATTACTATCGGTATAGCATCTCTTCCTATAAAAATATCTAGATGTAGAATAGCATTTCCTCTTTGAATGGGATTAACGGCTTTTAGATCCGTAATACACTTTTCATGTTCTCTTTTTCGTTGAGTCTCAGGATTAAAAAGTGCAGATTCAATGTTTTTCTGAACTTGAGAAGCTATTTGATGCTTTACCAACCGTAATGAGCATACGGCCTCCAAATGAACTTTTTGATTTAAATCTAAAGTGGCTGTAATTAAGTGAGGAACTACTACTTCACCACCTAATTTTTTGAATATCTTTACTACACTTATTTTGAGTAATACATCTTGGCTGTACAAAGCTCTAGATAAAGTAGTTATTACTTTCTGACGATCTAATTTTTCTAAAGCATAAATTACTGATTCATTTATATTACGCTCAAAATCTTCTGTTGCTTTGAGTAAAACAAGAATTACTTCCTCATCTACAAATTCTTGCAATGCGTACACTGCTCTTTGACGAACGTCTACTGATAAATCCTTTTGTAAAACTGTATTCAAAATTGGGATTGCAAGTTCATTCTTAGATTCACTCAATGCCCAAACCATATTTTCTCGAACTTTAGGGTCTGAGTCTTCTAAAGCAATTTTTGACAAAGGAATAACTACATCGTAAGGCATTTTCTTTAACGCCCAAGCCACTCTTCTACGAATGTCTAATTCTGGATGATTAAGTGCTTCTCGGAGTCCATTAAAAGCTTGATTTGATTGGGTTTTTTCTAAAAGAGCAATCTTAACATGTGTAGTCGTTTCTAGATTTTCAACCAATTTGACGGTTTTATCTTGAAACTCTTGCTTGACTGCCCCAGCCAACCTTGCCCCCAACTGCAAATCGACCTTCAAAGCCAGACTTACCACCCGCACCGCCTGCTCCTCACTCTCCACCAACTCCAACATCAACGCCAGAGATTCTGTCCATTTCAAATAATTGAGATAGCTCTGCTGCAACCGCGCATCACTCAAACTCGGCAACAGCCCCAACAACCACTCCGCCGCATAATATTCCTGAATCAACTGATGCCGAAACTCAATGCGGTCATTGCTAATCTGAATCAAATGATGCTTCAGCAAATCCTCCAACCATCGCACCGCACAATCATCCGCAAACTCCACCTTCCCCCGCAAAAACTCCACCAAAAACTGCTCCGCATCCCGTCGCGAAATCGCCACCTGCAATTCCGTCAGATTTTCGCCGCAGGTCATCTTAAAGGCTAGATACTGCAACAACCGCCCCCACCATGCCCGCGAATCCTTCGATAGCGTCACATCCTGCTTAATCCTGTCGCCATAGCCCACTGTAAAGGCACGAAACACCATACCCAAATTCGGTGGAATCTGCTCGGACTGCTGAAACAACGAACAAAGCATCCATAACAACAAAGGCGTTTGCCCAAACTCCCGCAACCGTCCTGACAACTGCCGCAACAACCTCTCCCCCTGCGTCGGCAAATACGCCATCACAAACTGCTGCATCTGCGGCTCCGTCAAAGGCTGCATCTCTAACCGCTTGGCAATCCCCAAATCCCCACCCGCACTCAACTCTCGCGTCGTAAAGATCATTGGGCAAGTTTTTTGATAAAGCTCCCGAAAATTAATTACCTGAGTGCGACCGCGATCCGATGGCAACTCATTCACCCCATCCACCAACAGCAACAACCGCCCCTGACGCAATAGATTTTCAATCGCCGACACATCCAAATCCAAAGCAGGATCGTGTTTCAAAAAAAACGCCCGAATCCGCTCAATGACCGAAGACTCATTCGCCTCAGATGGCAAGTACCGCAACTCCACCAGTACGGGGATTTTCGCGTGGCGATTCTCAATCGCTTTTTGGGACTCCTCCAACAACAGCCTTGCTAAAGCCGTTGACTTTCCCGATCCCGGTCGCCCGACCAGCAACACATGCTCCGCTGCATATTTGCAGATTCCTTCCAATACAGGCAACCGTTCTATTTTTTCCTTTTTCTCTTGCTTATCCCGAGCTTGCTCAGATTCCTGCCCTTGTTCTGGCTGCTGCACAGTCTGCACCATTA
Source organism: Rhizobium sp. Q54 (assembly GCA_943367755.1). Lineage (GTDB taxonomy): Bacteria > Cyanobacteriota > Cyanobacteriia > Pseudanabaenales > Pseudanabaenaceae > PCC-6802. The sequence goes on along the minus strand of CALRKB020000009.1, from coordinate 20,900 downwards.
AGCCAAAATCAAAAAAAGTAGGTGCAATCTGCTCAGTTTCCACCCGTTGCGATTCCCGACTCGTCGCATCCGTCAGCGTATACAAACGCCACCATTGCTTGTATTCAGTAACAAGCGACTTTAAATACTTATCAAAACAAATATCTGGAACTGCACTCATAGAGCGGAGGGCTGCATCTTCAACCAGTCTAGCAATACTACATCGAAGTAGCAGTTATGCTTGCAAAGCCAGAACTAGTACGCTTAACTCTAATTTTTGAGTGCGAAGATCTTGGTAATGGCATCTTCAACGATGCGATCTGGGGTAGATGCACCAGAGGTAATGCCAATCTTGATTTTGCCTGTCGGTAACCAGTTTGTGGCTGTCTCGATCGCCTGACCCAAGGGTTTATGTTCGATCGCTTCCGCCGAAATAATCCGAGCGGCACTATCGATGTGATAGGAAGGTAAGCCATGCTCGATCGCAATTTCCTGTAAGTGCGTCGTATTAGACGAGTTGTAGCCACCAATTACCACCATAAGATCCAGGGGTTTCTCCACAATTTCCAGCATGGCATCCTGGCGTTCTTGGGTGGCATCGCAAATCGTGTTAAATGCCAAGAAATGCTCGTCGATCTTTTCGATGCCGTACTTTTGCATCATCGTGCGTTCGAATAGCTTGCCGATCGCTTCGGTTTCGCCCTTGAGCATGGTGGTTTGATTCGCCACACCCACGCGCTCCAAGTCGCGATCTGGATCGAAGCCCGCAGAAGTAGCGCGACTGAACTTAGTAATGAATTCTTGGCGTTGGCGTAGCCTCTCTGAAGGAGATTCGCCGCCGTTAAGCATGTAATTGGCAACATACTCGGCTTCTTTGAGGTTCAGGACGACGAGATAGCGATTGGCGTAGGAACTGGTGGCGATCGTTTCTTCGTGGTTGTACTTGCCGTGCACGATCGAGGTGAAGTCAGCTTTTTTGTGCTTTTCGACGCGGTTCCAGACCTTAGACACCCATGGACAGGTGGTATCGACAATTGTGCAACCCAGGTTATTCAACAGTTGCGTCTCCTGCACGCTGGCACCAAACGCCGGCAAAATTACCACATCACCCGGTGCGATGCCAGAGAAGTCCTTATTACCTGCGGCATCAACATTAATGAACTGCACGTTCATCTGCCTGAGGCGTTCGTTGACCAGGGGATTATGAATAATTTCGTTGGTAATCCAAATGGTTTCGGTCGGGAATTGGGTGCGTGCTTCATAGGCGATCGCGATCGCGCGTTCCACACCCCAACAAAAGCCAAACGACTGCGCTAGATAAATCGTCACATCGCCCTGGGTATATGTGTAATCCTGGGCGCGGATCTCTTGAATTAGGTCGCTATGGTATTCCGTTTTCATCGTGCCTTCGGCCTCTTCCTCATGCCCAAAGCCTTTGCGGTGATAGTTGGCTGATTGGTGTAGCGATCGCCTGAATGCTTGTGTATCCAAAGTTGGGCTGTTGGGAGTATCCATGAGCTTTTGATGCCTAGCGCCTAATTCCTACTTTTGCTGCCTGTATTATATCCAAGTACGCGACCGCCCACTCAATCAATGGCTTTTACTCTGGCTCTAGAGAATTAGTATCCCGCTGCACTGTAAACCGCCGTAATTCCTTGAGTAGCTGGGCATCGTTAGAAGCAGTCCGCGCCCCTGCCTCAGAAGCCCATTGCTTTAATGCTTCAATTTGGTCGCGGGCGATCGCCGCGAGTGGGACAGTTTCCTCGATCGCCCTGATAATATCCTCGGTGGTAAAGTCCTGACGGTTGCCGATACTGCCCCGCCCAAACGCGCCGTGGATGCCGTCAATGATTACCTGTTCGATTTCGGCACCGCTGAAATTTCTGGACTGCTTTGCCAGTAGAGCCAGATCGAACTCCCGGAGGCGGCTGGGGCGTAATTTTTGCAAATGCACCCTAAAAATATCCTGCCGTTCCGCCTCGGTTGGTAAATTCAGGAAAAAGATCTCGTCAAAACGACCCTTGCGCAGAAGCTCTGCTGGCAGAATGCGCACGTTGTTGGCGGTTGCCACAATAAATACCGAACTGGTTTTCTCCTGCATCCAGGTAATTAGCGAACCAAAAACGCGACGGCTAGTACCGGAGTCACCATCGGCACTACCGCCATACACATTGCCAAAGGCTTTATCAATTTCATCGATCCACAAAACGCAGGGTGCGACGGCCTCCGCGAGCTGAATCATTTGCCGAACGCGACTTTCACTCTCCCCCACAATGCCACCAAATAAGCGTCCCGTATCCAGGCGTAATAAAGGTAAGCGCCATTCAGTCGCGATCGTTTTGGCAGAAAGAGATTTCCCCGTACCTTGAATCCCAACTAACAGCACACCCTTAGGATTAGGAATACCGTAGCTCCTCGCTTCTTCAGTAAACGCATCGCGGCGCATTCTCACCCATTGCTTTAAATTTTCCAGTCCCCCCACACTTTTGAGCGATTCTTTGACCGTAAAGAACTCTAGAATACCTGTCTGCCGAATTGCCTGTTGCTTTTCTGCCAGCACGCTTTCAATGTCAGCTTCGGTAACGCATTGCTTATCGGCTAATGCTCGTGCCAGTACTCTTTGAATGCGCGATCGGCTCAGCCCCTGGCAGGCCTTGACCAACTGCTCCCAAGCTAAACCCTCTACCTGCAGTTTTTCTGGCACGATCAGATGACGGACTAGATAGTTTATTTCCTCAACATCCGGCAGAGGGAACTCGATTACCGTGATTTCCTCAGTCATCTCTGGTGGTATTTCCAGAGTGTAACTAGTAATTACCAGGGTACGGCGTGTGCGCTTTAACTCGCGGGCTAGATTTTTCAGCTCTCGCACCACAGGTACATTGCTAGGGTTAGTCGGATTTTTAAGAATGGGGTGCAAATCCCGTAGGACAAAAATAGTGTTGTTTTGATCCTCGTTATTAATATTGCTAGCATTGCTGGAGTTATTCGGATGGGCAGGTTTACCGACTCGTAGTAGTGCGCCCATCACTGAGCCTTTATCTGCGCCGTCGTCACTCCAGCCTCGGACGATGTCCCAAAACAGAACTCGACGTCTCTGCAATCCTTGGGTGGCTACCAGCTCTAAGATTTCTTCGACTGGTTCTTCTTCCACCGATACGATATAAAGGATGGGATAACGAGCCCGAATCATCAAGTCAATTTCGTCAACAAGGGCCTTGTGGGCCTCACTTTGCTTGCGCTCTTTATTGAGCCTCGCTGTAAATTGCAGATTATCAGCCATCGAGATCCTATACTTGCTTACCCAATTACCGAATGTTAAGAGCGGCCACAGGCATTAGGGACGATTTCGTCCTGCCCAGGCACACTCAAAATAATCCTACATGCCAGTCTAGCTCAGAAATCCAGGGAATTTGTTAGCGGATCGCCGAAACATGCTTTAGAATAGTTAGTCTGTCAATTAATTTGCTAACTAGCTCACAAAGTCATGGCCGTCCCAAAGAAACGTACATCAAAGTCCAAGCGCGACATTCGTAAAGCCCACTGGAAGCGCAAAGCAGCTGTAGAAGCCCAAAAAGCTATTTCGCTTGGCAAGTCAATCCTTACAGGTCAAAATACAGGCTTCATTTATCCGCTAGCTGAAGAAGCCGACGAAGAAGAATAGAAACAGGTGACTAAAAGCGGTAGCTGCGGCTTCCTGTCCATAGTCGGATTGCCACAGCTTGCCCTTCAGCATCTACTTTGATTTCCATTGCTCCAGACTTATTCCGATTAGCATTCACAACCGCATCATTCACTTCTGCGCGCAATGCTTCGGGCATGTAGTAAGTCTCTAGACCGTACTCGACCTGTGCGTAGTTGACTCTACCTTTGAGCGCTACTTGGTCAGTAGGCAGGTTGGTGGGCAATGAGGTTTGAATCTTAATGGGCTTCCATGGCTGCGGAGGCTCGCTACTGTTTTTGGGTGCTTGCAAGACTAAGTAAAAACTAGTTTTATTGGCAGGATAAGACTTTCTGTCATAACCAATTTCTTTAGGCAAGTTCTTCCAACCAGGTATGGCTTTGAGGTTATCTACGCGGGAAATTTTATAACTCAGAGTCTGGGAATAGCCTCGCAAAAGATCGTATGGATCGATGGGTACAGTTTCTAAAATTGCTGTTTTACCGACAATTTCAGTGTGTAGAGGTGGAATCGCAATTGATAGCAATAGTAGAGCCTGTAGTCCTAATGGCAGCCATAACCGCCAAGCTTGCAAAGGTTTGACAGGAGTTACGGGGGGTATGGGATTTGTAGTAGCAGTCACGATCTCTCCTCCGTAGAACTAGGTGAATGGATATTTGATGCGTCAGGATGAGATGCTTGCATGTAGCGCTCAAACCATAACCCTGCCACAATTACACCGATGCCGCAGAGTGCAAATACAAAAGCTTTGAGTAGAAGTCCCGTATTGTATTCAAATAGGCGAGAGATAATTTGCAGAAATAGGAGAAATATACCTGACCAAAAAGGTATTCGGTGAGATTTCTCTAATGACTCCCGGATCAGGCCCACGGCTAGCAGAAATAGCAGCACGTTATAGGTAAATGTGGCGATTTCGGCAATTTGCCCTAAGGCACCATGCCAGAAAATCGGTAAAGCGGCGATCGCACAAAGCACAAGTACCACACTCTGCGGATTTTGTGCTTGGCCAGGAATTTGTCCAGAAATTTGTCGCGATCGCTTCAACCAACTGACGATCGTGATGCCAGCGAACAGGAGCACGTTCACCAAACTCGGCCATTGCTGGAATGTGGCAGGCGGTTGAGATATGACAGGATCTCGCCAACTCCAAGCTCCATAAAAAGATAATGAGTAACACGCGATCGTTAAAACTATGATTGCTAGACCTTGAGCTAAAGGTTTAAATGCCAAAGGTTTAAATCCTAAAGGTCTAAACTCCAGAGCATCAGGTCTACTGCCCATCCACCGCAGCCAACGGCGGTTCAATAACGCATCGTCGTAGACCCATAACAGTGCGGGTAACAGCGCCACCGATATCGCTCCAGTTGCGTACCAGGGCAAGGCGAAGTCAATCAAATTTCCGATACTGCGACTCAGCCCCAACATTATCCCTAGTGCTGCACCCACAAAGATGAGGCGCGATCGCAGGCGGTAAGCTAGTGGCATAAATAGGCATACCGCTACAATTGGCATGTACTCTACGATCATCCACACTACAAAATTTTTCTCAGCTAGGGTGGGTTGAATGATGTGGTTTGAGTATGTTAAGCCAGTTAGCAATATGGACAGAATACCGATGGTACGTGATCGGCACCAGTAGGCTAAAGGGACGAATAACAGTGCCACGATCGCAATCATATTTTCGGCGATCGCGCTTGCCAAGGGATTGGCAGACTCCTGATTCCAATATTGGTTGTGGGACCAATAGCCCAACCCGATCAAGATAATTGAGATAATGCCTAAGGGTTTAAAGCGCAGGCTATAGGCCATTGCCAACACGCCAAAGCTCCACATATAGAACAATCCATGCAGTGCCCCACTCACATGGAAGATTTGTCCGATCAGGGCAATATTTGCCCCCATAATAAAAGCACCTAGCAGCAACATACTTTGCCCTAAACGCCGCCAGCGTTGCGTATATTGCCACAAACTAAACCCTAACCAGTTAGAGCCAATCAAGACAGCAAATAGTAATCCAGAGCGCCACTCGCGGGACATTGCTTGCCAATTCGCGGCCACAAACGTGATTACACCCAAGCCCAGTAGGACTCCACCCAAACCAATTAAAATGACGGCAAAGTTATTGCGGGCATTGATATCTAGGGTATTAAAGCTGTAACGCTCAGCTAGTTGCTCGTACTGACTCCGTTCAATTAACTCTTCCGCCAACCAGCGATCGGCTTCCTGTCGTAGTTGGCGACGAAACTTGCCTAAATTCACAATCGTCTCTCCAGCACATCTCTCACTTTCTTGTTCAGGAGTATGACACTGGCTTAACCTGGTAAATTCGTGAGATGTGACACAATTATAAGCGTCACAAACTGCTAATGCCCAGATCGGGATATAGTTACTAGGTATTAGCTAGCATGCCGATATTAAAGCTAATACAAACTCGATCGCGATCGCTCAAATTAGGTTCGACACCATGCATCAGCCAACTAGGAAAGATAATCATTCTACCTTCTGTAGGCTTATAGGTAACCTTTTGCAGAGTCCAGGGAGATATTTCCGCAACTGGGGGTAAAAATATGTGCGCAACTTCTCTAGGATCGCGAAAAAATAGCCCCCCACAGTTTTCTGGAGCCTGAATGTAGTAGACTCCACTCAAAATAGAGTTGGGATGATTGTGAATATAGTTAGAAGCAAATTTACCATTTACCATTCCCCAGCAACTATTGACGCTAAGTCTTACCTTTTGCAGATCCCAATTGATTTCCTGCGCTACTTGGAGGGCATTTGCTGACACCAAATTCACAAAATCCTTAAATTCAGGTCTGACTTGAAAGTTTTCTACACTATGCCAACCACCAGCATTAGACATGAGAACTCCCTGAGCATCCCTTTGCTTTTCGGCATAGATGGCCTTCAGTAGTTTTTGATTCAGAGACTCGTAGTTTTCAATATCAAAGTACCAAACTGAAGTAGGAAACCAGTCGCTTCGGTTATTGGGCATAAGTTCTTAGGAATAGATGTATTGACTAATCTCTCTTGCGGTAAGGGCAAACATACGTTTGCCCTGTCCCATACTCTAGTGAAAACTGATTTATCTCAGATAGCCTAATAGACTATAAGATATACAGCAAGAGGAAGAGAATAATCCAGATGATATCAACAAAGTGCCAATAGATAGAGGCCGCTTCGATACCATAATGCTTACCACCTAAAAATGCTCCAGGTTTGAGCGATCGCAGTCCTACCAGCGCAATAATTGTCAGACCGACAAAAACGTGGAAGCCATGAAACCCAGTCAGCACATAAAATGTACTGGCAAATAGGTTAGTGGTGAGACCAAACTCCAAGTGGTTGTACTCGTAAATTTGACCGCAGAGGAAAATAGCCCCCATGATGAATGTCGCCAAGAACCACCAGCGCACTGACTTGATATCATCGCGCTTGATCGCGGCATCGGCTTGATGAATCACAAAGCTGCTAGATACGAGAATTGCGGTATTGATTCCGGGTAAAAGGATCTCCAACTCTGGTGTGCCAGCAGGCGGCCAACTCGTCGCTACAGTTCTAAACGTTAGGTAAGCGGCAAATAGTCCCAGAAACAGCATCCCTTCAGAAAACAGGAACACTAACAGACCAAAGACCCGATGATCGGGGTGATCGTGATGGTGAGTCGTGGCATGGGCCACTGCGGAGTGGTTTAGCTCCACTTGAGCGGTATCGATAGTTGAACCTTGCATAGTTACTTACTTGTTAGTTATTTGCTACCGGTGGTATAGCGATTTGCGATCGGTTTAATTGAAAGCTTAGCAACGTAAGGGTTATGAAACTGGCTCTGGCAATAGCTCTTTTTCATCATCAAAATATCCCATACCATAGTCGTAGGGCCCAGTTAACATCACTGGTTCACCGATCCAGTTTTCAGGAATCGGTGGTGAGTCTGTAGTCCATTCCAAGGTTAGTGCTTTCCAAGGATTCGGCCCTGCCTTAGGCCCGCGCATCCAGCTATAGATCGCATTAATTAGGAAAGGAAAGGTGGAAATTGCCAGAATAAAAGCACCAATGGAGCAGATTAAGTTAATGGGGGCAAATTGGGGATCGTACTGGGCGACGCGGCGTGGCATGCCCTGTAAACCCAGGATATGCATGGGCATAAAACACATGTTAAACCCAACGAAAGTCAAGGCGAAGTGCACTTTACCCCAGAATTCGTTGTACATGCGTCCCGTAATCTTGGGGAACCAGTGGTAGATCGCTGCATAAATGCCAAATACGCTACCGCCGAACAATACATAGTGGAAGTGGCCGACGATAAAATAGGTATCGTGGACGTGAATATCAATTGGTACCGAGGCCAGGATCACACCGCTCAGACCGCCAATTACGAACATGGCAATAAAGCCGATCGCAAATAACAGCGGGCTTTCCAGACGCAGCTTGCCGCCCCAAAGGGTTGCCATCCAGCTAAATATCTTAATGCCAGTCGGCACGGCAATTAGTAGCGTCGCAATCATAAAAAAGATGCGCAGCCACTCAGGTGTACCGCTGGTGAACATATGGTGTGCCCACACGAGCAAGCCCAAGAAGCAGATAAACATGCTAGAAAAAGCGATGGTTTTATAGCCAAAAATTGGCTTGCGCGAGTGCACGGGCAGGATTTCTGAAATCATGCCAAATACTGGCAGCACCATCACATATACGGCAGGGTGAGAATAGAACCAGAAGAGATGCTGATAGACAACCGGATCGCCGCCGCCCGTGGGATTAAAAAATGCCGTGCCAATTAACAGATCAAATCCTAGCAAGATCATCGCACCCGCCAGCACTGGTGTGGCGATCGCGACGAGAAAGGAAGTTGCCAGCATGGCCCAGCAGTATAGTGGCATGCTAAACAGATCCATGCCAGGCAAGCGCATTGATATGATCGTGACAATGAAGTTCACCGCGCCCAGAATCGAGGAAGTTCCCAGCAGAATAATACTGAGAATCCAGATTGCTTGCCCAACATGTTGATCGGTCAAAATGCTCAGAGGTGGATAAGCTGTCCAACCCGTCGATGGTGCACCAAAAAAGAAGCTACTCATCAGCAGGATGCCAGCGGGCGGAATGATCCAGAAGGCAGCGGCATTAAGGCGCGGGAATGCCATATCTCTCGCCCCAATCATCAGCGGTACGAGGAAATTCCCAAATCCACCATTAATCGCGGGTACGATCCAGAGAAAGATCATCACCGTACCGTGCATGGTAAACAGGCCGTTATATAGCTCCGGTGGCACTAGATCAGAGTCTGGTGTCGCCAGCTCAGCTCTCACTAGCGATGCTAATAACCCACCGATCAAATAAAACCCAAAGGTGGTAACCAGGTATTGAATACCAATCACTTTATGGTCAATGCTGAAACTAAAGTACTCGCGCCAACCAGTTTTGTGTGCTGTTGCAATGTTAGCCTCTGTTTCAGAGCTGGATTCAACTACTTGAGTCATAAATTCTTCAATATGATAAGAAGCATTAAGTGGTTTTAGGAGTTACCTATGCGTGCAAGATGCTGATGATGGCGATTCCGTGCCGGATGCGTTCCACCACTCAGATCGCGAACGTGGTTTAGCATGTCAGGATCGAGGCCCTTCACCATTTCCGTGCTTCGTATGCGTCCGGCGAGATATTCACTATCTGTCATGGAGGCAGTCATAGAAGTAGTGGGATTTGAGATATTTGAGGCAATTACTTGCTTGGTGGGGTTGCTAGCTAGCTCTTCTTGAGTTTTCTTCGCCCAAGCCAGGAAATCTTCTGGTGTATCTACGAATAGCTGTGCCCTCATGCCGCCATGATAGGCACCACATAGTTCAGCGCAAACTATGGGATACTCGCCTATTTTGCTAGCAGTAAACTGCAATTGCGTGGAAATACCGGGAATAACATCTTGTTTTAAGCGAAACTGCGGTACCCAAAAAGCGTGAATCACATCCGAAGCATTGAGATTCAGCTTCACCTTACTACCAATTGGCAAATGCAGTTCCGCTGTTTGCAGACCCTCGAATTCAGGGTAGTCAAAAATCCAGGCAAACTGCATCGCGGTCACATCCACGTTGAGCGTGGATAAGTCAGGTAGCGATGCCGCAGAGGGAGTCGCTGTGGTTTTAGATGGCGTAGTTTGACTAGTTTTGCTAGTTTGACTATCGGCAATTGTCGGTAAGCCACTAGCTTGTGCAGGTTCTATGCCGAGTTGATTGCCTAATTTATTACCTAAGTTATCTATGGCGATCGCTACAGGTCTAGGGCGATCGTGTGACATACCCATCATCATCCCAGGCGCAGTGCCTTGCATCGCCGTATAAACATCAAAGCTATATATACCCACAAACATCACAATGACGGTAGGAACGGCTGTCCAGACCAGTTCGAGCGTAAAGTTATCCCGAATGGGCGGCCCATCAGTCTCATCTCCGGCGCGGCGACGGAAGCGAAATACGCAGAATAACAGAGTGCCTTCAACCAATAGGAACAGTGTTGTCGCGATCGCCATTAAGGTATTAAACAGGCTATCGTATAGCGCGGATTCTTCAGAGGCGGCAGTTGGCAGCAAATTGTTATTGGCACCGTACCAAATACCAGCCATGATGATCAGGCTAAGGACGGTTACAACTGAAATAGTTTTTCTTACATTCATAGGTAGTCCCTATTTTGAAACTCCAGAGTTTAGAGATTTATACACCTGACGGTACCCAACCAACTTTTTTCTGATCGCAAATTAGGGATTAAAGAGTTTGATTTTGCTTTAGCAATTATGCCAGCATACTCAATGTTAAGAACATAAAACAAAGACTGGGCGAGCTTTAGGTATTTCTTCAGGATCGGATCTCGATCGCGCACCCCACCAATATAGCTCATACCCCCTTTGAGGAAAGACATAATTGGTAGATAGATCCCACCTCAATGCTTCCCAAACAACCATTTGGCAGCTATTCGATCGCTATGATCCCCTTCATGCCTGCTTCCGCGTGACCGGGTACCGTGCAGCGTAATGGGTAGCTACCTGGTTTCATTGCCACAAACACCCATTCTGCTTTAGCACCAGGTCGTAGTTCTAGATCGTTTACTGCACCCTTAATTTCTACATTTCCCGCGTCTACCTTTTGCGTCCAGATCGCATCCGCGAAGTCTTTATCTGTGAAATAGTGCTTGGTGGCGCTAGGGTTAGTCAGAACCAATTTGTAGCGCTTACCAGATTCAAATTTGAGGCGATCGGGGAAAAACTTAAGTTCATTGGTGGCATTACTAAGGGTAACGCTCACCTCGATCGCTGGTTGTTTGAGCATATTTGGTGTATTGGGTGCAGCGATCGCCGAATACGTACTGCTAAAGCACCACAGTAATACCGTCACTAAAAGAGTTTGTATACATGCAGCGAGACGCATCCCGCAGGGAATTACAATAACCACGATCGGAAACCTCCAATACTAGACCGCCTATTATGATGATATGTAAATCTGCATCTTTTCGCGATCGCTAAATTATGAAACAGGCTGCCCCCACCCCCCCTGAAGCTCCTCAGAAACAGCCCGACTCACTAAATTCCGAGCATATATCTGAGAGTGCTGAAACACCCTCAAAAAAAACGCCCAACAAGTTTAACCCTCGATTAGTAATTCCTGTGGGGTTGGCAATTGGTGCGATCGGCTATGGCATTTGGACGATCTTGCCCAAACCGCCTGAAACCATATTGCACGTCAGCGGGCGCTTGGAGTCAGATGAGACAGATATTGGAGCGAAAACTGGCGGACGGGTGGCGGCAATTCTAGTGCGAGAGGGAGATCCGGTTAAAAAAGGGCAGGTAGTAGTAGAGATCGAAGATGAAGAAATTCCCGCTCAACTCAGTGGCTTAAGCGCACAAATCGAATCAGCCCGTCAGGATGAAGTTCAAGCCAAAGAAGAAGTTTCCGTTGCCGAGAGTCGCATCCGTGAAGCCACATTTAACTTGCAGCAATCGCAAGGCGACTCCAGCGGGCGCATCGACCAAGCTCAATTTACAGTTGCTGCTGCAGAATCAGATCTACGTCAAGCAGAGGCTCAGGTTAAGCAATCAGAAGCACAAGTACAGCAGTCAAAGTCTGAGTTGAAACTGGCAAAAGTCGAACGCGATCGCTATGCCGAGTTAGTCAAACAAGGGGCTGCCAATCAACAGCAGTTTGATCGAACGCAAACGACATTAGACACTTCTGTGGCAAATCTCGCTACGGCAGAAGCAAGGCTCGTTGCCAGCCGGGCTGCCGTAAGGGCGTCTCGCGATCGCTTCTTAGCCGCGAAGGGCAATTCGGTACAGGTGCAATCGACGGGGTTAAATCCTGAAATTCGCAGCGCTCAACTCGATACCTACCACATGCAAAAGACTCAAGCGCTAGCAAAATTGTCAGCAGCGCAGGCGAAGGTTAAGAATGCTCAGGCATCTCGCGATCAAATTCAGCGGAGATTGGATTCGTTTAAGGTGAAAAGCCCTATTGATGGCATCGTCCAGAGTCGTCCGCTCGAACCAGGTGCGATCGTGGCAACAGGTAAGACCCTACTCACCGTCCTCGATCCTAAGGCTGTATATCTGAGAAGTTATGTCCCTGAAGGTGATATTGGCAAGATTCGCGTCGGACAGACTGCCAGAGTCTTTCTAGATTCCAGTCCAAATAAACCCTTTACTGCCCATGTTGCGCAAATTGATACCAAAGCCTCCTTTACGCCTGAGAATATCTACTTCAAGCAAGATCGTGTCAAGCAAGTATTTGGCGTTAAATTAGCGATCGAGAAGCCCGAAGGATTTGCCAAATCTGGGATGCCCGCTGATGCGGAAATCGATTTGAATCACTGACATAGCCAAAATTTTTCATTAAGCATGTTAGCTTCTTTCTTTTCGAGTAATTTGTTCGTGCGATCGCCTAAATTTAACCTGTCTATTCCAATTAAATTATGGGGAGAGGCTCTTTAGCAAAGCCATAATCTGAAAATCATCTAAGCCATGGATTGAAAGCACCTTAGACGGAGACGATTGCCCACTGACCACTTCAATCAACCCTTTATCAATACCCAATTTAGAAGCCAGTAACCCAATCACAGCAGCGTTAGCCTTGCCCTTCTCGGGAGGAGCCTTCACCTTAATCTTTAAAGATTCACCTAGCCATCCAACAATCAAATCTCTAGAGGACGATGGCACAACTTTGACATTGATCCTACCCATGACTAGTACCAGAAATCCAACAATTATGATCAATTTTGATTACCTAAAGGAAACCTCAAGCGCTGGCGATCGCTTCTAATTCCACTAACAACTCACTACAAGGTTGGTTGCAGTAATATTATGTTAAGTGAATCACTGTTGAACCTGAAGGCTCCAGCTAATCACATGAAGTTCTTCCTTCATGAGTGGCCCATAGGTTGTAACTGATAAAACATTGCCAAAGTGGTCATAGAATGACATTTTGCAATATCCTTGACTGCTACATGATGCTAGCTCTGGATACTCATTGCAGATTTTGACTTCCCCAAAGCACTCCGATCTGACCTTTTGATCTGTTTCCCTATAGCCATAGGCTGGCAAACTCGCATACTGCCAACCTGCATTTATCAGTGAGTTTTTGGCATCATGATATGGCATATTTTTGCGTAAATTTATTCCCAGAACTTCTGCAGAAACTGGAAATATCGCACTCAAACAAGTAATGGTCGCTAAAACCGTCAGGCTAAGTCTAGAATACATAAATTCTGTGGTTCTTATCTTCTCATTTACCCTTAACGCCCTACACACTAACAGACGACGAGAGCCTTGTATCATAACCCACGGCGGGAACTCCTTTTCGGTGCAGTTGCTTCTTGGATAGCAGGCAAGCAGGGTTAATCAGGTCAACTCCTCTGCCCGTATCTTCAGGGCAGCAGCAAACTCATCAAACAAAGGCTGGAGGTCAGGGATTGAAGGAGTAATTAATGGTGCCATAAGACCACTGAAAATCTCTTTCATAGAAAACTCTACGCTCCCATCGGACTTCTGGGTCAATGTATAGGTGCGTTCACCCTTAAAGAGACCTAGTGGCATACCGCTAAACAAGACAATGCGTTCTTTTGGCACAAACTCACTGACAGTTAATGGGAACGCTCGATCGGAATTCCCCTTTGTAAACAAAACGATCTTCTCCCCCAATCCAATCTTTCCTTCAACCTTAGAAACAGTAGTATTCCACGCTGGCCAGTTGGCGCAATCTATCAGAATTGTCCAGATCGTCTCTGGCGAAGCATTTATAATTATGGATGTACTGAAGGTCTTCATGGGGCTTTTCCTATGTGCAATCACTTGAGCGTTCTCGCTACCCAACAGATGTTCGCGCAGACTTGATCTATTAAGGTGACTTTATAGATTTATTCTGAATAATAACACTAGAGGTGTGGTAAGTAAGCATATAATAACGCTCTATCTTCATATCTTATGTCAAATCCCGAGTTGATGCATCCTTGGATCTAACGATCTACCCAGAAAAAAAGTGATCGCCTTTTAAGAAAGAATCTCAAGGGCAATCGCTTTTTAGCAATAGTTATGTTTAGAGTTGAGGAACGTACCGTTCTTTTTCAGGTACAGCCGTGTATTCAGCTACGATTTGCCTGAATTCTTCGCCATCAACGGTTTCTTTCTCGACCAGGATATCGACAATGCGATCGATCGCGGCGCGATTCTCGTAAATAATATTCAGTGTGGTTTGATAACATTCGCCAACTATGGCACGTACCTGCTTATCAATGCGGGCAGAAACTTCCTCGGAAAATTCAGAGCGAGACATCAGGTTATTACCCAAAAACACCTCACTATTCTGTCCTTCCAATGACATCGGCCCGATATCCGACATGCCAAAGCGAGTTACCATCTGACGTGCCATGCCCGTTACCTGCTGGAGGTCATTACCTGCACCTGTGGTAATTTCAGCATCGCCAAATACGACTTGCTCTGCCGCTCTACCACCCAAAGCACCGCAGATTCTAGCGAGAATTTGCGAGCGGGAGATTAGGAATTGCTCATCTGATGGTGTGAACCAGGTGAGACCTGCTGCCTGTCCCCTCGGAATTAGGGTTACCTTTTGCACCGGATCGTGATCCTTGATGAGAGTACCAACGATCGCATGACCAACTTCATGATAGGCAATCAGACGCTTATTCTTGCTATCTACCAATGCTTTACCTTCTAAGCCAGCAATGACGCGATCGACGGCATCATCCACCTCAGACATCGTAATTTCATCTTTGCGACGGCGGGCAGTTAGAATCGCTGCTTCATTCAGCAGGTTAGCCAAATCTGCGCCAGTAAAGCCAGGCGTACGACGGGCGATCGCTTCGAGGGAAACCTCAGGGCCAATTTTCTTATCGCGTGAATGCACGTTGAGCACCTGCAAGCGACCCTTAATATCGGGCGGATCGACAAGAATTTGGCGATCGAAGCGACCGGGACGGAGCAGGGCAGTATCTAGCACATCAGCACGGTTAGTAGCAGCAATAATGATGATGCCGGTATTACCCTCAAACCCATCCATTTCAGTCAGAATCTGGTTTAAGGTTTGCTCGCGTTCATCATTACCACCACCAATTCCGGCACCGCGTTGGCGACCCACAGCATCAATTTCATCAATAAAGATAATACAGGGAGCGTTTTCCTTAGCCTTCTTGAATAGGTCGCGCACGCGAGAAGCACCAACACCAACGAACATCTCGACAAATTCTGAGCCTGAGACTGAGAAAAACGGTACGCCTGCTTCGCCTGCGATCGCTTTCGCCAGCAAAGTCTTACCAGTTCCGGGAGGCCCAATTAGCAGGACGCCCTTGGGAATCTTGGCACCAACAGCGGTAAAGCGTTCAGGCTTTTTCAGAAAAGTTACGACTTCTTGTAGTTCTTCTTTCGCTTCTTCAATTCCTGCCACATCATCGAACTTCACGCCTGTTTGAGCATCCATAGCGAATCTGGCTTTAGATTTACCAAAATCCATTGCTTGCCCTGGCCCTCCCATCTGATTGGAACGACGAAACAGGAAAAACAAGCCAGCAATCAGAGCGATTGGGAAGATGAGATTGCTGAGGAATCCCCAAATTGCAGTGTTGTTACGCAGTGGGTGAACGGCTAGATCAACCTTGCCATCACGGAGCTTATCCATTAACTCTGGAGCATATTGAGGTAGATCGACCCTAGCCCGTTGCTCTTTGTTTATTATCTGTGGATCGGCAGCAACAATAATTGCTGTACGACCACCCTCATAAATATCAACCTTGCGGACGGTATGATTGTTTAGATATTCTAAAAACTTACCGTAGGATATACGCGTATTAGCAGCATTGACATTCATCTGCGGCTGCGCGGGGCTAGAAAAGAAAGTTTGCCAAGCGAAAAAGGCGATCGCCACAGCGGGCAAAGACCATAGTAAAAAAATTTTCCAAGAAGATTTCATAAATTTAATGTGCGCGCGATCGGTGCTTAATTAAAATTAACTTAATTATTACCAAAGAAACAATGACTCTTTGTATAGATATAAGCCATTAGTTCTAAAAAAAATTACAAGCTCAGATTCTTGGCGTAAATTTTGCTGATGCCAATGAGGTTGCTATAACTATGCTGCTGACTTGTCTACTAGGAGAGCTTTTGACCAGTTTGTGCCGATCTTTCACCTTTTAATTTTTACCCTAACAAGCTCTCGAAAAGACTTTGCCGCTTTAATTTCATCCTTCTGTGCTTGTTCTAAAAACTGGTATAGATCCTCTTTGTCAACAATGGGGAAAGTCGGACTGCGATCGCAGTCTATATAAGCGTTTCCTTGTAATTGATAAATATGCCACTCCAGACCGTTATACCGCCAAAATTCAGGTACACCCATGGCGGCATAGAGACTATTTTTATCAATATCACTGTGGCTAATATCTACTTCGACAATCAAATCAGGTGGTGGATCGCTGTCTAAATCTACATTACGACCAGCTACGATCGCTTGGTTTTGAATGTAGTAGGCATTATCAGGCTCGGCACCTCGATCTAAGTCCTCTCGATTGAGCGTCGTGGAGCGCATAGATTTTAGTTTTAAGTCCATCTCTTCTACCAAAATTCGGATAAAAAGCCCAATTAATTCACTGGCGAATTCATGATTTTCGGTAGGCATCGTGATTTCTAAAGTTCCCCGATCGTAGGTAAGCCGAGCTGCTCGACTTTCCGGTAAAGCTTGGAGAACGCTTTGATAGCCTAACCAAGTTAAGCCGCACAAAGTAACACGCTTTTCTAAGTGTGAATTTTGGAGAGGTGATGGATTAAGAATGCTGACCATAGGGATCTTGCAAAGTACGACCTTAATGAAAATGTCGATCCGTCAACACTTAAATTATGAATGATCAGCCATGAAATTAGGCCAAAATCTCCGGATTGTAGCCCTTTAGTTAGACTTTGCTGCAGTTTTTAAGGGTGAGTTGTCTGCATGACTCTACTTGAGCGCGGGGTACAATACACTCCGCTTGTTATTTAACCTCGAAAGAATAGTTTGTCTACAATCAATGCAACAGCGGTGGCAAAAGCCGTGATGCCAAGACCAACAAAGACATTTTGTCCCTGGCTGACACTAAAGCCAGCAACAACGCCTGCGCCCATAGCGGCGGTAACTGCGGCAACAACTGGATCTTTAGTAGAGTGCTTATACATAAGGTTTTAAAGGTTTTAAAAGTGTGAAATTTAAAATTTTGCATGTCACGTCTTCCTAACCTACAATGCCGACTTCTTTGAGCCACGACTTCTCAATAATTCTTTGACAAATTCATCAAATTTCGCAACATTTGTTTACTATTTGATTAGTTGAAATTCTCGCGTAAATTGCTCAAAATCCTGCTCTAAGGGGGTTCCATCCTCGGAATAGAATAATTGCACTCTGTAAACAAAGTTTTCGTTTTTAAGCAATAAAACTTTAACTTGCCATTCTTTTTGCTGTCCAGATTTTTCTACCACCATCTCAATATATTCCTGCTTCATGCCAGAGCTAGCACCAAGGGGTTTAGCATCAAATTCCTCTTCTTTAAAATTCTTAAAATTCTTTGTGGTAGTTAATTTTGCGGCTAACTTTGAGGGTAATCTTTCCACAACCAAATAACCTTGGGTTCGATCCGGCGGCATAAAATGCACGCGGTTTACACCACTTGATTCCAGTCCTTCATCTATGACCTGCCAACTTTGGGGATATTTCACGGTATAGCCCGCCCCCGTATATTTAGTAAAAGTATCAGCCTCAGCATCTTGAGCCGTACATATTTCCATATTTCTGCCACCGCGATCGCTATGCAGCTTATAGCGACTACCTTCCGCTACTAAAATAATCTCAAAGCCCGCTTGAGTAGGTTCTATAGTTTGGCAGAGATCGTCTTGATTGATCGATTGTGCGGTCTGAGCTTCAGCAGTCACAGTAATGTTGCTAGTTAGTTTGAGCTGCGATCGCAAGTATGCCTCCGCCTTCTGCATAACTGAGCTGGGAACAGATTTAGTTGGCTGACAAGCAACTAAGCCCAAGATCGCAAAGCACAGCATAAAGCCTAGCTTTGGCAAAAATAGTGGAGATGAAGGGGGCGTAGAGGGATAAGCTATCTGGTATCGCCACATGCAGAAATATAACAAGAACGCGGGAAGCCTTATGAACAGTCTTATTCTACAACCCATTATCAGTGGAGTATGTGGGTTGTTTTTGCTTCTTAACTCTCTTGCCATTTCCAGTGGAGAGCCTGTCTCTAGTGCGGCGATCGCTAAAGCCGATTTATCTAGTCGCGCTACCTATAATGCAAATGCACACCTGAGCATGGGTAATCCCAGCAATGCGACGAGCGACCCGCAGCATGGGGATAATTATTTGATGCTGAAGAAAGGATATGCACTTTCTTATAACAGCAGCAAGGGCACACCAAATTGGGTAAGTTGGCAACTCAATAGCTCATGGTTTGGCAGCAGTAGGCGCAAGGACGATTGGGCTGTAGATCGGGCACTCCCAAAAGCATTGAATCACGTCACACCAAATAGCTACAAAGGTAGTGGCTACGACAGGGGACACATGACTCCCTCCGATGACCGTACTAAAAGCCCTAGGGTCAATTCCGAAACATTTCTGATGACGAATATCTTGCCACAAGCTCCAGATAACAATCGCGGTGCCTGGGTAGAGCTAGAGAAATATAGCCGCGAACTAGTGAAGGAAGGGAAAGAACTCTATATCATTGCCGGAGGTATGGGAAAGAAGGGAGAGATCGCGGGTGGCAAAATCTCTGTCCCGGCGCGAGTTTGGAAGGTAATTGTGGTATTGGAGCGACCTGGCTTGGGCATTAGTGGTGTCAGTGCCAGCACTCGAACTATTGCTGTTGACATGCCAAATGAGCATGGCATTAGCCAGGACTGGCAGCAATTTAAAACCAGCATTGACAAGATCGAGGCCAATATTAATAAGCTTGAAGCCGATATTAAATATGATTTTTTATCCAATGTGCCAACTTCGATTCAAGCAGAAATCGAACCCAAGATCGATGGTGAATTACCATTCAATATCGGTATATTCGCGTTAGTTATGGCGATCGCGGCATTCATTGCCTATCAGTTCAGGCATAGATTACTCAAATTCCTCGGCATCGCTTAATCATCATTTAAATACAGATCAAGGACTAGCTCATGGGCTTTACTTCAGAAATTCGCGTACTGGCTTTAGGATTAATTACAGATCGCTCGCGCACATTTGTCTCGCAGGGCTACGATCCCAAAAAGAAACAAACCTACTATCGATCGCTGGGTGGAGGAATTGATTTTGGTGAGACTAGTATCATAGCCCTAGAAAGAGAGTTCCAAGAAGAATTAAATGCAGCACTTACGAATATTCGCTATCTCGGCTGCCTGGAAAACATCTTTGAGTACAATGGCAAACCAGGGCACGAGATCGTCCAACTTTATGCCTGTGACTTTCGCGATCGGCATTTCTATGAAATTGAAAGTATGGAATTTAATGAGGGCAAACGCAAAAAACTGGCTTTGTGGGTAGATTGCGATCGATTCCACAGCGGTGAACTCGTTCTCTATCCTAATGGTATAGAGAAATACCTGTAAAACCTACACAGATTCTGTCTCCAGTAAAGTTTGAAAACTTTCCCAGCTTATATTTTGCTCAATATAGCTAGGATTTTTAGGATGATATGGAGCGGCCAGGCGATCGATGCTGATAATCTTGGTATTATCCGGTATAACTGACACATCAGGATCGAAAGCTGTAGATCGCATCAAAGAACTGGAAAATCCCTTAAAAATCATAATCTCATCTAATTCTCCTTCGATCTCGACTCTCACGAGCAAAACTTCCGTTGGCCGCTTAATGCTGTAGTGCTCTAACTGCCGTGCTATTGAGGTATTCATAAATTAATTTTTAGGGCTTGAATGGATAGCAAGTAGGGGCGAACAGCCGCCCATCTCTAATCTGTCTAGTTCTTGTTCCTCTGTTTCTGTGAGTGATGAGTTGTTTGGTGGTTTGTACTCCTGCGAAAGAACGGAAATGGATGGGCGCGATCGCTACTTGTTAGCATAGTTGCGAAATCGCCTCATTATCCCCACAATTATACAGAACTAGCTATACCAAAACTTGATAAATCACTGGGCGATAACGTGGTATTGGAATTGTTTTATGCTCTGCTTTCGCGGCTTCTAACCATGCCGTTTTAGCGCGAATAACTTCATGAAGGGCTTGTTCTGGACTTTCACCAAGTGCCGAGCAAAATTTGAGATCGGGAATGTCGGCAATATAGGCTTCGTCTTCTTCGCTGTAGAAAATATTGATGTGATAGTCTTTCATAATTACTCTCCAAGTTGTAAGTTGTACTGCTCGATTAGTTGTAGAAACTGTTTTACCTGATAGGGTTTAGCTTTACCTCCGTAGTTCTGGATGTTGATTGGTTCGGGAATATCAGAACGGACAAAAATATGGTGGCTTCCATTGATGCGCGACAATCTAAATCCAAATGCTTCTATAAGTGTAACCATGTCATCAAAAGAGGTGTTTTTAGTTCCTGTTAATATTTTCTCTAGAAGTTTCCGTTTCTTGCTCATATAGCAGTCCTAAATGATTCATGAAAACATGCCATACATAAAGACCTTTGGAAAATTAAAGATCCGACGATGAGCGATCAACTCAAATAGCCATTTCACCGTTGAGAACGACTGACACAAATAATAAAACTCTCGAATGAATCGCTT
>CALRKB020000008.1:0-142754 GCA_943367755.1 Rhizobium sp. Q54 | reverse complement strand
GTCTTCTCGCCTCGAATAGCTTCCAGGGCGACTTTTGCTTTGAATTTGGGATTGTACTGCTTGCGTTTGTTACTCATGAACTACTCCTATCATTATTTCGAGTGGTTCAGAGCTTAACCCCCTGTCCAGTTTTTGGGGTCCACCTCAGTTAGCCCAAACCTTACCCGCAACCATTGCTCTAGCTATTCTGTGGCTAGGTAGCAAGTAACTGCATTAACACCCCAAATTATTAACCAATTGCGATCGCTTTTCTATTAGTTGAGATGGGAAGGCGATCGCTTTCTTGTGTGTGAGTTAAAGAGCGATCGCATTATTACCATTCAGGAAAATTTAGCGATCGCTTCTTTCTTTGGGAGGGGCGATCGCGATGTGGTTTTGAGATAGGAAAGGGCGATCATTTGATAGCAACTCCAACCCCCGTGCAGATAATCACAAGCCTCCTTTGCGCCATAGATCCTCTCGCTATAGGGATGGCAAGCAAATGTCCAGGTATCCCATCACCAGCAAATCTTCTCCAATGGGCATGATTTTTGTCCGTTGGAGGCGTAATGCCTGGGTCATCTCAGTATTACCAAGCGTTCCCACCGGGCTAGGAGCATCAAATCCACCAATCAGTTTGGGAGCGATGAAAGCATATACTTTTTGGATAGTGCCCGCTGCGATCGCGCTGGCAGCTAATACACCACCGCATTCCCATAGCACCGCATTACAACCGCGATCGCCTAATTCTGCCATCACACGATCTGGTGATAGTTCAGTTAAGACTAGCACTTCCACACCGCGATCACGCAACTTATCTGCTACGTTTCGATTGCGATCATCTTGAGTAATCACCAAGGTGCGTTGGATATCGCTAACCTGCCACAGATTAGCTTCAGTCGGCAAATCCAGACTGCGAGACATTACGACTCTCAGGGGTGAATGCTCAGTGATTCCGTGGGTAGTGAGATGAGGGTTATCGTGGCGCACCGTATTCCCACCAGTGACAATCGCATCACAACCTGCTCTCAAATCGTGCACTTCGCGGCGTGCCGCCTCCGATGTTATCCAATAACTATGTCCAGTCGCAGTCGCAATCTTGCCATCCAGCGTCATCGCATATTTGAGAATGCCAAATGGCTTCTGATGTGTAACGCGATAAATAAAGGCTTCATTCAGTTCCTGACATAGGGCCTCAGCTACGCCCACGGTCACGCTAATTCCTGCTTGACGCAGGCGATCGCAACCACTGCCAGATACGCGTGGATCGGGATCGACCATCCCCACTACGACATGAATAATCCCAGCCTTGATAATTGCTTCCGTACAGGGAGGCGTGCGGCCAAAATGATTGCACGGCTCCAGGCTGACATACAACGTTGCACCCTGCGTAGCATCTATGCCTCCATGCTTTTGAGCCCCTGCGATCGCAAATACTTCCGCATGGGGCTGACCTGCGCCAGGATGAAATCCTTCACCGATTAATTTGCCGTCTTTGACAATGACGCAACCTACCATTGGGTTCGGTGCCGTGCGACCTTTAGCCTGTTTAGCCAGTTCTAGACAGCGATGCATCCACTCTAAATCTTGCGCGCTGTTATAACTCATGGAAATAATAGGTGACAACCCCAGTTGCTGGATCGTTATCGACACTGACATAGCTAGACTTCACCATCTGCCTCAGTGCAGCTTCAACTTCCGCAAATTCCACCCCAACTGCGATCACTCCTTGAGTGACAGATAGCTTGCCACCCCGAGTTTGCGCTGCCTGAGTCAATTTCACCATCAGTTGTGCTTGCGTTAGTTTTGGCGATTGTTCTGGCGGAATTACTGGTTGCTGCGGATGCTCAGCCAACAACTTCCGTTCGTAATCTCTTACAATCCCTGGCAGAAAAAACAAGTCTAGAAACTGACCCAACCCGAAAAAGCCAAAGGTAAATAGCCAAATTAAGCCCGTAATAGTCTTGCCATTATATAAACGGTGTAGCCCACATAGTCCCATGAAGCAAAGCGCCCAAAGGACATAGGAAATAGTCAAACGCTCGGATTTTAAGCTCATAAAGAAACTTAGCCCTTGTTCGGTAACGCCTGTGGTGAAAGGTATAGCAAGCACTCTCACAAATCACTTCAACAACTTCAACTGGCTATACTTTCTCTTGTAATTATGACAACTACAGTACTTTATGTGTGTGTGAGTGCTGTTTGATATTGTCCTCTTCACGCACGACGCGATCGGGATTAAGTACCCGCTTTTTCTCCAGCGAGAAGTTAAAGTTGGTGTAGGTTTGCCCCACAGAAATATGTTTTTGGGCTTCAGGGCGAGATTTATAAGTGCGTGCTGCCGCGATCGCCCGCTCAAAAAACTCACTACAAACTTGTACCCCTTCAGGAAAAATACTACTTGGCAACTGTGCATTGCCATCACCATCTAAAATTTGC
Source organism: Rhizobium sp. Q54 (assembly GCA_943367755.1). Lineage (GTDB taxonomy): Bacteria > Cyanobacteriota > Cyanobacteriia > Pseudanabaenales > Pseudanabaenaceae > PCC-6802. The sequence goes on along the minus strand of CALRKB020000008.1, from coordinate 140,336 downwards.
CCCAGATCCGTGGCATAAGCAAGCTCGTAGGAGGTCGGTACCTGCTTGAGGATAGCCTCTAAAGCAGCGGAAGGAATTGGCTCTGCTACTTTGACTTGCAGAACCTCACCATCAGCCTTAATAAAGCAAGTGGCAATACCCAAAATAATGTAATCCGATGGTTTAAGGTCTGGAGCAGTGCGATAGTTGGACATATTAATCTTTTCTTAAAGTTTTATTTTACGCAGATCGTAAGGCTATTCACTTTTCATTTTACCAGTATGGCCGAAAGCCCTGTAATCTTTAAGTTTACTTGGCGGATCGACAGCCACCACAAAGGCTTCATGTCATGACACGCAATTAAGCTATTCCAGGGGCAAGAAGCAAAAAACCAACAAGAACTTGATTGTTTTTTTGTATCAAAGACATCATAATTCCCTGCCATTTCCAATTATTTTTATTAAAGTACTAATATCCTGACTTTGTGCAAATTCTAAATGAGATCGCAATGTGTTTGATAGGTAGAAGCGTGCCAAGGAGTAGCAATTGTAGTGCGGACAAGTGTTGTGCAGACAAGCTTTAATGGTCAATCTCTGATGCAGCAGCAAGAAGATAGTTTCCCAACTATCTACTCAACTCTCTCCAGTGAGGCATTAGTTGCGAGAGTACTTCCATATTATGAGATTGGTGAAGCAATCAGTTGCCAGTTTTGGAACCGAGGTCTGAGCGATGTTTATATTGTGGAAACGCGAACACAGCGCTACATTCTTCGAGTTTCCCATTGCCACTGGCGATCCTGCTCAGATATCGATTTTGAATTAGAATTGCTTGATTTTCTGCGACAGCGACAGCTCCCAGTATCATACCCACTAAGAACCAAGCACGGACGATTATCCATCGAACTCAACGCACCAGAAGGACATCGCTATGCCGCATTATTCACCTATGCACCAGGTAAAGTAGCACTAGGCGATCTCAATCCAGCCCAGAGTCAAAAGTTAGGTGAAACTGTTGCCAAGATCCATCGTGCAGGAATGGACTTTCACTCCTACAACTACCGGCAACCGCTTACGTTAGAATACTTACTTGACGATTCGCTGGCGGCGATCACCCCATTTTTAGAGCATCGAGCTGACGATCTGGCTTTCATGCGAGAGGCGATCGATCAGCTCAAACAACAACTGCAAGAATTTCCCCAGGAACCGCCTTATTGGGGTATTTGTTGGGGCGATCCACACAGTGGCAATGCCCACTTCACCAGTGATGACAAGGTAACATTGTTCGACTTCGATCAATGTGGTTATGGTTGGCGAGCCTTTGAGCTTGGCAAGTTCTTACAGGTTGCCATGCGCACTGGCATTGGACACAATGTGAGAGAAGCTTTTTTGAGTGGATATCAATCAGTACTGGCAATTACCAAGCGTGAGTTGGACTCCTTACAAGCCTTTACCCAAACTGCTCACATCTGGAATTGGGCAATTAGTCTGAATACCACTATGCTCCATAGCTATAGTAGATTAGATGATAGTTATTTTACCCATCGCCTCGCACAGTTAAAAATGCTGCGATCGCATGAATGGCAATTGTTCTAATCTAGAATATTTTACTTTTGCCTCATAACTAAGGGAATCAAAAACACAAAACAGGAAACCAGAAAGAACAAACTCCCTAAGAGAGCAAGTAAGTCTCCCGATCTAACGCTTGATGCGACGAAAAAAGCTGCGGATATGATAAATAAAGCCCATCCCCATAGCTGAAATTTTAGTTCTCTCTTTTGCATAGAATTATTTTAGCGATATAACGAATAACTTTATCTCATGAGTCGCGACATTTCCATCGTAAGCGGTACAGCCCCCCATCAGCAAAGTTGACATGATTCAAGTGATTCCAAGCAATTCGTGTTTCACATTGCTACTTCCAGGAATTTCTATTTCTTAGATCCCAAACTTCTGCGCAGAGCATGCTAACCTGCTGAATTGTGTTAGCTTAGCAATTTGTAAGATGAATCGTCCTCGTAAGCAGTTCGGTCAGCATTGGCTGAGAAGTGAAAAAGTCCTGGCAAAAATCTTGAAAGCAGCGCAGTTGCAATTAGAGGACTGTGTGCTGGAGATTGGCCCTGGCACAGGTAATCTTACCAAACTGCTGTTACCACAGGTGAGATCGCTAATTGCTGTAGAAATTGATCGCGATCTATGCGTGCAACTACGGCGCAAATTTACCCAGGAGAATTTCGAGCTAATTGAGTCCAGTATTCTCGAAATCCCGCTGCCAGAGTCACCGACTAAAGTCGTAGCGAACATTCCCTACAATATTACAGGGCCAATTCTCGAAAAATTATTAGGTACAATCGCCTCACCAGTTAACCAGTTTGAGCGCATCGTGTTGCTGGTGCAAAAGGAAATCGCCGATCGCCTCGTGGCTAAAGCTGGTCATAAAGCCTATGGCGCGATGAGCGTGCGGGTGCAATATTTGGCGGAGTGTCAGTTTATTTGTGATGTGCCAGCCCAGGCATTTTTCCCACCTCCCAAGGTTAACTCTGCGGTGGTGTGTATCTTCCCGCGATCGCCTGTGAAGGCCGTGAGCAATCCCAAGTTATTAGAATCTATTATTAATATGGGATTTGCTACCCGTCGCAAAATGCTGCGGAATAATTTGGGAAATGCGATTGAACGCGATCGCTTAGTTACTTTACTAGAGCAGATAGAAATAAATCCGCAGGTACGCGCCGAGGATTTGAGCGTTGCCCAGTGGGTAGAACTTTGTGAAGCTATATAAACTGTTCAGCGTTTTAGGAGTATTGCTTGCAAAGCTTCCGTAGGGGGTACTCTTTTGAAGAGATCTCGGGTGTAATGACTTTAAGGATTGGTCTTGGTGTGTTACCCAGATAGTGTCTATATTATTCAATAGAAGGCTTCTATGAATGGAGGATAGGGAACTCGAATCCCTGACCTCTGCAGTGCGATTGCAGCGCTCTACCAACTGAGCTAATCCCCCAGGGAAGTTAATAATGATTATTAACAGTTTCACATTAAGGGGCAATGGTAAGCAGTGTCAATACTTTCATGTGCCACGAGGATTGTATGCTTAACTGGAGAACCTTTTAAGTACTGTTTTAATACTGTTGGGTATGAGCAGAGATCGCGAACCAAAAATAAGCCTGCTGCTATATCAAATGTTTAAGTGGTCGGTGGTCAGCCCCTTGCTGCATCTGTGCTTTCGCAGTCGCATCTACGGTGCGGAAAACGTACCCAAAAGTGGAGCCATTATTGTCGCCAGTAACCATGCCAGTGATTTCGACCCACCCATCGTTTCTAACTGTGTGGGGCGACCCGTAGCATTTATGGCTAAGGAGGAATTATTCCGTATCCCCATCCTCGGTCAAGCAATTAGTCTATATGGAGCTTACCCCGTCAAGCGGGGAGCTGGCGATCGCGCTGCGATCCGGGCTGCGATCGCCTCTTTAGAGAATGGTTGGGCAACAGGGGTATTTTTGCAGGGCACGCGTACCCCTGATGGTCGTATTACCGAGCCTAAACTAGGTGCAGCTTTGATTGCAGCTAAGACCAATACACCACTTTTACCCGTGAGCGTATGGGGAACTCAAGCAATTTTGCCCAAGGGGGCTAAGTTCCCGCGTTTTTATCCGGTTACGATCAGGATCGGACAGCCGATTCCACCGCCAGTAAATAGCGATCGCGCTACCTTAGAAGCACTAACAGAAAAATGTGCGGCTGAGATCAATGCCCTTCATGCTTTAGGCCGCTAAAAAGTGAGGATGTGCCACACGAGTTTGCCACATCCTCACTTACAGATTATTCTCAGATTGATTTTCAGAGAACCTAGGTGGACTTTTCGTCACCCATAATTTTTGCTTTAATCCCCGTAATATTGTCAATTAACTCCTTGCGACTCTGGGCGAATATGAGGTAACGATAAACAAACCAGAATGTATACACAAGGCCTACCAATTCCAGGATTGGCTCAAGCAAAGGAATGCCATCGATGACGTTGAGAACTTTGTTCGCTAGGATAATTACTGGAATCGCTACGATGACGAGTACAGCAACTATTACAGCGGATTTTTGCTCCACGCTAAAGCTGGATTGCATTTGCTGGATTAACTTAGCTGCAAAATCTTTAACCTGTTGCGCGATCTGCTCCGAAGCAGGAGTTGATGGCTCAGTCGGTGTTGAAGCTGAAGCTTCAGATGCTGTAGATGATGAGGTTGCAGCGGCAACGTTTTCCGTATTTGCTGTATCAGTGGCTTGAACGATTACCTCTGCTGCTGGTGCATTTTCTGCCTCAGGTGGTGCAGATGCAGGCTCAGATGCAGTCACTGGGGCAGCTGTAGGTGAGTTTGAAGCTGGCAGCGGCTCCTTCCCATCCTGAACTTCAGGACTATTCGGCACTTCATCTTTTGCGTTCATGGCTTCGCGATCAAATTCAATATACGTTTGGAGAAATTCTAGCAAATTGAGGTTCTCTTACCGGATGAAATCCTAGATTTCTCGCTATAACCCCATGTACGCATATAAAATCTTATGTGTGTTTAATTTGTGTCGGTGATGATGAACTCTCGCACTTGGCGGCATCCTGGATTGTATTTGATATTTTTGATGGCTGCTCTAGCACTAGTAGGCAATCTACTGACTAATTTGCTGAGCGATTGGCAGGTAATTTGTGGTGCCGCAATTGTATGCAGTGGTTTTGTACTTATAAACAATAGGCAGTTGACTCAGACGAGCGATCGCAGCGATGTGCCCAGCCCGATTGATCGCCACAGCCTGCAACGGGATCTGCAAAAGGCTAAGCAATTAATCGTGCAGATTAACGATGTCTCAAGCCGAAAGGTACTGGAGCAGCAAGCGGAGCAGATTGCTAGCAACCTGACTAAAAATCAATTTCGGATTGCTCTATTTGGCATTGGTTCGGCTGGGAAAACTGCCGCCATCAATGCTCTGTTAGGACGTACTGTTGATCGAACGGCTGTGACAATTGGCACAACCCAGGTCAGTCAGTCATATAACTACAGCGATCGCACAAGTGAGCAGGGGGGAGCACATAAGTCCAACGCTCAAGCCAAGCTGAGTAGACAGATTTTACTAATCGATACACCTGGCATCCAGGAGAGAGGAGAATCTGGTCAAGTGCGCGAAGCGGCAGCGTTGCATGTGGCGCGAACGGCAGACCTATTAATATTCTTAACTTGTAGCGATCTCACCGCCACTGAGTACGATGCTCTAGCTAATATATGCAGAAGTGGTAAACGCACGATTTTAGCCTTTAACAAAACCGACTGCTACTTACCCACTGATCGCGAATCGATCTTAGCTAAACTGCAAGAGCGCACTCAGGGTTTGGTTTTACCGCAAGATATTGTGGCGATCGCAGCCCAGCCCGCTCCAATCAAAGTCAGGCAATATAATGATGCCACCCCCCATTTGGCCAAAGAATGGCTAGAACCAGTTGCACCGGATATCGCTTCACTAAAGCAGCGGATTGAGGAAATCTTATCAGGAGAATGGGAAGAACTGTTGATTGCCAATACCCATCAACAAATTCAGGCTCTACAGCAAGAAACCAAAGCTACTTTGCGGCAACTGCGCCACGATGAGGCTGAGAAAATTATGATCCGTTGCCAGGCGATCGCTGCTACAACAGTATTTGCGAATCCTTTACCTGGATTAGATTTAGTCGCCAACACGGCAATTAACACCCAAATGTTGCTTGAGCTTGGCCGCCTTTACGATCGGTCATTTAGCATCAAACAAGCACAAAAAACAGCAGGAATTATCGCCCAGTCACTCTTGCAACTCGGTGGTGTAGAAATTGTCACGGTGGCGATCGCCTCTTGCCTCAAAACTAATGCCATTACCTATGCGATCGGTGGCTCTGTACAAGCGCTTAGTGCAGCCTATCTGACCCGCATCGGCGGCCTCAGCTTTCTGGATTACCTGGAGACCTTGGAACCCAACTCAAATCATCTAGACTTATCAAAAACAATTAGCACCCTACGCCAGCTATGCCAAAATAACTTTCGCAAGGCGCAGAGTGCTGAATTTCTTTCAGAATTTGTGGGTGATGCGGTTAAGCAAATTAACCAAAGCCTACATATCACCGCCTCTAGCGGCTAGTAGGAAAATCACCACGGGGCCAGACAGGACGACCAAGGCCAAGCAGATCAGTTGAAATATCAGTTTAAAGTTAATTGCCAAAAATGTATCTGTGATACCGCTAAGAAAATCCATACTTATTTTCCAAAAGCTAAATGTTTATTGATTATTTTAACAAGCAAATTTGCTACTTTAGATAGATATATCACGTATGCAGCATCTATAAGCGTTAGACAAGACACCTTAGTTTTGAACAAGTCAGACTTTGATCGATCCCTCAAGCATAGACAACCAGGCACCGCGCCAGGTATTTGTCTGTCAATATCGTACCTGTCGTAAAGATGGCTCGGCACGAATTTTGGCCGAGTTGCAATGTGCTGCACCTGCATCTGTTGAGGTAACTGCCTGCGGCTGCCTGGGGCTATGCGGTTCCGGGCCAATGGTATTGGTGACACCAGAGAATATGTACTACTGGCACGTCAAACCCAACCAGGTGAATATTTTGGTCGAGCAACATTTAATTGCAGGTAAGCCAATTAAGAGTATGTTGCATCGCAGATTACACGCTTAGCCAGAGCAATTTGTAAAAAGCAAGTTAATGAGTCGATCTAGCTATGGAAACGTTGGGTATGCTGTGATAACAGTCTGCCTATCACCTGTGTAAATTGCTTCCACTAGCCCATGCGTTGGGTGAGTCCACCAAATTTTCAACCTGCCACCTTTGCCCTGCCCCGATCCACTTTGCTGGTAACCTGCTTGACTCATCAGCTTCTCAAAGATCAGCACTGAACATGTTTTGGTGCGAAAAGGAGGAATTCCTTTAATAGCATATTTGTCAAGCGTCATTGATGATTTTTGAATGAGTTTTCAAATTTGCTAAGCTATCTGTAGATTCAAGGCATCTAAATTATGAAAGCAAGTTTTTCCAAAATTGATCGCAAAGCTTTAGCTTACAGTCTTGATGCTTGCTATCCTGGTTTTTTCTTTTGGATAGGTGGCTTTAGTCTGCGTATTGGTGGCGAAGAAGCCAGCGATCAGCCGTATCCTTATCCATATACCATCCCTACATTTGTTGGTATTGGCTTTGTGTTACCTAATCTTTTTGTATGGCATACTCCTTTTAAGGAATTTGTAAGAGATTCCGATAATTCAGTGGTGTCAACCCAAAAGGGTAAAGCTACTGCTTAAGTTAAAGCACCTTCTGTGCGCACATTCAAGTTAAATTATGGTCGAATTTAGGTGCTGAACGAACTCGAAATTAAACCTCAAACCAATGGTGCACAAGCTAGTGGTCTAGGCAACAATCCAGAAAATCTGAATTTTCAACTACCCGATCCTCAAGATGAGCAAATCTCTGAAATGGATTTCGCGCATCAGGTGGATACGGTATGGCAAGTATGCGATCGCTTCGATTTGCAAACAGATATTTGGCGGGGCAGAATTTTGCGGGCGGTGCGCGATCGCGAAAAGTTCGGCAATAGCGAACAGAGTACGGGGTTTCTGAACTGGTTGAACGATCGTGAAATCAGTAAGAGCCAGGCCTATGCATGGATTGCCTTAGCCGATAGTGCCGATACGCTGCTGGAGAATGGTCACCTGGATGCTGACTCGGTAGATCGCTTTAGTAAGCGTGCGTTTATTGCCACTGCCCAGGCTGCACCAGAAGTACAGGAGTTAATCGGTGAAGCTGCCCGTAATGGCGAACAGATCACGCGGCGAGAGGTGCGTCAACTCACCGATGAGTGGACGGCAATGACCTCTGACCTCATACCCGCCGAAGTTAAAGAGCAAGCAGCTAATAGTGCTATTCCCACCCGCTACCTGGCACCTCTAGTGCGCGAGATGGCAAAGCTACCAGATTTTCACCAAACTGCGCTCCAAGAGTCGATTAGGGAAACACCCGATGTCGATACTGTCAAACAGGTAACCGCCGAAGCTCGAAATCTTGCCAGATATTTAACCAATACAACCCAAGTCCAAGCACTCAGCCGCAGCTCTGTCAATCTAGAAGCTGCCCTAGAAGAAGCCGTCCGTATTGGTTGCTCTAAATCCATTGCCGATCTAGTCAATCAGGCATCGCAAATGGAGCAAACGATCGCTAAGCTATATGCGACCTGGAAAAGACTGAATGGCTTAACCGAACGCTTGTATATCGATAGCGGTGCTAGCACACCACATTTGCGATCGCTTTTAAGTAGTCTTGAATGTTTGTCAGGCGATACTGTAGAGGTACAGCTAGGTAGTGACGAGTCAGGGCGCACGATTCGCCTGCAAATTGCCGACGAAAATCACGGTGAATAAACCACTATGCACTTTCGATTGGACGTGATCCTGGGAGGGTGAGTGATGGCAAAAGATCTATTTCATAATTTTGTCAAAGAAGCTCTGATTGTCGAAGGATGGCAGATCACTCACGATCCCTTTCCTGTGGATTATGGTGATGTGCAAATGCAAATTGACCTGGGTGCTGAACGTCTACTCGCTGCTGAACGAAATGCTGAAAAGATCGCTGTTGAGGTGAAAAGTTTTACCAAACCATCTGCTATTTCTGAATTTCATACCGCTGTCGGACAATACTTTAATTATCGTTATGCTCTTCGTACTCAAGAGCCCGATCGAAAGCTATACCTAGCTGTTCCCAGTCAAACCTACGATCAATTCTTTAGACTTAGATTTGTTGAAGAAATTGTCCGAGAACAAAAAATTCTTCTGGTTATTTACAATATCAAAACTGGTGGTATTCAATGGATAAACTAGAGCAGTATCGAAAAATTGTGCAAGAGATTCTGACCGACCATAGCCAGATTAAACCTGCCTATGGTGAGATCCAAATGAAGCTAGTACTCGACCTAGAGCGCGATCGCTATCAGCTACTCCGCACTGGTTGGCTTAAAGAAAGTCGAGTCTATGGCGCACTTATCCATATAGATTTGGAAGGCGGCAAAATCTGGATTCAGTATGATGGGACAGAAGTTGGTGTTGCTAATGAGCTAGTGGAACGAGGAATTCCTAGAGAAGATATTGTCTTGGCTTATCACTCACCCTTCATGCGGCAATATGATGAGTTTGCAGTTAATTGATAAATAATTGGTATAGCTTCTTCACAGTATTCTTGATGTGCTATCTGTTTAATTTGGTATTGCGGGGTTGCTTTAGTATTTCGCCGTGATCGCGATCGCTGCGAAAAAAGTACCCCTCGGCTATAACTAATTGGTTAGCATAGGGAGGGGTATTAATTATGAAAATAATGAAAAATAAGGATTTTAAACTTACATTGGATCGCGTTGATATTGCTGATAGGCTGCAAAGAACAGCCCCGCAAGCGTAATAAAAATAAGACCGAGACAGATTCCTACCAGAATTGGTTCTACCACAAGCTTCAACTGAAAATCTACGAAGTCTAGTTTAACCTCTAATCATGCGCAAGACAAAGTTTCGCTATCTCCTCAGCACACTGATAACATTCACTGTCATTAATGCGGTGAATTTAAGCTCGTCCCCTAGTCAATATGGTCAACAGAGTCAACTTGGTCAGTTGCTCAATGCCGATCGCTCCGCCCATGCCAAAAGCAGTGGTGGGAGGACGGGCGGCGGGTCTTTTCGGCGATCGTCACCATCATCACCATCGCGTTCGACTAGCCCTAGCCGATCTGAGCCAACTTACTCGCGTCCCAATAATTCCAACTACGACAATAATCGCGATCGCGGCGGTAATACAGTAGTTGCCCCCGTAATTATCAATAATGGCCAGTCACGGCCAAATACTGGCAACGGCTTTACCTCTAGTTCTAGCTCGTCCGATGGCAATGTCTTTATGGGAATATTGGCGTTGCTGGTAATACTAATTATTTTTGGTGGCATAGGCTGGGGCATTTTTTACTTGATCAAACGTGCTGCTAGCGGTAGTTCCGGCCAAACTGAATTAGGGAATGACACCGTAACTGTCAGCAAGTTACAAGTAGCGATGCTCGCCCAAGCCCGTGAAATCCAGGCGCGGTTATCCGAAATCAGCCTGGAAGTTGATACAGAAACACCCGAGGGTTTGCACTGGCTCATGCAAGAGTCGGTAGTGGCATTACTGCGGACTCCTGAAAACTGGACGCATGCTCTGGCTAGCTCGCAGGCAGTTAAAACCGAGGCAGCGGAGCAAATTTTCAATCAAATTTCGGTAACTGAGCGAAGTAAATTTAGTGCTGAGACCCTGGTAAATGTGCGCGGTGTCAACCGCAAGCAAAAGCCGATCGTCACCGATCCTGAAAAAGAGCCCGCCGCATATATTGTCGTTACTCTCCTAATCGGTACGGAACACGATAAGCCCTTATTTGGTCAGATTAGATCGCATGCGGAGCTCCAAGCAGCACTTGAGGCGATCGCCGCAATTCCCCCCAGCCATTTATTGATATTTGAGTTGTTGTGGAGTCCACAGGCAGAAACGGATAGCCTCACCTATGATGAGCTGCTAACCGAATATTCAGATATGGTGCAAATCTAGGAATCAATCTTTAAGTTATGGCATTGATTAACGGCACATCCAGTAGCGATACCATCAATGGCACGCAAGAGCGCGATGAGATCGCGGCCCTACCTGGCAGTGGATTTGCTGGTAATGACTCCATAAATGGTAATCAAGGGGCTGATACGCTCAATGGTGGCCAGGGCGACGATACGATTTATGGTGGTCGAGGGCATAACTTGCTACGTGGCGCTCAGGGTAACGATTTGCTGTTTGGTGGTGTTGGCAATGACACGCTCTGGGGCGATCGCGGGGCGGATACTCTCTCTGGTGGCGATGGTAGCGATCTATTTGTACTCAGCAGCGATCGCAATGGGGATACAATTACAGATTTTCGCAGCGATGACGCGATTGGTCTGGCTGATGGGTTAACAACTCAGGACATTAGCATTGTAGAGGTCTCGAATAATGGCACTACCAACACAATTATTCAGGATCGTTTGACGGGGCAGGTATTAGCCACTCTGAGCGGTGTTAGTGCCGCTGCGATCGATCTAAGTCGTTTTAGCTCGATTTCTAGCTCTGCATCGGCTGTAACGCCTGGGGCTCAGGAAACTCGGAACTTTGATATTCGCTTTGATTATCGCTACGATACCAATGGCTTTTTTCGCGATCCGCAGCGGCGGGCAGTACTAGAGGCAGCAGCCAATACTTGGGAAGGCATTATCAAGGATGAATTTCCTGATATTCCAGTTGGCACAAGTACACCCTTTGTAAATAATCCCCAAACCGATGTCAGCGACACATTCGTGACGGATACACCCATAGACGATCTACTTGTCTTTGTTGGATCTAGAGAATTTGGGGGCAATACCCTTGCCCAGGGAGGCCCATCTGGATTCTTCACGAATGAATCACGCTATACTGGCGGCAATTTCGAGCCCTGGATCGGTGCAGTAGGATTTGATGCCAGCACTAACTGGTTCTTCGATCAAACCTTGAATACGGCTGATGATATCCCCAGTGATGCCTTTGATTTCTACTCTGTCGCTCTACATGAACTTGAGCATGTGCTTGGGTTTGGCACAGCAAAGGCTTTTGATAACCTGGTTTCTGGCTCTAACTTTAACGGCGATCGCGCTAAAGCAGCAAATGGTGGTAATCCCATACCTTTAGAACCTGCACCGGACTTAGGTCATATCGAAGTCGGCTACCGGATTGATGGGGTTGAGCCACTCATGCTGGCGGCATCTGGGACTGGGGTACGTAACTTTGCCACGTCCGTTGATATCGCTGCGCTAGCGGATATTGGTTATATCGTGTAGATATTGCGTTAGGGGCAAACCTAATCCAAACAAAGGGGGCAGACACATAGGTCAGCCCCTACAGCGATTCATTTATTCCTGTGATTGGTTTGTTTAATCTGGACGCTCTTCCACCACGCGATCGATCAGACCATATTCTTTGGATTCTTCAGCCGACATAAAGTAGTCTCGATCCATGTCGCGCTCGATCTTTTCCATCGGTTGACCCGTGCGATTAGCATACTCTCGATTGAGCATGTGTTTTACTCGTTGGATTTCCTTTGCTTCGATCGCAATATCTGTAGCCTGACCTCTAGTACCACCCATAACTTGGTGGATCATAATGCGTGAATGTGGCAGGGCATAACGCTTGCCTTTGGTACCTGCCATGAGCAGGAATGAGCCCATGGATGCAGCTAGACCGACGCAGATTGTCGCCACATCAGACTTGATGTGTTGCATCGTATCAAAGATCGCCATACCCGCTGTGACAGAGCCACCAGGTGAATTGATATAAAGGCGAATATCTTTGCCAGGGTCTTCTGAGTCAAGATAAAGCATGACGGCCACGATTTGGTTGGCAATTTCGTCATCGACTTCTCTACCCAAAAAGATAATGCGTTCGCGGTAAAGGCGATCGTAGATGCTGATCCAGTCAGTAAACTGCGATCCTGGCATCCTATAGGGAACTCTAGGTACTCCAATTGGCATAGTTTTCTCTGTTAATTATCAGTTAATTTTGCAATGGGTAGTTGACAGCTATTTCTGTACCTTAAACAACGGCGGGAATAGCTTTGGGTAAGTCTTTGCGGCTTTCCAGTACTCTGTCAATCAGGCCATATTCTTTGGCATCTTCAGGCGTCATGTAGAAAAGACGATCCATGTCTTTCGCTAACTTATCGATAGATTGCCCTGTGTTGCGTGAGAGAATTTTCCGCATGGTGTCACGGTTATCCACTACTTCTTTCGCCTGAATTTGGATATCTGTGGCTTGTCCACGGGCATAACTCTTGGGCTGCCTCAGAACGATCGTGGCATTGGGTAGGCTAGCGCGGAAACCTTTAGTACCAGATGAAAGCAAAACTGCAGCTGCACCCACAGCATTACCAATACAGATCGTATGAATTGGTGGCTTGATGTAGCGTAAGGTATCGCAGATCGCGAATGCTTCGGTTTCGTAGCCGACAGGTTCACCATCTTCCCGTGTCGTGCCTGTGGAGTTGATGTATATGAATATGGGCTTTTCAGGATCGTCGTACTGGAGATACAGTAACTCAGCGACAACCAGTTCCGTAACGGCTGCAACTAAAGGCATGCCGATGTAGACGATGCGCTCCTTGAGCAATAAGGATTGCAAGTCCGGAGGGTAGGTGCGATAGCCCCCTTCGGCGGAATAGCCTGCTTGTACAGCCTGAAGTTCAGATCTGTAGGATTGATTCATAGGTTAACAATTGGTGAAGCTGGTTACTGCTAGATTATCACAGGCATTTTGCCTGTTTGTGGGTTTTGCTGGTAGTAATAGCCGTCAAGGTAGATCGGGCTAATTTGATGTAATTATAGCTTTGCGATCTGGGCTAAAGGCGATCGCATAGCCTAGCGCCCCAATCATTTGTCGCAGCAGGGGTAAGCTGAGACCTAAAACATTCGTATGGCAGCCTTCCAGCTTTTCAATTAACAAACCACCCAAGCCCTCCAAGGTAAAGCATCCAGCACAGTACAGCGGTTCGCCCGTATCGATGTAGCTGGTAATTTCGGCATCATTGGCATTAACAAAATGCACGACTGTGATCGCGGCATAGGTAAGCGATCGCTGTTTTTGGACGTCAACTAGGCAATGTCCTGTAAACAGTTTGCCGCTTCTACCGCGCATTTTTGACCACATGGAGATCGCCTTTTCCCGACTGCCGGGTTTGCCATAAATCTCACCATCCATCCACATCACGGAGTCACAACCGATCACTAAGGCATGTTGCCCCATAAACTCCTTAGCGACAGCATCTGCTTTCCCCTGTGCCAACGCCTGCACCAGTTGAGCAGGATCGTCCATCTGAATTTGGGCTTCGTCAAAATTGCTCACATGGATGACTGGGGCAAAGCCAGCATTTTGTAAGAGCGATCGCCGCGCTGGCGAAGCAGAAGCCAGGACAAACAGGGGGGAGGAAGTGAAATTCTGCATAGGAATTTGAGTTGGAGTTAGGAATATATTGCCATGCAGAGGTAGAGAGAGTAAGCGGTTGGCTAACACTTGTCTTGATCGACTATAATTTCTGGTAAAGCGCAGTTACTAAATGCATACACCTAAGGTCTTTACAGATTTCCATAATGCTGATGCTCATGGAAGATTGCGCCTTAACTGTATTGGCACGATTGAAGACTTAGCGCATCAGCATATCGAATTACAAGAAGGTCAATTGTTTACGTTATACAGTGAAGATTTGGAAGTAGATGGAGTAGTTCAATATTCTGAAGAGGAAAAGTTATGGGTTGCTGTGATCGACTGGGAAGAGATTAAACAAATTAAGGAATTGACTCTCCAGGCAAAAAACTGACTCGTTCAAGCAAATCATCCCTTTAGCAAATATCACCCCGTTTAACCATGACTGCCAAAAAGATTGCCAAACTACTAAAACAAGCTTTGCTAGAAGAAGGGAAAATGGAATATGCCCTCTATGAGCACGAATTAGCAGAAGTTGTCGATGACTTGAAAGCTTCTATGGCAGCAGACAAAGATGATTACATATTTACGATGACAGAAAATCGCGGCCACGTTGCCATGTTGCTGATTGAGAAATCAGGAGAAGTATATATCAACGAGAAAGCAAGAAAAAGGCTCCAAATTCTATGGCCGCTTGCCTACGAAAGTAATATGCGGCGATTTATTCCAGACTTTGCGCAACAACTATCCGAAGGTGAGTTGCCGATTAATGGTGTGAAAGTATCTCTGTAAGATAGGAATCTTACGTATTAATAATTTTTGCGAATCAAAAAACAATTGCGGCCATCAGTTGTGCGATCGTAGGTGAAATAGTCGGATACTGTATTTGCGATCGCTAAACCCCTACCCCCTGTTGGAATACTATCAATATCGAGAGGATTGAACGTCTGTTGAGATAATCGATCTAATTCAGCTTTGAGATCGAAAGGCTGGCCGAAATCCCAAATGCGTAGCTCTAATGCTCCTTCTAACAGTGTAACTTCAATATCAATCGGCGTATCTTTTGGCAATAGCTCGTGCGCATGACGGATAACATTGGTAAATCCTTCCGTTAATACGAGGTTGCATTGCATCCAAACTGTGTGAGGGATGCGCTTAAATTGTGAAAACCATGTGTGCACCTCATTCAATTGATAGATATCGGTACTTACTCTGAGGCTGTAAGTTTGCGGCAGTGAGGTTGTTTCGACCATAACGCACTATGCAACTCGCTATTGACGATTGTACCAGCGCATTAAAACACCTGCCAATCGATCTGGATCGTGGCGCACCTCCCCCTCCGGCATCTCTTGCATCACATTGGCTAGTAAAATCGGACAGTTAAGCTCTACAAGTCCATCACGATCTAACTCTGTAAAGTGTGCCCCCACTTTGTCATAGTGCTGGAGCGAATTTACCGATGGTTGATATTTCTGCACGAGTACCACGTCAAATAGCCGCCCTCCCGCTACTTTATCTAAGACGCGAACATAGTCAGCAACGGTGAAACCATCTGTTTCGCCTGGCTGACTCATGATGTTGCATATATATATGCAGGGAGCATGGCTGTTGCTGATCGCCTCTAAAATACCTGGTACTAGTAGATTGGGGCAGATGCTGGTATACAAGCTGCCAGGGCCAATAATGATGCAGTCAGCCTCGGCAATATCCGCCACAGCCTGGGGTAGTGCCACCGGATTGGCAGGTGTGCACCCAATTTGGGCAATCCTGCCGTTAGCTTCAGGGATATTAGATTCGCCTTCTATGCGCCTGCCATCTTCTAGCTCCGCCCACAATGCTACGTTATCTAACGTTGCTGGCAAAACGCGACCGCGCACCGCTAAAACCTTAGAACTGGCGGTAATGGCCTGATTGAGATCGCCAGTGATGTCATTCATGGCGGTGATAAACAGGTTGCCAAAGCTATGGCCACTCAGTCCTTCGCCGGTGGTAAACCGATATTGAAATAGTTCCGTCAGGAGTTGTTCTTCATCAGCCAGTGCCGCTAGACAGTTACGAATATCTCCTGGTGGTAAAACGCCATACTCTCGCCGCAGACGACCCGACGAGCCACCATCATCTGCAACTGTAACGATCGCTGTGATATTGGCACTATATTTCTTGAGGCCGCGTAGCAGGTTTGACAAGCCTGTACCGCCTCCTAAAACTACTAATTTTGGACCTTTATTTAACTTGCGATGATCGAGCAAAACATCAACTAGTTCTTTATCGTTATCGGGCATTAAAGCCTGCGTGATCGAGCCCAAAGCCCGTTTTTGCCCCAGCCACAACAGCACAAAGCCAATCAAAATCGCAATTGGCCCGCTGATATAGCGCGGTAATCGCGACGCAAAAAGGTCAATCAGCGAACCAATGAGCTTTGTAAAATAAAAGACTGGGGTTAGCCGCGCCGAAATTGCCAATCCCAGCACAATCAAAGTAATGCCTAACACGCTCATAAATAACCAGCGTTTCACAAACAGACCAGGCAGCAGCCATTTTACCCAGCTAGCTGTTCTAGTTCGTCTAACGCGTGCTTTTTTGATGCGAGGTATCATCTAGTTACCAGAAATGTGCACCATTACCTCACGGGTGCGCCCGCGATCGCGATGTTCCCAAACATAAATACCCTGCCATATCCCTAGCGCCAGCCTGCCTCTGGTAATGGGAATATTTTCAGAAGTTTTAGTGAGGGCAGTGCGGATATGTGCGGGCATGTCATCTGGCCCTTCAGCAGTATGGCGATAATTTAGTCCATATTCAGGAACGAGTTTAGAAAAAAAAGTTTCTAAGTCCGCCAACACATCTGGATCGGCATTCTCCTGAATAATCAAGCTGGCAGAGGAATGCATCACAAAAACCGTGCATAGACCAGTTTGTACTCGCGATTGCGATACCACCGACTCAACGTCAGTAGTAATGTTATGCAGAGATTTTCCTCTAGTACCAATTCTAAGCAGTTCCTGGCTATGTACGAGCATGGGTCTACAGTACGGCACTAATTACGGCACTAACTATTGATAATGCTACCACTGGCGCTGTGGTTGCAGCCAAAATGCGATCGCCAAATGAAACTGGCTGAAAATCGTGGGTAAAGGCCATCTCTTCTTCGGATTTAGTCCAGCCGCCTTCCGGCCCTATCGCCACCAGTATGCTGCCCGCCCGTAAGTTCGTACCGCCAATTTCTGACCAGATTTCTAACATGGATGAGAGCAAATGGGGCCGATCGCCTTGGGTAGTGCCGATAAACTTGTGTTGATAATCTTGGCGATCACCATCAGACCTTACCCAATTACTGAAAGCTTGTGGCTCGATAATTTCAGGCACATAGGTGCGCAATGATTGTTCAGATGCTTCCTGGGCGATACGCTGCCACCGTTCTAGCTTCTGCGTTCCCATGCTGGTTCCGGGTCTAACTACAGTGCGATCGCTCCATAGGGGCGCAATCTGGCTCACCCCTAACTCGGTGCAGGTGCGAACGATCGACTCCATGCCATTACCCTTGGGCATCGCGATCGCCAGCTTTACGGGTATTGGCAATTCGGTATTGGCAATTAGTTCTTCCACAATTACAGCTGTTTGCAGATCCGCTAATAGCTCAGCTCGCCACCATTGCCCCTTACCATTAAGAGCAATAAACTCTGCTCCAGGTTTCAGGCGTAAAACGCGCGCAAGATAATGTTGTTGTGCCGGAGCAAGCTCGATCTTGGCTGAGGCTAGCAGTGGCGGGATACATTGCTGGGGCTGTAGTACGACCCGTTGTAAATTGGAGCGTTGAGTTTTCATGCAGGTAATCTAGCAAAATAGCTAATTTTTTTAGCAACAAACGTATACAATCTGGTAAGATACTATTCCGCAAGACATGGAGAGGTGGCTGAGTGGTCGAAAGCGGCAGATTGCTAATCTGTTGTACGGCAGGTAACTCCGTACCGAGGGTTCGAATCCCTCCCTCTCCGTTGAGAGTGCTTTTCCCGAAGAGCCATTCTAAACCGCCTACTTCACAGCCAGCTTAAACAGCAACATTAAGGTAGACATGAGTACTAAGCAACCCCAAAATGAAGCTCAGGAAGTTGATGTCTCCAAGCTAACTGCAGAAGATGTAGCTCAATTGGCAACTCGCTTGGAAGAAGATGAGTATTCAAATGCGTTTGAGAGCCTGCGAGACTGGCATATACTCCGTACGTTGGCATTTAGTAAACCAGATATGATCGAGCCATATCGGCATTTACTTGATATCGAAGCCTTCGATGAGTGCTGATCGGCTTCTAATAACAGGTCATTTGTTGCGACTATAGAGTCTTCTGAGGATGAATACTACGCGCTAGAACCCTCCACACCGCCCGATCTGCTTTATCACGGTACGGGTGCGGTTGAGGCGATCACTCGCAAAGGTCTAAACAAGATGTCGCGACATCACGTTCATCTGTCGGCAGATCCTGAGACTGCGAGAACTGTGGGTATGCGTCACGGTAAGCCAGTTGTTTTTGCGATCGCCGCTACAACCATGAGTCAGGATGGTTATATATTTTTCTGCTCGGATAATGGTGTATGGCTGATAGATCATGTGCCGCCTGAATATCTCAAACTACTTGAGGACAAGGGTTATATACCAAGATTCGGACCTTCAAAAAAATTCTTAACAGAACACTAAGGAGTAGGTGTAGGAGTGGGTGTTTGTGGATTTCCTTTGAATTTGGTTTGTGCATCCCTACTTTCATAAACGCAGTCAACTATGGCTTTCTTTTCCAGATCTCCAGTAAAACCAAACGTATTCATGCGATCTTTACAGAGGCGAATATCTTTTTCCGCGATCGCGCCCCTACGCAATAGTTCATTCCAGTTATTTGGCAATACCACACAACCTGGCATCGGTTCAGTTTGACTGACATAGACATTAAAGGGGTTGAGCGTGATATAAACACGGCTGTTCATCACCATAGCTGACGAGCCATAATTATTGCAAAATTCACGATTGGGAGCTAGATCGTCTAGTTTGAGGACATCCACGGTTCCAGGCGTGGGGTTGAGGGTAGAAAGAGCAACGCCAACACCAACACCGATCGCAAAGATTGCCCCGGCGATCGCTAGTTTTGTGCTAGAGCTAGCACCGAACCCACCAGAAGCATTATTAGTTGTAGTCGTTGTATATCTGCGACGAGCCATAGATTTTTTGATTACCTTTCTAAGCTCTACAGTTATAGCAATTTTTGGTTGCGGACTATACAGCCCGATGGCAGAACGCATGAAGAATAGAGCATGCCAAAAATAAGCTGAGTACTGAATAAATGATGACAAATGTAACGGTCATATCATGACATTTATTAGATGCGATCGCCTATCCTTTGCGATAACTTATGCCTATTGGATAAGTTGAGAGCGCGAAGTACGCATAACTAATTCTTTGAGGTAAGCCACCGTTTCAATAGTGCGACTTGCAAAGCTTTGACCATTCCAGGCGTAAAGTAACTTCCAGCGATTTATATCGTTGAGATTCGCTAATTCAATCTCCTGATTTTCAATATCCTTTCAACTGGGCAATATCAATATGGTTTCTACTCTACCAAATTTATCCAAACGAATCCCCAAGGACTGGCCCGAGCAGGGCTCCATCGATCTAGCAGTACACGACCTACCCCACAATTCTGCAATTGAGTGGTGGTATATCAATAGCCATCTCACAACCGCTGACGGCCGCTCGGTCTCACTCTTTGCATCGTTTTTTCGCAAAATTACCGGTTACGACGAAGTAACGCAAGCACCGCAATACGGCCACGCGCTCACTTGGGCGCTAAGTGATGTGGATAATCGTCGCTACCATACAGTGTCGCTTGGCGATCGCTCCGGACCGCAAACAGTGCTAGGCATGATGGACCGCGGCGAAAAAATTCTCCAGGATCCGTGGATGGAACGCACGCTGCGCGAAATGTTGGAAGCTGGGAAAATCCCCGCTCCCGACCGCATGTTTGCGGGCGACGCCTACGTAGCTCGCGATTGCCTGGAACTGAACTACGACGGCTCGCAATTTCTCAAGCGCGAGGACGGCAGCTACTTCCTCAAACTCTCCGATCCAGAAGCTAATCTTACTTGCAAACTGACGTTAACACCGACAAAGCCACCCATCCGCTACGGTATCGATGGGGCAATTGCCTTCGATCGGTTAACTACGTTCTACTACTTCATTCCCAGATTTGAGATCGGCGGTTATATCGAGCAAAATGGCAGCAACCAAGCGATCGCCCAGGGTATTGCGTGGTACGACCATGAATTCGGAAGTATTTACCACGATGAGAATAAACATGAGACCAGCGTTGCGGGGGCTGCCTGGAATTGGATGAGCATTCAGCTCGACAGCGGCTCGGACTTGCTCGTCTCTATGCTGTTTGACAAAGACACCAATAAACTTATAGACAAATTTACGATCCTCGTCGATCCTCAGGGCAATTCCCATCAGTACGCAGAATTTTCTCTCAAGCCTTGCAATCTCTGGCGCAGCCAGCAGACCTTCAACGACTATCCCACGCACTGGAACCTCTGCGTTCCAGAGGCAAACCTGGAGCTACAGATCGAAGCTTGCTTTGACGCGCAGGAGTTCATCACATTAATTGCAGCACCGGCATTCTGGGAAGGATGCATATCGATTCGCGGCACCTTTAACGGGCAGTCGGTTGCCGGTCGCGGCTACCTGGAACGCAAAGGCTTTAACACCATCCACAGTATCGACGATCTCTTTGCCGCCGTCGGTCGGGAAGTGCAGCAGTCAATTCACAACCTCCTGCCTGCCATTCCCAATAACGAACAGGTTCGCTTTCTAGTTGCAAACGGTGAAGATCGGGAATTCCTAAATGGCATCGATCCCGGCCGATTCGCACGCAATATTATCGATCCCATCCGCGAAATCAGCGATCGCGGCGGCAAGTCGTGGCGTTCCTACGCACTGATGGCTTGTTGCAATGCCGTAGGGGGAGACTTCCGTCCATACATGCACTTACTGGGTATGCCCGAGTTGATCCACGTCGGTTCCCTCATTGTGGATGACGTGCAGGATCGGTCGACGGTTCGTCGCGGCGGCAAAACCTGCCATTTGCTCTATGGCGAGCCGCTGGCAATCAATGCGGGGACAGCCTGCTATTTTTTGAGCGAACTTCTACTCCCATCATCAAACCTTTCGCCCGATGTCAGACTACGACTTTACGAACTCTTCTTTAAGACATTTCGCGCCGCGCACGCCGGCCAGGCTTTCGATCTGGCCGGCCTAGCTTCTGAGATGGATGCTGTCGTTGCCAGCGGCGATACCACAGCGCTCGAACGTCAGGTGCTTGCTACCTATTGGCTCAAAACGGCAGCGCCAGCGGGGACGGCAGCGCGAGCAGGCAGTCTCGTTGGAGGTGGCAGTGAGATGCAGATCGAAGCTCTTGGACAGTACCTAGAAGCCCTTGGTCTCGCCTTTCAGATTGTCGACGATATTCTCAATCTACGGGGGTTTGAGCGCAACCTCAAGTCCCTTGGCGAGGACATCATGCAGGGAAAGGTTACGCTTCCTATTGTCAAGGCAATGTCGCTGCTATCCTATGCAGATCGAACCTGGCTTTGGAATACTCTGCAGTCAAAGCCTGAAGAACCAGCGATCGTTTCTGCTTGTATTGACGCAATCGAGCGTTGTGGCGCTCTAGAAGCTTGCAGCGATCGGGCCAAAGAAATAGTGGAAAGTGCCTGGCAATATCTCGAGCCTTGGCTTGAGGACTCCCAGACAAAGATTATGCTGCGTGCCTTTGGTTTTTATCTGATGGAGCGGCATTACTAAATTTCTTGCTTGCAGTCTATAAGACAGGATCGCATCATGGTAAAAATTTCCTCGAACGCTTCTAATTTAGATATTCGACCTTCAACTGCGAACGTCCGTTTCCCATTCACACCTTTCCCCAATGGTTGGTTTAGAGTGGCTTACAGCGATGAACTTCTACCTAGAGAAGTCAAGCCACTGCACTACTTCGGTAGGGATCTCGTCCTCTTTCGTACTGAAGATGGAACTCCTCATCTATTCGATGCCCACTGTCCCCATCTGGGCGCTCATCTCGGCTATGGCGGTAGAGTCGAAGGTGAAACGATTCGCTGTCCCTTTCACGGTTGGT
Organism: Rhizobium sp. Q54; assembly: GCA_943367755.1. GTDB lineage: Bacteria > Cyanobacteriota > Cyanobacteriia > Pseudanabaenales > Pseudanabaenaceae > PCC-6802. The sequence continues at coordinate 118,164 of CALRKB020000008.1, read as the reverse complement.
GCTTCAATGACAGCGGACGCTGTACAAACGTCCCCTATACAAACGAGGTTCCCGCTAGAGCACAGATCCGTTCCTGGCCAATTCTAGAAGTCAACGGTCTGGTTCTCGCGTACTACCATGCAGAACGAAAACCTCCCTCGTGGCAGGTACCAGAATTTACGCAGTGGGATGCTGAGAACTGGACGCCTTTTCAACGCCATTCCTGGAAAATCCGCACTCACATGCAAGAGATGGTGGAGAACAGTGTAGATACGACACACTTTGTATCTCTGCATGGCGCTCACACGTGTAAGAACGCATTCTTGAAACCAGATGGTCTCATATTAACCAACCGCATGTTGGGAGGGTATCACATCTCCTTGCTAGAAAAACTTCAGATTCGAGGTGACATCGAAATCGACTACACCTTCTACGGTTTAGGTTTGTATGCGACCTATAGCACGGGACAGCATGGGATTTGTGGTTGGGTAAACGCAACGCTGGAGTTGAATACTCTGCTAATCTTCATGCTGACGCCAATCGATCGCGAATATCTCGACGTACACATTCTTTACAGTATTCGAAAATTTTCCAACAATTTGGTCACCCGTACCATCTGCAAGAGGACACTCGCAGACACGATCGCACTAATCGAACAGGATATTCCCATTATGGAAAACAAGCTTTACCGCAGTGACCCCTTGCTCTGCGAGGGCGATGGACCGATTATGCAATGCCGCCACTGGGCTAGACAGTTTTATTCGGAGGAAACCTGCTAATGACTCTTCCAAACGGCCCCAAAACCTCTTCCCTCCTACAACTATTGCAGTTGAGACTCGATCCGCCTCGCTACCTAGAAACGGTTAATCAGCAATATCCCGATTTATTTGCACTGAAGTCGGCTTGGAATTCAAATCCTTTAGTGATTGTCAACCATCCTCAAGCGCTACGACAGATTTTTACTAACGAAACGGGACAGTTTGACGCTCCCGGTCAGCTACACGATTTTTTTAAACCGTTTTTTGGAGAGTATTCTGTAATGACGGTGAATGGAGAGCGTCACCGGCGGCAACGCCATCTACTAATGCCGGCTTTTCATGGAGAACAGATATGGGCTTACGGTCAGCAAATTTGCGACCTCACATGTTCGGTGATGGATCGAGTCGCGGGCGATCGCCCATTTACGGCACGCTCTACCATGCAGGATATCGCCCTGAAAATTATGCTGGAAGTTGTATTTGGCATCAACGAGGGAGAGCAAAGGCAACAGTTTGAACGACTAATTCGCTCGATTTTTGAAATTTTCAAATCTCCTCTAATCTCTACGCTAATATTTGCCCCAGCTTTGCGGTGGAATCTCGGTTCCTGGAGTCCGTGGGGACATTTTCTTTCCCTGAAACAACAGTTAGATGAGCTAATATATACCGAAATTGCCGAGCGGCGGCAAAATCCCGATTCCGAACGCCAGGATATTCTCACACTACTAATGTCAGCCCGCGATGAAGCAGGTGTACCGATGACCGACGTAGAGTTGCGAGATGAGTTGCTTTCGCTCCTATTTTCAGGGCACGAGACGACCTCTGCCATTCTGGCTTGGGCACTGCATTGGGTTCACTATTTGCCCGATGTCCGCCAGAAATTACTAGCAGAATTAGATTTGCTGGGCCGCGATCGCGATCCAAAATCTCTCTATCGGCTACCCTATCTCACAGCCGTCTGTCAGGAAACCATGCGAATTTATCCCGTCGCCTTCATGACATTCCCACGCATGGTGAGATCGCCTGTTCAGTTAATGGGCTACGAATTGGAACCCGGTACGGTTCTGCTTGGTTGCATTTATCTCACGCACCAACGCGAAGATCTCTATCCAGCACCCAAGCAGTTTAAACCAGAGCGATTTTTAGAACGTCAATTTTCTGCCTACGAGTTCTTGCCCTTTGGGGGTGGAAGTCGCCGCTGTATTGGTGCGGCATTGGCACAACTCACGATCGCCCTCGTATTGGCAACGATCCTCTCAAATTATGAATTGGAGTTGGTGAGCGATCGACCCGCTCACCCCCAAGGTCGAGGAATGCTGCTCGTGCCTTCTGGAGGGGTGATCATGCGACTCCAGGGTAAGCGCCAGCGGCGAGAACAACAGATCGCCAATATGCACCAGAGTGAAGCGGGTAATTCTTCATTAAATAAGAGGTAAGTACTTCCATGAGCAGTCGCATTGTTATTTGCACCAATGGTACGCTGGGTGATTTTTATCCCTACCTGGCGATCGCCCTAGAGTTAAAAGAGCGAGGCCACTCTGTAGTCCTTGCTGCAGGCAGGCTATATCAGTCAAAGGTTGAGATCCAGGATGTTGAGTTTTATCCTATCAAACCCGATCTTTCGTCTTATACTCCCGCAGTTCTGAAGGAAGAGATAGGTAAGATGATGGATAGTAAACGAGGGAGTGAATATGTCATTCGTCAACTATTGATGCCTCATGTCAGAGCTAGCTACAATGCCATGGTGGATGTTGTGCGCGGAGCTGACTTGCTTCTAACTCACCCACTTTTCTTTGCTGGACCGCTAGTGGCTGAAAAAACGGGTATTCACTGGGTATCTACCGTGCTGGCTCCGATCTCAATTCCATCAATTTACGATCCTGCCGTACTGAATATTGACAGTCTTATTCAACCAGAAATGCTCAAGCCATGGTTGGCAAACCTTTTACAGAAGCTTGGCAGATGGCATCTTCGTCCCTGGAGCGAACCTGTACGGCAGCTTCGCACCGAACTTGGTTTGGCTGTTGGCGACGATCCACTCATTGAAGGTCAGTTTTCGCCTCACCTAGTACTGGCATTGTTCTCTCCGGTTCTTGCCGTTCCCCAACCGGACTGGCCTTCTCAGGCTCACATCACAGGCTTTATCTTCGATGACAGCCTGCATATCAACGACATGCCTCCAGAACTCTCTCGCTTTTTGGATGACGGACCTGCACCTATTGTTTTTACCTTGGGTTCTTCCGCTGTATGGAATGCAGGCAACTTTTTTGTTGAGAGTGTAGCAGCGATTCGGCAGTTAGGCTATCGTGCAGTTTTATTAGTCGGGCCTGACAGCCATAATTTACCATCGGAGTATCTTTCAGAAAATATCGCTGCCTTTGAATACGCTCCTCACGCTGCCTTGTTCTCCCGTGCTGCTGCAATTGTGCATCATGGTGGCATCGGTACAACTGCCCAGGCATTGCGATCCGGGCGTCCGATGTTGTTTATTCCCTATGCCCACGACCAACCAGATAATGCCACTCGTGCCAGGCGGTTAGGGGTGGCGCGCATTCTCTCCCGACGTCGCTATACCGCCAGTCGCGTTGCCGCTGAACTCAGCCAATTGCTAAACGATCGCCACTACAGTAGCCGAGCTAAGGAAATTAGCCTGCAAGTAAAAGCAGAAACAGGGGTTCAGATAGCGTGCGATGCGATCGAAGCACAACTTGCCGTCCGTTCAAACGTTCTTTTGTAGCAATTCACATGTTTATCTTTCAGGTGGGATTCGATATATGTTACAGCTTAAATCACCTTCAATTCCAGAAGTCACCCTTGCCAACGGCATGACTGTCTTCTATTTGCAAAAAGGCGAAGCACAACTTGTGGCTGAGGAAGTCAAAGAATATATCAAAAATGGTATCGAGTTGCATGAAGGCGACACAGTGTTTGATGTGGGAGCAAACATTGGTGTATTTGCGCTCTGGGCATATCAGCTTTGCCGACAAAACGTCAATGTTTACGCATTCGAACCAATTCCCGCCATTTTCGAGATACTGCAACGCAATGCTCAGCGCTTCGATCCAGAGAGACTCAAGGTGTTTCCATACGGACTGGCACGGGAACATAAGACAACGACATTTGCCTATTATCCCGAAGCAACGTTATGGTCGAGTGCTTACTTGGAATTTTCCCAGGAGCAGATCGAGGAATCAAAGAGTGCCGTGCTTCGCAATCTTAAAGCAACACCTGTCTGGTTTCAATGGCTTCCTAACTTTCTGCGCGTGGCTTTCGTCGATTATTTGTTTGGCAGAACGGTTAAAAACGCAGAGCGCGTCACTTGCCAATTGAGGACACTATCTGAAGTTATTCTCGAACATCAAATTAGTCAAATTGACTTACTCAAAATAGATGTTGAGAAAGGCGAACTTGATGTCCTTCTGGGGATTGCAGAACAGGATTGGTTCAAAATCAAACAAGTCGTAATCGAAGTTCACGATACTAACAATCGAGTCGTCACAATAACTGATTTGCTGAAAGCGCGAGGGTTAAAAGAGATCGTAGTAGATCAACAACCAATACTCAAAGATTCCAGCGTTTTCCTTCTTTACGCTACGCGCAAGTAGCAAGTTATCGAGGAGAAATCAACATTTTACAAAATCCTTAGCGTACGGATCTATCATGATACAGCAACTGAATCCAACCTTATTTTCCACATCCGCCTCAAAGCATTCTTCTAAGGGATGCGATCGCTTCCCAGCCGACTGGCCCCGCGATGGCTCCATCGATCTAGCCATCCACGACTTACCTCATGCTTCATCCACCACGGAATGGTGGTACGTTAACAGTCATTTCCAAACGGACGACGGGCAGAAATTCTCTCTGTTTGCATCCTTCTTTCGCTTAGCGATCGGTCGCCATGAAACGACGAGGGAACTGCTCTACGCTCACTCTCTTACCTGGAGACTTTGCGACGTTGACGCGCAGAAGTACTATACCAACTCCTTAGTCGATCGCTGCGCTCCCCAAGTGGGCATCAAAATGCTAGAGAGCAGTGACAACAAAACCGATCCACTGCTGAAGCGAGCATTACGCGAGGTATTTGACAAGGGAAACGTACCTAGACCCGATCGACTCTTAGAAAAAGATGCCAAGGTTAATCTGGAAAAACTGGAACTGGACTTCGATGGAAATCGCTTTGAGAAACTTATTGACGGTCGTTACAAACTAACCCTGTTTGATAAAGAGCGACACACTAGCTGCGAACTCTATTTCCAAACAAAGACACTTCCTGTCAGACACGGCGATAACGGCGTGGTACGTGGCACTAGTGGCGAAGATATGTTTTACTATTTCATGCCCCAGTGCCAAGTTGAAGGCAAGCTCATACGAGAAGACAGTTCTTCCTCGATAGTTGGAGCTAGTGGATGGTACGACCATGAGTTTGGCAAGCCTGCCTCCAACGAGCAGGAAGTTGAACAGGACACCGTTCTCAAACAGGACATCGCTTGGAATTGGATTTCGGTGCAACTCGGTAATGGCTATCAGATTAGCGCTTACGATCTGTTTGACAACAATAATCCTGGCATGAGTTGCGGGCGTTGGGCTATTGTCATCGATCGCGAAGGAAATTGGCAAAACTATACAGAGTTTGCTTTCCAACCCTTGCAGCACTGGACGAGTTCCCGCACCTTTAATACCTATCCGATCGCCTGGCAGCTTGAAATTCCCGCGGCAAATCTACACGTCACGGTCGAAGCAGAATTTGCCTCCCAGGAGTTTATTACAATTATCTCCAAGCCAGCATTTTGGGAAGGTCGAGTCCGTATAACGGGAACGATGAACGGACAGGCAATAGAGGGACTTGGATTTGTCGAACGGAGCGGCTTTGATTCGGTTCAGGAGCTCAGCAATTTTTTAAAAGCGGTAAGTCGCGAAACCCAAAAGTCGGTTGAGGTACTGCTCCCATTGCGTCCGAACGACGAACAGATGGATCGACTCGTTGCCAGTCCAACTCGCAGTCATTACCTGGACGGACTCGATCGCAACCAATACGCACGTACGCTAATTCAACCGATTCGCGAAATTATCGATCGCGGTGGTAAGGCATGGCGTTCCTATGCTGCCCTCGCCTGTATGGATATCGTTGGCGGCAATTCTCAGGAATTTATGCACTGGTTGGCCTGGCCCGAACTGCTGCACGTCGGCTCTCTAATTGTGGATGACGTTCAAGATCGTTCCAGCATTCGTCGAGGCGGCCCATCCTGCCATCAAATTTATGGCGAACCTCTAGCAATTAATGCAGGGAATGCCAGTTATTTCCTGGGGCAGATCCTGCTACTCAATTCCACTCTATCTGACACTGACAAGCTCAGAATATACGAGCTTTACTTTGAGACATTGCGGGCAGCCCATGCAGGCCAAGCAATTGACATTGATGGATTTAACCACTTGATGCCCGAAGTAGTCCAGCAGGGAGAAGGTGAGTTATTGGAGAAACGAATTTTGGCAGTACATCGGCTCAAATCAGCGGTACCTGCAAGTTCTCTGGCTCGACTAGGTGCCATTATTGGTAAAGGAACACCAACACAGGTTGAGGCTCTAGGATATTTCTTTGAGGCGCTGGGACTGGCGTTCCAGATCGTCGATGATGTTCTTAACCTGCGCGGATTCAAGCACGATTTAAAGCTCAAAGGCGAAGATATTGCCTGCGGTAAAGTTACGTTCCCAGTTGCTAAGGCCATGTCGAGACTCGCGTTGGCAGAGCGACGATCGCTGTGGGAAATAATCGCTTCAAAACCGACCGATGTAGCAATTATCGCTACGGCGATCACACAACTAGAACAGTGCGGTGCGATCGATGCGTGCGTGCAACAGGCAAACGATCTGGTTGAATCCGCCTGGAAACGCCTCGATCCAATCGTTCTAGACTCCGATGTCAAGGTCAAGCTGCGAGCATTTAGCTGGTACGTTCTCAAACGACACTACTAAACATTCGCTTGTATTCTAGACATGTCCTTGTGATTCTCCTTACAATGCGTTTTGTGGCTGCTCTCTTAACCATGAAATTACGGCTCTGATGATTTCGTTATCATCCATATCATGATCAATTTGATTAGCTTTTGGGAGAAATTGATTAATCACTGTACCTGAAAGCATAGGAAAAGTGGGACTAAATTCACACTCGATATATTCTCCGTTCTGCAATTGATAGATCTTTATGCCTTCCTTTGCCGTATATCGCCATATTTCAGGGATACCCAGATGCTTGTAAGTGGTAAATCTCAACCTGGATGAACTAGTAATATCAACTTCGATCGCTAGATCGGGTGGTGGATCGGTTTGCAGATTGATCTTGCGTCCCTTAATCTTTCTAGCATTCTGAATATAAAAGCAAGAATCTGGTTCTGCGCCTGCTAAGAGATCTTCACGGTTTAGAGTCGTTGAACCAAAGCTTTTAATGCTTAACCCTAGTTCAAAAGTGATGGCAGAAATGATTTTCTCCAGTAACCGATTAATTGCCTCATGCATATCTAAAGGCATGACAATCTCCAGTACTCCCCTGTGATAACAAAATCTAACGGCGCGGCGATCGCCTGTTTCCAACAGCAGTAACTGATACGTCTGCCAAGTAATATCCCGCAGCACCACATGCTGAGTAAATTGCGGCTGTTCATCAAAATCACCCGCAACGACCGCTTGTTTAATTCCAGTTGAGGTAGCAACCATAAAGCTAGTCAATCATGTGCTTGCTTCTAGATTAACAGTTAAACCTTGATGGGTGGTATCCCAGCTAAGTCGAGTATTTGTGGCATCAGATGTTCGGCCTTTACCGCCATTAAATGTACGCCCTGACAGATTTCCTTTGCCGCTTTGATCTGTTCGGCCGCGATCGCGATGCCTTCTTGTAAAGGTACTTCGGCTTTAGCCAGGCGATCGATGATGGAGTCGGGGATATTGACACCAGGTACGTATTTATTGATGAACATGGCGTTTTTGGCAGATTTGAGCAGGAAAATGCCTGCTAGAACTGGTTTATTACCTTGATTGCCGATCGCATCCATAAACTTGGCCAGGCGATCAAAATCGGTAATCAGTTGACTTTGAAAAAACTGCGCTCCCGCTGCTAACTTGCGCTCGAATCGGCGCTGCAAGCCAGACCAACTGGGTGATTGTGGATCGATGGCTGCTCCTGCCAGTAAATTTGTGCCGCCATCGGGTAGGGGCTTATCATTGGCATCTAAACCCTGGTTAAGCTTGCCGATCAACTGCAATAAACGGACTGCTTCAAGATCGAATACCGATCTGGCCTCGGGATGATCGCCTGCCTTTACCGGATCGCCCGTCAATGCCAGAATATTTTTAATTCCCAATGCCTCAGCTCCCAATAAATCTCCCTGCATGGCAATGCGATTGCGATCGCGACAGGCAATCTGGCAGATCGTCTCTACTCCTACTTGCTGCTGCAAAATTACAGTCGCGGCGAGGGGACTCATCCCCAAAACAGCACGACTAGAGTCGGTGATATTGATCGCATGAAAACGACTCTTGAGCAACTGCGCCTGTGCCACCATATGCTGGATGTTAGCCCCCTTTGGTGGAGATATCTCAGCAGTAACCAGGAAGTCATGACGCGCGATCGCTTGACTAAAAATGGAAGAACTAGATTGAAGCATTTATTAATTTTGCCCTATGCGATGCGATCGCGCATCAAGATTATTCGAATCCCAGTCTGCGTAAGATTTCTCGACAGAAACGATCGAATCTTTGCCGCCTTAACTGCCAATATAAATAACTGCGGTTTTCTTTAGCAGTTTTATAGTCCGGCTTAATTTCTAGGGCTTTGTTATAACTAATAATCGCTTCCTGATACTGACCCAAAATATCTAAAGCATGACCGCGATTATTCCAGGCTTGGTATAGATCTGGTTTAATTTCTAGGGCACGATCATAGGCAGCGATCGCCTCGATAAATCTTTCGCAATTGCATAAAGCCACCCCGCGATTATTCCAGATCTCAGGGTCGCGATCGTTAAGCGCGATCGCGAGATCGTAAGCAGACACCGCATCGGCATAACGACCTTGGCGAGCCAGGACAATGCCACGGTTATAGTGAGCTGCATAAAATTGGGGGTTTGCGCTTGTAGCACTGTCGTAGGCTGCAATAGCTTCGAGATCGCGTCTCAAGTTCATTAAAGCTATGCCTCGATCGTAATAGGCTTCAGCAGCAGCAGGCTTAATTTGGATAGCTCGCGAGTAGTTAGCGATCGCCTCTTCGTATTTGCCCAAACTTGCCAGTGTCTTACCGCGACCACACCAGGAGTCATAGTCATCTAGTTTTGTGGCAACAGCGCGATCGAAACTAGCTAAAGCTTCGAGATATCGCCCTGCGCGATCGAGGGCACAGCCCATGCTATACCAGGCATCGTGAAAAGTAGGGTCAAGCTCAACCGCTTTGGTATAGCTGACAACCGCTTTATCCCAATAGCCCAAAGCCGCCAGCGCTACACCTCGATAGTGCCAGGCTTCATAAAAGCTAGGATCTAGTTCTAATACTCGCTCAAACGTGGAGATCGCTTCGCCATATCGACCAATTTCCATAATCGCTAAGCCTTTATTTTGGTAGGCGATCGCATAGGCAGGCTCGATCGCTAATGCGGCTTCGTAGTCAGAAATGGCTGTGTCAATCTGCCCTAGATCGAAGCGTGCAACACCGCGATTGTTCAGAGCTTCGTGGTGGTCAGGCTTAAGCTCGATCGCTAGATCGTAATTCGAGATCGCCTTTTCTAGCTGCCCCAAACTAGCTAAAGCCAGCCCTAGATTGTTATAAGCCTCATAGGATTTGGGATTAAGCGCGATCGCTTTTGCATAGCACTCTACAGATTTACTGTATTGCTCTAGATGATCCCAAGCCATACCCTTGGCATTATAGGCCTTGTCAAAGTTAGGAGCGATCGCGATCGCTCGATCTAAACTAGCGATCGCATTTTCATGCTGACCCAGTTTATCTAGTATTCTGCCGTAACGGTACCAGGACTGATAATGCTTGGGATTAATTGCTAAAGCCTTACACCAACTCGCGATCGCCTCATCAAAGCGCCCTAACTCAAATAACGCCACACCTCTGTTATACCAAGCTTCATAGGCTTCGGCATCGACTTCTATGGCTCGATCGCAGCGGGCAATCAGCACGTCTGGGTCATCTGAAGACATTTTGAAGTACGTTATGGTAGCAGTACACAGAGCAAAATATAGAGCAAACACAAGATTGCTGTGTATTATCTGCTAGGTAGGTTACGAAAATATTAAAAATTCAGGTGCTATTCCCTGCAACGGACTTCTTTGAGCTGTACAGGCAGATCTATGAGTCTGCCCACCTATTGTGTCTGTCCTGTCAGTGCTGATAGGGAAACCAAAATATGCATAGGGGCAAGTTTAGCTAGAGTTTCTGGTACTTACCAATCTCTTTCACTCAAAACCTGCCCCTACGTTAATTGATGCTACATCAAGCTATTTTTTCTTCTTCTTGCCACCTTTAGCGGCTGGCTTCTCTTCTTTAGGAGCTTCCGCTGCAACTGGGGCTGCAACTTCAGCTGGGGCTTCAGCTGGGGCTTCAGCCTTAGGTTCTTCAACAGGTGCTTCTACTTGTTGAGTCTCAGCAGCAGGGGCTACAGACTCTTCTTCGGGGCCTTCGCCTACAACAAAGCGGACAAAGCGTCTGACTTTGATATTTTCGCTGAGCTTAGAAGCAGTGAGCTTTACTAGTTCATCAACCGTGATTGATTGATCTTTAATATAGGGTTGATCGAGCAGAGCCAGTTCCTTGAGGCGCTTTTCGATGCGACCTTCTAAGATTTTGGCGCGGATGGCCTCTGGCTTATTTGCAAGATCTTCCTTGCCTGACTCAATTTCGCGTTCTTTATCGACGAATGCCTTTGGTACATCAGAGGTGCTGACATATTCAACATTGGGGCAAGCCGCAATCTGTTTCGCGACATTGTCCGCCAATTCTTTTAGCTCTTCCCGTCGAGCCACAAAGTCAGTTTCGCAGTTTACTTCTACTAAGACACCGATGCGAGCCCCAAAGTGAATGTAGCTGTGTACAATTCCTTCGGTCGCGGCACGACTTGCCTTTTTCACTGCTGAAGCCAAGCCTTTTTGGCGTAAATATTCAGCAGCTTTAACGGCATCGCCATCAGATTCCTGAAGTGCCTTTTTACAATCTTTTATACCTGCTCCGGTGCGGGCACGGAGTTCTTGAACCTGCTGGGTGGTGATTTCTGCCATGGTGATTTATCCACAAACGATCGAACAATTACAAGCTTTTGCTTGTTTGGTGCTTAGGGCTTTAGAAAATAATTCTAGTAGGAATAACATAGCAGAGGCAAATCTGATGACGTACCTCTGCACAGGTTGGAAGCAAGTGTTAGGGATGCTTGCGGCTGCTAAGGATCGAACTTTCGTACGCGAGTTCCTTAGACTTCCACCTCATCACCTTCGACTATATCAAGAACAGCGGCGATCTCTTCATCAGGGATATCTTCGAGTACTTCATCCTCAAAGTCATCCGCACTTTCATAGTCAACTTCATCAACTTGACCGTGGCGACCTTCATAGATCGCGTCGGCTAGCTTGCCAACAATTAATTTAATCGAGCGAATCGCATCGTCATTGGCAGGAATAGCAATATCGACAGTATCAGGATCGCAATTTGTATCTAGCATAGACACAATTGGAATACGTAACTTCTGACACTCTTGCACGGCGTTGTATTCGCGCTTTTGGTCTACGATTAGAACGATGTCGGGTGGCTTGCGCATGGCTTTAATGCCACCCAAGTACTTCAGCAGCTTTTCCATTTCGCGGCGCAGTACAGAAGCTTCTTTTTTAGGCAGGCGATCGAGCGCACCACTTTCTTCGCGGCGTTCTAGCTCTTTGAGTCGCTCAACACGAGTTTTAATGGTCGCCCAGTTGGTAAGCATTCCACCCAACCAACGCTGGTTGACGTAGTAACTACCACAGCGGGCAGCTTCTTGCGCCACAATTCCGGCGGCCTGGCGCTTAGTGCCCACGAATAAGACTTTTTTGCCTTGTTCGGATGCTTGGCGCATGTAATCGTAGGCTTCTTCCATGTAATGTGCGGTTTGCACAAGATCGATGATGTGAACACCATTACGCTCGGTAAAGATGTAAGGTTCCATCTTTGGGTTCCAACGCCGAGTTTGGTGCCCAAAGTGAACCCCAGACTCTAGCAATTGGTCTAGAGAAACTACTGGCATGATGAATTTATCTCCTAGTGTTCGGGTTATATCCTTGCGCTTGGGCGTATCTTGAAGTCAAGACACCCGAATCCCCAAGCGTGTGAATTTTTTACAACTTTTCTAGCTTATCATTGTTTCTAAGCAGTTTCTTTGTATTTTTGGAACTATTCCTAAGCCTTTTTAGCAGCGTTAACTTAAGTATGGGACAGGGCAGATACTCAGGTCTGCCCTTACAGAAGCAGAGAGTATCCTATTGATATAAAACCCGCTATCAGCAACCGTTCTCATAACTAAAGCCTACTAATACCACTAGCAATTGGGAAATTCTATGAGCATTGACAAGTTATTTGAACTGAGCAACTTATTTGTACTGCCATTTTGGGCTTTGATGATTTTTTTGCCCAAGTGGAAAATTGCGCAACAAATAGTGGCCTCTTACCTGCCGTATATTGCGCTTGCCGGGTTATACATCTACTTTTTGGTGGGGGCAATTACACCTGAAAGCGCCCAGGCTATGTCAAATCCAGATTTAAGCCAAATTGCCAGCTTTTTTGCCGATCCCCATGCGGCGGCTACAGGTTGGACTCACTTTTTGGTGATGGATTTATTTGTGGGGCGATGGATTTTTCTAGAAGGTCAACGCACAGGAGTCTGGACTGCTCACTCGATCGCTTTTTGTCTGTTTGCCGGCCCAATTGGCTTACTGTCTCATATCCTTACAGCAACGATTAGCGAGAAATTCTTTGCACCTAAAAATCAGCCAGAGGCGACAGAAGCAGGCGGTACGGTCTAACGCCCAAATTTAGTAACAGGAGAGTGGCGATGCAAAAAATAGCGGTGTTTGGCAACGCTGGAGGCGGTAAATCAACTCTAAGTAAGAGATTATCGGAAATTACTGGGTTGCCACTTTACCCCTTGGACAAGATTAAGTTCCTACCAGGGGGCGCTGAGGTTTCACCTGAAGACTATAAGCAAACCCATGCGAAAATTTTGGCAACTGACCGATGGATTATTGACGGATTTGGTTGCATGGAAACAGTTTGGCAGCGACTCGATCGGGCAGATAGTCTGATTTTTATCGATCTGCCGCTGTATATGCATTTCTGGTTAGTGACGAAAAGGCTAATTACAGGGAGCTTTAGACTCCCAGAAGGCTGGCCGGAAAATAGCCCAATCTTAAAGAGTTCACTTAGTAGTTACAGCGTGCTTTGGTTGTGTCACAAGCGGCTGACGCCGAAATATCGCGAGTATATCGAGCAAGCTCAAAGTACGAAAAGGGTTTATCACATCAGATCTACTGAACAGATGGCACAGTTTTTGCAATCGATGGAAACTGAGATTAATTTCAACAATGCTCAGCCTAACTAGAAATTATAACAACAGTAACTAATCCTTCTATTTTGATTGTTGCCGTAGACGTGTCAGGAATTTCTCAAAGTCGTTTGGTAATGGCGCGATCGCGCTAATCTCTTCACCTGTAACTGGATGCACGAAGGTCAATCTCCAGGCGTGTAGAGCTTGGCGGTGAATATATTTTATGGGCTTGCTATAGACTGAATCGCCTGCAATCCCATGCCCTATATATGCCGCATGGACGCGAATTTGATGCGTGCGCCCGGTTTCCAGCTCAAATTTAACCAGGGTGTAATTCCCCAATCGCTCTTGGACGATCCAGTGGGTAATAGCATGACGACTATTACCCGCATCACCGGATATTACCGCCATTTTTTTGCGATCGATCGGATGGCGACCAATAGGCGCGTCGATCGTACCCGAAATAGTTTTAGGTACTCCATTCACAACGCCCAGATATTCTCGCCGCGCTGTTTTTGCCTGGATTTGCTGCTGAAGATGTTGGTGCGCAAAGTCATTTTTGGCAACGACTAAAGCCCCACTAGTATCGCGATCGAGGCGATGCACGATCCCTGGTCGCTGGATGCCATTAATCCCCGATAAATTTGCACAATGTCCCAAAAGTGCATTCACTAAAGTACCCGAATCATGCCCAGCCGATGGATGCACTACGAGGCCAACGGGTTTGTTAATCACTAGAAGGTGTTCGTCCTCGTAGAGAATTTCAAGTGCGATCGCTTCTGGCTCTAGGGTAAGAGGTTGCACTTCAGGAATATCAATTTTTAGCAAGTCTCCAAATTTAACCGTGGCTTTTTTGTCATCACAAACTTGCTGATTTACCAATACCATGCCCTGTTCGATCAGCTTTTGGATGCGCGATCGCGATATGCCATCTAACTGCTCGGCGAGATAGCGATCGATGCGTTCCTGCCCCGCTTGGGATACCTGTAATTCAATATTCTGAGCGATCATGCTTTACTAACTACCATTTGGTTACTTGCTTGATGCATATTCATCACCATAACCTTTGCTGGTAAATAATGGGGTTACCTTACAAAGTATCAGATTTTCTTCCTCTTCCTTCTTGATGGGGCAGACAGTATCTACAGACGACCCTGCCTGCCCCTTTGCGCGGATATGAAAATCCCACTATTCCCTAAAAGCCAAAGATGCTGCGAACTCCTTGGATGACTTCAAGACCTTTCCAAACATCATCTAAGCTGTTGCGATCTTTATCTGTAGGTTGATAGGTTTGGGCATAGGTAGTGGCGGGTTGAGATGGTGATGAACTTTCTACCTGCAAGCTCAGATATAAGTTAGATTGTGGTGCAAGGCTCAAAAAGGTGTTGATCGGCACGGCCATATTAAAACCAGGCTTACCTGCAATTTGGCTCAATTTTGCGGCCTCGGTATCCGATCCCAAACCAAGTCTTGATTTGATGGCATTTACATCTTCGCCTTCTGCTAGTCCATGAATCGCTACAACCCGACCACCAGCATCAAATACGGGGCCACCGCTCATACCCCGACGTGTCACATTGGTATAAACCATTTGGTACCCACCGGCTAATGGCTTTTCCAAGCGTTCAGATACATTCCCACCTGTAAACTGACGCACCACCTCTTTAATGGATTGACCAGGAGCAGGCCAGCCAGATACAAATACCGTGGCACCTTGCTTAGTAGTATCGGAGTTAGCTAACTTAGCAACCGGATATGATTTATCACTTTGGAATTGAATAACTGCTAAATCTGCATTGGCAAGGCGCTTTACCTTGCTGTAGTCCATCTCATTTGGTTGCTTATCGGCGGTGACAATCCGGTACTTATCCGCATCACTAACCACATGATAGGCCGTAAGCACGTAGTAAGTATTGCCATCTTTGGCAACGATGACGCCCGAACCGTGACCTGACTTCTCACCTCTAATCAGTACTGTGACATCGCGGGCAATGTCATTGATTTCTTCACCAGATAAGGCATGTGCGGCTTGCGGTTGCATGTATATGATCGCCGTTGTGATCGCCGTTCCAGCCAGTACGGCACTCAATCCATCGTTAAATCTCATAGAAATTCCTCAAAACGTATTAAATATTTTGCTAAATGTCTCAATCGGAATTGCCCAACTAGAACGTACCATCACGTCATGCTGCAATTTCTCTGGATGGGATCTATCCGTATACACGAAGGGATCGCCCCAGATTGGATAAGCATGCATACCATTAATCCCCACTACTTGACCTTGACGATTTAACAGCGGGCCGCCACTCATGCCTTTACGCACATCATTAGTAGCTCCAATCTGATAACCACCTACCAGCACTTTAGTAGGCAATAGGGAAATCTGTCCAGGTATGAAAGTAAATCCCACTGGATTTTCCCCCTCCACACGTAATGGAGGATTACCAGACTTAGGACTCGCAACTTCATTAAACTCAGATTCAATTGGGAAGCCAGCCGCAAATACCCGATCTCCCACTCGCAAACCGGATGGGCGATCTAAAGAAGCGATCGCATAATTCGAGCGAGATTGGAACTGAAGTAATGCTAAATCGCGATCGCCAAATTCTTGCCGCCGCACATGGGCAGGATATATACGACCGTCAGAGGTCTGAATACTAGCGCGATCGCCAAGATTAAGCACATGCTGATTTGTCAACACAGTATATACCCGTGCTTGCTTGCGCACCAGAATGCCCGAACCCCAGGTTCTACCAACTTTGACCTTAACTGTAATTGAACGTGCGATTGCCTTGAGTTCTGCCTCAGATAGATAGTTGGTAGCTTGCTTGGGCAAGACTGGCGATCTAGATATGGGTAGAGGCAGTACGGAAGTTGGCAAAGCGATCACCCTACTGGCAAAGATATTGGCAGACAGGCTAGCAAGCGATATCCACAGGAATGGACTGCCAGTTCTGACTAGTAAAATGCGGTACCAACTCCAATTAAACACAGGCTTTGCTGGCGGGGAAATAACTACCAAACTTGACCGCTATTGGGTTTGGCGGGTTGAGTAACTGGTGGCGTAGTCGCAGGATTAGTAACTGGTTTCGTCACACTTGGCTTAGAGGTAACTGATTCTACGGGTGCATTATCGAGAAAGTCTTTGATATTGACCGAAGTGACATTGGCATTATTACCGCCAACTTTAGTACTTTCGTAAAGTACACCGCCTGCACCTGACCTGATTTCATACAGGCGTTGAATTACGACCGCAGCATTCTGACCTGGTTTGAGCGTATATAAAACCGTATTGTGGCTGCAAGCACCACCAGATTCTCCCGTAGCGCAAATTACTGGTAATCCATTCACAACACCAGCGGTGATAAAGTTGAGAGCGCCAGTGCTATAGGAAGATTGGAACTTGCTGGAAACAATATTGCAGCGGGTTTGGGAGTCGTAGCCAGCATCGCTAAAATATTCAGAACTCCAGCGAATAATCACAACAGAGCCACGCGGAGTATCGGCGACAGTAGCAGGATAACCACCACTCCAGCCGCAATAAAATGAGGTATTTCCGGCATAACTTGGTTGTGCAGCGGTTAAAGCCACAGGTAGGGCGCTGCCAAGCGCGATTGCACCAGCAACTAGAACGTTTGATAATGGTTGAAGCTTCATATGTTTTAATAATCGTGTTTTCGGACTGAATACATTTCAATCTAAGCCGATCTAAGCCGATCTAAGCCGATCTAAGCCGATCTAAGCAGATTGATTGCATAGCGAACGACTATTCTGCCCGCTAAGTACACTTAACTATAAGCAATTTTACTAGGATAAGCAGCGATCGCTGTCATTGACGACTAGCGATCGCGATCGCACAAATTTTCAAATTTTCTAGTGTTATGCCCTTCAATTCAGAATTGCTGCACCACTCAGTATTCAAGAAATTGGCTTGTAAAATGGTCGTTTGACCACATGAGCAGCACACGCGCGATCGCGGATTTTTACCTGTACGGTCTGCCCGATGCTAGCTAGATGCGGTGGTACGTAACCGAGGGCGATCGGTTTGCCGAGGGTGGGGGACATAGTGCCACTAGTAACTATCCCCACAGTTTCTCCTGCGTGGAGAATGGGGTAATCGTGGCGTGCGATATTACGTCCTGCCATCTCCAATGCCACAAGGCGACGAGTTAAGCCTGTTGCTTTCTGGGCTTCTAATTGCGATCGCCCAATAAAGTCATCCTTCTCTTTTAAATGTACGAGCCACCCAAGATCGGCTTCTAGGGGTGTAGTAGTATCATTCATATCCTGCCCGTAGAGGTGCATACCAGCTTCTAGTCGTAGAGTGTCGCGACATCCCAAGCCACAGGGAACTACACCCGCATCACTGAGTTTTTGCCATAGTTCCCTACCTGGCTCAATATCGATCATCACTTCGCAACCGTCTTCGCCTGTGTAACCAGTACGAGCGACAAAGCTAGACATGCCTATAATTTCCGTTTCAATATGGCTAAATCGTTTTATCTCATCTAAGTTTGCACTGGCGAAAGGTTGGAGCGCTGTGATCGCATCTTTCCCTTGCACCGCAATCAGCAATTTCTGATCGGAACTATCGATTAGTTGCCCAGCAATATTCGATTCGATCCAGGTTTTATCCTTGGTGATCGTGGCAGCATTCACAATTACTGACCAGCGCTCACCACCATGGAAGTAAAAAATCACATCATCAATAATGCCCCCCTCATGATTGAGCAACACCGTATATTGGGCTTGTCCCGGTTGCAGCCTCGCGAGATTAGATGGCACTAATTTTTGTAGGGATGTGAGAATATCGTTACCCTGAAATGAGAATTTACCCATGTGCGACACGTCAAACATACCCACATGCGATCGCACCGCCTGATGCTCTGCCACAATGCCCTGATATTGTACTGGCATTTCCCAACCACCAAATTCAACTAGTCTGGCTCCCATTGCCAGGTGTAAATCGTATAAAGGGGTACGTTTTAGTGAGTTAGGCATAATACAAAAGACTATAACAGGATTATTTAGCTCTCATATTCTAACTGGCATTCTTACTGGTAGATATCAGTCCACAGCTATGAATTAGTAGCCAGGATTTTTTGAAGCCATACTGTCGCTTCAGGAGGCATACTCGTGAAATGGATGTATGAACAGGCAGAACTATCAACCTGCTTATCTAGGACTTTGGCATAGATTTCATATTCAGCAACATGGATTCTAATATTGCTAAGTGGTGGCAAAGCTTGGCCTGCTTCTAATTCTGCTTCATGATCCGAGAGCTTAATCAACCTGCCCACAAACATGGCATTATCTAAGTGCTTGTCTTCCAGTATTCTGTATCGAACTGAAATGGGATGCTCTAAAAGAGTCAATGCGTTTTCATGCGATCGCAAAAACAAACTGTATGTACCTGCTACACCACTGACATCATAAATAGTAATTGGTTGCTTGACACCCTTGGGTTCTACTTCCATGTTGCCATAGGTGTGGACGACATCACCTGCCTTGAGATAGGTGGATTCCGAGATCAGAATTTGGCCGCCAACTGTATATGATTCGATGCGAGATGTCAGATTGACCTGACTGCCCACGATCGCATACTTAGCACGAGTCTGAGAGCCAATATTCCCGACCACTACCTCACCCGTATTAATGCCGATTCCCATCGCGATCGCTGGTAAATTCAGTTTTGTAATCTCCGCATTCACTTCTTCCATTGCACTTTGCATGGCGACAGCACAGGCAACAGCTCTAGTGGCATCATCAGGCTGCTGAATTGGGGCGCCAAAAATTGCCAGAATCGCATCACCGATAAATTCATCGATTGTGCCCTGATACTGATTGATGATATCTGTCATGCGCCCTAGGAAAATATTCAAAATCTTGACAACTTCCTCTGGTGGTAGTCGCTCAGAAGTCGATGAGAATCCTCTCAGGTCGCACATGAGAATACTGACCTCGCGTCGCTCACCGCCGAACTTTAAGCCTTCAGGATTTTCTAGTAAACTTGCCACCACTGTATCTGTGAGGTAACGTCCAAACTGGGCACGGATTTCTGCGGCGGTGCGAGCTACATAGGCCAGGGCGATCGCGATGCCACCTCCAAATCCCAATAGCGATGGCACGATTGGCAACCACCAACCGCTTAAGAATGCCATATAGGTGCTACCTATCAATATGCCGCCAAGTAGGAATACGCTTAAGGGACGCAGAAAGCTAATAGAAAGAAGCATCCCTTGCTTTTGATTATTGCTGCTGCCATGCCGCCAAATCCAGATTGGGATGGCTCCTAGGAATGTCCAAACAATAATCCATAGCCATTCCCAAGGTTCAGCCCAGGTTTTAATATAAGTGCGTCCATCTATTGCGCCACTAATCAACTGGCTGGCAATATGGGCATGGATGATTACTCCTGGTGTTTGTGTCGCCACGTCAAGAGGAGTGATGAACGTATCTTTGATGCTAATTGCAGTCACGCCAACGAAAACGATGCGATCGCGCATCAGATCCTTTGGAATGCGATCTTCCATTACCTCAGTCATCGATACAGTAGGGAATGGTTGTGCGTTACGTCGATAGTTAATCAGGATCTGGTGTCCACCACTATCAGCACGCACATAACCGCCATCATTCGCTTCAAAGCGTTTAGGATTCACAGCATCGGGATTTGCGACGTTACTTTCGGCATTCAGATACACAAGCGCCATCTGGAGGCCAAGACCCAGCATTAATTCTTGATTTGGGCTTTCTAAGGACAATAGACCACGCCGTACCTTCGCATCATCATCAAAGACTAAATTGGCTGCAGCTACCTGGTTAAGCTGCTTGAGTACGGGTGAAGGATTGATTCTCTCGTTAGAGGCGACTTTACCTGATGAGTCGCGATCAGGTAACTTCTCTACGCCAAATAGATTGGGTGTCGTACTCAACACCTTAGTTAAATCTGCCTGTCCCTCAGGAACGGGTAAATCCCGGGCAATGTCTAAGCCGATCGCGCGTGGTTGCTGTTGTTTAATCTTGGTTAAGAGCTTAGCCATGATGGCATCAGAGAGCGGCCAATTTTGTTTTCTCACATCCGACTCATCAATGGCAACGATCGCAATGCGCGGATCGACTGACTCCGTTGGAGCTAGACGCAAGAAAAGATCGAAGGCTCCCCATTCTAGAAACTGTAATGCGCCTGAGAAGCGTAACAGCAGCATGATCGCTGCGGCAGTAGGAGCCGCAATTAAAATTCCTCGCCATGACCAAATTATGTGTTTTAGGTGCGATCGCATAATACAGATTTCACCATTTTCTCAATAGAATCACTATTATGAATAAGCAGGTCGCCCCAAAGTTGTGATGTAGACTACCGCTTCATCCACGGGAATGCCCAGTACTTCATTTACTTGATCGTCAAAGAATCCACCAATACCGCTCGCACCAATTCCCAAGTGAATCGCTGCCAGGTTCAGTTTTTGTCCCAGGTGTCCCGCATCCATATGTAAATAGCGATAGGCGCGATCGCCGTATTTGGCAACAGCTTTATTGAGATCGGCGGTATGGAATAGGACCACAGCAGCATCACGACCCAGATCTTGCCCTAGACAGAGATAATGCAACTCCTGTCTAAATTTCTTAAAGCGGATCTGACGCAATTCTTGGGCTTTGGGCGCATAGTAATAACAGCCTTCTTCGAGACCAGATACCCCTGACACAGCCAGAAAAGTCTCGATCAAGTTGAGGTCAAAATAATCGGGATCGGGAGATAGATGCTGATCGGTGTAGTGGTGCGGCTGATAGGTGAAATCCAGTAGTGCATTCAGCTCGCTCAATTCCAGGTCGCCACCACTATATGCACGGGTCGAGCGTCGCCGCAGAATCGTATTTTCTAGTCCCTCTAGATTCTCATTCCAGTCAATTGGCGATGTTATTGTAGAGATTTTTGTACAGAAAGGGAAATTATACTTGTCCGCCTCAGCCTCCTGGTTTTGCAATGGTTCCAGTGGATCGGTCAGGGACTCTAACTGGAGCTCAGCAGCGTCGATCTGAGTTGCTAAATGCAAATACTCTAACAATTGACCGTCAGGAATGTAAGGATACTCAGTAATTGCAAGTGAAGATATGGCAGTGGGAGAAGTTGGAATTTTACCTTCATCTTCAACTGCATCCAACAGCGGCACGATCGCGATCGCACCTTCCTGGGAGACATCGAGATAAAGCAATTGGTTGACCGCCTCATCATCAAAACCACCCACTAGGTATGGACGGTAGCCATTGAGTGCGCAGGCTAACTCGATATTGCCGAGTAGGTGACCAGTATCCAGACAAATACGGCGATAGGCGCGATCCTGGTAGCGCCATGCAGATCGATAGAAGATGGCGGTGGTGGCGATCGCCATGCGAGTTTGCTCGATCGCAGGATTACCCAAGCAAGCCGCCGTTAGCGCTTCCCAAACGCCGTTATCTTCCCAAAAATGGATGAGGGAATGGGACTGGGGTTGATAGTTGTAAAGACCAGCGGGTAGAATCGGGGTGCCGCCTGAGATTATGTACACTTCGGCGGGATATAGGCCACCGGCGGATGGTGCTGCCCGCAGATAAATTGACTCCCCCGTCATAGTTGGGACTCTCGCGGTTAGACCATAGCTACAAAACAGTAGATGTGATAGTCGCTGCCACCCACTTGTGAGCAGACCATCCTGCTCTACCTGTAATTGATCATTGAGGTAGACTTTCAGATCGTAGACTTTACCTAGTTTATATTCTTTGTATGGTAGGGGCTGGGCATCCCAATCCAAACCGCGATTGTTTGCCGCTAAGGTCTCAGGCGCATACTTAGTGCGTTCGTGGTAGTGTTGGGAGATCGATACATTTAGGTTTGGCATGGGCAGGGAGAATAGCCGGCGACTTTAATCACCAAGCACAAAGTTCTACATAACATGAGTTAAGATCGTGGTTCTCGGATCGCTCGATCTGCTTTATTAGATAAGCCTTTCTCCGATGCGATCAGTTATGAGCATTTTAGCTGAAGGATGACAACTCGGCAGCGAAAGCTCCAAATCTAAACCGCTCTACCCATCTGAATCTCTATACCTATGGCGACTTGGCAATGTATTAAAAATTGTGGCGCATGTTGCCATCTCGCACCTGAGGAACGCCCCGATCTAGAGGACTACCTTACACCGGTCGAGCTAGCTCTGTATCTGAGTATGGTTGGTAATGATGGTTGGTGCATTAATCTGGATCGCACAACGCGCCAGTGCCGTATTTATGACTCGCGTCCACGTTTCTGCCGTGTTGAGGCCGATGTATTCTGGTATCTGTATGGCATTGAACCAGAAGAGGTGAATGACTTTGCGATCCAATGCTGCCAGGAGCAAATTGAGGCTGTTTACGGCGATCGCTCCCTGGAGCAAATTCGCTTCGACCAAGCAGTAGGCTTTTAGTCAAATCTACAGGGTAACGGATTGTTCAACAATGCGATCGCAGGTCGATACCGCTGCGAATCAGCGTATTGCTGAGGAGCGAGTTATATCTCTCGGTGGGTGTTCTTGTAAACAAATTTTGGGCGAGCGATCGTAACGCTCCCTATGATGCGAAGAAACTCATTTAACCCCAGTACGTTAATATCCTTCTATTTCACGCAGCCTTTCCGCTTATAAAAGCAAAAGGGATCGAATTCGATCCCTTTTGTTGCAATAGCCTACACGTTTCAAGATGTCACTTACCCGTTTATCTCTTCAGCAAGATCGGAGGCATCAATTGTTGCAGTGTTGCCACCAAATTCTTTCAGGCTCATACCGACATGGATGCGATGTTCTACCTCATCGAACCTTGCGGCAGAAACTGTATCGTTCTCCAACAGAGAAACGACAATGCCTACAACAAACGATAGGGGAATCGTAACTAAACCGGGATTCTTCAGAGGGAAGAATGCATGGGCCTGTTTGAGAATGTCAATTTGAACGGTAGGCGAGAGATAGATCAGCACAAGAGACGAAACCGTACCGACGATGATGCTCGCCACCGCACCGTGCGTTGTGAAGCGCCGCCAAATCATCGATAGTAATAGCGATGGAAAGTTAGCACTAGCAGCGATCGCAAAGGCAAGCCCCACCATATAGGCAACATTCTGCCCCTTAAAAACGATGCCCAGTATAATGGCCACAATTCCTAATAGCAGTGTTGCACCCCGAGCCACTTTGAACTGCTCCGATTCGTCAGCATGGCCGCCGCGTACCACATTTACCCATAGGTCGTGCGAGAGCGCTGCCGCTCCCGATAAGGTGAGTCCGGCTACGACAGCCAGGATCGTTGCAAAGGACACTGCGGCAATGAAACCTAAGAAAGCGTTACCGCCTAAGACTTCAGCCAACAGAGGTGCTGCCATGTTGCCACCCTTGTCGATATGTTTAATGGCTTCTTGTCCCACCAGCACCATCGACCCAAAACCGAGAATAAAAGTGAGCAGGTAGAAGAAACCGATGAACAGCGTGGCATACATGACGGAAGTACGGGCAGCTTTGGCATCAGGAACGGTGTAGAAACGCATGAGAATGTGCGGCAAGCCCGCTGTGCCTAGCATCAGCGACATACCTAACGAAATGGCATCAAGGGGATCGGAAATTAGTTTGCCCGGTGCGAGGATACCAGCACCGTATTTCTGCGAAGCTGCCGCAAATAGGTTGGCTGGATTGAATCCAAACTGCGATAGCACCAATCCTGAAAGTATTACTGTTCCGCCCAGTAAGAGAACTGCCTTGATAATCTGTACCCATGTCGTAGCAATCATGCCGCCAAAAATGACATAGGAGAGCATGACACCACCGACGATTAATAAAGCAATATCGTAATCTAAACCAAACAGCAGTTTGATCAGATTGCCCGCACCGACCATTTGCGCGATGAGGTAAAAACTGACTACTGCTAGCGTTCCGATCGCAGAGGCAATCCGCACCGGGGTTTGTCGCAGGCGAAATGCTACGACATCGGAGAACGTATATTTACCTAGATTGCGTAGCGGCTCGGCAATCAAAAACATGACCAGCGGCCATCCCACCAGAAAGCCGATGGAATAAATCAAGCCGTCAAAACCATTCAGCGCTACGAGTCCGGCAATACCCAAAAAGCTGGCCGCACTCATGTAGTCGCCAGCAAGGGCAAGTCCGTTTTGAAAACCGCTAATGCTTTGTCCTGCGGTGTAAAAATGCGACGTACTTTTGGTTTTCAGCGCGGCCCAATAGGTAATCCCTAAAGAGGCAATGACAAATATTAGGAAGAAAGCGATCGCTAAAGGATTGAATTGTCCGAGGGTTGTATTCACGATTCGCGCTCCTTCAAATTTGCTTGAAGTTCGGCAATGTGCTCGTCATAGTTGGTGTTTGCCCAATGTACGTAAATGTAAGTGAGCACCCAAACCGCTGCAATCACGAGAGCGCCTAAGACTATTCCCAACGAAAGTCCAGGAGTAACAAGAGTTGCGAGTAGGGTCTTGTTGTAGGCAATCAGCAAAATGAACCCAAAGTAAATAACCATCATGGCTGCGGTAAGCCACATTGAAATGCGCCAACGATCGGCTGCTACGTCCGCCAATGATTTTGACTGTTTCTTCATATTCTTTATTAATAAAGTTAGATAAAAAGAAATTTATTATCTGATGTTACGTGAAATTATGGCCTCTTTTTATTACTCAAGCATATATTCAATTGGTGTTGCATGGGCTACGCTGTTTGGCTGAACGATCGCGTCGAAACCCCTGTTCTGGCTCTGTTTCCTTCCCCTTGAAGGCGAGGGGCAATACGAGGCAACTCGCTAGCGATTGTGGTGGGGTGAAGGTTTCAAGAACTTCTACGTAACATGTAGTTGTAAGTTGAGTCAGTTAATTGTGATGTGTTGGCTTAGAACATCCAGCATTCCGACTAGCAGACTGCAATACGGTATCGAGTAAACCAGGGAAAAGCGTATCAAGATCTTCACGGCGCAGTGAATTAATTAGCTGCGTGCCTTCTTTATGGGAATAGAGCACACCCGATTCGCGCAAAATTCTGAAGTGATGTGACATGGTAGACTTGGCAATCAATTTTGGATTAGCGCTCTCTTCGCTTGCGATCGCATAGTCAGCAGCACAACCTAGAGCCGCACAGGGAAGTTCGCCATGGGTCGCTAACCGTTTGACAATTTCTAGGCGCACCGGGTCGCCCAAAGCATAGAGAACTCCTGCTAGGGAAATATCTTTTTTGTCAGGATGATAAAGAAGCCTCATAGGTTGCACGATCTCATAATTTGTATTATAGTTCATTTGTTCGAAAAACTCGAATAATTAAACTAACCAATTCAGGAGGTTAGACATGTCGGTAGATCTCTTCACACCCGTTCAGGTTGGCCCATATGCTTTGCCCAATCGCATTGTGATGGCTCCATTAACGCGCAATCGTGCCAGTGCGGGGAATGTCCCCACCGCAATGAACGCTACCTATTACACTCAACGGGTATCGGCTGGCCTGATTATTAGCGAGGCTACCCAGGTTTCTCCACAGGGAGTGGGTTATCCTGCTACCCCTGGGATTCATTCTCCCGCCCAAGTGGAAGGATGGCAGCTAGTTACTGAGGCCGTACATGCCCATGGAGGACGGATTTTTTTGCAACTATGGCATGTTGGGCGGATCTCGCACCCATCCCTACAACCGGATGGAGCATTGCCAGTCGCTCCCAGCGCGATCACGCCAGAGGGTGAAGCCCAAACCTACGCAGGTATGCAACCATTTGTGACTCCTCGTGCCTTAGAGATCTCTGAGATTCCAGGCATTGTGGAGCAATTTCGCCAGGGAGCAAAAAATGCCCTAGCGGCTGGATTCGATGGCGTTGAGATTCATGGCGCCAATGGTTATCTCATCGATCAATTTCTGCGCGATCGCACCAATCATCGCACTGATGCCTATGGTGGTTCGCTGGAAAATCGTACGCGGTTTCTGTTAGAAGTCACAGAAGCGGTCACAAGTGTGTGGGGAGGCGATCGCGTTGGTGTGCGTCTCTCACCCAGCAGCACGTTTAACAGTATGTCTGATTCCGATCCTGCCACAACCTTCAATTATGCGATCGACAGACTCAATCAGTTTGACCTCGCCTATCTGCATCTAATTGAGCCCAGCGAAGCCGATCTCAGGCATGGTGGTACTGCAATTCCCGTATCTCACTTCCGTCCTACCTTTAAAGGTACTGTAATCGCTAATTGGGACTACGATCGCGATAAAGCAAATGCTGCTTTGTCTGAAGGGATAGCCGATCTGGTATCATTTGGTAGGCTATTTATTGCTAATCCCGATTTGCCAGAGCGATTCCGCATAGATGCACCCTTGAATGAGCCAGATCCCGCTACATTCTATGGTGGTGAGGAAAAGGGATACACTGACTATCCTGCCCTTGAGCCTCAGATGGAATTGCAAGTACGCTAACTTCTGTATTATCACTGGAGCAAATATGAGATATAAATTACTAGGTCATAGCGGCCTGCGAGTTTCGGAATTATGTTTGGGAACAATGACATTTGGCGAAGATTGGGGATGGGGAGCCTCCTATGAAGAATGTCGTAAGGTGTTTGATGTGTTTGCAGAAGCAGGTGGTAACTTTATCGACACTGCTAATATGTACACCAATGGTACAAGTGAAAAGTATGTGGGCGATCTGATTAAGATCGATCGCGAAAAATGGGTAGTAGCCACTAAATATTCTCTCAATACAGGTAAGGGCGAAATCAATGCAGGTGGCAATCACCGCAAGAATATGGTGCAAGCGGTAGAAGCCAGTCTGAAGCGATTGAATGTTGAGTATATCGATTTGCTATGGCTCCATGCTTGGGATTTTACTACTCCCGTTGACGAAGTGATGCGTGCCTTTGATGACCTCGTCCGCATGGGCAAAGTCCTTTACATCGGTATTTCTGATACACCAGCCTGGATTGTGGCACAAGCCAATACGATCGCGATTCTGCGAGGCTGGACACCATTTATCGGGTTGCAGATTGAATATTCTCTCAAAGAACGCACCCCCGAACGCGACTTGCTCCCAATGGCACGGGCTTTTGATATTGGCATAACGGCTTGGAGTCCCTTAGCAGGAGGCTTACTAACGGGTAAATATAATTCCAATAGCGATACCGAGTCGGCACGATTCACAATTACAAAGCGAGAGATTAGTGATCGCGCTTTGCGAGTTGCCAGCGAAGTGAGCAAAATTGCGAATGAGATTGGACGTCCAGCTTCGCAGGTGGCGCTTAACTGGCTACGCCAACAACCAATTGATGTTATACCCATTATTGGTTCGCGCAAGGTGGCACAAGTGCAGGAAAATCTCGCCTGTTTGGAGTTCAAACTCACCACCGAGCAAATGCAGGAGCTAGATAGCGTTAGCGCCATCGAACTAGGCTTCCCCCATGATTTTCTCCAAAGCCAAATGGTACAGGATTTTGCTTTTGGTGGTGCGATCACGAAAATCGACAATCATCGCGCCTAGAAAAAATCATACTATTCAACTCAACAACTTTAGGAACACTAAATGGATACTCAAATAGCTAATTCTCTTGCCCATCCTCTGGACGTACCAACGGCGATCGCAAAGCGTCGTGCCATGAAAAGCTTCAAACCTGATGCAATTGAGCCTGCTCTGCTGAAGCGATTGATCGAACTGACCGTGTCTGCACCGAGTAGTTGGAATTTACAGGATTGGCGGATTGTGATCGTTCAGGATGAAGCTCAGAAAGCAGCATTATCAGAGGCCTCTTGGGGACAAAAGCAAATTGTCCAGGCACCAGTTACCTTTGTCTTCGCTGTTGATGTGACGGTGGGAGAGAAGGACTTAAGCCCAATTCACCAACAAGCATTGCAAAATGGTGCGCTGAATCAAGAAGCAGTCAACTATCTGAAGACGGCCATTCCACAGTTCCAGTCTAAACTGGGAGATCGTCGCCGCGAGTATGCGATCAAAGATGCGATGATCGCAGCCACGCATCTGGTATTGGCAGCCGAGAGTTTTGGTCTATCCTCTTGCTTTATGAATGGCTGGGCGGAGGAGAAGGTGAAGGCGGTAATTGGGGCTACGGATAATTTGGATCTCGCGATCGCCGTGCTTGTACCAATTGGCTATGGCGCAGAGGAACGACTCAATCCTGGTCGCTTACCGCTTGCTTCTAATGTCTTTGTCGATCGGATAGACAATCCTTATCACGGCTAAAAAAGAAGAGAGGATGTGATGGGAATAGCGCATCACATCCTCACCGAAAATCATTATCTCTTTACCGATGCTGATGCTCCGCCAGCAACTTTTGTGCCCTGGGCTTGTAAAGCAAGTGAAACAGTGCCTCAATATAGCGTATTAAGTCTTCACGGTTTTCCTTTGAGGTAAAGTTCCAGAAACCATAGATCCGGGCTAGGGATAGCAATTTTGTCGTGTGAATCTTCCACGTATACGTGCTATAAACTCGCGCGATCGCTTGTTCTGAGATCTGAATCCAAAAATTGGGATTTTGCTCGCACTTAGTGACGAAATCTAGAATCTTTTCTGCTGTCTCTTCTAAATGCGTCGGGTTAATGTAAAACCCATTCACTTTATTTTGGATGATTTCCAGGGGGCCTCCAAACTGAGTTGCAAAGGTCGGCAAGCCCGAAATCATCGCTTCTAAAATTGTGAGACCAAAAGCTTCAAACAAAGCGGGTTGCACAAAGATCCCCTGGCGATCGGCGATCACGCGATAAATCTCCCCAGATTCGGTTTTCGATAGACGCACGCCCAGCCAGCGAATTTTGCCGTGCAGATCGTATTCATCAATAATTTGGTAAAGTCTGATAATCTCATCGCGTTCTTCACTGTCGTCCGACTCTTCTACTCGTAACTTGCCCGCCACCAAAATCAAGTTGCAATGTTCTTGCAATTCCTTGCTTTTACCAAAGCATTCCGCTAAACCAGTCAGATTTTTAATCCGATCGAGCCTTGCCATTGAAAAGATGGGGCGCTGATTCGGGTTTACCAGATTGCCATAGATACAGGTTGGGTCTTCCAGGCTAAATAGCATCTCTTCTATGCGTTCGCGATCGCCCATTACCCGATCTTCCAGACGAGAGTAGGGGAAATAATAACTCTCACTGACCCCAGGTGGCACCACATTAAATTTGGGACTGAGTAGCTCAATGCCATTCACCACATGATAGAGTTCTGGCATCGTAAAGCACTTATAAGATTCATACTGACCGATACCTTCATGGGTGCCGACGATTTCCTGGTAAGTACTGCTAATCACAAAATTGGCCGCATTCATAGCAATTAGATCGGCTGTAAACTGTAACGAAAAATGATACTTATCTTCTAGATCTTGCCAGTAGAGGTTGCTGAATAGATATTTGGTCTTTTCGAGGGCGTGAGCAATGTTGCACTGGGTTACTTTCATGCGACGCGCCAACAGGAACGCGACTAAATTCCCATCGGAATAGTTGCCAATAATCAAGTCAGGGTTACCCTGCATTTCTGCTAGCAGTTCTTTCTCAGCATCAACCGCAAAGGTTGCTAGATAGGGCCAAATCTCAAACCGCGACATCCAGTTTTGCGTCATATTGGGATTAAATTCCCGAAACGGGACGCGTAAAATCCAGGCATTATCAGTACCGTGGACTTTTTCTAAGCGTTGATTGCAAATAGTACCATCACTATTGGGAATCAGGCGGGTCAAGATAATCGCCTTTGGTTTGACAGATAGAACATCTAAACCAGCGAGTGTAATATCTTCTTGTAGCTGTTTTTCTAAGCTCTTGATTTGATCGAGGATATAGACAATTTGGCCGCCTGTATCGGGACGCCCCAAGACGCCTTCTTGTCCAAACCAACCATGAATAGACACCAGGACGATCTTAAACACCATGGGGATACGAGAAATAAACCCTTCCAGAGTCTGGTGATCGGGAGAGTCGATCAGTTCGTCCAGAATCTCAAGCGTTTCGCGTACGCGGCCAGCGGTATTGCCCCAACCAGGCTCAAAACCCATAGCTTGCAGGTCAAAGCGAAACTTTTCATAGGGTTCTTCCCGATCAAGATTGCTCACAAAGGTCAGGGCTTTCTCTATCTGCTCAGAAAGTTGTTGATGCGATCGCACCTGCCCGTTGATCAGCAACTGGCTCCCATTACATTGGTGCAAGCGCAAGAAACGAAACAAGCTTTCTAGCCATTGCTGGGGGTCTTGAAATAGTTTGCTTGATAGGTAGCGGTTGAGATACTGTACGCCCTTACCAATATTTTTGGAATCACGAATCGTAGGTGAGTAGTCGTAGAACTGCTGGAAATCTAGTTCCAGGACGTCACCATCGTTCGGGTGATAGCGGTTGACCATGCGATCGCGCAAATCTAGTAACTCTGGCGTAGTCACCAATTCAATACTCAAATCTTCGGTAATCCGATAAACTTCCTGGCTAGCGATCTTGGGACGGACGATCAAGCAGAGGTTCCCATTCTCTAGAATGATCTCTTGCGTGTAGTAAAGCAGTTTGCCAAGATTAGAGGTACGATAAAATTCATCAGACTTCTGATATTTTTGGCAGTAGTCTGCATAGAATCCCAGAATCTCATTGCGCAGTAAGTATCGCTTTTCTTGATGTCGCAGATCGCTGAGGAAAGACTTGAGATCGTTTCTTTCCTCACTATCAAGAATGGCTTGAATCATTTCAGACATAATATTCTCTTTTTCGCTATCAACTCTATAAGACTTACGCAGTCAAATCCACGAAAAACTAGTGGAAGGGAGTTTGAGGGCTGCGCCCTCAATTGGGGCGTTGCCCCAAACCCCTTAAAATCCGAGTTTATCTTTCACTGGGCGTAAGTCCTGCTCTATTTCATGTCAGCCTTGCAGTATGACTAAAACTGACCGCCGAATATTGCACTTCAAGACCAACAGTTGCTAGACTTTAACCCAAAGGCTAAAGTTCCCGCAAATTGATTAAGATCGTTGCTCTCTTGCGATCGCGATCGCTTCTTATTCAGTGAAATTCGATGAATATGAATTAAAGATTCCCAAAAGCATCGAGCGAGAGAGCGACTATGGACATTTATCAAATCGATCGAGACGGCAAGCTATTTATTTCTCCTGATATAGATGACTGGAAACCGATCGCAGAACGTAATATCACGGCGATTTTCGATCTAGAAGGTGGCGTTGATATCGGTATTCCCACTATATCAGATCGCATACTCTATATCTATTTCCCATTTGAAGATCGAAGAGCTTTGCCTAATTTGCAAAGATTACATCAGACCGCTAAATTTGGAGCTTGCCTGATCGAAAGTGGCGATCGCGTACTCTCGCATTGCGGTATGGGGCACAATCGCTCAGCTTTGCTGGCTGGGGTGATCCTGACATATTTGGGCCTGACGGGCGAGCAGGCAGTGACGCTTTTACAACAAAAGAGAAAAGGCGCACTCTATAACGAAGTTTTTGCTTCTTACCTCCAAACACTCCCAAGTGCAGGGGAAATTGGGGAATCTTTAAGCTTTGTTAATTTTCCAATTGCGGCCAACAAAAAAGTAAGGGTGCTTGAGTCCGTAGCTCAATAACATCGTGCTTACAAAGCCGGAATCGGAGTAAAGCAAGCAAGCCTCAACAACTGCATAGCGACACAGACTATAATCACTATTTGTTGCCAGCGGTTGTGGATGCCGAAACTATGACTAAATTTATATTTGTGACGGGTGGTGTGGTTTCTAGTATTGGCAAGGGAATTGTGGCCGCTAGTCTAGGTAGATTGCTCAAATCGCGCGATTATTCGGTGGCAATTTTAAAGCTCGACCCTTACATTAATGTCGATCCAGGTACGATGAGCCCGTTTCAGCATGGTGAAGTATTCGTGACCGAGGACGGTGCGGAAACTGACTTAGATCTAGGGCATTATGAGCGATTTACCGATACTTCCACATCCAAACTCAGCAACGTGACCACAGGCTCAATTTATCAAGCTGTGATTAATAAAGAACGGCGTGGTGACTATGAAGGTGGTACTGTCCAGGTAATCCCTCACATTACTAACGAAATTAAAGAGCGGATTCGGCGCGTTGCTAGCAATACCAATCCTGATATCGTGATTACGGAAATCGGGGGTACGGTTGGCGATATTGAGTCTCTACCTTTCATTGAGGCCATCCGCCAATTTCGCAAAGATGCGGGGCGCGACAACGTGCTTTACTTGCATGTGACGCTGGTGCCCTGGATTCCCTCCGCAGGTGAGATGAAAACTAAGCCCACACAGCATTCGGTGAAGGAATTACAGGCAGTCGGTATTCAGCCGGAAATTTTGGTCTGTCGTAGCGATCGCCCCTTACCACAAGGTATTAAAGAAAAAATTGCCGAATTTTGCAATGTCTTGCCGGAATGCGTGATTACAGGCCAGGATGTCAAAACTATTTATGAAGTGCCGCTTACACTTGAACGCGAAGGTTTAGCAGAGCAAGTACTCAAACTCCTGCATCTAGAGCAGAGGCAGCCCGATCTGCGCAGTTGGCAAACCCTGGTAGAGCGGCTCTATCGCGCCGAACATGCGATCGAAGTGGCGATCGTTGGCAAGTATGTGCGCCTGACTGATGCTTATCTATCCGTAATTGAGGCATTGCGTCACGGTGCGGCTGCACTCAACTGTGCGGTTAACGTACGCTGGATTAACTCTGAGGATATTGAGACATTCGGGCCAGAGCGATTTTTAAGTAACGTCAGTGCGATCATTGTTCCAGGTGGATTCGGTATTCGCGGCGTTGATGGTAAAGTTGCTGCCGTCAAGTATGCTCGCGAGCAGCAGATTCCCTTTTTGGGTTTGTGCTTGGGTATGCAGTGCGCCGTGATTGAGTGGGGTAGAAACCTGGCACATCTCGAAG
Organism: Rhizobium sp. Q54; assembly: GCA_943367755.1. Classification (GTDB taxonomy): domain Bacteria; phylum Cyanobacteriota; class Cyanobacteriia; order Pseudanabaenales; family Pseudanabaenaceae; genus PCC-6802. Next base: position 84,992 of record CALRKB020000008.1, on the reverse strand, counting down.
ATGCTAATAGCGCAGAGTTTAACGCAGAAACACCTAACCCCGTGATTAACTTGTTACCGGAACAACAGGATGTGGTTAATCTGGGTGGCACCATGCGTTTGGGACTTTATGCCTGTAGAGTTACAGGTAACACGCTGGCGAGCCGTCTCTATGGCGACTCCGTGATCTACGAGCGGCACCGGCACCGCTATGAGTTTAATAATGCCTACCGACAACTATTTCTAGACTCTGGTTATGTGATTGGTGGGACTTCGCCCGATGGCAGACTGGTAGAAATGATTGAGCTACCAAGCCACCCCTATTTTATTGCGACGCAATTTCATCCAGAATTCCAATCCCGCCCTAGCCACCCACATCCACTATTCCAGGGATTGATTGCAGCAGCGCTCAAGTTCAATCACAAAAAAGAAGATGCCCCTGAACTTTTGCAATCGCAAGAGAGTCAGGTAGGGAACGGTAGTCAAAAGCAAGAGGATAAGCAACTTCAAAGTACCCCATAATTACAAATGTCCCCTATGTTCATGCTATTAACCCGTAACTCCCTAAGCACTGATGAACCTGATTAATAGCGCTTTCACTCTATTTTTAAGCCTACTAGTCGAGGCCATACCATTTTTAATCCTGGGTGTACTGCTATCTGGTCTGCTCTTACTATTTGTAGATGAGCGTAAACTAATGTCGGTGATGCCCAAGCATCCGCTGCTGGGTGCGCTGGCAGGTAGTATGGCAGGTTTTTTATTTCCCGTGTGTGAGTGTGGCAACATACCTGTGGCACGGCGACTAATTATGCAAGGTGCACCGTCATCTGTGGCGATCGGCTTTCTGTTAGCAGCACCAACCATTAACCCGATCGTTTTCTGGGCAACGTGGACGGCGTTCCGCGACCAGCCAGAGATCGTATTTCTCCGCGTCGGGCTATCCCTATTCATTGCCACGATTGTCGGGTGGATATTTAGCGCCCAGGCGGATATGAGTGCATTACTACAGCCATCTGTGGCACGATCGCGGCGATTTAGCAAAACGATCAAAGCACCTGCCCTGGTTGGAGCAGGCTCTCGGATTGCCACAGGTACATTTTTACTGGGCGAGTCACAGCCGTTACAGTTAGATGAGGACGTTATTGCTGGGATTGGGTCATCGAGTGCGGTTGGTAGCAAGCGCTTAAGCGATCGCGTGCAATTACTAATAGACAATACAATCGCCGAAATCCGCGAACTGGGGGGGATACTGGTATTGGGGAGTGCGATCGCGGCGATCGTGCAGGTGGGCATACCTAGAGAAATTATTCTAGGCTTAGGCCAAGGCCCAGTTAGCTCGATTGTAGCAATGATGATCCTGGCGGCAGTGGTATCGATTTGTTCAACGGTCGATGCTTTTTTTGCCCTCTCTTTTGCGTCTACATTTACCAGTGGCTCATTACTGGCATTTCTCGTATTTGGGCCAATGATCGATCTCAAAGGCATTGGACTGCTGTTAACAATTTTCAAGCAGCGTGCCGTAATTTATCTTTTCCTACTGGCTGGTCAACTCACCTTTATATCCTGCCTATTTATTAACTTGCATGTGCGATAACAAATTTACGGGAAAGTATTAGCGACCATATTCGTTAATAACAAAAATGCTCGGACAAAACTTGCCCCTACGATAACTAATATGGATGTTTCGCGTAACAATCGACTACCAAAGATATTTCATCGGCTATCTCCCTGGCTAGATGTGCTGGCAATTGGGAGTTGGGGGATTTTGCTCCTGAAGCTATGGCTATTCGGGCAACTCAGCCTCTTGATTCACCCTAATTACTTCTGGCTGACGGTTATGGCTGGGTTTATATTGGTGGCGATCGCCGCGTTAGAAGCTAGGCAGGTCAGGCAACGCCGTCGCTATGAGAATTCAAAACAAACCGCTCAGCATGTCACCTTGCTATTGCCGGGCTGGAGTAGTAGCCTGCTGTTAATTACAGCATTGTTAGGATTAGTAATTACACCACAGCCTTTTGCCAGCGATACGGCTATCCATCGCGGCGTGAACGACGGCCTCTCCGCCACTCGTTCCGTACCGCAGTCTTTTAAGTCTAATAAATCATCAGAGGAGCGATCGCTAATTGAGTGGACGCGCACGCTGAATGTTTATCCCGAACCAGATACCTATGCAGGGCAAAAAGCCAGGGTGCAGGGTTTTGTGGTGTACCCCAAGGATCTACCCGAACAATACTTTCTGATTTCTCGTTTTGTAATTACTTGTTGTGCCGCAGATGTCTATCCAGTTAGCCTTCCAGTTAAGGTAAGTCAGGGGCGATCGGCATATCCTCGCGATCAATGGCTAGAAGTAGAGGGACAGATGAGTACGGAGGAAATTAATGGCAAGCGCATATTAGCGATCCAACCATCCAAGCTTACACCGATTCCCGCACCCCAGAATCCATATGAGTATTGAGTTTTAGTGGATAATGATACATAAGCGCATTTGCATCCCTAGCTAAATACTATGACCCTACTGCAAACCCAAACCCCACTGGATACATGGTTATCAGCCTCTTGGCAAGAATTTGTCAACATTGCCGATGCTCCAGACTCCGCCAAGCTCAAAAGCTACTACTACAATGGCAAGATGAGATTTGAACCCATGTCCACAGGCTCCGATCATTCCAATGACCATGCATTGATTTTGTTTGCCCTTTCATTTTTTGCCGCCAGTCAACGCATACCCATGACCGCAAAAGATGGCTGCTCCTATCGCAAAACAGGATCTACCGAGTTTCAGCCCGATGCCTCATACTACATTGGCGACAATGCTGATGTTATCCCTTGGGGAACAAGAATCATTGACCTAGATCGATATCCACTACCTGATTTAGTCATTGAAAGCTCTGATACATCCCTCGCCGACGATCTCGGTGCAAAACGGCTGCAATACGAAGACCTGAGAATTTCTGAATACTGGATTGTGGATGTCCAAATCATGCAAATTTTTGCTTTTACAATTGCTCCTGACGGTAGCAATCAGCGGATTCACAAATCCCTAGTATTATCGGGACTGAATCTGGAAATTTTGGAGCAAGCCCTTCAGCGCAGCCGTCAAGAAAACCAGTCAGCGACAACAGCGTGGCTAATGGAACAGTTTCGGGCCTAGTTACTACCTAACGCGATCGCCCTGCCAGCAAAAGGCTACAAAGCAGAAAGGATTGATTATGACACAAGATCTTGTTGAAACGGTGATACCTAATCTGTACGACACGGATTTCTATGCTTGGACATTAGAGCAATCACAGCTTTTGCAGCAAGGAAAGTGGCATGCCCTTGATATTGAGAATTTGGTGGAGGAGATTGAGTCGTTGGGCAAGCAGCAAAGGCAGGAGTTAAGAAATCGGCTGGGTGTTTTAATTGGACATCTTTTGAAGTGGGACTATCAAAGCGAACGTCGTAGCAAAAGTTGGAAAGCCACGATTCGAGAGCAGCGCAAGGAAGTATTGAGGTTATTGAAAGAGAATCCCAGCTTAAAGCCCTATCTGGAAGAAGCGATTGTTGATGCCTATGATGCTGGAAGCGCGATCGCAGTCAGAGAAACCCCTCTAGACTACAAAGACCTGCCCTCAGAATGCCCTTACTCTGTCGAGCAAATCCTCGATCTATCTTTTCCCATAGGGTTATTAGATTAGATTTTCCTTGAATTTATGAGCGCAATATAGTTATCCTATGCAGTCCAAGAAAGCTAATTTTGGGTGGTTCTCCCAACCTCTAGATCGAGTCGCGATCGCAGTAATTGTAGTCCTGAGTTTGCTAATTGCCCTATTACTTTGGAGTGGCGATCGCACTGCACCACTAGTCCGAGAATTTAGCTGGCAGAACAAGGAAGTAGGGTCAAATGATACGGGCTTTCTGCTGACGTTTAATCGACCGATGAACCATGATAGCGTCGAGAAAAATCTTAAGCTCACACCAGAACTAGCAGGTAAATTTAGTTGGGCGGGTCGACGCATGGCCTATACGCTCACAGCACCAGCGATCTATGGCAAGTCCTATCAGGTGAAGCTGGAAAATGCTTACGATCGCTTTGCGAATGAAGCCGCTAATCGCACGCCCATCCAACCATTTGTGGGTAAATTCAATACTCCCAAACCAGTCTTTGCCTATATTGGCACAAGCGATCGAGAATTAGGCAGGTTGATTGTCTACGACCTCACAAAGCAATCTAAGCAAGTGCTAACGCCTGCGAATCTAATCGTCTCTGACTTCCGAATTTATCCAGATCGACAAAAGATTCTGTTTGCAGCAACAGAGAAAATGCAGGTCGTCGATCCGCTCAATCAGAAGCTCTACACTATTTCTCTCCAAGCCAATCCAGACATCAAATTAGTTTTGGATAGTAAGGAATACCAGAATTTCAAATTCGATCTGTCTCCAGATGGCTCCACCATTGTTGTGCAAAGACTCAGTCGCCTGGTTCCAGGTCAGTATGGACTTTGGGTAATTAAGGACAAGCAGGAACCCAAGCCTTTAGGCAACCAGCCGGGCGGTGACTTTATGTTCACGCGAGATAGTGCCTCAGTTGCCTTTTTGCAAGGTGAAGGTGTAGCTATTCTGCCTCTAGAGCCAAAATCTAAACCCCTAGACTTTCTACCCAAATTTGGCACAGTGCTTAGCTTTAGCAGGGATGGAGCGCAGGCGGCAATGGTTAAATTTAACAAGGACTATACGCGATCGCTATTTCGCGTGACTAACCAGGGTACTCAGGAAGAGATTTTCAAAACCAGTGGTTCGATTCTCAGCGCTCAGTTCGATCCACAGGCCCAGAATCTTTATTGCCTACTAACCGATGTCCAAAAGTCAAAAGAAACCTATCGCGAACTCCCATACATCGCTGTGATTAATCTCAAGACTAAGAATCTCACGCGTCTACAAGATCTGCCAAATCAGCGTAACCTCCAACTTAGCATTGCTCCGGATGGGCAATTTCTGCTGTTTGAGCAGATTATGCAAGCTGCAATCAAGAAAGATAAAGCTGGAAGTTCCAGAACTATTCAAACCGATACTACTGGTGCAGCAACTTTGCTAGGAGAGACAGAAAACCAGATTCAACCACAGCTTAGCCTGCGATCGCTAACATCGCTGGCATCCGAGTCAGAAACTAAATTGCTGCCACTATTCGGCCTCCGTCCCCAGTGGTTTCCTTAGAGAAGAATGATTTAGCAGATATTAGCGACAACCCAATTTCAGCCTATAGTAGGGAAAACACCTGACGGGAACCATGTCTAAACGTCCATCTGGTTTAATTGCCATCGTTGCTTACAAAACTTTTACAGCAACCATATTTGCGATCGCTTCAGTCTCTATATTCTTTGCGATTAGAAACCATGAGGGATTACAAGAATTTGCTGAATCACTTGTATTAGCAGGTAAGAAAGGCATCGTTGCTTGGGTTCTAGAGAAAGTTCTTAATATCAGTGCCAGAACACTTCTGTTTGCTAGCCTTGCCACGGCTGTTTATGCTGCCATTTCTGCAATTGAAGCTGTGGGTCTATGGTTTGAGAAAGAATGGGCCAGATGGCTAGTCGTTGGGGTAGTGGCTATCAGCATCCCCTTTGAAATTTTTGAGATTACTAAAGGGGTTTCCCCAGTCAAATTGATTGTCTTTGTCTTGAATATTGTCATATTCATCTACTTAATCCGCGAATTTCCTCAAGCGGATGGCAAAGAGTAACCCCAAAAGGATTAATTGCCTAGATGTAACTCAAAAATTCGACAATCATTACACATTGGCATCGATTACTATAGGTGAAGAAACCAATAACTAATGATTAAGATTGCCACAAGATGTCTAGCTTCCCTGCCCTGACGGGTGCTGAAATTCGCTCTCGCTTCCTAGAGTTTTTTGAGGAGCGATCGCACAAGGTTTTGCCAAGCGCCTCACTAGTACCTGAAGATCCGACCGTACTGCTGACGATCGCGGGGATGCTGCCATTTAAACCCATATTCCTGGGGCAAAAGGAGGCAGAAGTACCGCGTGCCACTACTTCGCAAAAGTGCGTGCGCACCAACGATATTGAGAATGTCGGACGCACAGCGCGGCACCATACATTCTTTGAGATGTTGGGTAATTTTAGCTTTGGTGACTATTTTAAACAGGAAGCGATCGCCTGGGGATGGGAACTAGTAACAAAAGTGTACAAGTTGCCCCCTGATCGACTCGTGGTCAGTGTCTTTCAGGATGATGATGAAGCCTTTGCGATTTGGCGCGACCAGATTGGTATTCCCGCGCATCGTATCCAGCGCATGGGTGAAGATAATTTCTGGGCATCTGGCCCTACTGGTCCTTGTGGCCCTTGCTCGGAAATTTTCTTCGATTTCAAGCCCGAAGATGGCGATGACAAAATCGATCTGGAGGACGATTCGCGATTTCTAGAAATCTATAACCTCGTATTTATGGAGCTGAATCGAGATGCTAACGGTCATCTCACACCGCTCAAAAAACAGAACATTGATACAGGTCTGGGGCTGGAACGGATGGCACAGGTATTGCAGCGCGTCCCCAATAACTACGAAACCGATTTAATCTTCCCAATCATCAAAACCGCAGCAGATATTGCTGGCATCGACTATCACAAGAGTGATGAGAAAGTTAAGACTTCACTCAAAGTGATTGGCGATCATGTGCGGGCAGTAGTTCATATGATCGCTGATGGCATCGCTGCCTCTAACGTCGGCCGCGGCTATATTGTCCGCCGTTTATTACGCCGCGTAGTCCGTCACGGTCGTTTGATCGGGATCGAGCGGGAATTTACCACTGAAGTTGCCGAAACCGCGATCGCTCTCTCCGAATCGGTCTATCCCAACGTGCGTGATCGCGAAGCAGCGATTAAAGCAGAATTGCAGCGAGAAGAGAACCGTTTCCTCCAAACTCTAGAACGTGGTGAGAAGTTGCTGGCAGAGATTCTGTCACGCCCTGAAACCCAGTCAAGCAAAACAATTAGCGGTCAAGATGCTTTCACTCTCTACGACACCTACGGATTCCCTTTAGAACTAACCCAAGAAATTGCTGAAGAACAGGGATTAACCGTCGATGCCAAGGGTTTCGATCTGGCAATGGTAGAGCAACAGGAGCGTTCTAAGGAAGCCCATGTTGATATCGATTTAATGACACAGGTTAACTGGATAGATCTGGCGAAGGAAGTTGGCAAAACTGAATTTTTGGGATACACCCATCTCAGCAGTGATGCTCAACTAAAACTGATTCTGGTCAATGGTATTCGCGCCGAATCTGCCCATGCTGGTGACAGAGTGAGACTGATTCTAGATCGCACACCTTTCTATGCTGAATCAGGTGGACAAGTTGGCGATCGCGGCTTGATTACCAGTGGCGATGCGATTATTCGCATTGAAGATGTGCAAAAAGAGTCGGATTTATTCCTTCATATCGGGCATGTCGAACGTGGCACAGTTCACGTCGATCGGGAAGTGAATGCTCAGGTTGGTGTTTCCGAGCGACGGCGCATTCAATCTAACCATACGGCGACACACCTACTCCAGGCTGCACTAAAGAAAATCGTCGATCCCAATGTTTCGCAGGCAGGCTCGCTGGTCGCAGCGGATCGATTGCGCTTTGACTTCAACCTATCGCGTCCCGTTACCTCTGACGAACTCCAACAGATAGAAAGCCAAATTAACAATTGGATTGCTGAAGCCCATGCTTCGCAGATTTCGGTCATGCCGATCGCTGAAGCAAAAGCTAAGGGTGCGATCGCCATGTTCGGTGAGAAATATGGCGCAGAAGTCCGCGTGATTGATATTCCCGATGTATCGATGGAGCTATGCGGTGGTACGCATGTGGCGAATACCGCTGAAATTGGCCTATTCAAAATCATGTCCGAAGCTGGGGTTTCTGCCGGAATTAGGCGGATTGAGGCAGTCGCAGGGCAAGCAGTGCTCGACTACGTAACAGTACGCGATCGCGTCACCAAAGATTTGAGCGATCGCTTTAAAGTTAAACCAGAAGAGATTCCCGATCGCATTACCAGTTTGCAGAACGAGCTGAGAACTGCCCAAAGGCAAATTGAGGGCTTGCAGCAAGAGTTAGCTCTAACTAAAGCGGAAAGTTTGTTAGCTCATGCCGAACCCATTGGCAGACATAAGATCCTGGTATCCCAATTGGAAAATGTTGATGCAGAATCGCTCAAAACTGCGGCGGAAAAATTACTAGCCAAGCTAGGTAGTGGTGCAGTGGTACTTGGCTCCGTCCCCGAACCTGGCAAAGTCAGTTTGGTTGCAGCTTTTAGTAGTGAGTTAAACAAGCAAGGTCTACAAGCAGGCAAGTTTATCGGCGCGATCGCGCGTATTTGCGGTGGAGGCGGCGGTGGTCGTCCGAACCTCGCGCAAGCAGGCGGCAAGGATGCCGATAAGTTACCTGAAGCATTAGAAACAGCTAAGAGTCAGCTAAGAGAGGCTTTAATCTAATTCCAGTAGATGAGTTACGTAGCAAAATCAGTTGATTTATTAAGGATCTGACTTTTCCCGTTTTCATCCATGTAAAGAGAAATTGTCATAGCTTACAAAGCTCAATGACGTTGTGCTTGGAGATTAGCTTGGAGTGGAGATGGATGGAGATGCATTCTGGCGCATTTGTTCGGCAAATTCTAGACGAAGCTGCATATCAGCATCGATTTCTTGTTTGCGATCCCAGTAATAGGCAAGGGCTAAATAGATATTGCTCAGGGCAATGTGGGGATACTGAAAATGTAGTTCTTCTGGACTCCAACCGTAGACGAGATGCGATGTCACTAACTCGACAACTTTCATAGTCGTACCTGCAATGATGAGTACGCAATTGTCTTGGAGTTGAATGTGCATATATGGGTAGGTGTAAAAGTCATAGCTGTTGGTTTGTCATCGCAACTATCCCACATTGTATCTACCACAACAAGATCTGAATATTTATGGTCTTTTATGCGGCTGCCCTCTTGGAGACAGTTTTTGTTTTGCTTTCTATTGCTGGGATGGAGTGCTGTACAAATTCGGTCCGCAGGTCAAAAAATATTGTATTTCCCCAGCACATGTGCATTCATTTCCCCTTTTAAAATTACGATTCGGGCATAATGATGGGAATTCTTGTTGTACCTCTTTTCTAGGATTACTTAGGTTGACTGTATTCTGGCAGTAATTTCCTGAAGGACTTCTAAAAGTTTTGGGGCAGCGGACAAGATCACGTTTTCTTCACTGCTGTCATGTTTGTGATGGGGATAGGTTGGGAGGTTCAGCTTTTTATGATGTGGAGTGTTATCGTAACGAAAAATTAAGGTATTCATGGCATCCATGTACTGATAAGCGTACATATCACGACTGATGATTGTTTCGACACTGACAAACTCTCGGATACGCAAAATTGAGCTGTCGGCAAATTTAATTTCGGCTCGAATAAATCCTTCATAGATGTCGCGCTTTTCGCAGTCCAGCGTAAAAGAGATGACTACTGAACAGGTTGAGATAGTCGTTTGAAATTGTTGAAAATACTCTTCAATTAACAAATTCAATCCCTCTGAGTCTTTCTGCTCTTTCCTGTAGGCGTTGAAGCATTCGTGATTCGCCAATCCACTCATCAAGTTCCAGGGTTTCCTGAAATTCGTCGTTTTCGTAGCGGTGCAGAAATTCTGCTGTGGACAGGTGATATTTGTCTTCAAATTCTCGGAGCCGTTGCTCGGTACGCTGGATCCCCGCTTCTGTGGAACGCAAGACTTCGGCGATCGCGCCTTCAATTAGGGGTTTGAGGGAGTCGGAATGATGAGAGATGAGTTTGAGTTCATTCATAATGGGAAATTCTGCCAGAATCTATAGGAATTGCAGATTGAGTGCGTCAGTAAAAAAAATGATTTTGTCTTTAATGTAGCCTTTTATGATAGCTGCGATAACCTCCTTAAAACCTGTTGTTATGAAACGGGCCGCCCTTTGATCTCAATTCATCTTCCTTAAACAGCGATCGCTTCAGAGGATTGCGGGTTGCTTGCCAGTCAATAGATCTCACACATAAATAATAGAGCGATCGCTTTGTGCAGCAGCAATGTCGATTTTGACACGAAGGTCTTCGACCCAGAGATTGGCTCCGCCACGCAAGCTAACGCAATGTTTACATTTCTCCAGAAGGTGTAATGCTTCTGCGGCGTTGGTATAGCCCTGAGGGAAGTTGCGCTTGGATGAATTGCTCTTGTTTGGGTTGGGTTGGAGGGCGATCATAGGGGGATTCAGAACTGCCCGTGGCGATCGTATGTTTCCCCCCTAGAGATCGCGCTGCTAGTCAGCGGTTTGAGGAAATGTACATTTAACAGAAATTTTCACATTACAGTCAGCGGTACCCGATGCAATAAAAGGAATTCCCGACGTAACGTTGACTTTAACCCCAAATTCGAGATTGACTTCGCTAACCTCCGCGATCGCTAAATTCTTAAAGGCTGCCAGGGTATAGGCGGTATAGGCGCGCACGGTTTTCTGAATCTCTTGAAAATGTTGGGGGACTTGTTTTTGCGGCTCGGTGGGGGTTATTCCTCGTTTGGGGTCACCGACTGGTTGCTTGCCATCGTCATTGGCTTCCATGTAGATAACGGTGCCGTCTTCAAGCTCGATGGGGATAATTTGTGTCATAACGCCGTTGAAATCTGTTTAGATCGAGATTACAACAATCGGTTGGGTTTTGGTGCGATCGCTGGTTGGGGTTAAGTCTTGAGGTTAAGCGTTGGGGTTAAGCATTTGCAGTGAATGTCTGTAAAATCGTAGAGACGATTGGGCAAATGCTTAACCCTTGCGGCGATCGCTTTCCCATTTCGAGGGATTCGCGGCGATGTATCGTCGGATGTTATGCAAAGCTGTCTCATCACGAATGATGCGTTCGTGGTAATTGCGGTGCCATACGGGAGTTCCCGCAGAGCGATTAATTTGATTAATTTTGCGCGTCGACACAGATTTAAAATTTTGCACGATCGCCCCCAACGAATCCGTTTCCGTCCCCCGAAGGGGCATAGCATTCCCTCCAAGAACTTGCGAACTAATCGATTCCCCATCTGGAAATGCTATGCCCTCCTCTCCATCCCCACCACCGATCGCAATAATCCCATGCAAATGATCGGGCATCAGGACAAATTCATCCAATTTGACGCGGGGAAAATGGCGGGGAATATTTTGCCAACGGGATACGACCACCTGACCGCATAGATTTAGGTGCATTTGTCCGTCAATGATTTCGCCGAATAGGTGTTGCCTTTGATGCGTGCAGATCGTGACGAAATACGCACCTGCTTGAGTGTAATCGTATCCTGGCAAGCGAATGGAACGGCGATGATGGATGTTAGGATTGTAGGGCATTGGGTAGGATTTGGGAGCGCATCATCAATTCATGTTACCCATTTACCTCGTGGGGATAACGGGTGGTGATCGCGTGTGGGGGATGATGGCGATCGGTGATCGCGTGTGGGGGATGATGGCGATCGGGCATCGCGCGTTGGGGGGTGGTGTATTGGGGGGTGTAGGGTGCGTATCGGGGGTGTCGGAGGGGTTAAGCATTTGTCCGACAATCTTCACATCAAACCCAAGCGTTTCTCACAAATGCTTAACCCTTACACCATATGCCGTTTACCGATACCCCACCCACCGATCGCCGATCGCCGTTTATCGATCCCACATCGACCGATCGCCGTTCGCCATTTATCGATCCCACATCGACCGATCGCCGATCGCCATTTATCGATCCACCCATTCCGCGATCGCCATTTATCGATTCCACATCGACTGATCGCCGATCGCCATTTAACGATCCCTCGATACTGCGATCGCCATTTATCGATTCCACATCCCGCGATCGCCATTTATCGATCCTCTACCCACCGATCGTGGAACTCGTCGCTGGATGCATCTTCCCAATCCCTAGCGCAACCACAATACTTTTTCCTTTCGACTTTTACCTTTTCCCTTTTTACCTTTTCCTTGCCTCAATGCCGCACATCTCGCGGTCTGCGTCGGTGGCGTTGGGATTGGTGGAGAGATAATCGTGCAACCACTCGCAACTCTTTGCCATTAGATCGTCTAAACCCAAACTTGCAGAAGCGATCGCTTTTTTACGGTCTTTATGCGGCTTTTCTTTTGGATCTTGCGTGAGATATTTGTCAAAAAAGTTAGGGATTATCTTCAAAAATAGCTTCTAGATTGCGATCGCCTCTAATCACCCTCATAATTTCTATTCCATCGTTAATGAGGCGGTAAAAGATGATGTAGTTTTGCATGGGAATTCCGCGCAAATAAGAGCGAATTTCACGGTAGCTGCGACCAATCAAAGGGAATTGGGTCAGATAACGACATTTTTTACTGAATTCATCGAGTAAGCGATCGCCTGCTTCAACATTCCTTTCTGTAAAATAGTCAATGATTTCTTCAAGGTCGCGGATGGCTTCGGGAGATATGGTGTATTGAGGCATGGGTAATTAAGTTTCACGAGTTTTGTGAAGCTTTGCCTTGAGTTGCGCGATCGCAGTTTCCCCATCGATGCCTTCTCCGCGATCGAGTTGTGCAGCAGCAATGTCAATTTTGACGCGAAGGTCTTCGACCCAGCGATCATATTGGTTGCGTTTTTCTAAGAGGAGCAATGCTTCTGCGATTACTTCGGTGGCACTGGTATAGCGTCCAGTGGCAAGCTGAGCCTGGATAAATTGCTCTTGTTCGGGTTGGAGGGTAATGGTCATGGCGGTTTTTTGCGATCTTTTATGTCAATTGTATCTCGCGATCGATCTTCGAGTGGAGCGCATCGCTGGCTGCATCTTTCCAATCCCTGGCGCAACCACAATACTTTTCCCTTTCGACTTTTGCCTTTTCCCTTTCTACTTTTTCCTTGCCTCAATGCCGCACATCTCGCGGTCTGCGTCGGTGGCGTTGGGATTGGTGGAGAGATAATCGTGCAACCAATCGCAACCTTTTGCTAATAAGTTGTCTACCGAATCATCTAAGGAAGATAATCGCTTCACATTCATTCTCTAACTTAATTCCTTGCCTGCCTTTTGACTTTCAAAGAGCTTGGTCTGTAATACTTCGATCTGTTTTAATGCTGCTTGTAGTTCTTCAGTTAACTTCTCCGATTCTGTTTTTTTTAATGCCAGTTCCTGACTCAATTTCTGTTGCTGTATTTGAGTAGTAGCCAACTCTCGCTGAGCAGCAACTAACTCTCGGCTTGCTTTACTAGCTAGATCAGTTGAACGCGATGCTAGTTCAGCACGAGAACGGGTAATTAGAGACTGAAACCAGAAAAATGAACCTAACATTCCAAAAAAAGGTAATGCTACGGGTATCCACCAAGATGATAGGAATGATAGGTAACCAATACTAAACAGGACAACAGTAAGTAGGAGAATAGCAATAATTTTTAATGGGAAAAGCCTAATACTAATTCTATTTCCAGCAAATTGCTCCACCCAAACTATCGTAATGCCAACACCACACCATATCAAAACCCATAGGTAGTTTCCCCATTCTGGCCATACCTTGATAAATGGACGACCATCCATTGCTCCACTAATCAACTGACTTGCAATATGCGCATGGATCATTACTCCTGGTGTTTGTGTCCCCACATCGAGGGGAGTGATGAACGTATCTTGGAGGATAATTGTAGTCACACCAACGAATACTAAGCGATCCCGCATCAAGTCGCGAGGAATGCGATCCTCCATCACATCCATCATCGATACAGTATGAAATGGCTGCAAACCCCGCCGATAGTTAATTAGGATCTGGTGGCCGCCCATGTCTGCACCCATGTAACCACCATCATTTGACTCGAAACGTTTAGGATTAATAGCTTCAGGATGCGGAACGTTATTTTCAGCATTGAGATAGTTGATCGCCATCTGCAAGCCCAGTCCTAGCCATAATTCATTCCTATCTGGCTCTTCAAGGGATAATAGACCACGCCGTACCTTTGCATCATCATCAAGTACTAGATTGGCTGCTGCCACTTGGTTGAGGCGTTTGAGTATAGGTGGGGGATCGATTCTTCCACTGGGGTCGCGAGATACTTTCGCAACCCCAAACAAGTTGGGTGTGTTACTAAATACCCGATCTAGGTCTTTACGACCTGGCTCCACTGGTATTTCTCGGGCAATATCCAAACCAATTGCCCGAGGTTGTTGCTGCTTAAGCTTGGTAAGCAGCTTTGCCATAACGGTATCGGTAATCGGCCAATAATTCAGGCTCTTGATATCAGATTCGTCAATGCCGACAATTACAATGCGAGGATCAACTGGTTCAGCAGGGGCAAGGCGAAAGAAAAGATCGAAAGCTCCCCATTCAAAGGGCTGGATGAGCCTCAACCATCGTAATCCTGGGATTGCTAGTAGAACCAAAACAAAAAGATACAACAAACGAATCTTTACCTTCTGGTTAGTCCGTTTTCCTATCTCAGATGCTATTCTCGCTTCTTCTACCTCTACAGCCTTTTGAATTTCTTTAGCTTCCAATTCTTGACTAGCAGCTAAGAAACGATAATCATCTGGGGTTAGGTTTTTGTCTTCTGCCCAAGTTTGGGCATTACGTAGTGCCTGTCCAAGCAACAAGAATGATTTATCTGTGTAATTTGACTCTACCCAAGCTTTCAAGGATTCCCCATAAGGACGTAGGTTCGCTAATTGTCCTTCAACCCAATTTTGGTCAAATACTTCAGTATAAATGCGATTGTAAAGTTGCATCTTTCCATCTCGCTTTACCACCACCCCCGTCAAGCATAGTTCCATCTGGATAGGACTGTCATCCGCTGCAATGCCACCTTGTACCAAAATCTGCTGGTACATGCCTAGAAATCTAACCGCGCTTTGGTGCGATTGCCGCAACATGCGCTCGCGCAGCGTTTTTAAGTGTTGCGGTACGTCCTGCGCTTCCCAGTTGTCAATAATTTTGGCATAGACGATCTGCTCCACCAAATCCTGCGGTGACTGAGATGAGGCTTCCAACTGAGCCACCAAACTCAAGACTTTCTGCGTCAGAAACGGTTGCCCTCCCGTCCACCGCAACACCTCTTGCATCACCGCCTGCGGATCGCTAAATTTACCCGCCAGACCTGGCATCAGGGGTTCGGCTTCGTCTAGCGCAAACCCGCTCATTTCTATTGCCCAACCAATATTAAATGAAGAGCTATGCTTGCTGCGAATCAGGTCATAGGGAGTCGCCACCCCCAAAAATGCAAATGTCAGTCGCTTATATTCTGGCTTTTCGGCTCTCTGTTCGTAAAAAGAGCGAATCAACATGAAAAAGCCATCCGTATCGAATTTGAGACTGAGCAGGTTGTCGATTTCCTCCACAAAAAGCACGATATTTTGCGGAATGCTCGGCAGTAACGTCTGTTCGATGAAATAGGCAAAGCGTTCCACCACTGAAATCGATTGGGCATCCAGTTCTTTCCACCACTTCGCAAAGTCGATTTGCTGTTCCAGGTGCAAATCCCCAATTAAGCGCTTGATCGTGCCCGCATACCACTGATCCTCTCGCAAAGTTGTGCCCCGCGTCTGCGGATCGATTACCGCACAGGCGATCCCTTCTTCCTGCAACTTTTGCATCGCCCGTACCCGCAAACTCGACTTGCCCATCTGCCGCGAATTAAACACGAAACAATACTCACCCGCTTTGAGGCGTTGGTAGAGATCCCGATCTGCTTGCCGCTCCACGTAGGCAGGCGCATCGACGGGCAGGCTACCGCCCACTTGGTAACTAAAACTGTGAGGTGAAGTAGGTATTGTCATCCGCAAAGTACCGTTTTGAATTCGTTATGGCTAGGCGATCGCATAGCCAGTATAAGGACGTACATCAACAGGGTGAAAGGCTAACACAATATCACTAGCAGGAATGCCTGCCGCCACAAATTCGAGGGTAACACCGTCTTCTGTTTCATCTCGTTGCACCCAGACCTTATCGTTGATAATGTCCACATGAATTAAACAGCCATGCACGCGAGTTTTACGATCCCAGCCGAGAGTCATTAATAGGTAGCTATCATGAATTTCATCAAAGATCGGCTTACAAATTAATTCGCCATGAGAATAGGGAATTTCAGTATATGACAGCAAAACCGATTGAATAATTTTGCGATAATTGGCTAGTTTTTCCATTGCAGAATCTCCTCCTTTTCAGCATCAAATACGATTAGCTTCAAACCTTCATCTTCAATTAAAATCTTGCCTAAAGGCTCTTCAAAAAATGAGTCGTAAACAACATCTCGAATTGCTAAATAGAGAACATAATCTGGATAGCTGCGCCTTAAAACAGCCCGATAAATGGCAAATTGTCCCACAGCATCGCGGAAGGCTTGCATCTCAGAAACGCCCAAAAAGCTTTTGACTTCTACAGCAATTTTCTGCTCCGATCGCTCTGCAATCATCAGTCTTTTAGCGCCCAAATCGACGTACATATCTTTTCGCCCCCAACGTAGGTGGAGAGGATCGTGCGTGATCGTCCAGCCATCTTTAATCAGGGCTTGCTTTGCGGCATTATGATACAGGTCAAGGGCTGGCATAGTGGATTAAGCTGATTAGATCTCACAAAATTCAGATCATAGTTCACATCCTAAGCGATCGCGAAAATACAACTTATACAGCAAACAGCGCGGTGCGACATTATTGTCTACGCGCACCACTAAACCCATGCTATCTAACTTAAAAGCTTCCGCCGAACGCAAGCTCACGGGCTGTTCTGATGCGACCACTTTTTGGATAGCTGCTTCCAGATCGGGATGGTCTTCTAACGCCTTTAGGTGACCGAGCAAGTGGTTGTAGTAGATCCCCGCCTCAGTAGGTGCCGTGCGCAGAAATTCCTCTAAGGTCAGATCGCCTGCCGCCAGATGATACAGCGCCGATCGCACCAGATAGGGATGCCCGCCGATTAACTGACCGAACTGCTCGACATCGCGATCCGACCACGTCAGCCCGTGCCGCCCGATCAAATCCTTCACCTGTGCGGCAGTAAATTCATTGAGTTCAATGGGCAAGCCGACGTTAAAGGGAGATTGATTGATGTCCTTTTGCAGGTAGGGTTCCTGGGAGTGGACGATAATTAAACGCAGGTTGCCCCACAGCTTATTACTGCGCGATCGCTCGTGCCAGCCGCGCAACAAGCCACAGAAGTCGGTCTCGATATCTGCATATTTAAACACGCGATCGAAGTTATCGATCGCTAATACTAACGGGCGATCGTCAACGTTCAGCAAATACTTCTCAAAATAATCCGTACTGTTGTCGTTCGCGCCGAAAATATCGTCCCAATACTCTTCCACCTTGACTTTGACACCCAGCGGTTTACCCACGGTCGCGCAAAACCACTGCATAAACTTATCGAGATCGTTGAAGAATTTTTGATTTGTTTGTTCTAAGTCGATCGCCACCGTGCGATATCCCAACTTTGCCGCGCGATCCAGTACTCTCAACATCAGCGAGGATTTGCCCATCTTGCAAGGCGATTTGATCCGAATCAGCGAACCAGGCTTCTGGATTTCTTCACAACACCGATCCTCGAAAGACGAAGCGACATAAAAGGCCGAGTCAATCCCGACCTGACCTTCAGGCGATTCTAGCCTGGTATCAGTTTTAACTCCATTCGGGGAAACAGAGTCAGCCCCACGTAAATTTTTCTGCCCATCTTCCTTGAGGGGATGGGGAGGTCTTTCAGCATACAAAAGTTCAAAGATCGGTACCGATCCAATTCCCTTCAATTCGCGATCGCCATGGGCATAGAGCTTGATGCCACCGATTTGAGCGCTCCGCACAAATGCCGCCGTACTTTCCGATAGCAGAATTTGTTCGCCGACTGCCAGCGCTGCTACACGAGCTGCATAATCGACCTCCTGACCGATGAATTGATTGCCATGTACCAGTGGCGAACCGATATGTACGCCAATTTTCACAGCGAGCGTTCCCAGTGGAGTCAGAATCGGATTGTCAATATGACTGTTCTGGATCGCAACTGCCCATTGCGCCGCCTGAATAGCATTGGGAAACACCAGAAAGTAACCATCACCAGGCGGCTCTTCCACCACTCGTCCCTCGTACTGAGGCAGCGATTCAGTAACGCGTTGTCTGTGGGGTAGCAGAATCGTATCTCGATAGGTCTCGTTGCGATCGCGAATACTGTTACCAGGCAGGTTGTTCTTGATGGCCGTGGAATTCACCAGATCCGTAAATACAAGTGCAACCATATTCTCAGCCATAGAAACCTTGCCTTTATCCGACTATTGATTTAACGATATAACGTTTTATTGGATATGTGCAACTCGTTCGCCTGTGACTGATACGCATCAGTACTTATCAGTAGTCTTAGATAACTGCATCACGCGGCTCACTGCCTCCTTCACAAAAGATTTCATAAATTCATCACGGCGATTGAGCTGAAATTGTCGCTGTACCACCTCTGTTATCCCACCGTCACCCCAGTCCTGGTCGCGACTGAAATATTCGATAAAGCTCTCACCTGCAATCCGTGTGAGATATGCACCCGCCACCGCCTGCACCGTCGCTTTGAGCAAATATCCAACCACCGTAATCGAGATCGCAGTACTGATAATTTGGACTACGCCCTTAACGATACCGAGGCTGGCTAGCGTTGTGCTTAAAGAACCTACCAATTCCCTGCCGCGCTTCAAATCGATATCGCAACCGTAAATCTTACCGATTTCTACTACCATCTGAGCGTTAATCGCAGCCGTAGCCAACAGGTCAATCACGGGCAAAGGGGTGGCAAAAATCGCTCCCACCACCAACCACTGAAAGCGCTCAATGACTTTTTCTGCCTTTACCTGACGCTCAGAATTAATCGTGCCGCGCGCCTCCTCGCTCAATCGCTGGGATTTCAGCAGAATATTATCGGCAACCAACTCATCACCTTCATAATGCAGAATATCAACCATTCTAGCCAGTAATGCCTGCAAGCGCGGTGGAGGTGTGACCGTTTCGCCAGATTCGAGGGTCAGCATTGCAGGACGAGCAGCGATCGCTACCACATCTTCCGGCTCAATAAATTCATTCACTCTTTGGCGCAAACGTTCGAGCAGAATTTCGCGATCGCTCTTCGTGTAGCGATCAGTTTTGTTAAAGACCAACAGCGATCGTTTGCCAATTACCGCTAAAGCCTTAAGAGGTGCATATTCCGAGGAACGCAGATCGTCATCGACCACAAACAATAGCAGATCGGCTTCCGTGGCAAGCTGACGTGCGAGCCGTTCTCGCTCTGTACCTGCTACTCCCGCTTCTAAAATACCAGGGCTATCGGTAATTACGATCGGAGACTTTAAACCCTTAATCTTAACTGGCCCATATACTTCCCCCACTTTTGTTGTGCCCATAGGTGCGCCCACTTCCCCAACTTGCTCGCCAATTAGGGCATTCACCAGAGAGGTTTTACCCGCCGAGCCCACGCCAAACACCACCACCTGTAACTCTAGCCGCGCAAAGTTTTGGCGTAGCTCCTCCGATCGCTCCAGCAATGATTGCCGCATTACCTCATCCTGAATTTGCCGCACCTGTTGCTCTAGTGCCAACAAATTTTCCCCAGCGGCTTCTACCTTATTGCTCGATACTTCTGGTTCGGCACGTTGCTTTTTGGGGCGACGCTGAAATAGTTTAAAGTAGCGCCAAATTGCCCAGAATAGACCCACCAATAATCCCGCGATTAGCAAGATCGTTAAGGCAGCCAGCAAAGGGGATGTATCGGCAATAAAGCGATATATCTCGAGCAGGCTCCTAAGTACTGCCAGGACTACGCCCGCCACCGAGCCAAGTACTAGCAGAAAAATAAGCGATCGCAGCCACGGAAATTTAGACATACTGATGCCATTACCTATGGCGGAATTGTTCTCTCATTCTACTAAGGGGCACGTCGCACGGCTAGCATAGTGATGTCATCGAATTGATCGGCGGTGTCTATGTGCCTTGTCAGATGGGTCTCGATCCTTTCGAGTAAAGCATTTGCAGATTCCGGTGGGTTAGCTAGTAACTCAATCAATCTATGTTCAGTAAAGAATTTGCTGTCAGGATTTTTGGCTTCTGTCACGCCATCCGTATAGCCGACCAGCATATCACCTGGTGCTAAGCAGATTTGCTGCACGCGGAACTTCATATTAGGCATCATGCCTACGGCGGGGCCAGTTGGCTTCAGTCTGGCTCTGATGCCATCCGCATTCAAAATTACCAGCGGTTCGTGGCCACCATTTACATAGGTCAAGATTCCGGTTGTGGGTTCCAGCACACCAAAAAAAAGCGTAGCAAACATGTTCAGATTGCTATGATTTTCGGCTACGTAGTCGTTGGTTAATCGCACAGCTCCCAGCGCATTAACATGATCGAGGTTGATCGTCAGGGGTTGCTGCGCAGAAGAGTTACTGGTCTGAGTTGGTGCGATCGCCACACTGCCGACTAAATCTATATTGGAGGAAAAGACGCGAATTAGACTGCGGAATAGGGCCATAAACAAGGCAGAGCCTACACCTTTGTCACAGACATCGGCAATCACCAGACCAACCCCACCACTGGGCAACATAAAAGTATCGTAAAAGTCACCCGCTACCTCTCGTGCTGGTTTAAATAGGGCAGCGAGTTCCCATCCAGTTGGTTGCAAAATCTCACCAGGCAGAAAGTCTTTCTGCATTTTGCGCCCTTTCTCAATCTCATTACGAGCTACCGCATCCTTAAGCTGACTCTCATGCAGAACGGCATTTTCGATCGCCTGTGCCGCTTGAGATGCTAGGGTTGCCAGCAGTTGTAAATCCTCGGCGGTGTAATCAATCGGTTCGTTTTGGCTAAAATTAACAACACCAATCACGCTAGTTCTGGTTTTGAGCGGAGCGCAGATCAGGGAGCTGACCGGATTTGCCCCTGCCACAAAACGCGGATCGGAGGATACATTATTGACAATTTCACCCCTACCGGAGGTGAAGACGCTGCCAGCAATTCCTTCGCCAGGCTTTAAGACCACATTAGTATGAGTGGCTTGACCGAAGGCGGAGACAATCTCTAACATCCCAGTTTCTTTATTCAGCAACATTACCGAACCACTGGTAGTTTTGATCAGTTTCCGAGCTTCTTCAATAATCACATTACAGACTATAGGTAGCTCCAAAGAAGCTGTGATTTTTTCTGAGAGCTGATAGAAGAGATTAATTTCCTTATATTTATTCAAAATCTCTTCGGCAAGCTGTTTTCTCTCAATCTCTTTGGCAGACATAAATGATAAGAGCGTGGCGAGGCCATTAGCTTTTTCACCGCCACTTACCCAACCCACAATTTCATCACTTAGTTTGATCGGTAATCTTTCTGTGGCCTCTTCATCATCAACACCCATCAACAGCTTTCCTTCAGTATTATAAATACCAACGGGAATGCCTATTGATGCCGCCACATCATTAATAATCCTGGCGGTCTCTTTTTTCCCAACTAGCTTGCTCAGGTTTAACGAAATCATTGTATTGCTAATTATCCTCAGCAAGGTTTGGTCGATTCACTACAAAAATATTGCGATTGCGATCGCCCACATACTCATACAAAAACTGATCTACACCCTCTAAGGCCAGGTATACTCCCAGACCTCCCACCTGTCGATGCTCTATATGTCGATCCAGGTCTTCAGGCTTATTCCTAATATTGGGATCGTAGGGAATAGCGCTATCCTCTAAACTAATTGTTAAACTGTGCCGATCGATATTAGCACTGACGCTTACATTCCCCTCCAGACCAGCCTCTTCGTAACCGTGGATGATAATGTTGGTGGCAATTTCATCTACGGCTAAGCGGAGACTATAGGCAGCTTTCTTATCCAGACCAGCTTCAGTAGCTGATTTCATCACATACTGCGCGATCGCTCCCAACGAATCTAGCTTACCCTCTACAACTAATGGTTCCATATTAAAGCGTTAATTCACCTCATGACTCATGGTTAGATGCATCAAGAAGCTGCCAGCAAAACTAGAAACTTCAACTAGCGATCGGCGATCAGTTGCTGTAGAGGCAGGTTTTGGATAAGCATATTTGTGATTTAACAAATACGATCGCTGAACTTGCCCCTACGATCTAATTACTGAACTTCAAGCGCTGATTTAAGGATAGCGATCCTGAACGATCACGCTCTGATCGTAGCCAGTTTTTACTAAAGTGTCCAAGACAGTTTCTTGCGGACTGATAATGTAAATATCTACATTAGTACCCATTTTTTGCTTGGCAAAGATCAAGACTCTTAAACCCGCACTAGCCATGTATTCCAAATCTTGCATCAAGAGCACAAGGTGCTTTAAACCTGGAATGGCAGCCTTTTCAATCTCTTCCTTAAAAATGTTCGCTGTACTGGCATCTAGTTCGCCTGACAAAGTGATTTTAGCAATGCCATCAGTCATTTCTAGTTCTGCACTAAAAGCCATAATTTCCTCATTTATTTATTGAAGTTGAAAGTTGTTGGATCTAATTATGCGGTCAGCATTTGACTATACAAACAACTACTTACCTACCAAGATCGCTACAGAGCGATCGCCTAGGAGAATACCGTACTGATTGGAGAGTAACGGCTCTTTGCCAGTCTCCCAGATATCCTCAGGCGAGGGGGCACCTGTGTTCGCAAACACATGCCATTTCATCCCCGGTGGCAGACCAGGGATCTCAAACCAATTGGCCTCCCAATGCATGTTCATCGCTACATAGATGTAGTTATCTTTGACTGTACCTTCTCTAGCATGCTTGCCGCAAAGCATAAAAGCAAGCGTACGGCTGGAATCTGACCAGTCAGCATGCCAAGCTTCGGTGCCATGCCAGGTAATATCGGCATAGCCACTGCCAACATAGTCTTGGTTGCGGAAGTGCGATCGATTTCGCAAGACTGGATGGGCTTTGCGGAAGGCGATACACTGCTTGAAAAACCGAAATATATCCAGGTTAGCTTCGAGCAGTTCCCAGTCTAACCAGTTGAGATCGTTATCGTGGCAATAGGTATTGTTATTACCATATTGAGTCCGTCCCACCTCATCCCCCATCAAAATCATGGGTACGCCTTGGCTGACCATTAAGATTGCCACGGCATTTTTAATCTGACGATGGCGCAGAGCATTGATCCCCCAGTCATCGGTTAGTCCTTCCGTACCACAGTTCCAACTGTCGTTATCATTACTACCGTCGTTATTATTTTCGCCGTTAGCTTCATTGTGCTTTTCGTTGTAGGAAAACATGTCCATCAACGTAAAGCCATCATGAGCTGTGATGAAGTTAATGGAAGTCGCAGGGGCGCGGCCTTCCCACGCATAGAGATCTGGCGATCCTTGCAGGCGCTGTGCCATATCCCCTACGCGACCGGAGTCGCCCTTGAGGAACTTACGCACGCCATCGCGATACTTGCCATTCCACTCTGCCCACCGCCCAAAGGCAGGGAAAGAGCCCACCTGATATAACCCGCCTGCATCCCAAGCCTCGGCAATCAATTTGCATTTAGCCAAAATCGGATCGAAGGCTAGAGTCTCTAATAAAGGTGGATTAGGCAGTGGTGCACCCGACTGATCGCGACCTAAGATCGAGGCAAGATCAAAGCGGAAACCATCGATATGATATTCCGCTGCCCAATAGCGCAAACAGTCAAGCACAATATTGCGGACGATCGGGTTATTACAATTGAGGGTATTACCGCAACCACTGAAGTTGTAGTAATATCCCTCCGGCGTCAGCATGTAGTAGGTTTTGTTATCAATGCCGCGAAAAGATATGGTGGGGCCATTCTCATTACCTTCGGCAGTATGGTTAAACACCACGTCGAGAATTACTTCCAGGCCGTGTTTGTGTAACTCTTTGATCAGAGCTTTTAACTCATCGACCTGCATGCCGATTTTGCCGGTTGCCGCATAACCAGCCTTTGGCGCAAAGAATCCTACTGTACTGTACCCCCAGTAATTTACTAGTAGCTCCCCAGTTACAGGGCTAGGACGACTATTCTCAAATTCGTCAAACTCATAAATTGGCATCAGCTCCACGGAGGTAATGCCCAACTCTTTGAGATAGGGGATTTTCTCACGAATACCTGCAAATGTGCCCCTATGTTTTACTCCAGAGGATGGATGGCGCGTAAAGCTACGCACATGCATCTCATAGATAATTTGATCTTCGGGTGGGATCTCTAGAGGGCGATCGTGCTCCCAGTCAAAGTCATCAAAGGCAATGCGAGCCCGATGATGATAAATGTTTTTCCAATCTGGTGTCTCCCCCCAAACATCTCGTCCACCAATGATTTTGGCATAGGGATCGGTGAGAATTTTACGTTTATCAAACCATTGACCATCACTAAAGCTATTTGGCCCGTCCATGCGAAAACCGTATTCGATATTCTCATAGTCCAAGTCAAACACGACCATGGTATACACGTTGCCAATCCTGAATTCATCGGGGAAAGGGATTTCTCCCATTGGCTCGGGGGCGTGTTTTTTGAATAGTACCAATGTGCAAGAGGTAGCATAGCTAGAGAAAATCGAGAAGTTAACCCCACCAGGCTCTAGCGTTGCGCCAAAGGGAAATGGTCGCCCGCGCCGCAGCTTAAACTTGCCATCCGGCGAAGTATGCGTCGGGTGAATGTCAATACGAGATAATGTCATAACTTTTTTGCTTTCTCCCTATTGATTGAGGAATTCTAAACCTGCATCAACAGTATCTCGAGTAGTAAAGAAATCGAGAAAGCCTGTGATCGACATGGTATCCGTAATTTCTTCGGAAAGCCCTACCAGCACCAGCTTACCATCTTTAGCAGTTACCTGTCTGTAGAGGGACAATAGCATACGCAACCCCGCACTAGACATGTAGGGAACCTTAAACATATTCAGAAGGATTTTGGTGCTAGACTCCGCAATTGGTAAAACCTTATCTTGGATTGCAGGAGCGGTATTCGCGTCTATATCCCCTGCTAGCTCTACCACAGTTACTTGGTCAATTGTTTTGATATCGATCTCCATGTTTGCTCCTTACAAAAGTCCTCTGTTTGAGCGATTATTAGCCGCAAGCATAAAGGTATCTTGCAGCTAATAATTGCGCGATCTCTAGGCCGGTACAATATGTACCTTAACCTTCAGGCGTTCCTTTGATTCAGGTAGCTTTACGGTGAGACCTTCCGCATCAAAATCAGAGTAGTATTCGCCGTCAATTGTGCAGGAAGCTATGCGAATGCTACCTGGGGGCAGAATATCTGGAGATACCCTCAGGATATTGTCTTTAAATCCACCGGGCATGGGGTTGAAGTAGAGATCCATTGGTTGCTTAGTAATCAGCAAGTTTGTATAAACTGCTGCCAGGTAGCATAGCTCGAAGGAGTGATAGCCGCTCATAGAGTGGCTGCCTTTGAGTCGTTCGGTTCCCATCAGATAGGGGATGCCATTAGCCAGTACGTTAAAGAAGACTGCACCGTCGTCGTGATCGAGGAAGAAAGCGTTATAGAAGGCGGCTGACTCTCTCGCTAGTCGATGATATTCTTCTTTGTGCAAGCATCCTGTCAAGATCAGATAGGCCAGGATCGCTTGTTCTTGTTGCCACCAGGCTTTGCGATCATGCCAGACAAAGCGATGGTGCTCTTCTCCTTCGCCAAGGGTACGCTCTACGACATCATACCAACCGCCACGTTGGCGATCGCTACCCGCCGCAGGCATGACCTCAGCAATTTTCTCTGCTAACTTGACATAATCATCCTTGGGCTTGAGGCTTTGCATGCGCATCAAGTTCCAGGAGATCTTGAGGTTATGCCCAACTACAGCACGGTTTTGCTGCCAGCCCCAAGTTTGATCTTTACTCCAGTCTTCAAAGAATTTCTCCTGAACAAAGGGGCTATTGTCGTAGTCAGGGAAGTACTTGGCGATCGTGTCAAATGTATATTCCAGGAAGTCGGCATATTTTGGCTCGCCTGTGGCCAGGTACAGATTAATTAGATATGCCGGTGCGTGATCGCCCACGGAGTTCCAATTTTTCTTCCCTCGATTGCGTTCTGGCAAGGAGGAGCTACGGGCATCGAGCGTGATCGGATCGAGGTGTGAGAAATAGCCACCCTTTTCCTTATCGAGAAAATATTTATCAAATAGATCGATAGTCCTCTCGGCATCTTCAAGAATGCGGGGGTCGCCAGTTAACCGATAGGTTTGGGTGGGACCCGCCAGTGCATAAATTTGCTCGTAGGCGGGGATACCCATATAGTCATCACCAAATTCCGACGCAAACACTTTGGTTTCGCGATTGCCGGAAACATCGATACCGTGATACCAGTAAATCAGGTTCTCGTCAGGATCGTAGAACCGCATATGATCGCGCAGATATTCGGTACCTTTCTCTGCCGCTTCCAGGAATTTTTCTTCCCCAGTCATCATATAGGCAGTGGCAAAACCGTAGACAAGACGGGAGATTGTATCAGTTTCCTGACGGTGATCGCCTTTTTTCTCGCCGGTGATGGCCAGTGTTGTGCGATAGTCGCGGTAGTCGATTGGCTTACCCTGAAACTGGGCACGCAGATAAAAATCACCTAACTCGCGAATTTGATTAATCCACCAGTTCTGCTTTTCAAATCGATATTCTTTCTCGGTACGCCCATTAAAAATGATGCGCTTGGCTTCAAACTTTAGATCCCCTTGCTCTGGATAGAAGCAACCGTATGCATACATATAACGGCCAGGAACCAACATTGCCGATATCTGTCCAGTACAATCTTGGTATGGTTCTCCCAGATTGCGGGTCAGTTCGGCGTAGGTTGTTGCTGTGAGTTTGACTTGATATTCCCTCCCATCCGAAGTCTTGAGACCAAAGATGTCTTTACCTGAGTCAAAAGATGTCACATAACCAGCAATTGTGTCCGAAAATGTAAAGTCTATTTTATTCATTAGCCCTCACGCTTACTCATCCTCTACGATTTCAGTGATTTGTTTCAGTGATTCTAAGAGTGGATTTGCCACTCAGGACATTGCGGATTCGATCTAATTGTAGAAGGAACCTGGACAATTTAAAAACTAGAATCAAACACTTACTTTACTTTTGGTAGTGTTGTTTGAAAGTCATTGAGATGACAATTGGTTTTAATTAAATCTCAAGGTTTAGCTGCGGCTTTATAGTATTTTTGCCCATATTAGTCATTTAATGTAAAGATTTCTAACGATATCCCGATATCGTTGTGCTGTTTTGTGAAATTACGCTTTCGCATATATGATGAGGTCTTGAATTTCTGGAAGAAGCTGCAATAGCTCTAATTAGCGAAGCATTAGCTTTTCTAAACAAGGTTTTGTAGTTTATTTCAGACATGCGACTGTTTGGAGGTTATATATGTCTACTGTTTTTTTGGCAACTCCGCAGGGTGGTGCTTTATTTGGACCCATCTATACCTATGCCGCCGATGACGCCTTTACCGCCTATATTGACAGAATTTTTGTGGCTGGAGTAGGTAACGATACTATTACCGGCGATAAGGGAAATGATAGCTTTGTATTTCAAACTCCCAATGGTCCTAATGGCGGCTATGGTGGTAATGATGTAATTACTGACTTTGAGGCTTTTGGTGGCTCGGGTGACACGCTCAAGCTCAGAAATCTGAGTAATGGTATTCGGATTGAGGTTAGCGATCTCAGGAACGGCTCGATTGTCACGATCTGGCCACGCAACTCGACCTCCGCGCCAATTCAGACGATTACGCTACCAAATGTAACGGCCTATCAGCTTTTGACCCAAGGTCAACTTGAAATTAATGGTCAATTAATTAATGAAACTAGTAAGGGTTTAGTCCAAAGCGATCGCACTGACTTCAGCTACACGATTGAAAACGTAGCTGGTAACACCGTTGTGGGCGGTAACGGCAACAATTTGGTAACGGGCGATACTATTTCACCCTTGGAGGTTAACACCTTAACCGATCGTTTAGCTGCGATCGGCAAAATTGTTGTGCCTGGGGCTGGCCGCAGTGATGCACCTAGCGTCAACCTGGATGCTACTGGTAGTATTCCCGACTCTCTTTTGCCTAAGGCAGTGTTAGATAGGCTTCAACCTGCAGATGCGCCTGCCACAGCTAATGATGACCTGATTATGGGTGGAGCGGGTAACGATCTGCTGATTGGTGGGCCGGGTAACGATACTGTGATGGGTGGCCCTGGTACTGACGTGATCGTGGTTGGCCCTGGAGATACGATCGATGGTGGTGCTGGTGTTGACTATTATGCATTTGACTCGCTACCAGACGCTTCCAGTGCCCCCGCTACTATTAATTACGTTCGCCTGGAGCCCCCCTATGGTGCCCCTCTCACCGATCCGCTGACGGCACGCACTGGGCCTGATATCATTCTGATTAATTCACAAGCCTTTAATCTCGGCATCGATCCTCTGACTTTCCCCGATGTGGCATCGCGGATTGGTGCGCTCAAGCCTGGCAAGATTTTAGCCGGAGACGCGATCGCCCCCAACGATCCCAAGAACGGTCAACTAAAGATAGGTGAGTCCTCTGTCATAGACTACGATGGCCCTCAAGCTGACGATCTTCAGCCTTTGTTTTACTACAGCACTACCTCAGGCATCCTGACCTACGATCGCGATGGTGCGGCGACGGAGTTTGCTGGCGTGGCGATCGCCGACCTTGGCCCTGGGATCGGATTACCCGCTGGCACACCTTCCGTTGTTCCTAATATCTTGATTTACGTTTATTAACAAAACCTAGGGGTGAATCTTCCGCCATTCACCCCCTCCCTCTACGGTCAGTTAAAAATTAACTTGGGCTAATTAGCCGATTGCCCCACTACCTCAGCGTCAATTTGAGCGGCGTTCTGGCGATACCAAGCGATCGTGTTGTTAAGCCCCTGTCTGAAATCAATCTGGGCGGTGAAGCCAAACTTGGATTTGGCTCGTTCCACATCCAAACAGCGCCGTGGCTGTCCGTTTGGTTGATTGGGCTGCCAGACGATTTCGCCCTTATACTCCATTAACTCACAGATTAGCTCGATTAAATCCCGAATTGAAATCTCATAACCAGTACCCAAATTTACGGGTTCAGGTTCATCATATGCTTGTGTGCCCATCACAATACCCCGCGCTGCATCCTCGGCATAGATAAATTCCCGCGTCGGCGTGCCATCACCCCAGACAAAGATTTGCGACTCATTTCGCATTTGCGCTTCATGCACTTTGCGAATTAATGCCGGAATCACATGGGAACTCAGCGGGTTGAAGTTATCAGCTGGGCCATAGAGATTAACAGGCAGGAGATAAATGCCATTAAATCCATACTGTTGACGATAGGATTGTAACTGCACCAATAGGGCTTTCTTGGCAATACCATAGGGTGCATTGGTCTCCTCGGGATAACCATCCCAGATATCATCTTCCTTAAATGGAACGGGTGTGAACTTGGGATAGGCACAAATTGTCCCTACACAGACAAACTTCTCTGCTCCAGCTTGATAGGCCGCATGGATCAGTTGCACCCCCATAATCAGGTTGTCATAGAAAAGTTCCGCCGGTTTTTCGCGATTTAGCCCAATGCCGCCGACGTGGGCTGCCAGGTGAATAATAATGTCGCGATCGCGCACTGCTTGCTCGCAACTGGATAGAGCGCGCAGATCGCAGTCACGCGATCGCGGAATGGAAATTAAGTCTTTATCAGCTCCAGCGGCGAGTAGTTGGTTTACTACTTGAGCGCCTAAAAAGCCCGCACCACCTGTAACCAGTATTCGCTTATGTTTAAGGGAAGTCATGAATTTACTATTGCCAATTTTCGTTTGTGGACTGCTTGGTCATTGTTCGATCCTGACTGGATTCACCATGCGGTGTTGGTAACCCATTAGCTTCTAGATCGGCATCTACCATGATTTTGACAAGTTGCTCAAAAGTCACTTGTGGGTGCCAATTCAACTTTTGCCTTGCTTTAGTAGAATCGCCGAGCAGGAGGTCGACTTCAGTCGGTCGGAAATATCGTGAATCGATTTCCACATAGTCATCCCATTCAAGCCCAACGTAATGGAAGGCAACTTCTAAAAATTCCTTCACGGTATGGGTTTCACCCGTCGCAATCACATAATCATCGGGCTGAGGCTGTTGCAGCATCAACCACATCGCCTCAACATACTCCTTGGCATATCCCCAGTCGCGCTTAGCATCAAGGTTCCCCAAGTAGAGCTTGTCTTGTTGCTTGGCAACGATACGGGCGATCGCGCGAGTAATCTTGCGGGTGACAAAGGTTTCGCCACGTCTAGGACTATTGTGTATCCATCCCTGGCCGACACCGGCATGAAATGTGCCAGATGTTGTCGCCAGGTCAAACAGCCAACCTTCATATTCTATGGGCTGGGCTTTAACTACTTCTGCTAAAGGTCGTTTGAGATGTTGGCCTTTATTTCCTTCCGTATTGGGTGAGTTAAGGTTGATTTGGTAATAGAGGTGGCGATCACGTTCTTCAGTGCAAATAATTGCTCTCTGATTAAGTGTAGTGAGGGCCATCCAATAAAGTCCGGCGGCTAAGACAGGCGATGATGTCTTAAAGCCCTGAAACTCATAGGTGCAAGGTGTGCTCTTTAGACCATCACCCGCATTATAGCCCTGCAAAAATGCCACCCTCGCTTCTTCGCAAGCATTCAAAACTCTCTTTGGAATGCGTTTGTGCCCTGAACGACTGTAAAGAGACTCATGCAGGTAGCGACCATAGGAGCATGCTCCTGTCAATTTTAATTGAGTCACATTCTGACCATTGGCAAAACCACTAGGAGCAATATATTCAGAGGAACTGCCGCCTGTCACCTTACGCCAGTGCGCTGCGACGCGCTGCAAAAGCGCTGCATCTTGATTTGTGACCTGTACCTTGCCCTGTTCGCTCACATACCCCTCGGCCACGATCATCCCCAGTAACCATGCCTCAGTTTCGGTCATATCAATCTGGTCAGTGGGATGAGGCAAGTCAATGAGGGCAAGAGAATCACCAACTTGTACTTGAGCGGTTGGCTTTTCAACGATCGCATCATCCTGATTTAGAAAAACCACATGATCGCTAGTAGTGTGGTAGACAGCACCTCTAGCTGCGACTTGATGCACAACTTTATTGGGTTTGCGTTTATAACCATTCCAGTTAGCGGTCATGCAGGTAACCTTAGCCCAACCCTTGGCATCCCAAACTTCAAATTGCTCTTCAGGGGCAAGATCGGTTGTGAAAACAGGAGCGGTCTTAGGATCGCTGCGATGAGGCACGATATCTTCAATCGGCAGGAAATCGATCAGCCCATCTCTGCGAATAATCACAGGCGTGCAATCAACTACACACTCATGGTTGAACAGGATGCCATTGCAGGCAAACAGATCGTAGGATTCGCGATAATTCACGGTTTGCCAGTGAGCGTAAACCTTGGCGCAGGCGTAGGGGCTGCGGGGGTAAAAAGGCGTGGTCTCGCTCTGGGGGACTGCCTGCACTAAACCATACATCTCGGAGGAACCAGCTTGATAGTAGCGCACCTGTTGCCCAGTACGCTGCTGGAAATCTCGCAAAGCCTCTAGTAAGCGTAAAGTTCCCATTGCCACGGAGTCAACCGTAAACTCAGGTGCATCGAAGCTAACGCGCACGTGAGATTGTGCACCCAGGTTGTAGACCTCATGAGGGCGGACAGCCTCTAAGATTTTTCTCAGTGTCGT
Organism: Rhizobium sp. Q54; assembly: GCA_943367755.1. Taxonomy (GTDB): domain Bacteria; phylum Cyanobacteriota; class Cyanobacteriia; order Pseudanabaenales; family Pseudanabaenaceae; genus PCC-6802. Next base: position 53,362 of record CALRKB020000008.1, on the reverse strand, counting down.
CCCATCCGTGAGATCGCCGTAGTGCAGAAATAGTTTTGTGTCTGGTAGATGGGGATCTTGATAGAGATGGTTAATGCGATCGGTGTTGATGGTTGAGCTGCGGCGCACGATGCCATGCACCTGGTATCCCTTAGAGAGTAGCAATTCGGAAATATAAGACCCGTCCTGCCCAGTGATTCCTGTGAGTAATGCCCTTTTCTGTTCGCTCATTCCTTAGTTTCTTAGTGAGGTTAGCTGTCAAATTTACGCTGACTGTTTGGTGTCCTTTTCTAACATCCTATCGGCTACTTAAACTTAATTCAGTTATAGGGATATCGTCAACCATTTATGGTGTTTATGGCCGCGATCGCAAGTCAGAGATTTAACTATAAAATTGCTGAAACAAAATCTGCGTGTAGGGTAACCTCGACTATAAAGCAAAGCTTGGTCAGGATTATGTTACCCAAAACGGGAGGGGTAATTAACTTTGCGTTCTAGTTAATTGCACGCATTAATTGCACGCAGAGGCAGAACCTATGTCATAATCACGGCGTTCAATTGTCTGCCAGGACTTTAAATTATGTAATCCTTTGCCAAGAACTGTTCGAAAGTGCCCATTTTCAGATAGATACAGGTAGTTCAAATATGAGATTTCCACCTACTCCTCACTCAGTTTGGAGGCAACTCAGAAATAGTGAAATTCAATCCTGTCAAGAGGCCCTTAGTCTGCTGGTAAATGAGCAAGGCGCGATCGATCTCGATCTGCTGGACTCCGAACTGACCTACCGCTTCTTTGCGGAATTTGAGGATCGTAACCAACTACCACCCCTAATCCCCTTACTGCTATGGCGCAGTTGTTATTACCTGGGTAGCCCTAGAGAAATTGATAGAGAAGACTTGCGGAGGATCAGCGATCGCACACTTACGGAAATTAAGCTTGTCCCCATTTCAGATGATAGCTATAGGCTGTGGTTTCGCAAGCAAAATATTCCCAACCAAAATAGCATTAACTCCTCACCACTGATCAACCCACTCACAGGGGAAACAGAGCAAGCAGATATTGGCGAGGTCACGGATCTATATCTATCACAAGCGGTCGATCAAACTCGGCGCATTAACGCTCTGATTGCTGTAGCGTTGCAGAATCGCGCTAGCGACATTCACCTGGAGCCAACACAGCAGGGCTTAAGAGTGCGCTATCGCATTGATGGGATTCTAAGGGATATTAAAACTTTACCGCTGGATGTTAGCCGCAAGATTATCGTAGCGCTTAAAGTGATGTGCGATATGGATATTGCCGAAAGCCGTCGTCCTCAGGATGGAAGGATCGGCAGGAACTATGCATCTAGCGAGAATCTGGAAATGGGGCTAGATATGCGGGTCAGCACTCTGCCGTGCGTGGGTGGCGAAAAAGCTGTGATTCGACTATTACCCCGTGAAAATCCATTTTCTGGCCATATTGATAGCCTGGGATTCACCCAAAGAGCGCTCAGTATTTACGAAAGCTGGTTGCAACAGCCCCAAGGTCTGATTATTATGACCGGCCCCACTGGCTCTGGTAAAACAAGTACGCTTTATACCAGCTTACAAATGGTGGCAACTGCACAGGTAAATGTCTGCACGGTAGAAGATCCCGTGGAGTACATCCTGCCCAATATTACCCAAACTCAGGTACACGAAGCAGCAGGGATGACTTTTGCCGCAGGTCTGCGATCGATTTTGCGTCAGGATCCAGATATCATCATGGTGGGGGAGGTGCGAGACCCAGAAACGGCTGAAACTGTAATCCGTGCTGCTCTTACAGGTCACCTTGTGCTGAGCACCATGCACACTAACGATGCAGCTAGTGCCATTCCCCGCTTAAAGGATCTAGGCCCCGATCCAGGTCTTGTCAGCGATGCTTTACTCGGGATTGTCGCCCAACGTCTTGTGCGTAAGGTTTGTAAGTACTGCGCTCAACCCCATACCCCCACAGCCACAGAATTGCAAATTTTGGGTTTAGATCTGACTACAGCACATCGGCACAGTTGGCAAAAGGGTAGAGGATGCGATCGCTGTTTTAATACTGGTTACCTGGGCAGAGAAGCGATCGTCGAATTGATCGATATTAACGACACCATTCGCCAGATTATCTATGAGGGTACGATTACCCACATGAACAATTACCTCAACGAAGTGGGATTTGATTCGTTCCGGCTAGCTGCGATTAATAAAGTCACTAGTGGGATTACCACAATCGAAGAAGTACAGCGTGTCCTGCCTCGTAGTTCCTTGCAATTTAAATCAATGCCAACTTTATTCCCTGTAACGCCAAACATCAAATTGGTCAATCACACCTCTTAACTTCCGCTAACCAGCGATCGAGATCGGACAGAGTCCAGTTAACGCTATCTTAATAAATGTCATAAAAGTTCCGCTCACCTGCTTCCCCAGATGAGCGAAGCTATTAAAAACAATCGCATTACGGAGATTTGCGATCGCCGCTAACATTCCTTTCTTACAGATACGCTACCATCCTGCTTCAGCAAACAGACTTGCAATCTGAAACACATACCTAGAGGCCAATCCGTTTCATTGCAAGCTATTTTCACGCCGTATCCCAACTATCAATCAGTTGTTTTGCGGCGAGCGTCACCTTCCTGAAAGCACTTTCAATCTGTGCTGGCTCGGTATTCTCATAGACGTGTCGATCGACTGTGATAATCTTACCTGCAAGTTCCATTGTAGCCAGGACTCCACCAGGAAACTCGGAGACGATCTCGTGTTCCCCGTTTCTCAGAATCAAGAGAATCCGCTCGCCTAGCAGAATTAAATTGAACGCTATCCCAACCTTCTGGAGCCGATCTACTGCGATCGCGATGGTGCTGACATCAGAGTCTCGTCCAAAGCAGATGGCCTGGGCTGGATAGCCATCGAGTATGTTGAACCCTTTGTATTCAATTGTTTTCGCGTTCTCTATTGCCAGTCGTTGGTTGTGAAACACGGACTGCGTGTGAATGTGGTTCACCGACGCACCGGCGTGGAGGGAGTTGAAAAAGATAATTGATTGAGTGGCCTGCCGGAACAGTAAGACGATGTCCTCGACAAATTCGCGGGTGAGCATCTGGGGAAGGTGTGGAATGACCGCGATCGTAGCATCGACGATCGCAGGAACCCAGAGGAAATGTCCCTCCTTCTCAAAGGGCGTAGCGTTGTAATACACGTTCCAACGGGCATGGGCCAGTCTGACCTGGAGCAGGGGATCGCGCTTCAAAAGGCTAAGACTATGTTTCGGGTCTTGGCAGTAAAATCGGCAGTCGGCAGCGGTTGGTGAAATGTCGGGTTGCTGACCGAGTCGTTGGGCCGTCCCTCCTGGTCTGAGGGCGCGATAGCCATTGAACTGACAGACGAAGCCAGTGGAACCAAGCGTTCTTTCCTCGACCGATGCCTCAATCTGCTTAGCGGTTCGCATGTTCTGGGCATCGTACTGGATAACGCCATCAACCAATACGAGTCCAAATCTCACGAGATCGCCCTTCGACCATCGACCAGTAGGGTCATCAGAAGATGCCTCGAATTCGTTGGCGATCCTTCCAGAGGCAACGGCCTCCCGCCAAGCGATCGACAGGTCTTGAGTAATTTTCATCGTGAAACGCCATAGTTTTTCGCGATCGCCATCATCATAGCGGTTAAGCTATTAAAAACAATCGCGTTACGGAGATTTGCGATCGCCGCTAGCATTCCTGTCTTACAGGTTATAGCAGTTTTCAGATGAGAACGGTACGGGCATCACACTCAGCAAACCAATCAGAGATATCAGAATTAGCCTGGATTATTCACCAATCTGTGAAACCCTGATTTCATCTGCACCTCGAAAAACAGACTGTTTTTTCGGCAAATCTCCATATTCTTTTCTCAGTAGGTTTTTTGAGGATTTTCGTAAATCATCATGAATAATGCAGGCTAAAGAGCAAGATTCCAAATCTTCCTCGCTATGGGGTCGGTGAACCCTTTCGAAGATTTCGCAAATCCCATAAAGCTTCTAGATTTTGATAACCACACGACTTGGTAGGTTAACACTCGATCATAGGGTTGAAACCAAGCATTTCCGTTGAAGAAGCGAAAATGTCCATCCTCTAAACTCCATATTTGGCAAGGCTTTCAAAATAACCTTCCAAGTCGTGTAACCACTCCTGTTTGGCATAGCCATAACTCTCTACCTCCGACCAACTATCTGCTCCACAAATTACAGCACAAATTGTGATTATGACTATATCGATCAAAAGATGCACAATGCTATGTTGGGCTTGCGGATCCTTTTCTCCAGACTTGCCTGAAATTCACGATCTAGAAATTCATTAGTAATGAGAGTTGCAGGAAATACCAGGGGCCGGGATTATTGCTCACCACTTTCTGAATGGCAGCACCGGGAAACGCTATGGAACCACTGGCATACAACAGAAAATTGCGAGACAGATTATATCGGCCTGTTAGTGTAAGCTCTTGTCCAATCTCGGACGATTCGAGAAAAGAGAGTGCTTGCGCACCACCCAAATTGTTTAACTCTGCCGCAGAAAGATGAATGTATTGCAGAGATAGATCGAATTGTTGAGATGGACGCAATCGCAACACAACTTGATGGGTAATTAAATTGGAGTTTTGGTAAAGCTTGACTAGATTTGCACCCTGAATCCAGGTATCCGGACTTCCTCCAGAAAGCAATGGATCGAACCGCTCAAAGGTCGAAGTGTTGGGATTGTCACCGCTGAAATAGGCATAGCGATAACTCAGGGTAGGAGTCCAAGGAAGATCCTGGATGGTGTAGCCAATTTGTCCCCAAGCAGCATTTGCAGACATATCAAAGTTGTCGTTCCACTGATGGGCGTATTCAGCCTGAAGCCAGAGTCCATCCAGGCTAAATAGATTGCTAAATCGAACCCGTGGATAAATGACATTTAGCCCTTCCCTGGGAAAGACATTCGTCGAGGTGAAATAGGAAGCATCAGAGTTGGGGACGTGAATATAGCTCAATCCTAGTTGCACAGATCGATTATCGTCATATTCTAAATTGGCTCCCACAAACTTAGTTCGGCTATCAGTTAAGGGCAACTCGTTGGGGTCGAGATAGAAGCCTTCGAGGCGAATATCATTCCAGCGAATGCGACCAATTACAGTATTGTCAAAAGCAGTGCGCGGGTTTGAGAGAATCGAGGCGCGATCGCCCCCATTCCCAGCTCCGTTCGCAAATAACATGCCGTTACTAATCCGGTAATCCTGCCGTCCCACAGACAGGTTAATACCAAAGCGAGAATTGTCGGTTCGATAGCCGTAAAGTACGCCACCATAAAGATCTTCAATGCCGCTGAAGATGCGATTGTTCGATTCAAACAAATCGGGCTGAAGCGTTGTAGAAACTATATTGGTGGCACTACCGAAGACATAAAGGGGGAGGGTGTCGATCTGGGTAATGCCCGCAACGCCGAATTCCAAGTAGCTGTCCAACCAGCTATAGGTGCCTGCACGAGCAGGATCGCGGGCGAGGGGATTGCCCTGGGTGAAGAGAGGAGCGTTGCCGAACCAGGTGTTGTTGCTGCTAAAGTTGGACAGTCCACCTCGCAGAATAGCTACGGCTGTGGCGCGATCGCTCGTATAAAGATTCGGAAATTCTCGCAAATCACCTGTTATGAGAATACCTGTTTCACGGGGCTTATTGACTGCCTCAGCCTTCAATCTCACCGAGATAACGACCACTACCTCGCCAGGAATTTGCACCTCGTATAAGGCGTTCTGTACGGCTTTCACAAATGCAAGCTGCTCGACCCGCCGCAAGCCTGCACTCAGAAAAAGCGGGTTGTAGCTATCTCCTGCCCGTACCACAAATGCTTCTTCAATCTGCCCTTGAAGTTTATGATTGCGCTCGGTATCAGGGGTGGGGTTTTCGAGATAAACCCGAACTTCTGAAATACGCTCCCCATTGAGCAGGCCAGGATTCAGCAAAAAGCCCCCCGGTGGTACGGCAGTTGCCGGAATTTCAGCTGGGGTTTGGGTTGTGGCGGGAAGTTCATCGATCGGGTCAGCAGGAGCGGATTCTGAGGAACGTTCTTGAGTCAGCAGTTCAGTTGAAATGTCTGAGGCGATAGTAATTTCATCTGCTGTGGTAAAGGATATTAAGCCTGCTAAGGATACGTTTTTGTCAACGGTCTGCGCCACGAGTTTTTTGTTTGAAGGCTCTGGCGTAATCTCCTCAGCAGAAACCATTTCGTCGGCATATGCACGATGACATAGCATCGTAGGAGCACATGTCAGGCAAAGTAACGATAAGAAGGCAAAACAAGATGGCTTCATGAATCTTCAAGTAAATGTCGCAGCGAGTTGTTTAAGAATGCTGAATGCTAAGAACTAAGATAGTCAAACACACGATCCGCAGCAATTAGGACTCAACGCTGATTGAGTCCTAATTGAAGTTCTTGAAGCGAACTTTAATAAGCGGTCCAGCCACCATCGGTGGCGTAAACACAGCCCGTCAAGTTAGACGCATCCGCAGACAGCAGAAACAGGATAATTGCCCCCTGTTCCCAAACCGTTGCCATCCGCTTTTGTGAATCGGACGCTTGTAACAGGCTCATTGTTTTCAACAGGGCGGTAGGACTAGGACTACCCGCTGCTTCTTTTTGTGCCTCTCTGACAAACTCGGATGCTCGGTCCGTCATGGGTGTTGCTGTTGCTGCCATGTTTACCGAATTCACACGAATGCCCCTGGGCGCATAATCGACTGCCGCCTGTCGGGTTAACCCAGTCACCCCATGTTTGCTGGCAACGTAGGCAGGATTACCACCCAACCCGGTCAAACCGGCAATGGAGCCAATGTTGACGATCGCCCCACCCTTGACCTGTTTCACCATCTGGCGCAATTCAGCCCGCATCGATTTGAATACACCCGTGGTGTTGGTTGCCAGGACATTTTCCCAGTATTCATCTGTCGCCTCGTGGATGGATTTAGGCAGCAAGTTCCGCTGTCCCTTAAAATTGAGCGGTTGCCCCGGATCGGCACCGTCTAGAACCCCAGCAGCATTGAGTGCGAGGTCTAAACTGCCATAGATCCGCACAGCCTCTGCCACTGCACGATCGCACACTTCTGTTTGCACTACATTGCCCAAAATCGCGATCGCCTGGTGTCCTTCGCCCTTAATCTGGCTAATCGTTTGGTTGAGTTCCTTTTCCTTCCGATCTAAACCAACAATATTGGCTCCTTCTCTTGCCGCCCGAATCGCGGTTGCAGCACCAATTCCAGTTGCCGCTCCTGTGACTAGCAACGTTTTTCCCTGAAAGCGATTCGGAATGAAGTAGTTGGGATTGGTAGGGGTAATATCAACCATCGGGTTTTCTCCAAGTTGTGAGGGAACAGCGTTGGCAATAAAGGATGGGGAAGATTCGTCCTGAGCCTGGACATGGGACGAAGAGAGCGCGATCGTTGCCAAAAACGATCCCGTCCCTAATGCCAAAAATTGACGACGATTTAGAAAATAATGAAGAACTTCTTTGACACCGGGACTTTCCAGATTGAAGCCAGAGAAATCAGGTTCCATAAACAGCAGGAAGCTAGCGTGTGCACATTTTAAGGATATCACTACTCGATGCAGCAGAGCGATGATTTAAAAAATCAGGTAATAAAGCTGGAGTTGTGTGAAAGGCAATGGTTCCGTTGCTTGCTAACTTCCTCGATGCCATCGCTTGCCTTTGCCTGCTACGATTTCGGCTTGCTACCCAGAAACCACCACAACTGCGCTCCAATTAGCACTAAACCACCAGCCGTAACGACTATCTTAAAAGCCAAAGGCTGTTCGATGCGCTGAAATTGACTTGGCCGATCTGCGTTTGAATTAATTTCCTTTGGCATTGGCATTTCCGAGGCAAGCAGACTGGATGCACTAAAAGCTAGTCCAATACTTGCCAAAATACTCGCCAGTCGAAACTTCTGCATAACTACCAACTCCTGAAGGTTTTAGTGCACCGAATGGGGACGGAAATTGCGCAAGCGCAAAGCGTTAGTCACCACAGAGACAGAGCTAAATGCCATTGCGGCTCCGGCAACGATCGGGTTAAGCAACCACCCGAAGAATGGGAAAAGAATTCCTGCGGCAATTGGGATGCCTGCTACGTTATAGATAAACGCAAAGAAGAGATTTTGTTGGATATTACGGATCGTGGCGCGGCTGAGTTGGATCGCGGTAACGATACCTTGCAGATCGCCGGAAATCAGCGTAATGTCACTCGCGGCGATCGCCACATCCGTACCCGTGCCAATGGCGATACCGACATTTGCCTGCGCTAGAGCGGGAGCGTCGTTGATGCCATCGCCCACCATCGCCACAATTTTCCCTTCTGCTTGTAAAGTCTTGATGGTTGAGGCTTTCTGGTCGGGGCGCACTTCTGCAAATACGCGCTTGATGCCCACCTCGCGGGCGATCGCTTCCGCTGTCGGGCGATTATCTCCGGTTAGCATCACCACCTCAATTCCCATACTTTGCAAGGCACTGACCGCAGCATAGGATGAAGTCTTCAGCTTATCGGCAATACCGATCAACCCACGCACTTCGCTGTCAATGGCAATCCAAGCTACGGTTTTACCACCTAATTCCCAAGCCGATTGATACTCCTGTAGAGCCAGCGTATCGATGTCCAACTCATCCATCCAGCGTCGCGTTCCCACTTGCACGAGCGCATCACCCACTTTAGCTTGGACGCCACTACCGGCGATCGCGGCAAAATCTGTCACATTAGGTATCTCAATCTCCTGCTGTTTGGCATCCTGTTTGGCATATTGCGCGATCGCTTCGGCGAGAGGATGTTCGGAATTGCGCTCGATCGTGGCTACCATCTGCAAGAGATCGGTATCGTCGCCGCGCACGGTGAGAAAATCTGTCACGGCAGGTTGTCCCTGGGTGAGCGTTCCTGTTTTATCTAGCACAATAGTCTGAATTTTGTGAGCAAGCTCCAAACTACCAGCATCTTTAATCAGAATGCCATTTTCTGCGCCTTTGCCCGTTCCCACCATAATGGAAGTTGGAGCCGCTAGACCCAATGCACAGGGACAAGCAATAATCAGCACGCCCACGGCAGTCATCGTTGCCAGTGTGAGATTTCCCATCACATCGAACCAAATGATAAAAGTGCCGATCGCAATCGCAATTACCGCAGGCACGAACCATCCTGTTACCCGATCCGCTAAGCGTTGAATCGGTGCTTTAGAACCCTGCGCCTGCTGTACGAGCTGCACGATCTGTGCCAAAACCGTATCCTTTCCCACTCGCTGAGCGCGGATTTGCAAACTACCCGTTTTGTTGAGCGTGGCACCGATCACGTCATCACCAATGTGCTTCTCTACAGGGATGCTTTCGCCAGTAACCATCGACTCGTCCACCGTGGAATGACCGGCGATCGCTTCGCCATCAACGGGAATCTTTTCGCCAGGACGTACGAGTACGACATCATCGATCTGCACTTCATCAATGGGTACATCGATTTCTTGTCCGTTGCGGATCAGCCGTGCAGTTTTGGGTTGCAATCCCATCAGCTTGCGAATAGCCTCGGATGTCTCTCCTTTAGCGCGATTCTCAAATAACTTACCTAAGAGAATCAATGTAATCACGATTACGGCTGCTTCATAGTAAACTTCAGGTTTTAAGCCCTGAGCGATAAAGAAATTAGGGTTTAAAGTTACAGCGATCGAGTAGAGAAAAGCCGCTCCTGTTCCCAAGGCAATCAAAGTATCCATCGTCGCGGTATGGTGCTTGAAAGCTTTCCAGGCTCCGATATAGAAGGAACTACCGCACCACAACTGGATGGGAGTAGCGAGAATGAGCTGCACCCAGGAATTATGCAACCAGTCGGGAATCAAAGGAATTGATAAACCTGTCATCATGGGCAGCGAACCGAAGACCAATATGGCCCCGATCGCGCCGCCTAACCAGACTTTGCGCGTCAAGTCTCTTTTCTCAGCTAAGCGTACAGTGCTTTCGATATCCTCGACATTTGCGTTTGGTTCCTCTGGCAAAATCGCGCGATATCCAATTGCCTCAACAGTCTGTTGGATGGTGATGGGATTAGTCTTCTGTGCGTCGTATTCAACGGTAACCTGTTCGAGTGCAAAGTTCACATTACTGCTGGCTACGCCAGGTGTAGAGCGAATTGCCGACTCAATACTATTGGCACAGCCAGCGCAGCGCATCCCCAATAGCTTTAGCGTCACTGTATGCATTTCTCCCTTCCCAAAACTTATAAGCCTTTAATTTATATACATCCTACAGTTGACTGGAGAGTCAAGTAGCGATCGCATGATACTTAACCGTGACAATCGCTAAAAAAGCCCGTATATATTTCCAATTATCGCTTGCAGACATGAAACAACCGTGAAATAAAGGCTAAAAGCGGTGGCGATCTCATTAAATTTTGTTGCAGCTAAGCAAGGTTTCATCCTGATTTCATCACCCAGATCTATGTTGAGCAGTTGAGCATACAGGTTAGGAGAAATCTTATGAAACCGCTAAAATCCAGAGACTCTGGAGATCAAGGGGAATCGAACAAGCCATTGCTATTGGCGATCGCAGGTCTGTTAACAGGTGGTGCGGTGACGGGCATATTCATTACAAGTGTTGTGCAAGCGCAGCAAGTCAATCGAGGCTTTCCCTACTCTGTCAGTCAAGCTATACCTCATGGTCGCGGCATGATGATGGGGCAGCAAGCTGATCGTCATTTCATTACCATGATGATTCCTCACCATGAGGGCGCGGTCAAGATGGCAGATTTGGCGCTAAAACTCTCCAAGCGACCGGAGATCAGGAAACTAGCAGAGTCCATCAAGCGCGATCAGACCCGCGAAATCGACCAAATGCGCGCGTGGTATAAGCAGTGGTATGGTACGAATGTTCCCTCTGTATCTGCGATCGAAGATACGGGAATGATGGGAATGCACGATCGCATGATGGGTATGATGAACATGACCGAAGCCGATCTCAAAGCTCTTGAAACTGCTTCTAATTTTGATAAAGCGTTCATCGAAGAGATGATTCCCCATCACAAAATGGCGTTAATGATGACTCATATGATTGTGGATAGCGATCGCCCCGAAATGAGAACCCTCTCGCGCGCAATCGTGCAAGCTCAAAGTACAGAAATCGAGCAAATGCGCCAGTGGTACAGTAGTTGGTATGCTAGCAAGTAAGCAGGGAAATATATGCCTGACAAAAAACTAAATCGCTCCTACTGGCTTGAGATTCTTGGCTATAGCTTAGCTATAATGCTTGGCATAGGATGGGGGCTATCTGGCATTAATTTTGGCATTAATTTTGGTATTAATTCTGGCACTAAGGAAGCGCCAAAATCCCAAGAACGGCGATCGCCTTCTGTACTCGATTCCCAGTACTAGTTAATCTCACGTATTGTGGCAATCAGTTTTGTGGGAGGCTGGACAAGTACTGTCTTACAGCCTAAACCTGGTAGATCTAAACTCTGGGGACAATTCAATCGCGATGGCAAAATTATGGTTGCAGATTCTTGGGTAGCTGTGCAGTGATTACAGTCGTTAATTTATTGCAGATTAGGAGATAATAGAAGACTCAGCACGCAAGGCAATGGAGGAGTTATGCCCCAACGGAAGCAATCCAAGGGAATCTGCACCTACTGTGGCAAGGAAGTAGCCAAGGGCAGTGCCACAAAACATTTGACAACCTGTCCGCAACACCAGGAGGTAATTGCTAAAGCAGATGCCTCAAAAGCAACCAGTGAAACCCTCTATCACCTGCGGGTAGAGGATCGGTATCAGAAGGAGTTTTGGCTCGATCTGGAGATGGGTGGTTCCAAAACCCTGAAGGATCTCGATACCTATCTCCGTGCCATCTGGTTGGAGTGCTGCGGTCACTTGAGCGAGTTTTCGGGCAGTGGTGGACTGGCTCGCAAAATTGGGATGCAGCGAAAAATTAGTGAGGCTTTTCCCGGAGGGGAGGGACAACTCACCCATATCTACGATTTCGGCACATCCTCAGAAACATTAGTGAAGTGTGTGGGCACCCGCCCTGGCAAACCCACAACGACCCGCCCCATTGCCCTGATGATGCGTAACAAGATGCCGGAAGCGCAGTGTATTGAGTGCGACCAGCCAGCCACTCATTTGTGCATGCAATGCATGTATGAAGATGAAGTCTGGGGTACTCTGTGTAGCAAACATGCCAAATCACATCCGCACGACGACTATGACGAACCAATTCCTCTCATCAATTCCCCTCGTCTTGGGATGTGTGGCTACGATGGCCCTGCTAAGCCCCCGTACTAAACTTCTTCTAATTCTCACCAGAATTAAAGTTAAATCCACAGCAAATTTTTGGTGGCGTGTAAAGTGCTATCTCATTTACCTATAAGGTCGTATGAAAATCCTATTAGTTGAAGATGAGCTAGATCTAGGACGCATAATCCAACATAGTCTCAACCAGGAGAAGTACATAGTCGATTGGTTCCAAGATGGCGATCGCGCTTGGCAATATCTCGAAAATCAGAGTACGCAGTATACAATCGCTATTCTTGACTGGCTATTACCTGGTCTATCAGGCATCGAACTCTGCCAACGCCTCCGTGCTCAGGGTAATCCATTGCCAATCCTGATGCTCACAGCTAAAGATGGCATGGCAGATAAGGTAGCAGGACTCGATGCCGGAGCCGATGACTATTTGGTAAAACCGTTTAAAATCGCCGAACTATTGGCAAGATTGAGAGCCTTACAGCGGCGATCGCCACAGATGCAACCGCAGCAATTACAAGTCGGTACTCTGGTATTGGACTTTAACACTTCGACCGTTACCGTACAAGACGATCGCGGCGATACACATCCCGTAGGGAATCGCCCACAGGTACTATTCCTGACTAACAAAGAATTTCAGCTACTCGAATATTTTATGCGACATCCAAATCAGATATTAAGCCGCGATCGCCTCATGAATCAACTTTGGGAAATCGATGCGGAACCGATTAGTAATGTTGTTGCCGCTCAAGTACGTTTATTGCGGCGTAAGCTAGGTGAATATGGTTACGACAAGCTAATTGAAACTATTCCAGGTATGGGCTATCGTCTCAATCCACCATCTTGAATCATTGATGTGGCAATATATGAATAACCTCTCATACATTCAATAGTATGTCCAAACACTGTGGATGTTCCAGTCATGATGACGATCGCCAGCAGAAGGAAAGTCATGACCACAAACCCGATCGCGATCGCGAAAACAGTCATGACCGCGAACATGAGCATGAACACAGTCACAGCGAAGGCGGATTTGACCTTAGAGCAGAGCTAGCTCCTGTCGTATTGGTGATTGCACTGTTTGGTGTAGGGATGGGATTTGAAGAAACTTTGCACAACACTCCTTTTGCGATCGCTGAGTATGCCATCTTTATCTCTGCATACCTTTTAGCTGGTTGGAATGTGCTGATGATCGCAGGGCGCAACATTCTTAAGGGTAGATGGTTTGACGAAAACTTTTTAATGACCGTCGCTACACTCGGTGCGATCGCTATTCACAAGCTACCTGAGGCAGTTGCTGTGATGTTGTTCTACAAAATTGGCGAACTGTTTCAAGAATATGCCGTGGGCAACTCGCGGCGATCAATTAAAGCTTTACTCGAAACCCGTCCAGACTATGCCAATCTTAAAGTTGACGATCGGATTCTGAAAATAGCACCCGACCAGGTCAAAGTGGGAGAAATTATTACCGTCACCGCCGGTGAAAAGATTCCCTTGGATGGAGAGATTATCGCAGGTGCTTCCCAAGTTGACACATCTGCGCTGACGGGAGAATCTGTACCTCACACGGTTAGGATGGGTGAATCTATGTTAGCAGGCACAATCAACAAAACAGGCGTACTTGATATTAAAGTCACAAAGCTATTTGCTGAGTCATCGATCGCCAAGATTCTCGATCTGGTGGAAAATGCCAGCAGTAAGAAGGCTGAGACAGAGAAATTTATCACCAAATTCGCCAGGATTTATACTCCAATTGTAGTGTTTGTATCATTGGCGATCGCCCTAATTCCGCCCCTATTCATTTCCAATGCTAACTCGGCTGAATGGGTGTATCGGGCGCTAGTCATTCTGGTGATCTCCTGTCCCTGTGGCTTAGTAATTAGTATTCCCTTGGGATATTTTGGTGGCATTGGTGGAGCCGCCAAACGAGGTATTTTGATTAAAGGTTCGACCTTTCTCGATACACTTACCCAGGTGAAGACGGTTGTATTCGATAAAACAGGGACGCTGACCAAAGGAGTTTTCCAAGTTACGCAAATTGTGCCGCATAATGGCTTTACCAAAGCAGAATTGCTATCCTTCGCTGCTCATGTGGAAGCGCGATCAAACCATCCTATCGCGCAATCGATCCGAGAAGCATATGAGGGAGAACTCGATCTATCTGTGGTCACAAATTACGAGGAAATCGCAGGACACGGTATTCGGGCAATGGTGGGCAACGGAACGCATCCCGCTCGCGAAGCGTTTCCGCAGGAAATCCGCGAAGTGTTTCCGCAGGAAATAGGGAATCGCACCGTGATTGCAGGGAATGATCGCCTATTGCATTTAGAAGACATTGCCCACGACACTTGCGATATCTCTGGTACAGTTGCGCATGTTGCGGTCGATCGCCAGTATGCAGGCTACATCACAATTGCCGATCAAATCAAAGAAGATGCAGGGCAGGCGATACAAGCCTTGAAGCAGCTAGGTGTGACTCAAACAGTTATGCTGACAGGAGATAATCAAAAAGTTGCGGAAAGTATTGCTTGGCAACTTGGTCTGACTTCTTATATAGCGGAACTATTACCTGAGGGCAAGGTGGCCGCAATCGAAAAGATCATCGCTCTTGCAGGCAAACAAGATAAGGTAATCTTTGTGGGCGATGGCATCAATGATGCACCTGTACTGGCCAGAGCAGATATTGGGATCGCGATGGGTGGATTGGGTTCCGATGCGGCAATTGCATCTGCTGATGTTGTGATTATGAACGATTCCCCTGCCAAAATTGGTGAAGCGATTCAAGTAGCGCGTAAGACCCGCAGAATCGTTCTCCAGAATATTGTGCTAGCCATGTCTATCAAAGGAGTATTCATGATCTTAGGAGCGTTCGGTTTAGCAACGATGTGGGAAGCTGTGTTTGCCGATGTTGGTGTGGCTCTGGCCGCGATCGCGAATGCGACAAGAGTGTTGCGATAAGATTCAAACGTAGTTTCAAACTATACAAACTTATGAGTCGAAGCCAATTGTCATCTGGTGTATTCTTTGCGATCGCCGCTGCAATTCTATTTGGTGTGAGTACACCGTTGGCGAAAGCTCTATTAGGTGAAACTTCACCTCAGATGCTAGCGGGATTACTATATCTAGGTTCTGGTCTAGGATTAGTTCTCATTCAATTAATTAGTAAGAGATTTTGGGTTCAACAATCTGCTGAAGCTAGTTTGAAGCACAGCGATTGGTTATGGCTAGGCGGTGCCATTCTCGCCGGTGGCGTACTTGCTCCTGCCTTGATGATGCTAGGACTGATCGCTACACCTGCGGCGATCGCATCGCTTTTACTTAATTTGGAAAGCGTACTTACAGCACTGATCGCGTGGTTTGTATTTCAAGAGCATTTCGATCGCCGCATTGCCATAGGCATGGGAGCAATTACCACAGGTAGCGCTGTACTATCCTGGCAGGGTCGCCTCGACTTTGATGGTAACTGGGGATTTCTATTAATTATCGCGGCATGTCTGGGGTGGGCAATTGATAATAACCTGACTCGTAAAATCTCCTCTGCCGATCCTCTCCAAATTGCCACACTGAAAGGATGTGTAGCGGGAACTGTGAACATAGCAATCGCTCTGGCTATGGGAAATTATCTACCCAGTCCTTTGATTATAGGATTGAGCTTTATTGTAGGATTCTTTGGCTATGGTATTAGTCTCGTATTGTTTATCTTAGCTCTGAGGTATATTGGCACCTCTAGAACGGGAGCCTATTTCGCGATCGCACCGTTTATGGGAGCGGCGATCGCTATTCTCTTTTTCAAGGAGGCAATCACAACTAACTTAATCCTGGCCACAGGATTGATGGGAATCGGAGTTTGGCTACACCTGACTGAGCAGCACGACCACCAGCACCTGCATGAAGTGATCGTACACGAGCATAGTCATATTCATGACGATCACCATCAGCACAAACATTTTGGCAGATTTGCTAGCCACAAAACTCATAGCCATCTCCACAAACACCAACTAATCCTACACAAACATCGGCATTATCCCGATATTCACCACCGGCATCTTCATTAACAATAGTATTTGTTCAAGTAATTATAAAGTTCTATTGTTTTGTCTCCTGTTGCAATTGTTGCAGTAGGTTCAGTGTCTTTTGATAACTGTCCTGATTACCTTCCTGCTTGAATAGATCGGCGGCTCTTTGTAAATCTGCGATCGCCCTTTGTTTATTTCCCATGTTGTACAACAAAATGCCGCGATTCCCATAGGCATCTGCCAAATTGGGATTGAGTTCTACAGCTCTGGTGTAGTCGGCGATCGCTCCTTTTGAATCGCTTAAACCTGTACGAACTTTGCCGCGATTATAGTAAGCATCTGCATAATTAGAATCGATCTCAATGGCACGATTGAGATCGGCTAGGGATCTTGGCAAATTACCCATAACTCCATGAGCAACACCACGATCGCTATAAGCTCTGGCATAGTTGGGATTAATTTGGATGGCTCGATCGAAATCTGCGATCGCACCTGGCAAATCTTGTAAATGGAAACGTGCTTCGCCCCGATTGTAAGTAGCAACAGCATTATGAGAATCTATTTCCAGAACCTTACTAAAGTCAGCGATCGCGCTTTGATACTCTTCTAATTCGTGTTGAGCAATGCCTCGCTGGATATAAGCATCCGTCAGTTTGGGGTCTGCTTGGATAGCCTGGGAGAAATCTTCGATCGCACCCCGATAGTCCTTATTTTGTAATCTTTCTAGCCCAAGTTTGAGCAAATCCGTTGCAGATTCTGAAGCCCAAGCCTCAACCACAGGAATCGACCACCCGATCAGCCCTATTAAGGTCAGCGTCATAAAAACTTTGGCAAAGTTCATAGCTCAATTTATAGCTCAATTTCAATTAGCTTTAATTCTATTGTGAACTATCCCTGATAATACCCCTTTTCCAGGAATATACAGATTTTGTCCGTACAACACACCTAAATGCTGATTTATACAGACAAAATCTAGTTGACGCGCCAAGATCGATCCTCAGAGCGATCGCATTCCTAGTAATTCCATTAGCTCTACTTCAGTGAGTTTTGGTATGCCGTGTTTTTCAGCTTTTGACAGCTTATTATTACCTGGATTTTGCCCGACCACTATATAGCTGGTTTTCCCACTGGGGATAGCATTAATGCGTCCTCCTGCCTCTTCGATTAGATTTTTGACTTGCTCATAGCTAAGGGTAGTGAATGTGCCTGTGATTACGAAAGTTTGGTCCTCCAGGTTTTTTGTAGAACTTTCGCCAGCTATTGATGGAGGTGTTTCCACCTCATTTTGAGGAATAGTTTGGGGGATATCTACTGGTGGTGCAATATCCAATTTGTCGGTCTGGAGTGAAGGTTCGCCTTGCGATTGCTGAGATGTGTTGGTGACTTGCTGATTTTGCGTCGTGAGATCCTGAACCTGCTGTTCCAAAAAGGCAACCACATCCCTAGCCATCCTGGTCGCTTCTTCTAATTGTCCTTTTTCCTGTTGGAGTGTCTTGACCTGATGTTCCAAAGATCCCACAACCTGGCTAGCTTCTTGCAGACCTTGGCGCATCTGTTCGCGCTCTTGCTTAAGTGCTTCAAGCTGCTGCATCAATTCTGGTGGAGCCTCTGTCAGATTTGATGGGGGGATTGTCTTGTTTGCTAATTCAGTAGCTAGTCGATCGGCTAGTTCAGTAATTTGATTTTGTAGATCGGCAATTGTGTTCCCAGCACTCTGCAATTCATCGGCGAGGCGATCGCGCTCTTGAGCCGTCAACGTGAGATGTTCGATCTGGCTAGCCAGAGATGAGGAATTAGATTCGGAAGCTTCGAGTGCTGATTCGAGTTGAGCTTTTTGAGCTTCGATTTGTGTCAGGTTTAATTGCGTGGTTTCAAGGGTCTGACGTAGGCGATCGCGTTCCTGTGCTAGCTCGGTCATCTGACTTTCGAGGGCAATCGGTTTTGCTTCGCTTTCCTTGAGTACCTGGATAGTGCGGGCGTTATCCTGCTCTAGTTCGCTAACATATGCCTGTAGCTCGTTTAAATTTGCTTGAGATGATTGGAGGTTCTGGTCTAACTGAGAACGTTCTTGTGTTAATTGCGTAATTTGTGCTTCCAGAGTAATTGTGGTGGACTCCTTTTCCTGGGCGATCGCGGCGAGATCTTGTTTCTCCTGTTGTAGTGCCTTGATTTGTTGTTGCAGGCGGCTCAGATCGCTTTGGGTGGTTTGGAGTGAATGCGTGAGGCGATCGCGTTCCTGAGCAAGATCGAGAATCTGTTGTTGGGATGCTTGCAATTGAGGAGATCTCTCTTGCAGCGTTCCTTCCAATGTTTGCACATGCTTTTGGAGCGTGGCGATCGCTGTTTGATTTTGCTGCCGTTCTTGGGCAATTTGTGTCTGAAGGATTTGGTTCTGCTCTTGTTGTTCAGTCAGACTAGTTGATAGCTGTTGCTCTTGCTGCTCTAGTGTTTTTAACTGGGTTTGCAGCGCGGCAATCTGGGTTTGAGCTTTTTGTAGATCTTGGCTAGCTTGCTGCTGTTGCTGTTCTTGTTGTTGATTCAGGCGATTAATCGTAGCTTCTAATGCTTGCGTCTGCTCCTGGTTAAGTGTCAGTGAGCTTTCTAGATCGCTTTTCGCTTGCGTGAGAGTATCGATCTGTAGCTCCAGGGCGGCAATAGTTGCTTGTGCTTGGTTAAAATGCAGATTTGCCTGATTAGTAGCTTGGGTTAAAGTTTGCAGTTGTAGTTGCAGATCTTCTTTTGCAGCTTGCTCTTGAGCTATTTCCTGCTCATGCTGTGTTTGCTTTTGTTGGAGTTCGAGCTTTAGCTGTTGATGCTGCTGAGAGACTTGCGATAACTGTTTCTCTAAGGCAGAAACCTGAACTTTAGTCTGCTGGTATAGTGAGTCAAGCTGTTGCTTCTCTTGTGTGAGGGCTTCGATACCAAGATTCAGGCTCTCAGCGTTGTTCTGAAGCATATCTAACTGTTCGTGCAGAGTATTTTGAGCTTCAGTTAAAGTTCCTAACTCTTGTTGCAGAGCCTGACTTCTATCTCGTTCTTGTTTTAGATCAGTTTGGAGTTGAGTATTCTGCTGAGTTAGATCCTGAAGCTGTTTCCCTAGGGATTTAGAGACATGCTGCGATCGCTCTAGCTCTTGTTTTAGGTTAGTTTGGAGCTGAGTGTTTTGCTGCGTTAGCTCCTCAAGCTGCTGCTCCAGGGAGGTAGTGGTGTGGTGCGATCGCTCTAGTTCGGTTTCAAGCTGCTGCTTTTGCTGTGTAATTGACTGGATTTCGAGCTCGAAGCGAGCAGATGTAGCTTTCTGAGATTCGCAGTCTTGGGTTAGGGTTGCCTTGGTCTGAGTTAAGTTGGCAATCTCCTGCTCTAGGGCTGCCACAACTTGCTTAGCAAGCTCGATCGCTTCGGTGAGTTTTTGGTTGTCATCCGTTAGCGCTTGTAATTTTACGTGTAAAGCCGTTTTTTCAGCTTCTGCCCGCTGAGCTTGCTCAGCTTGTTCAGCAGCTTGGAGCTTTTGCTGTTGTCGGCGGCGAAATCCATAACCAATTAGTAAAACCAACAAAGCAATTGAACCAGCCGCGCCAGTCACGATTTCAGAATCCATAACTCAGAATGCTCCTATGAATATCAGTAACCGAGGGTGTTGTCTACACCCCATTTTACCGTTTAGTATCGTTGATTTCTGACAGGATAACTTTGTCAAGCCAGGTGGCTAGATATTATGTCTACACATTTGAAACACTAGCAAACGTTTTAGTTAACTAGTTTTTGTCAATTCTTCTACCCAGAAAACGGAGGTGGCAGCAAGGGCAGCGATCGCCCACTCGATAGGATCTAATGGTACGGTGGCGAAAAACTCGCCGATGATGGGAATGTTAACTATGGCAGCCTGGGCAGCAATCAGAAACACCGTGACGGCAATCAGTGGCAGATTGGTGATTATGGAAGTGCGACATAGACTGTAAGCATAAAAGATTTGGCCTAGGAGTAAGGTGGTAAACGAGATCGTCCGCGCTTCTGATAGTTGGACAGATATACCCCGATATTGAAACCAAAGTACTGCACCAACGGCTAGACAAAGCACAGAGATCGCAGTTCCTAAGCGTAGATAGGAGCTAAATCGCCAGATCGACTGAAACTGCCTGGCCGGTCTGGTGAGGATATTAGTTGGTGTCGGCTCCAGGATAAATGGCAAAGCCAATAGAGGTGTAGCGATCGCACCAATCCAGATAATTTGCAGCGGTACGATCTCGGTATTTGTATAGAGAGCTGCTAGTACGAGTAGGATCGACGCTGCGGTATTAGTAGTCACGAGCAAGACCAGCCGCTGGATGCGATCGAAAACGCCACGTCCCTCGGCGATCGCGACCGAAATATAGTGAAAGTATTCTCCAGGTAAAATCAATTCCGCACTATCCTGAACTTCCTTGGCGCAGTTACGGACGCAAATTCCCACATCAGCTTGTTGTAGCAGGGGAATATCTTCAGGCTCTTTCCCAATCATGGCAACGGCGGCGCGGCGGCTTTGATGGTCTGCTTGCCAAACTCGAATCATCTCAATAGGCATATCAAAGTAGCTACTGACTTCAATTCCCAGAGTTTTACCTAGGGCTTTAGCATCAGTCTCAGAAGCGCGAATAAGCCCATGCCATTTGATACCTGCTGCGGTGAGATTCTCAATACTGAGCGGAGTATCTGCTTCCAGAATCAGCGTAATGATAGATAGTCTGGCCAGGGTATCAATCGTGGATGGAAACTTTACCCATAATCGCTTGTGGGCGAGCGTGCGTATGCCTCGCAACTGCGCCAACGTGGCGATACGCAGCAGATTTTGAGGATAGGTAGATATGGCGATCGCGACACCAATCAAACCAATCTCATACCAATTTGTTGCGTCACGATAGACGGTAATGCCAACCATAAGCGAGATCGCCACACTAACTGTGTAGAACCAGACCCAACGCAGGCGGCGTAATAGATAATGCATTGGAGAAAAAGGTCGCTTACGGTGCGCCACCCTCTGGGCGTAGACATGCCTGCCTGTGGCTACAACTATTCCTAAGCCTCTGCCTGAGACAATTGTCGTACCAGCATAGACAATATTACTGCGCTCTAGGACAGGGGTTGACTGCGGCAGGGCGGATTGGGCTTGTTTTAGTGCGGGTGACCCACCACCGAGGCTGGTTTGATCGCTTTGCAGATCCTCGGCCTCAAGTAGGCGTATGTCAACCTGGGGGCGATCGCCGGATGCAATCGCGACAATATCCCCCACGACTAAATCGCGACTAGGGATATCCATTTCTTCGCCATCACGCCTCACAATTGCTTCTACGCTTGCCTCTGGAGAAACTAAAAAAGCAGCAGGAATCTCATCTTTAGTTTCTCCGTTAAGTGGGAGATTTGGTGTGGTAGTGTCTCCGATCTGATGGCTCCAAACAGTCAAACACATGCCCACACCTGCATGAAAAATACCTACCAATAAAAACGGCCAGCCTTCATCACCCCAATATTGCACGGCGGCGGCGATCGCAATTAGACCATAGGTAAAAGGATTAGTCAGAGGTTGGAAGGCAATCTGACTAATCCAACTCTGTCTCGGTAACTGATTGCGTCCGTAACGCCGCAGTCTTTGCCGCGCCACAACATAGGAGAGTCCCTCTGTTTGCGATTGCAGATGTGTTAACACCTGTTCGATCTCCCAATGGTGCCAGGGCTGCTGTGTTGTGAGTGAGGTAGGTTGGGGCATGAAGAAGAGTTAAAGTATTAGCGGCATCTAGCCTTTAGCTCGTACGAGTTTACCTTCAGCATTAACATGCAGACCGCATTCCTGGTTATTTTGCTCCCACCACCACCGACCGGCACGCAGATCTTCGCCCAGGGCAACCGCTCTTGTGCATGGTGCGCAGCCAATACTGGGATAGTTGCGATCGTGAAGGGCATTGTAAGGCACGTTATGACTGCGGATATATTCCCAAACCTGTTCGTTTGTCCAATCAATCAGAGGATTGATTTTCAGGAGATCTCTAGCAGTATCTAATTCCACTACTTGCATCTCGGCACGATTATTAGTCTGGTCGCGACGTAGACCGGTAATCCATGCCTGCAAACCTTCTAAGGCTCTATTTAGAGGTTCTACCTTCCGCAGTTGACAACACAATTTACGGTTCTCTACGCTGTCATAAAATAAGTTAATGCCATGCTCTTGTACCATATTCTGCACAGTTTCAGTTTGTGGGAACATGGTCTTGATTTGCATTTGCGGATATTTCTTGGCGATCGCTGACATCACATCATAGGTTTCCCCAGGTAAGCGGCCAGTATCGAGCGTAAATACACAAGCATCAGGGCGAATGCTAGCCATCATGTCGATTAACACGACATCTTCGGCCCCAAAACTAGATGCTAAGGAAACATGGGGGTGAAATTTATCTAAAGCCCAAGTCAGTACTTCCTGTGGAGATTTTCCCTGTAATTCAGTTACGGCAATATCAACTTCTGCACTTGTAGTCATAGCTAATTAAAAAACGATCGTATTCGATCTTATAGCGATCTGGGGCAATCTGGAGCGATCGCGTACTAGGGTAGCTTTTCTCTAACAAGATCCGGAAAAACTGAAAGCGTTGCAGACTGAGAGTTTTCGTTTCTTACCAGGCTATACTCAACTCCATCTGGCATGATCGCTCCTTCCAGGATCGCTCCCGTCCATTCTGTACTGGTAATGTCTGCCCTGGTTAAAACTGCTTCCGTGAGGTCAGCACCGCTGAGATTGGCACCGATTAGATCGGCTCTAACGCAGATTGCTTCTACCAAACAGGCATAGCTCAAATTAGTATTATTCAACTTAGCTTTGGGCAAAATTGCCTCGGTGAGATTAGCACCGCTGAGATCGGCATGGCTGAGATTGGCACCGCTGAGATTGGCATGACTGAGATTGGCACCGCTGAGATCGGCATGGATTAAGTCGGCATTAGTGAGGTTGGCGTGTCTGAGATCGGCACCTTCTAAGTTGGCGGAAATCAAATCTGCACTGGTGAGATTGCAACCTGTGAGGTTGGCATGACTGAGGTTGGCATTTCTCAAAATTGTCTCGCGCAGGTCGGTTCCTTTAAGATCGCCATTGATAAAGCTGGCTAAACGCATATTGGCGCTGACAAAGATAGAGCCGCTCATATCGGAATCGTTGAGATTAGCACCGATCAAATAAGTACCGATGAGAGTTGCATAGATCATCTCAGCATTATTAATCATTGCTTCGCGCAGATCGGCGTGACTCAGATTGGCACCGCTGAGATTGGCGCTTTCTAGATTGGCATTCCTCAGATTGGCATAGACGAGGTTAATACCTTCTAAGTAACAGCCTGGACATGCTTTTGTTTCTAATAGCCTTTGCCTAAGCGTAGCTTGCTGCATAGTTTCCCTTCCGAAAAATAGCTAACCAATGTCAGATCCCTATTTGGGTCAATGTTAGCTTAACTTGCAGCTAGTAAATCTTTAGTAAGAGCAATAGCATGTTCTGGATGCTGGGCGATCGCTACACGATCCGGTGCTAGATGCTGCCAAAAGCGATTTTCGACTGCGTTTTTATCTACATTTTCACTTAGCAGAATTACTTTTTTGCCCGCTCGGAGGGCAAGGGCAACCTCAGAGGCTGTGCCTGTACTCATACCGCAAGCAATTACCATATCACTGGAGAGGATGTTGATGTTATTGCGGGCGCTACCCATGCCCGTGATCACGGGAATATCGATAAATTCGGACATGAATTGTCGATCTGCGCCGGGTAAAATGCCGATAGTCATGCCACCAACGGACTTTGCCCCTTTGCTCACCGCTGCCATCACCCCAAGGTTGAGTCCTCCTGATAGAACAATCCACTGCTCCTGCGCAATTAGTTGACCAAGCTCATAAGCATGACGCAGGTCGACTGTGGTGGCATCTCTGCCTGGCCCCATCACCCCAATGATAATTTTAGGCATGTGTTTGCGACTGTATTTGGCTATTTGGCGACCAAAAGGCGACCGAAATATGCGGCTGGGTATTTATAACTAAGCGATGAAGGTGATAAAGTGTAAAGAATATCAATATTTATATACGAAACATTAAGCTTATGCCACGCTCTACTTTTACCAAAGATGAACAAGGATTGATGAACAATTGGGCAGTTGAGCCTAAGATGTATGTCGATCAGGGAGAAGAGCGGTTTGGCTTAACTGAATATGCTGAAATCATCAACGGTCGCCTTGCCATGGTCGGTATGGTAGGCTTAGTCGTGCTGGAGCTTATTACTGGTAAAAGCTTTCTAGGTCTTCTCGGTTTTTAAGTCAGTTACCACATACTGAGCAGAGAGGGCAGACACACAGGTCTGCCCGTACAGAGAAAAGAAGTCCGTATTCAGCAGCTTAGAATGGGGAAGTTGGCAAAGTACAAATCTTTAACCTACCTACTCAAGCGGCAAACCTATGCGCGATCGCTATCAATATCAATATCAGCCAGCTAATCAAGGTGCCAAACCTGTCTGGCGCAGTTTATCTTTAGTTGTGACAGGTGGATTTTTGGTAGTGCTAGCATTTGCGCTGCTTGGTGTTTGGCGTATGGGCGATCGCTTTTTCAGCAACATAGGCGCGATGTTTAGTCTCCAGGTATCGTCACCCGAAATCGATCTGCGCCCGATTGTGATCTCGCAAATCCGTGGTGCTAGCGAGCTAACCACATCGATTTTTGTAATGGAATCCGTGGTGCCAACCCGTCAAAATTTACTGCTAGGCAGTATGACATTGGGAACAACGAAACTGCTTTATATTGCCCATGGAGAGGTGCGGGCTGGTGTGGATTTGGGCGCGATCGCATCCCAAGATGTGACTTTGACTCAAGATAGCATTACAATTCAGTTACCACCGCCCAAGATCTTAGATCGCAAGATCGATGTGAATCGCTCCAGCATCTATGAATACGATCGGGGCTTTATGGGGTTGGGACCTGATGTGGGGCCAAATTTACAGACACTCGCGCAGCAGGAAACCCTGCGACGCATTGAGAAGGCAGCCTGCGATAACGGCATTTTAGAGTCAGCAAACCAGAGAGCAGAACTAGTGGTTGGCCAGCTTGTTAAACTTACGGGCTACTCTAAGGTCACGGTCAAAACGCAGACCCCCAACCCGAATACGTGCGGGGCTTGATTACCTGTATTGGTAACAAGCGGCTAGAATAGGGTTTGCAGTTAAAAGCATGCCGAGCATAGAGGCGAACGGCCGTTCGCCCCTAGCCTTAATTGTGATTTTGCCTGTTCTGCGTCAAGCAACTAAAAAAACTAATCAAATAACAAAATGACGGTTCGCGTTCGTATTGCTCCTAGCCCCACCGGCAAACTCCACATCGGTACAGCCCGTACAGCCCTTTTCAACTGGCTCTATGCCCGTCGCCAGGGTGGAAAGTTTATTTTGCGTATAGAAGATACCGATCGCGATCGCTCGCGAGATGAATATACAGAGAATATTCTCAGTGGGTTGGCATGGCTGGGACTTGACTTTGATGAGGGTCCGTTTTATCAAACCCAGCGCCTGGAGCATTATCGGGTCGCAGTGCAAGCATTACTAGACCAAGGGCTTGCCTATTTCTGCTATAGCAGCGAAGCAGAATTGGAGCAAATGCGTGAGGAGCAAAAGGCGAAAAAGCAGGCTCCACGCTATGATAATCGCCACCGTAATTTGACCAGCGAGCAACAAGCTGCATTCATAGCCGAAGGTCGCAAACCCGTAATTCGCTTCAAGATAGAAGAGCCGCGCGAAGTATCGTGGCAGGACATGGTACGCGGTGAAGTGAAGTGGAATACCCGCGATCTTGGCGGTGATATGGTAATTGCTAGAGTAGATGACCAGGGACAGATTTCCCTGCCTTTATATAATTTTGCCGTGGTGATTGATGATATCGAAATGGATATCACTCAAGTAATTAGAGGTGAAGATCATATTGCGAATACAGCCAAACAGATTTTGCTCTATGAAGCACTTGGGGCTAATATTCCACAATTTGCGCATCTACCTCTAATCCTCAACGCTCAGGGTGCCAAGATTTCTAAGCGTGATGGCGCTACCTCAGTCGATGAATTCCGCGCCATGGGTTATGTGCCAGAGGCATTTACCAACTATATGGTGTTGCTGGGCTGGTCGCCTCCCGATGCACAGGAGATTTTCTCCATGCACGATGCGGCGCAGGTATTTGGCTTTGAGCGTGTGAATAAGGCAGGTGCAAAGTTTGATTGGGATAAGCTCAACTGGTTGAACAGCCAATATCTCCATGCGATGCCTGCGGAAGATTTATGCGATCGCCTGATTCCTTTTTGGAGCGAGGCGGGATTCGATCGCGAAATCAATTGGCAGGAGCAACGCGATTGGTTATTAGAAGTTGTGAAACTGATTGCGCCTAGCCTGACGCGTCTGACTGATGCGGTGGAGATGACACGCTATCTATTTGAGCGCGAACTTAAATATACTGATGAAGCGATCGCGGTTTTGCAGCCTGAAGCAGTGAAGCCCATCTTGGCCGATCTATTGCAGCAGCTCAAGGATACACCAGACCTGACGGCTGAGTTGGCAACGGGCCTGATTCAAGCCGTGACAAAATCTCAAGGTGTGAAGAAGGGAATGGTGATGAAGCCGCTACGTTGTGCGCTCACGGGTGATATACATGGCCCTGAATTAATCCCATCGTTTTTATTGCTGCATCAGAGGGGATTGGCGGTGGAGCGTTTGCAGGGGGCGATCTCTGTAGAGTAGATTTGTGATGTTCGCAAGGCTGATGCTTTGCACCCAGCGGCTCCCAAGTTAAACCATCCAAATTATCAAGCAAGCTTTTACTTAGGCGAGCAATTTTTCTCAAAGCGGCGGAGATTTTTCTACAGCGTAAAGGCTTCCATGCACCCGAAAATGTTCAAGATTATCTGCTTCGATTGATTGGCAAACTTATGCATTGCTATGGGTTGGCTAACCTTCGCAGGATGGGTGGCAAGTTAAGACAAAAATGAACTTGTCAAGCAGGTTTCAGGCTTTCCTGGATACCCTGACAGATAAAGCATTGAACCAGCATAAGTATAAATACTCGCTTGGATGTTCTAGCTATCTAGATCCATATCTAGAGATTTATGCTTTTGCAACCACCATATTTAGTGCTTGACAGAATCTAATAAGGCTTAACCTGCAACCAATCCCTTCGCAGTTTTTCTAAACTTTGACGGCATTTTTGTAGCGATTCTTGAGAGTATTGTTGTTGAGCTAAGTTGCCAAACGAAATATCAAAAGAGGATATGCCAGATGCAGCTCGCATAGCTTCCAAAAGATTATTGGGATCTGAATCGCCACAATGAAATCGTCGATAAAAGACCGCGAATGCTAAGGCAGCATCACGAAGATCAATCTTTGTCGATGTTCCTATGATCCATGCAAAAGGTACATCCTGTATGTGGATAACTTCTGCCATTTTCACACCATTTGCGCCTTCGCAGCATGACATACTTACACCAATATCACCAATGATTTGACGAATTGGGCGGATATATTCGGCTAATTGATTCCATCTAATCACTTCTCCCAATTCCCGTTGATTTGTTAGTTGGATTCCTGACTGCCCACCGTGTGTACTGAAATGCAAAATCGGTGGCAAGTTAAATCTTGTTGAGGCTTCAATAACTCGATCAGTCATCGCAACATGAAATTGCTTAGGGTTAACTGCCAAGTTGTACGAGTATGGTATCTGAGCAATGTCAAGGAACGAGCAGAGTGCGCGACCTTCAGTGATTCCTTCTAACAACTCCTCTGGAGAAGGAGACTCAATAATATGAACGTAAAATCTAGCAGTCATCTCTTTATGGATATAAATTAAGCTATTTAATAGGTCTGTAGGGCAATAGCGATTAAAATCACTAGAATGCTCACTCAGACTAGATTTCAAGGTTTTTGCGAAAAAGACCTGAAAACTTACCAAGAAGCGATCTCAAGGTTTTTAAGCTTATTAACCAACAACCCTCTTGTTACAGTTTATTATCCCCTATTTGCCAACAAGTCCAATATAATGGTTCGTTACCATGGCGATCTCCATTGCCTGTAACCAACCTCCTACCAAATCATCTCTGTAAACTAATGTAGCGATTTCAAATGAGAAAATGTGCGATCGCTTTTCCTCAAATAAGCGGGAATTTATCTAAAGCGTAAAGATTCAGTTTTCTATGGCCGTCGCCAATTTTCGGTCTGTAAACCAGGAACGCGATCGAATTCCCGTTGATTTGCCGTAACCATAAGAAGATTATGCTGAAGAGCAGTAGCGGCTATCAAAACATCGTAAGCACCTATCGGCTGACCTTGAGATTTTAAAATGGCACGGATGTGAGCTGCCCGCTCAGCTTCTAGATTGCTAAAAGGGAGAATTGTCACCGAAGTAAGAAAGCTAGCGATCGTTGATTCAATTTTTTGAGCGCGTTGAGGATTGATTAGCAAGCCGTAACGTAACTCCATGACCGTAATAATTGAAACCACAACACTGGTAGGCGGTGTTTGCTTAAGTCTGCCTTGAGTGCCAAGTTCACCTTTGATGAAATCGCTGATGACGCAGGTATCGAGTAGATATTGCATCAGAACAACTCAGGTTCACGAGGGGTCAGGAGTTCGCCACGATAAGACTCAAAAGCAGGGAAGTCAGGTATTCCCTCATAGGATAAAACAGTATCCGACCACTTAGCCACTGTATTTGGTGTCGTTTGGGTTAGCTGACGTAAAGCTTCAAGAATCAGGGTTTGAAGCGGAACATTCGATTGAGCCGCCTGGCGAATAAGGTCTTGCTCAAGATCTTGAGGTAGGTCAATCATGATTTGCACGAGTTACTTTCCTTAATTTACAGTCCTATAATTAGAATTATGCCAACAGTTTTACGGATTGGGCCTTACCGCTTTTACTTTTACAGTCATGAACCAAATGAACCGCCGCACATACATATTGACCATGATGCTTCATCGGCTAAGTTTTGGCTAGAACCAGTCAACCTATCTAGCAACATTGGTTTTAGTGCTAAAGAACTTCGGAAGTTGCAATCGATAGTCCAGGAAAATCAGAAAAATCTATTGGAGGCTTGGCATGGGTATTTTGGCAATTCGGGCGGACGAGAGAGTTAAGGATGTTTACTTCACTGAAGAAACTGTTAGCGTTGATTTAATGGATGGGAGGATAATTACCGTACCTCTAGTTTGGTATCCCAGACTACTTAATGCCACACCCGATCAACGTTTAAATTGGGAGATTTGCGGCGGTGGTTATGGAATTCATTGGGATGATATCGACGAGGATCTTAGTACAGAAGGGATGTTGCGTGGTGCGCCTGCTCCATCCTCAAGAAATTTGTGAGTTAATTCTTCCATTTTTGTAAATTGAAATAGCGATTGCTCAAACTTCAGATTCAAATGAGAAAATCTGCGATCGCTCACTTAGCTCGGTTAGGTAGCCCTCTGTTTACACCACATGCCGACAAAGTAGCCGATAAACAGAACAACCAATACCAAATCGATCACAATGGCAATGCCAGCCTTGTCGAGATATTGCCTGCCATACATGAGTATCAGGCCAAAATATAGGGTGGTGAATCCTGTGGCTCAACCAGATCGATCGCAAACTCGCTCAGCCCCTGTAGCTTGCCTACAACTTTAAAAGCACAACACGATTTGCGCCAAACTCCGAACGCAAAATTTCTGCTGCGATCCGAGCTATCTGCTTTGCTTGCGATCGCCGACGTTCTAACGCCTCGCAGTTTGCCTGCTCTTTTGCCCTTGCTGTGAGAATATAGCTTTGCATAGGTAGTGTTCTGAATCTGTTGCTACTCCACCCAGCTATCGCTGTCCCTCTTGCCAAGGGCGACTACAGTGAGGGCTTCATCAATTATCAACAGGTTTGTAACACCACCCACCACCTGCTGATTTCACAAATTGCTATATATTGAGTAGCGAGCGATTCGTGTTTGTAGTCTAGTTCCTTTTGCCTTATTTATGTTGAGTTTAGTTGGCTCACTCTTGCTAACAGCCTCAGTGCAGTTCTTTGACGATCGCGCAGCAGTAAATTTACCAGTAGCGTTATTTGCAGCGACATCTACGTCTACTTTGGCTTTGCCACCTGCCAGTCTAGAGTGGCAGCCTGAACCAACCGCATCTGAGGCAGTCAAAACCCTATTACTTAATCTCAAAAAATCTGGTTACCAAGAGTCAGAGCAAGGTGTGTGGATTCAGTCTAATAACGGCGCACTGCTGGCTGCACATCAACCAACAAAAGCATTACCCGCTGCCTCTTTGACTAAGTTGGCTACCACTTTGGCGGCGCTCTCCACATGGGAGCCCGATTATCAGGTGGTGACGATCGCCACTACTAACGGTCGGCTAGTTGGTAATACATTACAGGGCGATTTGGTAATTCAAGGTAGTGGCGATCCTTTATTTATCTGGGAAGAAGCGATCGCACTGGGTAATGCGCTTAACCGTCTTGGTATTCAGCGCGTGCAGGGCAATTTGATTGTGACGGGCCCGTTTGCCATGAACTTCGAGACCGATCCGCAGCTTTCGGCAAACTTGCTGAAGCGGGCATTTGACTCAGCCAACTGGGATGGTGAGATTTTAGAACCGTATGCAACGCTGCCTAAAGGTACACATAAACCTCAGATTGCGATTACAGGTACGGCTCGTTACGAGTTACTGAGAGCAGATAATGGTGCTAGTACGGAGCTGGTGCGGCATGCTTCGCTGCCCCTGTGGCAGATGCTCAAGCGCATGAACGTACACAGCAACAATGTAATTGCTGAGATGCTAGCCACGGCTATGGGGGGCCATACAGTCGTAGTCCAAAAAGCCGCCAGTGCCGCTGGTATATCCCCAGATGAAATCCATCTGATCAATGGTTCTGGTTTGGGGCAACAGAATCAAATTTCACCTCATGCCGTCGTCGCGATGTTAATCGCCTTACAAAATCGTGCTAGATCGCTGAATTTAACTTTGGCAGATTTGCTCCCAGTTAGCGACTGTAAGTGCGGCACGATCGAAGACAGAGACATGCCACCAGGGGCACTGGTCAAAACTGGTACGCTCTCAGATGTCAGTGCCCTAGCAGGTATGATTCCTACCCGCGATCGCGGGCCAATTTGGTTTGCCATGATCAATCGCGGTGAGGGCAATATTGAGACTTTTCATGGCGCACAGGATCGATTATTGCGATCGCTCAATCAAAAATGGGGTAACCCCACCGCTCTGCTCACGAATAGCTTTACCAGTACTCCCTGGCAAGATATGAATCGCGATCGCTTAATGCTAAGTCGTTAAACACTTCTCAACTACCGCCAGTACTGACTTAGAAAGACTATCAAGGTCATATCCACCCTCTAAGCCAAACACAATTTTGCGGGTATAACCAAGACACATCTCGGTAAATGTGCCGTAATCCTGCGGCAACAAAAACATACTTGCCAAAGGATCGTCTCGGTTGGCATCAAAGCCAGCACTTACAATTAGCAGATCGGGTTGAAATTTTGCTAAAAATGGCAGGACTTGCTGCTCGAAGATGGGGCGATACTCAACCATGCTGGAATTGGCTGGCAGGGGCAAATTTAGGATATTGCCATGCGCACCTGTTTCCTGCGACCAACCTGTACCAGGATAAAAAGGCGACTGGTGCATAGAGATATAAGCAATCTGGGCCTGATCCCAAACTGCTTCTTGGGTGCCATTACCGTGATGTACATCCCAATCAAGGATGGCAACCCGTTCTATATCTGGCTTATCAAGGGCATAAAGAGCTGCGATCGCTGCGTTAGAGAAAATACAAAACCCCATCCCACTGCGCGCTACGGCATGATGCCCCGGTGGCCGTGCCGCCACAAACACGGGTTGCCCTGATGCGAGTACGCGATCGATGCCATCTAACCATGCACTAACAGCCAGTAAGGCTACATAATAGGTCATAGGTGATACGGGCGTATCCGCATCAATCCTGTCCCCACCCAATTCAGACATACTTTTGACTAGCGCCACATACTCAGGTGAGTGAAATCGTTGCACCTCGTGTAGGATGTCCCGCTGTGATATTGGGGTTGGAGCGCACCACTCTAGACGATCTTGCCAGCTAGAATGCCTTAATGCCTCGACAATAGCGATGAGTCGGCCTGGTTGCTCAGGGTGAAAACTACCGGTCAGGTGATCTAAAAACGTATCTGAATAGATAATGGGTAGCTTGACGGGATGCATAGGTTTAATTTCACGATATCCACATCAAGAATTATGCGCTCTTTTGGCAGTGGGGCTATAATCCTAGGGTATTCAGTTCTGCCTGCAATCGCTAAAATTCCCGATTACTCCCGATTACTCGCGATAATTAAGATTCAGTGAACAATTCACCTCATTCCGACAATTCGCACGCCCACACTATGCTCTCAGTTCCTAAGCAACTTGTGCCGATGCTAGAGGAGCTCAGTAGCTTATATGGCAAGGATCGACGAGAGCATGTTATTGCAGGCTTATCTAGTCTGGTAGCGTATTTAAAGGGTGGAGTCGCGGCTTTAGATGACGACAAAACTCAAGCATTAGATGGCCAGGAGGAGGAGTTACAAAATGACTCCTATATGACATTTCTCAAAAGCTGGCAAGAAATTCTGGACGTGCAGGTCTATGTCGATACAGACATCTATGGCACTCTCGATCTTGAGGCAGCTGAGGGAATATTAGCCTGCGCCTTAGAACCTCAGATAGGTGAAGTAGTCAATCCCCAACCAGATCGCGAAGCTAAAGCATGGCCAGAAGTACCAGGAGAATCGACTAGCTTGCCATCAGATCTCTTTACACGCTCCTGGACTACCGCAGAACTATCAAAGTTTCTTGGCTGCACTGCCAATGTCTTACGAAAGGCAAAAAAACAGAATCACCTACCTGTAAAAATTGGTGATTTCTTAATTGACTGCGTCGATCCTGATTGCAAGAAAATACTCTGGCGGGTCAGTCCAGACGCCTCAGCCCAGGGGTAGAGACGAACGACCGTTCGCCCCTACAAAGGAACATTTCTGAGCATGGTAGGTTATTTGGTTGCAGATCCCTAATTGCCGCTAAAAAACATCGCGATCGCCTTCACCAACCTCCAGGCGATCGCAGGAAATTCGATCTTCAAGCAGTAGATGTGCAGACAGACTGGAGAAAACCTCTAGGGTTGTATCTCTAGTCGCCCAGAACACAAAATACTGCTGAGGAAATACAGAGCGCTCAATGTAGCAATTTTTATCACTGGCAGCGCGGACTACCCTCACGCTGCTCTCAAGATTGCGATACTGGCAGAGGCAACGTTTTGACGCTTCAGTGACTTCAGAAACAGGCATATTATTAAAAAATTTATATAAAAATATATTAAAAATTTAGCTTTCAAAACCCGTGGTTAAGAGTAGTAACCCCAACCACAAAAATTTTGTATATTCAAGCAAAGAGATAAAAAGATATCCAGAACGTTAGTCTAGTTTAATATCGTTAATAAAAGTTAACGATTTAATATTTTCTTTAGATTTCCGTAAAGCAAAAAATCCATTGTTGTACAGGCAGGTTTAGCGAGAAGTTTTTGCTTGCCATTAGTAGCGCTTATACAAAACCTGTCCCTACATACAGCCCATCAATGAAAAATCTACATTTGGCAATTTTGCAGAAATTCCTGAATAATATTTGATTGCTTTTTCCTCTAGATTGGGTATAAATAAATAGCAAGGGGGATCGTTAATCTGTTAAGACCAGTGAGGACTTAACTTCGATCGAGGCTAACCCTGATATCCATATTAGATTGGTTGCTTCATTACAATCCTTGCTGACTATGGAGTTTAAGTAAACTCATCCTTACTTTATGAATTGAAGTAATTTGGTTTTATATGGGGGCAATAAATTGAGGGTATTTAGAGATGGAAGCTGTAAATAGAGTCAATTCTCGCCAGGATAAGGACTTTCTGCGGGTGGTAGTGATAGAGTCCAGTTTGACAGCTTGTCAAGCACTGGCAGCAGAATTAAAAAAGGATAATCACCTTACGACAAGTTGTACCAGCCGTGGAGAGGCAGATCGGGCAATTAACGCTCAGAAACCAGACCTGCTAATTATTGGCTATTTAGGAGAAGTAAGTTGTTTAGAGGTATTTCGTGAATACTCCAAACAGATGCCCGACTTGCCGATAATTTTGTTGTCCCATACACCTGAAGTAAATCAATTTTTTCGGGAGTGGGTGATCTCCAATGGTGGTTATGATGTCGTGAGTTGGTTTCCTGAAAAAGTGAGTCTTTTGCGGGAAGTATTGCAGCGGCTGGCGCATCCAAACCAAAGTCCACAGCAGATGGCAAACAGTTCTGTAGAGGTTCAAGAGGTTGCAGCTCCAACTCCCCAACCAAGCCCTATCGCTTCCCCGCTACCAAGCCAAAATATCCAGCCACCGTTAGAAAGGTCTGTAGAAATCAAAGAGGTTGCAGCTCCAACTCCCCAACCAAGCCCAGCGGAACTCATCCCACAGGAAAGCGCAGCACAATCAAGCGAAAGTCTACTATTACCGTCAGAAAGGTCTGTAGATGTCAAAGAGGTTGTCGCACCAGCTCCTAGAGCGATCGCAACTGCACCTTCACAAACCTTAACTTATAAGCAAACCCTTGCGGCACTCAATCAGATCTCAGAATCTAGCCTGATATACTTTGGCGGTCTAGTGATTGGCAACTATTGGAAGAAAGCCCATGCCAACTTAGTGCCAGCGCATCCCTGGCTGCAATATTGGTCTGTGAATCACAATGGTGTAATTTCTTACTCTGACGAGACAGCTCTCGAAGCATCGATCGCTGACGATCGCCTCCAAAGCCTAAAACTTTGGGTTAAAGGATTTATTAAGGAATGCGATCGCATCATTGGAGATTATGCAGAGCTATTACAACAAAGCGAACCGTCAGCAGAACTCATCCAGATTATCTCTTAGGTGTAATCTTCACTGCATAAATACTGCGTAAATACTGACAAAATCATATGAAACAGATTGATTGCCCACCCGAATCTCTTTATGCAAGATACCCCCCCTGTCGGAGATCGTAAAGCTAACACAATCAGGATTTTAGTGCGGTTTAGCACTTAACCAAAATTATTTTGGCATTGGTGATAGCAATTCTTGAAAACTGGGAATAATACTAGAAATAGCAACATTGATTGATTTCCAGATTTAAGCATAGTAAACACAATTTAGTAAAGCTAAGAAAGGCAGCTATAAATCATGACTCAGCCTAACCATACAGATAAGAAATCGAAGGTGGATATTCCTGCTGATACAAAACTACACTCTACAGCACTGCGAATTGTAATCGCTGAGTCAGACGCGTTTATTCGGCAGAGTCTGATTAAAACTATTGAGGGAAATGACAAGCATGTCTACCCCTGCTCGGAATATACGGAATTAGTCCAAACCTTATCATCAGGAGCTGCCGATTTATTAATTCTGGGTAATATTGACCAAGGTAGCTGCTTCGAAATTTTCCGTCTCTGCAATAAAGAATGGAAAGATTTACCTGTGATTCTGGTATCGCACAATCCGGTTATTCCTGACTTTTATCGCCATGCCATTTCAGAGAAAAAAGGCTTGGGGGATGTAGTTAGTAGCGATCCGGCAAATCACAACGAACTAGTTCGTGTAGTTCAAAATATTACAGGGGTGATTCGAGCCCAGAAACAGGTTCGGTCTATGGATTTCCCTCATCCAGGGGACGTTGATACCTTTGTACCGCTCCAAATTGATGGGAAATTAACCACAGCGGCAACAGGAACTAGTTTGCTTAGTGCATTGCTAAGTAACAAGGTCAATATTCTAAAAGCCTGTGGCGGCCAAGGTCGATGTGCTACCTGCCATATATTTGTCGAGCAAGGGATGAATTGTTTATCTGCTCCCACCGAGCAAGAACGTATGACATTGAGCTTAATGCGAATTGAGCAATCTAATGCCCGTCTTGCTTGTCAGTGTAAAGTTCTGGATTCTGGAGTTGCGATAACTGTTCCCAAGGGCAAGTATGTCGCTTCTGAAGGGGAATTGGAATTAATGGTTGGGAAAAAAGCACAGCAATCTCTGATTCATCCTATTACTGGCGAAATTTTAGTCCAAGAAGGAAAGTTGATCCTGCGATCAGCTTTAGAGAAGATGCAAGAGTTAAATCTGGAATTCGAGAAAGAAATGGATAGTCTATCAATAAATATGGAGGATTAATTTATGAAAGAGATACGATCTTTTCAGACTCCACCGATTCCTATGAAGTCGTTGTGGAATGTGGCTCATTACAGTCGCTATACCTTCTTCAAATTTGATATGAAGCAAGGTGAAATAATGGACTATCACCAACATCGCAATATTTTAGCAGGAGAAGAATTTATTGTTTCTCTGCTCAAGGGTTTAGAACACGAAGTTGGCGAATCTGCGGGCTGGCTACTTTACATGATTGGCCAAAACTGGGGTAAGCAAGATGCGATCGCTTTTGCAGATTGGTTTAAGGAGTACTATGAACTGACCCTAAAAACTTCCAACCTTGAATTTGCGATGGAGACATGGTGGTGGCCTCTAACGGCTCAGGGATGGGGAACGTGGAAGTTAGATATGCAATCCCTAAAAGAAGGTTTTATCTTTGTCGATCTGTTTGATTCAGCCGTCGCCAAGACTCTTGGCAATATAGGTAAGCCTGTATGTCACCTTTATGCAGGTCTGTTAGCTGGTTTCTTTAGTGTAGTGTTCGAAAAAAATCTGAGCAGTACTGAGGTGCAGTGCTATTCCATGGGTAATGATTTTTGTCGTTTTTTAATTGGTTCAGAGAAGCGTATTCGCGCTGCCGAATTCTGGATCTCTTCAGGTGCTACCGCAACTGATATTGAGAAGCGTTTTATGGCAGAAGAAATTCCTGCTGAAGTCGAACTCTTAGTTAGGAGTTGATAGGCTATGAAAAGAAGTCGTAGACAAGGTTCCCCAAGGATTCTCAAAACCGATCTTCCCAGCCTATTGCTAAGTTGGCTCAAGGGAGTTTGGGGTAGTTTGCGACGCTTTGTAATGCGATTACTTCGTCCAAATCGAGGTAGACGTGACTACACCATAGAATTAAAGCCTGAAAAACCTCATACTTGCCCTCTCGTGGGTGTAGAAGGGTTGAAGCAAGCAGGTGCTTTAACCGTTAGCGAGCTAATGGAAAAGGTGCAGTGGCATCTTCCTGAGGAAACCCCTGAGGAAGCTCTTGAGACTTTTTTAGATGCTATTGCTGCAGTTCCGAAAGTGCATTCATTACAGCTTACCAAGCCTCATATTGCCCCTCTTGTGGGTGTAGAAGGGTTTAGACAAGCCGCCGAATCATTAACTGTTGGCGATCTAATCAGAAAAGTACGCTGGCATGACGATCGCATTTGCCCTCTCGCAGGCATAGGAGAGATCGGCTATGCAGAATCTCTGAGCGTTGGCAATCTCATGGAGAGCGTGCTATGGCGGGTTCCTGGAAAAGCTGTTGATGATCGAACACGAAAAGTGCGGTTGCGTCCTGCAGAGGAACCCCCTCAGACTTCTTTAGATCCTATTCCTCCAGTTGTAAGAGTGCGTTCTGGATTACAGCTTGCTAAGCCTCATATTTCCCCTCTTGTGGGTATAGAAGGGTTTGGACAAGCCGCCGAATCCTTAACTGTTGGCGATCTAATCCGAAAAGTATGCTGGCATGACCATCTCATTTGCCCTCTCGTAGGAGTAGAACAGATCGGCTATGCAGAATCTCGGAGCGTTAGCAAGCTTATGGAGAGTGTGTTATGGCAGTTCCCTGGAGAAACTACTGAGAACTTTGCAGACTTGAGTGCAGACTCTATTGCTCCAGTTCAGGAAACACTTGCTAACAATGCTCACACTCGCCCTCTTATTTGTCCTCTTGTGGGAGTAGAGCAGTTGAGACTCACAGAATCCTTAACTGTGGGCAATCTGATGACAAGTGTCCAGTGGCGTGTGATTAAGAAAGCATCTAAGGCTTCACCTAAAACTTCTTCCCCTTCCAACGTTACTTCAATTCCGGATGAGATTAATTGGGATTGAGGTGTTCACCCCCACTTTCCCGTGAAAAATGGGGCATAGAAAGTCCGTAAGTTCACTAAATCAAAACTAAACATACAAGGAAAAAATTCATGATTACTTTACTAGAAAATGTGTTGGAGCGAGCCGATGGCAACTACGTCAGTGCCCAAGATTTGCAGCTTTTAGATAAAGCTCTATCCTCCTGGAAGGCTAGAAAGGAGGCATATAATGCAGTTCAGGAGAAAGAAGCTGAGATCATTCAACAAGCGGTTACCGGCATGAAAAATGGCGATCGCTTTGAACTCAGACCAATGGATGATTTGGGTGTAGATCGATGCGAAAGAGATATGATCATGGGGCTACGTTGTTGTGCGCTTGCTATGTTATTGCAAGATGAAGAAATGCTCAAGGATCGCGTCCTGTATTGGCAACAGAACGTTTTCCAGGCAATGAAACTTAATCATGAAGGCTATCGGTTTCTCTGGCACGCAACTAAGGCTCAACTTCCCAAGGAGCAAGCAGCATTGTTGGGCCCCTATTTGCAAATGGCTCACGAAATGATGGGTGCCAGATAGATTTATCTTATCAAGGAGAACAATGCAGGAATTACCCAAAATGCAGAAGGAATCAATCCCTACTAACTACTTCAATCCTAGGGCTTACGTCAAATCTGACCCTGCTTCGGGACTATTGTCTACCCGAAAAGGTAAACGTTTGATCGCTCTACCAGATCTATTAATTAACAGTATTCACGATACCTTGCGCTCAGAAGCAGGAGAAGCGGCTTCTATTGCTTTTTATACGTTTGGGTTTAGTTGGGGCAAATCCTTCTACGAAAGAATGCGTAAAGAAATAGAGTCCTATTACAACACATCTATTTCTGAGATGAATGCCCCTGAGTTTTTTGCTACCCTTCAGCAACTATGGGGAGTTCATGGGTTAGGTCAAATCACCGTCGACTTTTCCCATACTCAACAAGGTCTTTTGCTAGTAACGATTGAGAATTCAAGCATATCGATTGCTGACGAAAATGCCGATTCTAAATCTTTCAGTGTAGAAGCAGGATTCTTAGGAGGATGGTTTTCTGCCCAAACTGGTCAAGACTTGGGTGCCTGTGCTACTGACTGGCATACAAACCCTCGTCGTACGCAATATCTGGTTGGCACAAAATCGCATATCGATCAAATCGATCAAAACTCAGTTAGTCAAGGTATCAGAACATCTGACATCTTAATCGCTAGTTAATGTTCAGATTGTTAGCCAGTCGGCTTCCATGATTGGGAACAGACCAACAAGTCTGCTCCCAATCTAAATTGAAGTTTTTTGTCTAGTCGATCGGCAAGACTAGTTGCTGCAATATTTCTGTAGCTCTTGGTCAACATTAATTAGTTTTGGTCCTACCTCTTGCAGACTTTTAGCACTTCTGCCAGCTTTTGCGGCATCTTTACTTTTAATTGCGCTAGATAGATCGCGCATACTTGTGGCGCTAGTACCAACTAAGTCAGAATATTGAGTTTGAAAAGATTTAAGCTTGTCATCGCTAAATCCAAGTCCTTTCATCTCTTTATTGAGGCTATCAAGTTGGTCGGCAAGTTGGCTGATTTTATCAGCGATCTGGTTTGGATCGGTTGTATTCTTCAGAGCCTGGGAATTGGAGGCAAAATCCTTGGCTTTATTGGCAACCGTTGTGAATTTGTTACACTGGGCTACTTTGCTCTCCCCACACCCAAAGGTCAGGAAGCCAACTGACGTAGCAGCGATCGCTACCGAAATAAACCTTTTGGGCGCAATATTTTTAAGGGTGAGCATTAGTATAAACCTAAAGATTTTTCAGGGTTAGAATAGCACAATTAATTTGCTGGTTTGCTCGGCTCAGAGAAATGTGACACGGTCAGTTCCACCAAGCTACTAACAGTTGCGATGCTAGCATTTGACTGAGACTTCGCTACATTCAAACCATGGCGGCGATGCAACCATATACCATGCATACCAGCAGATTCCGCGCCTTGATAGTCTTGATCATAGCTATCCCCAATATGCCAGGCTCTAGCGGCAGGACAGTTGTGTTTGCTCAATCCGCAATCAAAGATCGCCACATCTGGTTTTGCTGCCCCTACTTCAGTGGAAATCGTGATCGAGTCAAAGAAATGAGATAGCTGTAATGCTTCTAAAACTGGATAAAGCCGGCTGTCAAAATTGGAGATCGCCCCTAATTTGATCCCCATACTTTGCCAATGTGCTAGAGCTGCTGGCACGTCATCATAAACAAACCAGGCATCGGCTTGGGTAAAGTAGTCATAGAGAGGGCGAAAAAATGTCTCGAAGTCATTAAACTGCCCGATCGCTCCCGCATTGGTAAAGGTTTGATGCGCGATCGTTTGCCACCAGTGATACTCATGCTCAGGAATAGCAGCATATTCAACACCTGGGAAAGCCATTCTGGGTGCAGCTCTAAAGCTTTGGATAAAAGCCATATCTATAGCTTCTGCCGCGACAAATACACCAACTTCACGCGCAAAGCGACTGTAGATCTGACCTACACTACCCTGTACACCAAACAAGGTGCCAACAGCATCCAGGAAAATGACATCAGGTTTCACATTTTTGATTGCCAGTGACTGGCACGCTAATTTGATATTGCGATCTCTATTGCAACGCTTGGTAGACTATCTAGAGAATGTTTGCATACAATTCCCGCTTCTCCAGAAATTTTACTAACTCAGGCTATGCCCAAGCTAAAGCTAAACCGCATATTATCATAGCGATAATTCTTCGGCTTCTGAGTTTTTTCACTATCTCAATCTAAGCTCAAGTTTATTGGAAATATAGAATCTATGCGAATTTTGGTAACTGGCGGTGCTGGTTTTATTGGCTCACACCTGATCGATCGCTTAATGCATCAGGGACATGAGGTAATTTGCCTTGACAATTTTTATACAGGTGACAAACGCAACATCCAGCAATGGCTTGGTAATTTCAATTTTGAATTAATTCGCCATGATATTGTCGACCCAATTAAGCTTGAGGTCGATCAGGTATATCACCTGGCTTGTCCTGCTTCACCGGTGCACTATCAAGCCAACCCAATCAAGACGATTAAAACTAATGTGTTGGGAACTATTAACATGCTGGGTCTCGCCAAGCGTGTGAAGGCAAGATTTTTACTCGCATCGACTTCGGAGGTGTATGGCGATCCTCTAGTGCATCCCCAATCGGAGGATTATTGGGGCAATGTTAATTGCACTGGCATTCGTTCTAATTATGACGAGGGTAAACGCGTTGCCGAGACACTAACATTTGACTACTTCCGCCAACACAACCTGCCAATCAGGGTAGCGCGGATCTTTAACACCTATGGCGAACGCATGCAGGAAAATGATGGGCGTGTAGTTAGTAATTTTATTGCTCAGTCGCTAAGAGGCAAGCCTCTAACTGTCTATGGCGATGGCTCCCAGACCCGTAGCTTCTGCCATGTTTCCGACCTCGTAGAAGGACTAATGCGCCTGATGAATAGCGAGTGTACTGAACCCGTCAATCTTGGTAATCCAGGCGAATATACGATCTTGCAACTGGCCACCATTATTCAAAAAATGGTAGATCCTACCTCAGAGGTTATTTTCAATCCCTTACCCCTGGACGATCCGCGCCGCCGTCAGCCAGATATAACAAGGGCGATGAAATGGTTAGATTGGCAACCCACAGTGCCCTTGGCAGAGGGGCTCACACGCACAATTGCCGACTTCCGAGCCAGAATATTAGGTAGCTAAATACCTGCGTTTTGTCCAGAATATTGGTTCAAGATGGAACTTTCTCCATTTTTTTACTATCACACGACTTGGAAGGTTATTTTGAAAACCTTGCCAAATAAGGGTCTCAGAGGATGAGCATTTTAGCCTTTTCAACGAGGATACTGGGTTTCAGCCCTGTAACTGAGTGCTAACCTTCCAAGTCGTGTACTATCACTAACTAAACTACAAACTGAGGGAAGTTTTTTTGCTTAGATTAAGGTACTGGGAGGATGAGGTTGGTTAGCACAGTCAGTAGCTGGCTGGTTACAAAGTCCCGCAAGTATCGTTAACTTCTGTACCACTACCTAATGAACAACTGAAAATTATGAAAGTTTGTGTAATTGGCACTGGATATGTTGGATTAGTCACGGGGGTATGTCTTGCCTATGCTGGTCATGATGTGATCTGTGTTGACAATAACGAAGCCAAAGTAAAACTCATGATGTCCGGGCAGTCGCCCATCCACGAGCCTGGACTGCCGGAGATTATGCAACAGGCGATCGCGCAAGGAAATATCAGCTTCACCACGGATATGGAGGCTGGGGTCGAACACAGCGATGTGCTATTTATCGCTGTCGGTACGCCATCATTACCTGATGGTCAAAGCGATACCCGTTACGTGGAAGCCGTGGCGCGAGGCATTGGTGCGAACCTCAAGCATGGTTATAAGGTAATCGTGAATAAGTCCACCGTGCCCATTGGTTCTGGTGATTGGGTGCGGATGCTGGTTTTAGATGGCATGGCCGAGCATGGCAATACTAAACAAGCCGAATTTGATATTGTCAGCAATCCCGAATTCCTGCGTGAAGGTAATGCGGTTTACGACACTTTTAACCCCGATCGCATTGTTTTAGGTAGCAACAGTGATCGTGCCCTGAATATCATGAGAGAACTCTATATTGATATCATCAAGCGCAAGTTTGCCACAGATAGTTCTGCTAGTTCTGCGCACAGCGATCTACCAGTACCTGTGGTGGTCACAGACTTAAACTCAGCGGAAATGATTAAGTATGCCGCCAATGCCTTTTTAGCTGTCAAGATCAGCTTTATTAATGAAGTTGCTAACGTCTGCGATCGCGTGGGAGCAGATGTCATAGAGGTCAGTCGAGGTATTGGGTTAGACTCGCGCATCGGCGCAAAATTCCTGCAAGCCGGGATTGGTTGGGGTGGATCCTGCTTTGGCAAAGATGTGTCAGCCCTGATTCACACTGCCACCGACTACGGCTACACTGCAGAGCTACTCAAAGCCTGCGTGCAGGTCAACCAGAATCAGCGAGGGTTAGTTGTGGAAAAACTGCAGCAGGCATTGAAAATCCTTAAAGGTAAAACCATTGGCTTACTAGGTTTGGCATTTAAGCCAGATACCGATGATATGC
Source organism: Rhizobium sp. Q54 (assembly GCA_943367755.1). GTDB lineage: Bacteria > Cyanobacteriota > Cyanobacteriia > Pseudanabaenales > Pseudanabaenaceae > PCC-6802. The sequence goes on along the minus strand of CALRKB020000008.1, from coordinate 9,864 downwards.
GCGATGCCCCAGCTCTGACCTTAATCGAGCAACTCAGTCGCCTCGGCGCTAAGGTCAAAGCCTACGACCCGATCGTGTCGCAATCTGGTATTCGCGATGCACTCTCTAATGTGATTGTGGAAACCGATGCCGAGCGTCTAGCGGATGGTTGCGATGCCCTGGTACTGGTAACAGATTGGGCGCAATTTCGGGAACTGGACTACGCCAAAATGGCGAAGCTGATGACAAATGCCGTGATGGTAGATGCGCGTAATTTTTGCGATCGCACGGCGATCGAGGCCGCAGGCTTCAAGTATGTCGGCATGGGTCGCTAGACGCTACCAAACACTGGTATAGCTGCCCCACGTACATCTCTGGCTGCCTCTGAGGCAAGAAAGCAGATTACCTGCCCTAAGGATTCTGCTTTGACCCATTGGTTGGCATTGGCCTCGCCCATAGCTTGTCGATTTTGAGGTGTATCGATCACGCTGGGCAAAACGACATTGGCAGTAATATTGGTACCCTTAGTTTCATCGGCGATCGCCTGAGTGAGGACTACTACGGCTGCCTTGGCGGCGCAGTAAGCAGCTAATTGACCTGTAGGCTGAACGGCTCCTCGCGAACCAATCGTGACAATCCGACCGTAGTTATGCTCTAGCATTTTGCGCAGGCTATGCTTGCAGGTCAAAAACGTTGTATTAAGGTTGAGATCGAGCTGCTGCTTCCAGTCGGCAAAGCTAAATTCATGGGTTGGGCCCATGGCAAAGCCTCCAACAAGATGGATGAGCGCATCGATATGCCCCATATCATCAACTAATTGGGCGATTTCCCGCTCGTCGGTGAGGTCTACTGCAACTAAGCGCAACTGCTCAAACTCTGCGGCAGACAAACTTTGCTTCAGACGTTCTACCTCCGCTAGGCTCACATAGGGAATGGTCACCCTAGCGCCTTGCGCTAACACTACTTTAGTGACACCTATACCCAAACCACCCGTGCCACCTGTGAGTAGTACCTGTTTACCTTTCATGTTGCGCTTCTATCCTTGAGCTGAATTAACTCAATTTTGTAGCCATCGGGATCTTCAACAAATGCAATCTCCGTAGAGCCGTGCTTCATGGGGCCAGGCTCTCGCGTTACCTTGCCTCCAAGATTTTTAATCGCATCACAGGCGGTATAAATATTTTCTACACCCAAGGCAACGTGACCAAAACCGTTACCCAGATCGTAGGCTTTTGTATCCCAGTTATGGGTTAGCTCAATCACGGCATTGTTTTGCTCATCGCCGTAGCCAACAAACGCTAGGGTAAACTTGCCATCAGGGTAATCCTTACGGCGCAATAGTTTCATTCCCAAAATATCGCAGTAGAAGGCAATCGAGCGATCAAGGTCACCAACACGAAGCATTGTATGTAGAAGTTTCATGGTTAGCTACTTATTAACTACTTATTAACTAGTGACAATTCGTTTAGTTGTGGTCAGAGCATATAGATCGATCGCACCGGGATGGCGAGACGATCCCCTTGTTTTCAAACTGGACATCCCTAAGATCACCCTTTTATTACCATTGGAATCGAGGCTACCATAGCGTTTGAACTGGTTTGATGTATTAATAAACACAGTACTGCTATTTGCCTGGATCGCGAACTGATGGCTTTCATGCAGCGAGTCAGTCAGAATAATATCGGCATGGCCGCTACTGTACTGGTTAATCCAGGCGATCGCCTCATCTAGGCGATCTACCACTTTAATCGCAATGATGTCATCAAGATAAGCATTCCCCCACTGGGTTTCAGCGGCAACTTCACTATGGAGGCGATCCATATGGTGGCGGCAGTAGGCCACAGTAGTATCGCAGGCCCGCACAGTTAGCCCCTGTTCTTGCAAGCTAATAATCCAATCAATTAAACCGCGATCAAGCCAGTCACGATGCACGATCGCTTTTTCGATCGCATTCACCGGATCGGGATCGCTGCTACGGCTAGCCTTGATCATTTGACTGGCATATTCCAGATTGCTGGATGGGGCGATATAGGCATAACAGTTGCCCATGACTGAAGACATCACGGTGACAGTTGCCTGCTTAGACACCTGTTGGACGAAACTAGGACGACCGTAGGGAATTACCAGGCGCAAATATTTTTCCTGGGTCAATAAATCTTTGATCGCACTGCCTTTGGGCGCGATCGCCAGCGTCGCCTGAGGCAGACCGCACTTTTGCAACACACCTTCGATCGCAAGCGCGATCGCGGTATTGGAGTTGATGCTCTCGCTCCCTCCTTTGAGGATAAGGCTATTCCCCGCCTTTAAACACATACCGGCTGCCACTAGACCAAGTTGAGGAAATGCTTCATAGACAAACGCCATCGCCCCGAGAGGTACACGCCTGTAGCCATCAGGATTAGAACTAGCGGCGGACAGGGGATCTGGCAGAGCTGCTAGCTGTTTGATGCAATCGATCGCATTTTGCAAGCGCTCTGGAGTTAGCTTTAGCCACTCCAGCACAATATCAGGAATAGCCATCTCCCGACTGGCTTCGAGGTCGAGGGTATTGGCCTCGAGAATTTGATTTCGCTGTTGCTTGACCGCTTCGGCGATTTCTAGCAGGATGCGATTGCGCTCCTCAAGATGGACAGAAGCGAGAAAGGTAGAAGCCGCATGGGATTGGTAGACAAAGCCCGTTAAATCCTCTGGCACTGTACTGACTGTACTCATGGCTTGATCCACAATTTAAGGTTCCCGACGACGCAACAGAATTAGCCAGCAGGCTACAAGAATTACTGGGATGGCAACTAAAATCACTAAATGCAATCCTTGATAATTATTTGTACTAACAGCTACTAATAACAAAAACATTAGTACAACTGATGACACCATAACCAACTGGATTGGCACCAGTTCCCTGGCATACTTGAGATTAGCATTGCGAATGGCCTGCCAGCGCGTACCATTCCAGTACCAGGCACGGCGATAGGAATCGATCCCACCAAGCTGTACCAAGCTGTAACCATCATCTTCACTGGCAAATATTAACGAGCAGCGATCGCAGCCAAAGGCATCGGTCAGAGTAATCGGGTTGAGTTTACCGCGCTTTGGACACGGACACGGATAGATCGCAGAGCGATCTATCTGCTGAGCCTGAGATTTTGGAACTTTGGGTAGTTGCACAAAGAGGAGTGTGTAAGCAAAAATTGGAAATTAAGTACCGCTTAGGAAATTTTAACACTGGCAACTTGTGAAAAATTTATTGCTTGGTATGCGCACATTGCCAGTTTACGAGTATGATAGTAAATCGATTCGCGGATGTGGCGGAATTGGTAGACGCGCTAGATTTAGGTTCTAGTGTCTTTGACGTGAAGGTTCAAGTCCTTTCATCCGCATTCTACTAACAGAGCTGATCCTCCCATAGAAGCATCAGCTCTGTTGGCGGTTTATAACATAGCCTCCGATCTTGAATCATTCACAATCAGCTAAAAAATAGATTTCTACTTCGATCTACTGCGGTAAGAGCATTCAGAAAATTCGCATCTAAATATCCAGATACCTAGATTGCCATATCTAACTTACAGCAATGGTAAAAGCAATTGAAACTGCCATCACAATCAGCAGGATAGCAGCTACAACCATAGAAGTATAACGTTGTCTCCTTTGAGGTGTCATGGCCTCTTCCATGTACATATTAGGTTCAATTGCATAAATATTGAAATTCCCTTCCTCATCTATGGTGTAGCCAGGGAGGAGAGGTTCGTTTTTCCTTTCTTGTTCGAGGGTACTCATTTGTGCCTCCTCTTTATTTAAATTCTCTATACTAGAATCATAACAGGCTTTCAAGAAAATTTGACTATTTTGAACTATTTATGATATATATGAGGGTTTTACATTTAAAATTGACTACCCCACTGCTTGCGGACAGGGTATGGAAAACGTTTTGCTCGCAAGCCTTTTGCTGACATTGCAATCTAAACATTTCGCCGCAGAGCGGCGGGGAATCTACCCGTACTAGATTGAAATATATTAAAAAGAGGTGATGGCTGGATTCGAACCAGCGGATAAAAGCTTTGCAGGCTTCTGCCTTACCACTTGGCTACACCACCATGTGAAGTAGTATATCAGAATAAGTAAATTGTTTTTAGTGCACTCAACATAAAGCCGAACAATACAGGAGCTCGCCAAAAATGAATAATGCGGCACAAGCCCAGGAACCCACAATCGTAGCGCAGGATGTTCATAAGTGGTATGGCAGCTTTCATGTGCTGAAAGGAGTAAGTTTGACAGTCCACCGAGGGGAAGTGGTCGTAATCATGGGGCCATCTGGTTCGGGTAAATCTACCTTTGCACGTACCTTTAATGCCCTAGAGGAATATCAGGAGGGGCGAATTATTATTGACGGCATTGAGTTGTCTCCCAGGCACAGAAATGTTGATGTTATTCGTCGCGAAGTAGGGATGGTGTTTCAGCAATTCAATCTATTTCCCCACCTCACGGTCATGCAAAACATTACACTTGCACCAATGTGGGCGAGGGGCTGGAAGAAACCCAAGGCAGAAGAAGTTGCCTTACAGCTTTTAGAGCGGGTAGGGATTCTACCGCAGGCACATAAATATCCAGGGCAACTATCAGGTGGACAGCAGCAACGGGTGGCGATCGCCCGCGCTCTAGCCATGCAACCCAAAATCATGCTATTTGACGAACCAACATCCGCACTCGATCCGGAAATGGTGCGGGAGGTACTGGATGTGATGCGATCGCTAGCGGATTCTGGCATGACTATGGTGGTGGTCACGCATGAAGTGGGGTTTGCTCGCGAAGTTGCGGATAGGGTTATTCTGATGGATGGCGGGCTCATTGTTGAAGAGGCCGTGCCAACTGACTTTTTCCAGAATCCTAAAGAAGAGCGCACGCAGAAATTTTTATCCCAAATCCTGTAAATTACTTTGGTAAATGCCGCCAATAATACTACTAATCTCAGAAGTGCGGTAAACCCGAAAACCATTGTACACAAAGCCGTACCAGGCAAGTGAAGCATCCATGTTACCTTAAAAATTGAAGAGAGATCTTCAAGTTAAGTAACCCCAATATTACTCAGCCAGGAGGTAACATATGTCGCTCATTCGTTGGGAACCATTCAGAGAAATTGATAGCCTGCAAAGGGAAATGAATCGCCTGTTCGATACCATAACTCCGACTACAGGCAAGGAACTGGAAACCTTTATCCCACCTGCAGAATTGCATGAAACTCCTGAAGCTTTTCAAATCAAGCTAGAAGTTCCTGGTATGGAAGCCAAGGATCTCGATATTGAAGTAACGGCTGACTCTGTGGCGATCGCTGGCGAACGCAAATCGGAAACAAAAACAGAAGAAAAAGGATACAAACGTACGGAGTTTCGCTATGGTCAGTTCCGTCGCGTTATTCCTCTAACTGCAAGGGTTCAGAACGAGAAGGTAGAAGCAGAATACAAAGATGGTATCCTCAGCCTCAACCTACCGAAAGCTGAATCAGAAAAGACAAAAGTCGTGAAGGTTAACGTTGTCAGCTAGCAACTAGTGTTCTGCGAGTATGTCCGAAGCCTTTCATGGCGTGCAAAAACAATTACAGCTCAATGGCGAGATGCTTAACGTTCGCATTCCCGCTGGTGCGAAGCCCGGTAGTCGCGTTCGACTCAAAGACAAAGGCAGAGTAAATCCTGCTACTAAGTAAAGAGGGGATTTGTACTTGACCGTACAGTTAACCCCTCATTACTTCTTCCACGCAATTTTTTTTAGCAATCTGGTAGTTTATATATAGTCCAACTTGGCAGATTTGTTTATGACTACCAATCCTCCTACCCTCACCTATACGCTTGAAGAAGTCTTGACCCGCTTTGAGCAAAAGGTAGACAAGCAATTTGCCGAGGTTAACCAGAAGATGGACAAGCAATTTGCCGAGGTTAACCAAAAATTTGTCGAGGTTAACCAAAAAATAGAAAAAATGGACTCTCGTTTTGACAAAATAGACGAACGGCTAAGTAAACTTGAAATTGGGCAAGTAGAGCTATCAGGTGAAATTAAAACTCTGGACGAGAAGGTGAGCGGTATTGATAAACGACTCGATAACCAGGAATTTATCAATCGTGGCGTATTAGTATCTTTGATTGTCGCTTTAATTGGTGGCGCAGCAAAACTATTTGGTTGGTTGCCCACTAGCTAAAATTACGTTGGCATTCTCTTCCAGAGATGTACTACCTACTGTATTGCATTATCACTTTCATAGATCGCAATTTTGCTGCAATTTCCCATTCATGAAACCTTTCAAAGCACCGTTCAAGGCGAAGGCTTCTGGACAGGAGTTTTAGTTGATTTCATCCGCCTGTCAGGCTGTCCGGTCCGTTGTCCCTGGTGCGATACCGGTTATGGTGATGGGGGCAAAAATACCCCTAGAACTATGCGATCGCTCCAACAGTTACTAGACGAATTAAAGTCTCCCCGCATTGTCATTAGTGGTGGCGAACCGTTTATTCACAATCATCTAGGCGATCTAGTTCAAGCACTGTTAGATATAGATAAACAGGTTAGTATCGAGACCTCTGGGGCATTTTGGCAAGATGTGGCAACCGAAGCCTGGATTACACTTTCACCTAAACAGCATGTCAGCGCGGATTATCCGGTACAGGAAATATTCTGGTCTAGAGCCAACGAGATCAAGTTGGTGATTAGCACGGGACAAGAATTAGACTATTACGGTAACTATCTAACGACAATGCCAGATCGACCAATTTTTCTTCAGCCGGAATGGAACGCCCGCGATCGCGCCATTCCCATTATCCTCGAGATTCTGAAACAAAATCCAAACTACAAACTCTCATTACAGACCCATAAATACATAGGGGTAGCATGACGGATCGGTGGGTGATTGGCAAGGAATTTAGATTTGAAGCTGCCCATGAACTGCCATATCATGATGGTAAATGTGCTCGCCTGCACGGACATAGCTGGCACGGTGTAGTTTATGTGAGTGGTTCGTCTCTGGTCAAGAGTGGTGCCAAATCAGGCATGGTAATGGATTTTGCTGATATTAAATACTTTCTCCAACCCCTTTTAGATGACTATTTAGATCACCATTTTTTGAATAAAACCACCGGGTTAGAGAGTCCCACCAGTGAAGAACTGGCACGATGGATTTTTGAGCGACTAGAACAGGCTGGATTACCCGGATTGCTTGCGGTCAAAATCGACGAGACCTGCACTTCCACCTGTTTGTATTCCCGCTCGGATGAAGTGCTTTTTCAGATTCTGGCGGAAGATCGTGCAGTTATTGTGAATTAATTAGTGAAGTGAGTTTAGGAGTTTATCATGACAGGATCGAAAGCGCTGTGCGTTCTCAGTGGAGGACAAGACTCAACTACCTGTGTCGCCCTTGCTTGCCAACAGTTCGATCGAGTTCATGCGATTACATTTGATTATGGTCAACGGCATGTAATTGAACTGGAAAGTGCGATCGCTATTGCCAAAGCATTCAATCTAGCTAGCCACGAAATTATCCAGTTAGGGCCAATCCTCAAAGGTACTTCACCGCTGGTATCTGATACTCCCTTGGAGCAGTATGACTCTACGGAAGACTTACCTGGTGGTGTGGAACCAACATTTGTGCCAGCTCGCAATCTCCTATTCCTCACCGTGGCAGCAAATCGCGCCGCCATATTAGGAATTAAAGATATTTTTATGGGCGTGTGTGAGGCCGATTTTGCGGGTTACTACGACTGCCGTCAGGTATTTGTGGATGCGATGGCAACTGCGATTGGTGAAGGGGTCTGGGGCAATCCAGATGCTTTTGCGATTCACACTCCCCTCATGCACTTGACTAAAGCCGAGAGCGTGCAGCTAGCTGTCGATGTGTTGGGAGATCGCTTTGATGAAATTTTGGCGTTGACCCATACCTGTTATGCCGGGGTTAAAGGTGGCTGCGGTAAATGTCATGCCTGTTTGATTCGCGATCGCGGGTTCACGGTGGCTGGTGTGACCGACCCCATCTGGAAGTTTCGCCAATTGATATAACATAGTGCATACAGTTTAGGCTTTAAAGGCGATCGCATATGCAGGAACTTCTGCAATCAGGCATTGAGGGTATAGCACTGGGCAGCATTATTGCCTTGGCTGCCGTAGGACTGAGCTTAACCTACGGGATTTTAAAGCTAGCGAATTTTGCCCACGGTGACATTCTTACCCTGGGTGCGTATCTGGCTCTGTTTGCAGATCGAGGTATGCATCTCAATATCTGGCTATCCATGCTATTTGGCTGCGCGATCACCACGATCGCCGTTTTGATCTGCGAGAAGCTGCTATGGCAACCTTTGCGGTGGCGGCGAGCCACACCAACCACGATGATGATTGTCTCGATTGGGTTAGCGTTAGTGATCCGCAATGGCATTATTCTAGTCGCTGGCACATCGCCAAAAACCTATTCCCTGCCGACACTACCTGGCCTACATTTGATCGGCATAGTGATTACAGGTAACCGCCTTGTCACGATTGGGATGGCGATCGCTGCGGTTGCTGGCCTCTACTACCTCTTGCAAAATACTAAAATTGGGCGGGCGATGCGGGCAGTGGCCGATAATCCAGAGCTGGCTAAAATTACGGGTATCAATGTTGATGCGGTGATTCTCTGGACGTGGGTAATCGCGGGGAGTCTGACGGCCTTGGGGGGCGGTATGTACGGCCTGATTACGGGTCTGAGACCAAATATGGGTTGGTTTTTAGTGTTGCCCATGTTTACCGCTGTAATTTTGGGTGGCATAGGCAACCCCTACGGCGCGATCACCGGCGCGATGATCGTTGGTATTGCCCAGCAAGTCAGCACCACCTGTCCGGCCAGTTTAGGCGAATTAGCCAAGTACTGTATTGGTACGGAATATAAATTGGGGGTAGGTCTATTAATTATGGTTTTAGTTTTACTAGTTAGACCGCAGGGACTATTTAAAGGGACGATGTGATCCAATTAATACTATGCAAAACGAACAAAACTTAGATCGGCAAATTGACCAGTTGGTGCAGGATGCTCCCCAGGATGGCGTCACGCCTGGCATTACGAAAGTGATTTCAGCGGTATTGAAAGCGATCGCGATGCAACTCCATCACAGCAGCTACTACATCTTGCAAGCCCAAGATGGGAGCTGGTTGCTCACTACGCTTAGTAATAACAACTCACCTGAAGTAGAGAAAAATGTTGTCTATGCCTATTGCAGTAAGACCGCTGCCAACCTGGAGCGGCTCAAGCTAGGTGACCATAATCTTGTCTGTGCAGAGACGGGAATTATTGAGATTTTATTTCGGTTAGTAGGTTTAAAGGAAGTAGATAGTCTCATCCTGTTCGATAAATCCACAGATACGCAGCAAGGCATGGAAATTAGTCGTGTGGAGTTACAAGGTCTATGCGAAAAGCAAATGAAGAAGTTAAAAAATACACAACAGAAGCTAAAGCAAAAGCAGTCTCCTAAAAAGGGATTTGCTTCTGACATTGCCTAGTCTCCCATCAAGAATTGCAGATTTTTGGTATATACTATAAATGCGTTTGCGGAAGAGATATGAAGAAGGAATCTGAGTTCTCTTTTGACAGCGCGAGGCGAGTTACACCAGAAGAAAGTCAGAAATTCAGAGAAGCAATTTCTGAGCAATTTGGCATGAAGTTGAGAAAGCGTGGTAGACCAGCAAAAAGTGAAAGTGAGAAGTATGAATTAATTTCACTCAGGCTTCACCCAAAAGTCCTAGTGGAGCGTCACAGTTTAATTTTAGGGTAGATGGAAGTCAACTTGCATCGAGCATCATCGATTTTCATTTGCCAATCAACTCCACGTTGGGTAGTGTTGACATCGGTTGACCAAGCAGCGGTTTCATTTCGTAACGTTTCGATAT
>CALRKB020000007.1:0-147027 GCA_943367755.1 Rhizobium sp. Q54 | reverse complement strand
TTCAGGCTGTTGGTTCCCTGGGGTAAATAGGCACGCTACACTGTTGTATTTGCCTAGATCTATTGCCAGAATTTTCATGCTATCCTCCTTGTTGTGAGAGGGTTTAGTTTGCTTTCTCCACTCTCTCACGGCTTGCATAGATTCTTTAGGCTCTAAGCCCAGGGACTTTACACTTGACAAGGCAATGCAATTGCATTACCATCAATATATAGTTTAGAGGTCGCTATGGCTGTGATGCTAGCCCCGTGCCCAGAATCCACTCTTACTGATCGTTATCAGACTACAGTCCCCGATCCTGTTCGCAAAGCTCTTGGCTTGAATAAGCGCGATAAAATTTGCTACACCATCCAGCCCGATGGCAAAGTGTGGATATCGCGTGCTGATCAGACAGAAAGTGATCCAGTGCTTGGGGAATTTCTGAATTTTCTTGCACGAGATATGGAAAAGAACCCTCAGCACTTGCAAGCAATTAGTTCTGACCTAGTCAGTCGTGTTCGATCCTTGATCTCTGACGTTGATCCTGATCTTGATGCACCACTCTTGGATGAGGACGAATAAGGTTGCCTGTAGATCAGCCCCTAGTTATCAATGGATGGAATATATTTACTTATCCTTTATTTCTTGAGCAGTTTGAAGAACTTGTGACGCAGGTTGAACATCTGCGTCACAAAGATCCTAAGAATTATAAAAATAAAAATGCTACAAAGCGTTTAGCTGCCATCGCAAAGTTAGCCTTTGATGTTATTCCTCAAGATCCAACTCGTAGTGATTATCGACAAGGCGCTACACTTGGAGATGACTACAAGCACTGGTTTAGAGCCAAATTTTTTCAGCAGTACCGACTATTTTTTCGATATCATCAGGAGAGTAAAATAATCCTTTTCGCTTGGGTCAATGATGAGAACTCTAAGCGAGCCTATGATAGAAATACAGATGCTTATAGAGTTTTTAGAAAAATGCTGGACAGTGGTCATCCTCCAGATGATTGGGATGACTTAATCAAAGAGGCAAAAGGTGCAACTACCCGTCTACAAAAAGCAGTCAAAACGGAAATTTAGCTAACTAGAACGTGATGATACGTAGCCTAACAAGCGGCTGCACTCAGAACGGATCGTTACTCTATCGGTTATGATGCAACCATTATCGCCGTCCGGTGAGCCGCAGGGCGTTAGTGTTCCAAGCGCTGAACGCGCATTCCAGATGGAAGTAATTCAATCTAGATCCACCAAGGTGGTAAGTATTTATACTCGACTTAAATTTAATTACTTAGCAGCTGGACATGGAACACCTGACCCTACTTAGTAAGGCATATCTCAATGAACTTAGATCGTATTTGCGAACTTGAGCTTGAAAACGGCTATGTGACTGATGAAACGGCACAGAAACTTTATAATAAGATGGATTTTCAGCGAGCGACCCAGGCTTATCTGGTCAGTGCCCCTTATCAATGCGGCATCTATAAAACTATAGATTGTTGGGGATGCCTAGATGATCGGGGAGCATCTCAGTTTTGTCATTCTGTAGCTTGCTCCCTGGACTATACTCAGGTGAGAAAGTAAACGAGAGATTACCCAATATGTTTTTTACCCGCCACCTATCAAAGATGCTCTTGGTCATGGGCTTGGCTACGTCTGCCTGCTTTATCTACGCGATCGCGCCTGAGTGGGGTATCGTACACATATTGGGACTCCCTTACGACGAAAACTACGCGTCGAACTATTTTGATCGAGGTCACTATTTCTTCTATTACCATTGGGGAGTGATGGTCGGCTTTATGGGCGTGGTGATGGTCGTTGCGGCGTTCAAGAAATCCTGGCGCCCCCCGGTCGTATTCTACTCGTTTGCGGAAAAATTCTGGATGGTACTGCTCTATGTAGCCTCGCGCGGGTTTGCCAATGAAAACACCTACGGCTACTTTCCGGTTTTGATCGTGGATACCATCGTTTCGATATGGACTATCGGCTACTGGATCGAGCAGCGATCCATTTTCCCCGACCCAGAGATCGAGCCGCAGTCCATTTTGCCCGATCCGGAGAGTGGGCAGCAGCCTATTTTGCCCGATTCTGAAAAGACTTCCTGACTCAGGCTGCTCGCGCAATCGGCAACGTTGCGATCGCTGAGGATTGTGGATTTAATCACTCCGACATCCTACAAAATTCGGTTTTATTTAATTCTCATTCCTTACGCCGCTCTTGTAGCTGTGGGTAAAGCCACCATTGAGGCCAACTCGGCTAATAGCTGTGGTGAAATGCTGGACTGGGTTGGCTGCAACTGGATATCTGGTACACCTCCCATGAGTTCAAAGGCACGTCGCAGGGTGCGATCGCGCCAGATATTCGGTAGAGGAGAACGTTCCATGGGCTGGGCACTGATGCCCCATTTCCAGCCGCCCAAAATGCCAGTAACCACGTGGTTCGCCACATTGGTCACAAACTTGTTGCCATTCGGGTCGGAGAGCAACTGTTTGTTGAGCCACGGTGCCTGACGCCAATTCACGATCAGCCATGCCAGGGATATCAAGTCATGAGCTATCACTTGTTGTGGTGCGATCGTATGACCCATATCCGGACCGCAGGTAGCCAGCACTTTGTCTGCTGCTGTGACGACCAGGCGTTGCTTTTGCAGAAGGGTGGGAACGGTGTTGGCCTCGGCGGTTTTTTCCTGGATGCTCTTGGCCGCGTGATGGTACTCCAGGCGGGTGTCAAAGCGCATGTAGCCAACCACAGACTTAAGTCCGAGGGTATTCCCCAACAGGGCGTGGCGGCTACAGCGTGGCATTGACACGATGTGATCCATCTCCTGGAGCACGTTAGGTAGCATGATCCCCCTTTGCCAGTGGGAGCCGGGGGCGGGTTGTTCTTCATAGAAGCTGTCCCAGCCTGCTTCTTCGAAGAAGGCCCACTCAGCCCCAGCGTCTAGAACGGCATTCAACAGCCCAGCACTCTTCGCCAGGTTGCGGGTACTGCCTTTACAACCATCAGGTCCTTGATGGAGATGCCCAACCCCGCTCATGTCGCCCACCACGACACGCCCCGCTCCTTTTTCCTTGAGCAAGCGGATCATGCTTGCCAAAGCGAGGGGGCTGGTAGTAGCCGGGTAGGGCTTGCCTGAGTTAAGCACCGGTTTAATGAATACGGTGTCACCAAGCTTAAGCCAGTTAAGGTTATCGATGGCAAAAGTGGCGTTTCGGATGGATCGATCCATATCCTGGGACGAGGGAGCTCGGTTCAAGGGAGCCAAACTCACGGTTTCGCTCTGCCCGGAACTGAGATTCATCGGATTTTGCATAACATCGCCCCTTAAAATGACTGTTTAAACGATATAGAAGAAAGAATAGACCATTTAATTCCTTTGATCTACTATCCAAATCCATGTTGTACAATCTGGTTGATATGGAGTTGATCGATTCTTCCCATCCTTCTTGGGAATATTTATCCATGTTATCGTTAGTGAAATTATCCACATATCTACAACACGACCGATCTCAGTTAAGCCCTTTACATGGCTTCACCTATTAACCCAGATGAGCGAAATTTTCTAAGTCATGTTTCATAAACTATTATTTTGGGGAATCATAAGCTGTATCGGAATCGAAGCATAATTTCATTGCCTATAAACTATGAGTGGCGAAGTAACCTATCTGGAATTTTCTGATACAAGCAGCAATAGCCAAAAGTTTTATGAAGTATCTGTGACGGACCAGACCCTAACTATCCGGTTTGGTCGAGTTCATACCCGTGGCACAACTCAAACGAAAACCTACACTACCTTTGAGCAAGCTCAAGCTGAGGCGCATAAACGCATTTGCGAGAAGCAACGCAAGGGTTATCAAATCCGTTCAACTATTGCTCAGGCAGTCACACCAACCCACTCAGAGGAATTAAATCCGCAGCAAGTCTCACCTGTTTTTCCAGTCAATCAACTTCCTTCTGTCAATAGCCCTGAGCCAACATCAACTTATCAAGCCCCAATCTGTTGGCGATTTGATTCCGGATCCAGCACCTTTGGATTAGCTGTCGAAGCGGAACATTGTTGGTTAGGCAATGAGAAAGGCCAGGTCTTTAAGCTAGATCGCCAGGGTAAGATTTTGCAGCAGTATCAGCTTCCCGATGCAGTTAAATGTATTGTCACTGATGATATCTGGATCTACGCTGGCTGTGATAATGGCAATGTCTACGATCTAACAGGCAAATTTCCCTATCTTGCCTATGAACTGGAAAAAGGGGTTGATATTTTCTGGTTGGCGATTTATGACGGATTACTGGGGGTTTCCGATGCTAATGGCGGACTTGCCAAAACCGATCCCGAAGGAGAAATTCTTTGGACTCGATTAAGTTCAGGCAAAATGGGCTGGATGTTATGTTGTGATGCCAAAGGTTTCTATCACGGTCACGCTAAAGGGGTGACGATGTATGACTTCTCAACGGGTCGCCAAATCTGGCACCAACCCACCCATGGCAAAGTGCTGTTTGGGTGTCAGAGTAGCGATCGCCTTTATGTTGCCACCAGTGGTAAGCAAATCCAAAGTTTTAGTACAACGGGCGCAGTCTTAGAAAGCTATCCCTGCGGGGCATCAGTCTATGCTTGTACTACGGATGACAAAGCTCAATATCTGTTTGCTTCAGATAGTTCGGCTTTTATCTACTGTTTTAGCCAGCAAGGACAGTTGCTTTGGAAAGTTTCTACTGGGTGTGGTTCTGCCCTCTCCATGCAATACTTACAAGATCGGCTTTACATTGTCACAAATCAAGGCGTGATGGCCTGTCTGGATATCAGTACGACGGCACTTCAAAGTGCTCGGGCTGGAAACTTACCCCTCCCCATGACCGTTACCCATACTACAAGTCTTCCCCTCCAAACAACGGCTCCTTTAGAGATCGCGTCCGCCCCGACACAAGGTGTGGTTTTGGAGTGTTTTCGAGAAGGACAGAAATTAAGGGTACGGGCCATTTCGGAAGGATATCGTCAAGATTGGATGGTGCAGTTTCCTAGAGATTTACGCCAAGAGGGTGATCGCTATTGGGTACCAGCCTTAAAAGCAGCTAAGCAGGGAGACTATTACCGTACCTACGGCGAAATTAAACGTTTAGGTTGAACCGAGCTACCCATGAGTGAAGAAAAATACTATTTACATCGAGATGGAAAGGGGCGTTTTCTGCTCCAAAGAGCCGAAACAGGAATTGTAGAAGGGTTGATGTTTCCAGGGATGCCTGGAGAAAGTGCTCATGCCTTTTCCTACAATTACGGCTCAGTTTGGTATTCCAACCAACTGATTAATCTGGCTGACTTTCCAGAACTGGCAGATATACCATTCTTCACCATAGAATCCCTTGCTAGTTATGAGTTGAGTCGTTACCTTCAGCAGTCAGAATTCCAACCCTTATGGCCGCTCTTAGGCAGTTTGGCTAGATTCGTAGGCTTTAGTGCCGATATCAAGCAGCATCCGACAGGTACTGACAAAAATGTTGCCCCAATCGTTTGGCAATATAAAGTTCCTAATCCCAACGGAAGCTGGACGATTCCTATTTTAGATTTATGGGTTAACGAGCAGGGCTGTTGGTTCTGCACGCGGGAAGGACAAGTTTTGGTGATTAATCATCAAGGTGAACCGATCCAGCAATACGCCTTGCCCAAACTGACTCGTTGTTTAGCAGGCTGCGAAGATGCTCCCTATGTAAGTTGTGATGATGGTAACCTCTATGACCTGACAGCAAAATTACCTCAAGCCATTTATGCCGTTCGCCCAGTCAATGATTACAGTTACACTTATCAAATCTTGGCATTTGAACAAACCCCTCAGACATTATTAATTGCCGATGTCTATGGTCACATCCAGGCATTAAATGTTGATCTAGAGCTTCAGTGGCAGCAGCAGCAAGCCGACTATTGGCAAAGCTGGTTTTTGCGTAGTGATTCAGCGACGGCTTATCTCGGACACTATCGCGGGGTGAATGCCTATAATCTCAAAACGGGGCAAGAGAACTGGATGCAACTGCTTGCAGCACCTGTCCTGTGTGGCGGGTTAACCCAGCAGGAAGTCATTGTTGGCTGTAGCGATCGCAACATTTATCGATTGCAAAAAACAGCAGATCCGCAAACTGGCGAGATCATGATCGGACCAATTTATACCTGTGCTGGAATGCCCTATGTGTTAACCATATCGGGAGATGAGCAGTCGTTCCTAGTTGGGGATTACACGGGCAAGATTGAGCGCATCGACTTGGATGGAAACCTAAAAGCAGCAATTCAGTTGGAAGCAGGTGCCATAACTGCTTTGAAATGTTGGGGCGATCGCTTGTATGCCACCACGAGTCAAGGCGTTTTAATTTGCCTGGATCGCTTAGCCTGAACTCAGGCGATTTGAAATTGATACGCTCGTGCAAAAAGGAATTCAATCGCAGGCAATAAGAGCATTTGTGTCAAATGTACCGGATGTGGCAAAGTTCTGTATGGAAATGCTTTACCAATTTGGAGGATTGACATCAGTGTTAGTACAAAAGTTGAATCATTGCGTTGAGTTTGTTGCCGGTGATGGCACGCTGTTGCGAGAACTGCTGCATCCTGACAAGCAGGCGATCGCATTGCGGTACAGTTTGGCCCACGCGATCGTACCAGCAGGTCAAACCTCTCAGCCCCATTCACTTACGACTTCGGAAGTTTACTATATCCTTAGCGGCACCGGAGAAATGTATATTGACGGAGAAACGCAACTAGTAGAGGCCGGAGATGCGATTTATATTCCTCCTAATGCCAGACAATTTATTCGCAATACGGGCGCGGAACCATTAGTATTTATCTGCATTGTCGATCCAGCCTGGCGAAAGGAAGACGAAACAATTTATCCTGCAAGCTCAGGAGATAGACGCTAGCGTGAAGCCAAATTTCGCTCGGAAGTGATGAAAGTGTTTGCAGTTCATCCACTGCATCGTTTCGATTGGCAGGGTTCGTGAATATTATCGTCAGCAGCAGTGCCGGGTATTAGACATTCGCGCGACGGGATACGTTGGTGGCGATCTCTTTAGCGATCGAACTTTTAAAGGAGCGTTAGAAGGACCGATGCTTTAGCGAGGGCTGATTGCGGGTTGGCGATCGACCAAACGGATCTGATTTTTCTTCACCACAACCGTTATCAAAGGTAAAGAAAGACTGGCAGGCCCCTGAACTACTCGACCCTGAGCATTATACTCAGAACCGTGGCATGGGCAAATGAAGCGATCGCGGTCTGGATGCCACGCAACTGTACATCCTAGATGGGTGCAAATAGGTTTGATCCCATAGGTCGCGATCTTAGGCTGTGGATTCTTAGATCCCTGCCTAATGACTAGATAGATAGGCTCGTTTTTTGGCAATCCGTAGACAGGCAAGCGATCTCCAGCTTTAACGTTAGCCAGGAAATCGACTACAGAAATAGGAGTTCCTTTATCGTCAGATGCTCTTGTCCCCGGTAAATAGTCTTGACAGCGGGAATTTTCTGGAAACGAAGAGCAGAGGTTTTCCAAATCTAATTCACGGCTTTGGACGAGACCAGGAAACATAAGTCGAATGGCAACTGTCCCTGTAGCACTATTTGCAAGATATATTAAGAACTTTCGGCGATGTCTTCCGCTAACTGAGCTTTTAAATCGGAAAGGTAAATTGTTAATCATAACCAAGACCTATTTTTTTAATTGTTACAGACTCGATAGAAAATCCCAATCTGATGAGTTAGATGAGTTGAACGAAGCAGAAGTTTGAGTAGGCTCTTTAGCTTTTTGCGGCAACTTTCCAGTTTCCAGCAACGATTTGTACTCCCCTGAATCAACCCACTTAAATAACTCAGCCATGCGCATTACAGCCCAAGGGTGGCGGATTTTCATGAAACTGAAAACTTTTGTAACCCGATCTAAATTGTCCAGATCGATCGTCATAAAGCTCCGAGCTTGGGCTTCAAACTCATCGATTGTATCCTTATTTAAGTATTCTCCCGGCAGTCCACCTAATTTCATGAGGGCTGAGATCGCTACCTTAACATCTTGACAGGCGAACAAACCAGCTCGATCTGCCGTAAATTTGGACGTAACAATCCAATTCTGAAGGGCCACTTCTACTCCGTTTGCGGCAATACCGCCTAAGCCCAACGTTGTACTACTAATCAGTCCCTTAATGAGGGGCATAACATGAGCAATTTGTTGATAAGTGGTATATCCACCTTTAACCCGAATGATTTCATGGCCAAGTGCAAAGCACAACTCCTCTGTAGTTAACCACTCCATAGCCTCTAAATTTACACTGATCATGGGATTCTCTACACCAATGGCATAGGTATTAATGTGTCCCGTTCCCGGCGCGAGATAAAGTTCTGGGAATGGATTAACGCATAAAATTTTGCAGGTTTCAATAAAGGTATCGTGGAGTTTAGGGAAATTTCGGGGGGTAACTTTGAACTCGCTCCCCAAGGTTTGCATCCTGAGGAGGCGATCGATTCCATACTCATTTACCTTCTTCAAGAGTAAGGATAATCCTGGCATTTTTTCGAGGGATACTAAAGCCTTACGATCGGAAGAGTGTTGATATATTTCAAGACTAAGCCCAATGAAACGTTTATTATTCATTGACTGTGGTGAAAATTTTGCAGCGAGTATCATTTCACATATATAGATATATCCCTCTTTTGTCAAACCGGGTTGAAGCTGCTAACCTGAAATAACAAGGCTAAATTATCCTTGCTGTAAGGATATAGCTTTCGGTATATAGCAATCCTAAATCATTTGCAGATGTTTGAGGGTTGTAAAGGGCTAGAGGGCTAAGTTGCTCGCACACGGCAGGTATATTCCCATAACACTTTTCTGGTTGTGAGACAGGGGTTTCTCTCTTTATTATGTTGTGGTCCGTAGTACTCGGACGATCTTTGATTCACACAATCATTTACGATCGCTTCTTACACCAAAGCAAAACGAGAGGTTATCGTACTAACATCAGCCGGAATGAGATTCTGCAAAATACCGATCGCTTCGTCATTGGCACTGAGTCCGAGGATGCCGTCATTATCGATAAAGATAGCTGCTCCGGTGGGTAGTCCCGTAGGGGCAGCACCGATCGCATAAGTCCGTCCGCCCTTCAGTTGAATGAAGTCTTCACTAGGATTAAAATCAGTGATTAAAGCGTAGTCGCTAGTTCCAGATCGACCGCTATTGCGATCGTTGTAATAAGCCCTGGCACGATTTCCGAGTTCAAAAACGTCGCTTCCAGATCCGCCAGTCAGTGTGTCTATTTCTCCCTGACCGGGATTATCTTCATTGGCATTAACTCCTACTAGAGTATCGTTGCCTAAATCTCCACTGATGGAGTCGTTCTCTAAGCCACCAAGCAGGAGATCGTTGCCAATATCTCCAATGAGAATATCGTTACCTTTGCCCCCATTCAGAGTATCGCTGCCTCTGCCTCCATTCAGAGTATCATTACCCTGACCGCCGAATATTAGATCTTGGCCGCGATCGCCGGATAGCGTATCGTCGCCGCCGAGGCCAAAAATCGTATCATCGCCACCTAGTCCCTGGATGGTATCGTTCGAATTCTTGCCCTCCAGGAGATCGGCTCTTTCTGTTCCCATAAGATTTAGTCCTGGTGTAGATGATCGCGATAGGGGGATTGGAGTACCGTCAACGGTAGGACTGGCGGGAACGCCTAGCAATTTGTCGATTGTCGGTGCGATATCGATATTGTGGACTTTCGTGACGTTCTTATTCTCGATATTTGGCCCGGCAGCGTAAAAGATCGCTTGCATTTCGGGGCGCTTGGGATCGTAACCGTGCGCGCCATAGAAATTCGGTACGGACAGGTTGGGGTTGGTCGATGCGGGATCGCCCTTGCGCTGCAAGCCTGCCCCCTGGATGCCGTCGAAGTTATACCCTAGATTCAGCAGTGCAAATACATCGCCTGAATCCTGACCGATAAAGTCGCTGGTTGATTTGATAATATCCTGGGCTGTGGGATTTGGTGGTACTGGGCGACTGTAAATCTTATCGAAAACCTTTGCGCTACTGTTTCCCAAGGTATAGTTGGGATTCGTATCCGTTACGCCTTGAAGAGTGTTGATGATTTTCTGTTGCAGGGCAACATACTCTTGCGGCGTGACGGTGCCGTTGGGTTCTCTGCCCTGGAGATTGATATAGATATTGACTGCCGGGCCGCTGTTGACTGCCCGCACTTTGTTGGTATCGGCAAGATCTGCATCGCCGGAATTCTTGAGAATGTTATTGATGCTAACTGCCGTGTGGAAAGGGGCAAAGCCGTGATCGGAAACTATAATAATGTTGCTCTTTGGTACGCCATTGTGATCGGTACCGACGGAATCGATGATGCGCTGCACGGCAGCATTGGCAGCTTGATAGGCTGCTTGCGTGTAGCTCTGGTAGCGGGCAATCTTGGCGGGGTCTTGTCCGGCACCAATGCTATTCGGATCGGTGAAATCGGTAGGCTGGCGCGAATCGGTAAGGAGAAACTGGTGCTCGGAACCGTCGGGTTGTTCGATGTAAGTCATCACCAGGTCGGCATCGGGATTCTGCTTTATGGAGCGCAGCGCCACCCTGGTTTGATACTCTACAAAACTCTTGACCTGGTCTTCGTAGATTGCTTCGAGTTCGGCATCAGAAAAATTACTTAGGCCGGAGTTGATGCGTTCGGGGAAGCGAAAATCAGCTTGGGGTGCCCAGAACCCAACGTTATTGTTGATGTCATCGACATTCGCGACGACACTGGGGCTTTCCGCAGGACGAGGAATGAAATTGGCACTGTAGCGGGCAATGCGGACGGTGGAGAGGTCGGGAGCGAGATTGCTGACGTAGAAAGCCGTGCCTACCTTATTGGTGCTACCTTCAAAAAAGAACTGACTGGATTTTTTGTCGCTAGCTTTGACAAATGCCGATCCAGTGGATGGCAAGCTAGAAGGCCCGACGATACCTTTATTGGCATCGAAGAAAACGAGCGTGTCGTAGTTGGTGACATTATCGTTGGTCGTGTCGATCGCCGCCACCTCCAGGTTATAGGGGCCACCTCCACCCGTAACAGAATTGATGGTTTCCAGGTTTGCGACTTTGACGGGGCTGAAGGATTGCCGTCCCAGAGTCTTGAGATCAGCTTCCGCCTGGGCAGGATCGAGAGTAAAGTTGGATGCGTTGAGGCTGAATCCTTTGCCGCCAACGCCACCGAAAGCACCAAAGGGGATCGTGTAATCCACCGTACGAACGTCTTTAGACTGCACGATCGCGCTGTTGGTCAGACCGGGTATCTTAACATCCACTCCATCGCCACCGGGAAAAGTGGCAGTGACGACTTTCTTACCGGCATCGCGCAGACCGACCCACAGGGGTTCAGCCGTAGGATCGCCGCTTTCTTTAGGGCCGTCGGGGTTGAGGGCATCGTAGCCACCGATGGGAGCGCCGAAACCGCTGATGTTCTGACTGAAAGGACTGGCAATTAAGTGAAAGCTGTTGGCGTTGATGTCGTTATTGGCTGCGGTCGAACCTGTGGCGATCGCGATGTGACCGGGAGCGGTGAGGGAGGGCGTAACCGTCTCATTGGGAACGCCTATGCCCTTACTGCGAAGTAACCCCAAACCCTCGTTTCGACTGAGGACGCCGTTGGCGAGGTAGCGATCGACAATAGAACTGGTTGCGCCGTCAAGCGAAATCAAAATGACTTTAGGACTCATAAATTTTTAATTGCGAAATGTATGGTCTACGATCAATTTTTGGGAACGAACAGTTAAAAGTTCTGCTACGAGCTGAGTTCGGGCAATGCCAATATCTGGCTATTTCACGCGTAACTAAAATATGGAGCGGACAAGTTGAGGCTGGCTGGATTCACGCCCTGCAAAATGGCAATTAACTCCATGCGATCGCCATCGTTAAGAAAGATGCCCGCTCCTGATGGAAGACCCGCTGGCGCACTACCAACCGTGTAATTCGATCCCTTTGAGAGTTGAATTGCATCTTCAGTTGGAATGAAGTCTGCAATCAAGGCATAGTCATTCGTGCCGGGATCGGCCTGATTGCCATCGTCGTAATAGACGCCAGTAGTATCTCCAAGGATGAATAAGTCAGATCCTTGTCCGCCAGTGAGCGTGTCGATTTCGCCAACTCCAGCGAGATTGTTATTGGAAGTACTAACTCCTGCCAGCGTGTCATCGCCAGCACCACCAACAAGGGAATCATTGCCCAAACCATGGATAATGTTTTGTCCTTCAGACTTACTGACTAACTTCTTCTTTTCGTTTTTGGTCGAGGTAGCATCGTCATCTGACTCAGAAGCGCCATTATCATCTTCCCGATCGCGATCATCGGAGTTCTTGCGCAAATCCAAACTAAAGGCCAGTACCTGCGTGAATTGAGGTTTTTCTGGCGGTACTCGGTTGGGATTGCCGGGGTTGAAGTTGTCGTCGCTCACCAGAACGAGCGATTGCTGACCGTTGGGTAATTTAGGCCCGAGGGTCAATCCTTCCACATTATCCAGCCCCGTACTCAAGCCGAGATCGTCGAAGTTGAGTAGGAGATGTTTTTTGGCGGGTTTGATTTTGTTGAAGTCGGAAGTGGAGAGAGAATTTAGGGAATCGATCCTGCTGATATTCGTGGCACTGTCGAGATCGACTTCGTACAGCTTAATGGTGTTACCAGTGCCGGGCAAATTGCTCGTAAACGATCGCTCTAAAGCCAGAAGAGGTTTTCCGTTGTCCAGAGCTAATAAATCTACTAACCCTGACGTAGCAAAGGAGGTAGGTGTCGGTAATGGGGTTGCTACCGGATCGGTTAAGTAGAGGTATTCCGCAGTGGGTTTACCTGTTACCAGATCGTATTTGAGGAGGCGCGATCGCGAAGGATTGGGATTGCTGCCGCCGGATTTCAGGCCGTCTTGAAATAGAGCGTTTTCGCTGGCAGTGAATAGCGTTTTCTTGTCGGGCGTAATGGCAACGCTCTCAAAAGCCAGGTTGTCGTAGGTTCCCTTGGTTTGATTGGCAGCCAGCGGCGCATCGGGCAAGAATTTATCGGGAATTGACAGCGATCGGACGAACTGCCCGGTGGTAACCGAGTATTCATTGACAAAAGGTTTGGTGCGAATCTGTCCCGGTGCGTCGACCTGCCCTTCCGAGGAAATAAACACCGTGCCTTTGTTGGTTAGCCCAATGCCCTCGGTATCCATTGATTGGGGCGTATAGAGCGAACCGTCTGACTTCCGTAGTTCGGTTGCATGGGAAAACTTTACTTTACTGTTGTCGATCCGGCCCGTGCTGAAGTCTACCGCCATCGTATAAAAGCGCGTGGGCTGTCCGGGTTCGGAGTAGCTTCCGAAATTCGTCTGGCGATCGTCGGATATGGCATAGTAGACTTTCTTGGCAGGATCGTAGGTGATTCCAGATAGTCCGCCTAATTGGGTGCCATCGACTGTAACCGATCGCGAAGGGAACGTCGCCTGTCCCAAAAAATTCACTGTTTTTACGAGCGTGTTGTCATCCTTTTTAGACTGCGAGGGATTCACCTCAAATTGACTGACAACAGAGGGGGTACGGTTGATAATTGCACTGGGATTGGCCTTCAGTTCGGCCTCCGTATAGTAGGGAATGCCGTAGGTTGTAACCGTTAATTTTTGATTGGCAGGATTGATATCGAATTCTGTCCAGCCATAGGTATGGGTCGATAAATAATCTCCCTGGAGCAACTTCGCATCGATCTTGCCATTGGCATTAGGAAGGTTATTATTCAGTCCTAACGGGTCGTACCCGAGGGCTGCAAGTTGCTGGTCGAGCAGATTCTTGATAAAAGCATCTTTCGCAGCATTGGTTGGGAGGGAATTGTATAGAGCCTGTTGTACAGGACTTAGCAAGCCTGCGGCGGCAGCTAACCTTTCTACTGTTGGGCCGAAAGGCGCATCAAACGCGACAGACCCCGTACTAATTTCAAAGGCACTGGTGGGAATTTGCGACTGACCAGGGCCTTGTTGATAGGTGAGATTGTTCACCAGCGTGCCGTGAATATCTGCGGTCACAAACACCACGTTGCTAATTTTGTTCTCGTTGATGAACTTCAGCATATCGGTGCGCTCTGCGGCATAACCCTCGTAGCGATCGGATGCTCCCACGACGCCTAAATTCTGAATTGGTTCGGGCGTCATCACGAATTTCCAGGTAATCCCCTTGTCTTCAGCTCGCTTTAAATCCCGTTTCAGATCGTCTAGTTGCGCCTGCCCCAATAAAGTGCGATTAGGCGCGAAGGAACTAGCTAGAAACGAACCCACTTGCACTGGATCGGTGGGATTGGTAATGCCGGGTAACTCGCGATCGCGGAAGGAACGAGCATCCAAGACAAACGTCGCCGCATCGCTGCCGTAAGTGTTGTAGCGATAAAGCTTGCGTTCACCCGACGTACGGGGATCGCCCGTATTTCTATAAAACTCCTCTCTCAGGGGATTGTAATCCTGAAAGGCTTGCAGGCCGTTCTCATAGAGTTGTGTGTCGTTGATGAGCCTGCCAGGGGTTGTATCGTTAAAGCGCGGATCGGAGGCGGCGGGAGCAGCTCCGGCAAAGTCATTGGTGACTTCATGGTCGTCGATTGTAGCTAAGACGGAAGTGCTCGCCCGCAAATCGGCCCAGGTGTTTTCACCCAATCGATTGCTATAAACTTCACTGTGTTTGGTGCGGAAGTCGGAGAGGGATAGCGCTTGGGGAAGATTCAGATCTGGAGAGGGGTAATCTGCGTAGATGGTATCGCCAAATTCCAGAAAGAAGTCGAGGTTACGGGTAGGGGCATTGGCGATCGCGGGATAGGGACTCAACTCACCACGCCAATCTCCTGATACTCCGAATTTCAAGCCTGTATTGCTTCCTTCTGGTGCACTCGTGTGAAACTGCCCTGTTGCGATCGCTCCTTCAGCATCAGTCACTCGATAGAAGTATTTTGTATTGGGGTTCAGATCTTTGACTGGAACCTTTACAGGCAGTAATGAATCGCTAACGATACTTCTTTCAGTGCCAAGAATATTGCTGAAGGTTGGACTTGTTGAATACTCAAATTTAATCTTGCCTGTAACGTTGCTGCGTGCCCAAAGCACGGTTGACGATTTGGTGGTATCGCCGCTTGCAATTCCATTTAACAATGCCATGGGGAAGCCTACCCTTTGTTAACAATCCTAGACTGTGGTTTCAAACAGTCTTAAAGCCAGACATCCTAACAAGTGATGACCACCATACTGCTCCACTCCCACAGCCTAAATTACAATACAGTCTCAAAGTTAAGGACTAATGTCCCTTCTGTTAAATGCAAATTAAGGAAACCTTACAGGCATACCAGTAAGGGATTTCATAGTTCAAGGATATTTCCAAGACTGGCCTTAGGAGTTTTTGTGATACCGTTAAAACAACTTGGAAGATTCAGTTTTGCTATTTAGCAGTGCATCTCTCTCTAACTAAAGGGTGATAAACTATGTATTGATTTCAGGTCGGTGCACACATGTAGATGGGGAAATACATCTGGTATTTAGGCCATTGTGATGTGCTGTATGGAAGTAATGCGAGGAATTCTTGATTCACTTGGTGTATCCAGCAAGAATCTCTTTTAGTGTCCGCCCAAAATGCCAAAGAATAGCTAGTTTCCGCAAGTTGAGTTAGTATTTGAGTCTCAGTTTTAGCATCCTCAAGGAGCTAATATTGCAACGATCATAAGGTAGTTTTTCGTGCTTTGTCATCTCTAGCACAGTGAAGTTTATTTGTAGGTGTAATAATGTATGTTGTGTGGAAGTTTCGTACCATGAAAGAAGCACTCGCATCGTTACTAAAACAGCTTGGTATAGCGGTATGGACTAAGGTAACCACTGAATCCCCTCGATGTACTTACTACTTTGGGCCTTTCTATAGTTTTACTGAGGCTGAAAAAACGCAAGCAGGATTTATTGAGGATATTAAAGGAGAGGGAGCAAAGGGGATTGCTGTTGTTATCAAACGCTGTAATCCTGGGAATCTAACAATTTTTGATTGATGTTCTTCCATAGGTTTCAGATAATTGGAGTCACCTCTCTCATAACCCGCTTTATCTAACAATGGCAGCATTCACTAACTCCCCTTCGCTCTTACGCTGGATGTTTCGAAGTGCGGAATGGGCATTGCTAATCATGATGACGTTGCTCTACGCGATCGACCAGTACTACTATAAAATTCAGGTTGCTCCCAACATATTTCTGAAAGTTGTTGCTTTTAATCTAGTTTTCTTTCTTTTTAGTTTCAGTTTTCCTGTAAAACGCCCTTTGTGGCAACGGCGAGTCTATGTTGTCACTGAAATTGCATTAATTGTAATTGCCCAAATGATGTGGGTTGACCTACGTATTTTACTCTATTTCATCTTGATTAAAAGTTGCTTCTTATTAAGTCGTCGAGAAGTGATTTTTGTAGTAGTTTTGGCTGGTGCGGGCTATCTATTCGGTGTTATTTGGACGATTCCATCAGTGATTCAGTCGTCAATTGAAGCCATGCAGTTGCAAAACTGGAAGGGGCTCTACAAACCACAGGTGATTTTTTTTGAAGCATTAATCGAGTATGTAGGAATTAGCCTATTTGTCGTTTTGTTGGGGTTTGTAATTGTAGCCGAGCAGAGAAGTCGCCAGCATGCGGAATATTTGGCTCAGGAAGTAGAAACTTTAGCGACTTCGCTGGAGCGATCGCGCATCGCGCGCGAAATTCATGACTCCCTTGGGCATATTCTGACTACTCTCAATATACAACTCGAACTGTCTCAGGAAATGTGGCAACGCGATCCCGCTCGCTCGCTTCAAGCCTTGCAAAACGCGCAACGACTTGCCAGCGAATGTTTGGATGAAGTGCGTCGAGCTGTAAAAACTGTGCGTCAAAAGGATCTCAACTTAAATGAGGCGCTGCATAAACTCATCCAACAAGTCGAGCAGAATCAATCTATAGCTGTAGATGCAGATATTCATTTGCCGCAGTTGCCACTACAGATTAACCATCAACTTTACTGCATTGTGCAGGAAGGATTCCTCAATATTCAGAAACATGCCCAGGCAACCCGCATAAAACTGCGAGCTTACGTAAATTCTGATATGATTTTCTTGGAAATAGAAGATAATGGAAAAGGATTCCAGCTAACCTTACCTCATGCAGGATATGGTTTGCAAGGGATGACGGAACGAACTCACCTATTAGGTGGCAACCTCGAAATTCAAAGTACTCCAGAGCATGGTACTCACATTCAAGTAAAAGTTCCTTTATGATTCGATTGCTGTTGGTAGACGATCAGGAGATGTTTCGTCAGGGTCTTGCCTCTCTGCTGGCTTTGGAAGATGACCTGGATGTTGTAGGTCAGGCAAGCGATGGAGAAATGGCGATCGCGCTCGCAGAGCAGCTACAGCCTGATATTATTCTTATGGATGTCCGTATGCCAGTTTGCGACGGAGTCACTGCTACTCGGATCGTTCATCAACGCTACCCATGGATACGAATTCTAGTATTGACAACGTTTGATGAAGATGAATATATATGGCAGTCATTGCAAGCCGGTGCCCTAGGTTACATCTTGAAGAGTACGGCATCTAAACAGTTGGCAACTGCAATTCGGACATTAAATCAGGGATACAGTCAATTAGGGCCTACAATTGCGCCGAAGGTATTCTCTCAGTTAAAATCTATCTCGCCTCCATTTCAATCAGATGATAGCCATCAATTTACCGATCGGGAGTTAGAAATTTTGCGGCTTTTAGGACAGGGGAAAACTAATCAGGAGATTGCGCGATCACTGCACTTAGCTCACGGCACTGTAAAGAACCATATTAGTCGAATTCTCAGCGAACTCGATGTTAGCGATCGCACGCAGGCAGCACTTTGGGCTCAACAAAAAGGAATGTATTGAGGATTGTGGTTACATAGATTTAAGTCAGAAGATTTATCTTAGTGTAGCTGCGATTGCAGCTAAGATAGACTCTGGTTGGCGATTGAGATAGAAGTGATCGCCAGGAAACATTTGCAAGGTAAAGGTACTAGAAGTTTGGTCTCGCCAAGCACTCAGCGCGTCAAGACTCACTTTACTATCCTGTATGCCTCCAAAGCTTGAAATTGGGCATCCTAAGGGAGATTCTGCCCGATACTTGTAAGTTTCAATGAGAGCAAAGTCCGCTCTTAGGATCGGTAAAAACAGATCCATCAAATCTGAGTTTTGTAACACGCTTGCGGGCGTGCCATTATATGATTGAAGATTCTGCAAAAAATCTGGCTTGGGAAGCTGATGCAAGGGGGGATCGATCGCAGGAAGTTGGGGAGCCCGCCGCCCCGAAACAAATAAATGTACTGGAGTTTGGCGGCGCGATCGCTGTAACTGACGCGCTAATTCAAAGCTAATCAGTGCTCCCATACTATGACCAAAGAAGGCAAATGGAGAGTCTAGATAAGGTAGTAGATCGGGAAGCAATGCCTGGATAAAAGAGTCAAGTTTGGTAAAGCAAGGTTCTCTCAATCGCGTTTCCCTTCCTGGTGGTTGGATTGAGAAGACTTCAATGGTTGGCAACTGCTTAGCCCAAGCTCGGAAAACAGATGCACCTGCTCCAGCGTAAGGGAAACAGAACAGGCGCAAACGGGATTTAGGATTTGGCTTGGGACAGCTTAGCCAAGGGGGTGTTGCTGTCAAAGTCATCGACATACTGTTATAACTAATCCTGGTATTAAAGAACGCTAAAACTGTTCCCAATAGCAGTTCAGTCAAAAGACTCAACCGCTATATCTCCTAAACATCTATTTCAATCGGGGACTATCTGGCGTGCAATCCAACCCGGTTGCCTTCGCTATCTTGTATCACTCCAATGAAACCGGAATCTTCAACGGCAGTCTTTGCCATAAGCGTTTTGCCACCATTAGATACTGCTCGCTCTAAAATTAGATCGAGGTTTTGAGCTTTTCCTACACTTAGGTAGAATAGGGGACCATTTGATGAAGGAACCAAGCGATCGCTTTGCACGATCGCACCCCCGACCCCCTTCTGACCTGCGGGGAAAAATCCTTGCGTTTCACCCATAAATTCCCCTTTTTGGATTTCTACACCTAATACTTTGCTGTAGAAATTGACGGCTCGATCCAGGTCGCTTGCCGGGATCTCAAACCATTGAATTGCAGTCTGAAATTTAGATTCTCTGAAAAACACTTAAAGTACTCCTCTTAAAACATTTTGGTTATCTATCAATAGTCTACTTGGGAAGGATCGATTATCTTGGTTTTCTCGGCTACATTAGGTGCAGTTTTCTACCTAAACAATACAAAGAGATATTTAGCATGGCGGTTGTTGAGGGGTGTAATTGTCTATAAATCGCAATGGCTTGTAAAAATAGCCATAGATAGTTACTAAGATCTGGAAAATTCCCAGAAATATGAATAATAAGCCAATGCCCCGTCCTGCTCCCACTCCAATAACGCTACCAACGCTGCCAGCTAGCAGACCACCATCGGCCAAAAGAGGCTCGAAGACAATATCGGCTAACGGTCCCGCAACGACATAAGCCAGTGGTAAAGACGAAGTCGCAATCATTCCCTGCAAAGCGAAGACTCTGCCCTGTACCTCATGCGCTACTTTGCTTAGCAATAGAACCTGACTGCATCCAGCAATTAGGGGGAAACAGAACAGCCCCCCAAATGCCGCTGCAGTGACAAGTGGCACGGAAGGGCGTAACCCTCCTACAATGATGCAAATCCCAAGTAGAATGCCAAAGCCTAACGTTCCGTAGATCCGTCGTTTAGGCCCTCCCCATACACCCATCAAAACGCTGCCTATCAACGTTCCAATCCCACCAAAGGTGAGAATTAAACCTGCTGTGGCGGAGGAAGTAAAGGAGAGAAGCATGGGTATGAGAAGTATGCCGATGATTCCGATCGTAAAGTTGCAAGCGACAAAATATAGTAATAGCCCCAAAAGACCAGGGTACGATCTAATGTACTTCCAGCCATAGATGGCATCCTGTATCAAGGAAGCCATCCCCGGGCGGTCTTCAGCAGGTTTTGCATGAGACTTGGGGAATTTGACTATCATTAGTGAAGCCAGGGAAACAAGATATGTACCAAAATCGATCAGGAGTATGCCCTTAAGTTGAATGGATAAAAGCAGGATTCCGGCAAGGGCTGGAACAAACAGATCTGAAAATGATTCCCCAATTTGAATTAAACCACTAGCTCGGCCAAGGTGCTTTTCAGGTACGAGCAACGCGGTGGCAACGGTAGAGGCGAGCCTCTGGAAGGTACCACAAGTTGCAATGACAGTGATTGCAATACAGATTTGCCAAATGTGCAGTTCGGAAGTGAAGAATATTTGTAGAGCGATAAATAATGTCGCAACACCAGCACCGAAGTCGCTCAGGATCAGCGTCCAGCGTCTATCCCAGCGATCGACCATTATGCCTGCGATCGGAGCAACTAAGATGGGTGGCACTGTATTAAATAAGGCGATTAGTGCAAACTGAGTAACCGACCCTGTTTGTTGGTAAATCCATAGATCGAGGGCAAAACCAGTCAATCCCGAACCGACCAACGAGACAAACTGCCCAACCCAAATAGTCAAGAATTCCTTTAGGCTTTTTAATTCACGGATTACAGCGTATCCAACCATTCCTTTCTCCTTCGTGGTGTATAGCGATCGTTAACTCGAAATTTTCAGTTCGGAAGGCTAGGACTCATTAGCATTCCCGGACAGCGGGCAAAGTCTCTCCTTCTCCAAATTTCTCTACGCGATCGATACAGGTTGCCAAGCGTTCAGCCAACACCTGGACGTGAGGCTCGTTCAGCATTGTAAAGTGACTGCCGGGAATTATATGGATATCCAGAGGTTTAGTGCAGAACTTATCCCAACCCAATACTGGATTTTCTGAATTCTCAGAATTTTCCTCGGCTTCATCTTTGCTAGACATAAAGAAAGTAATTTGATGGTGGTAGATTTCCTTGGGCTGATAAATCATTTGCACCTGATTTTTGTAAACTTGAATCAGGCCGCGAAGTTGGTCGATACCAACGTCGGGAGCAAGTAAATGCGATGCCTTTAACCGCTCCTGGAAGTAGATCAATTGCCGATCTGGAGTTAGTGATGTAAGTGTTTCGCGATCCAGCTCCAAACTCGTGCCATATAGTCCTTCTACTACCATTCCAATCTCGTACCACCAATCGGCTTCTTCAACATCGTTAGTACTCTGGCTAATGTCAGGCTCTTCGGGTGCTCCAGAATCAAGAAAGGCAAGTAAGGAGACTTCCTGCCCTATTTTTTGGAGCTGAAGTGCCATCTCAAAGGCAACCTGGCCTCCAAAGGAATGTCCTCCTAATAAATAAGGACCTTGGGGTTGAAGCGATTGGATAGACTGAATGTAATCGGCTGCCATATCTTCAATGCATGTGTGTGGTTCCGACTGTCCATCTAACCCAACCGATTGCAGGGCATAAAACGGGCGATCGCGATCTAAATGGTGTGCCAGGTTGTATAGATAGAGGGGATTACCACCTGCACCAGGTACGCAGAAGAACGGGGGTTTGGAACCGCTAGACTTAATCGGTATTAGCGAAGACCATTGCAGTTCGTCGATTGGTTGACGCAGCGTAACTGCTAGTTGCTCGATTGTGGGGTTTTGGAAGAGCGCCGCTAAAGGGAGAATAATGCCAAATTGTTGCTCGATCTTTGACATTAATTGGACTGCTAAAAGGGAATGTCCACCTAGGCTAAAGAAGTTCCCTTTAACTCCGACAGGATAAATATTTAAAACCTCTGACCAGATCTCCACCAATTGTTGTTCGACAACATCGCGAGGGGGAGCGAAGTTAGTGTCTCCAGAAAGACTATTGAGATCTGGTGCAGGTAAGGCACGGCGATCGATTTTGCCATTTGGATTGAGCGGTAGAGAATCTAGAAAGATAAACGCCGACGGCACCATATACTCAGGCAACCTATCTTTCAGGAACTGGCGCAGATCGTTGACGCTAGCTTCCGACTCCTCCGCGCCCACCAGATAAGCAACTAAGCGCTTATCTCCCGGCACATCCTCCCGTACGATCGCTGCTGTTTGTGCCACTGTCGGATGCTGACTCAATACCGCCTCAATTTCGCCTAACTCAATGCGGAAACCTCGCAATTTGACCTGATTATCGATCCGTCCGAGCAATTCTAAATTACCGTCTGGCAGGAATCGCGCTAAGTCTCCCGTTTTATACAACCGCGCCTGCGGGTCACTACTAAATGGATTAGCTATAAATCTTTGCTGTGTCAGATCGGGACGATTGCAGTAACCTCGTGCTAGCCCGCTTCCGCCTATATGCAGTTCACCAGGTACACCCACGGGGACGGGTTGCATATTCGCATCGAGCACGTAGAGTTGTGTATTATCAAACGGTCTGCCAATCGGTACCAGCGCATCTGCAGGCAAGTTAAACGCTGCAATTTCAAAGTAGCTGCTGTCAATTGTGGCTTCGCTGACGCCATAGGAGTTGATCAAACGGGTCTGCGGCCCGCAGAAGCGCTGGAAGGACAGATATTCCTGCACGTACCAGGCATCGGAACCCACAACTAGTATCTGCATGAAGTCGAGGTTCTGTGCGGTTTTCTCCAAATACTCCACCAAGTTGCGGATGACAGCAGGGACGAACTCAGCGCAATCCACTGCTTGTTCTCGCATGAGTTGATAGAGTTGTGCGGGAGAGAGCAGGAATTCCCTGGGGCAGAGAACGAGCTTGCTACCGGAACACAAAGCCCGCACCAGGTCACCCGCAAACACATCAAAGCAGAAGTTTGCCATCTGGAGGTGACTGTCGGTGCAGGTGCGCAAGTGATAGGCTGATTCCCAAGCCCAGTAGGCATTGACCAGGCTGCGGTGACTCACCATCACGCCTTTGGGCGTACCGGTCGAACCGGAAGTGTAGATGAGATAGGCTAGGTTCTCCGCCTGCACGGAGCTAGTTGAGTTGCTATCGCTGTGGGTAGCGATCTCAGTCCAGTCAGTATCTAAACAAATAAGTTGAGGTGGGCGATCGCCTAACTGTGACAATAAGTTTTCAGTGGTCAGCAGGAGGGATAGTTGGGCATCGCGTAGCATGAACTCCAGGCGATCGCTTGGATAGTTGGGATCGAGGGGGATATAGGCTCCACCTGCTTTAAAGACTGCCAGGACTGCTACTACCAGTTCGAGGGAACGTTCCAAGCAGATACCGACTAATACCTCTGTTCCTACACCGCGCTCTTTGAGATAATGGGCGAGTTGATTTGCCCTTTGATTCAACTCTTGATAGGTGAGATGGCGATCTTCAAACACGACAGCAATAGCATTGGGATTGCGTTCCACCTGTTGCTCGATCAGGTGATGAATGCATTGGTCTAAGGGATAATCTAACTGGGTATTGTTCCATTCCACCAGTAGCTGCTGTTGCTCTGTAGCAGTCAACATAGGCAGTTGAGCGATCGAGATCTCTGGTCGTGCCACAATGCCTTCTAATAGGGCTTGGAAATGCCCTGTCATGCGGGTAATAGTGTCAGCATCAAACAAGTCAGTGCTGTATTCCCACGATCCCACCAGTCCCTCGTCTGTTTGCTCCATCGATAAGGTCAGATCGAACGTTGATGTCAAGGATTCCGCTGCGAACGGACTTAAAGATAAGTCAGTCAGTTCCAGATCCGACACAGGCGCATTTTGGAGGATAAACATTACCTGGAACAAAGGCGAATAGCTGAGATCGCGCTCCAACTGCAAGGTTTCTACCAGTAATTCGAAGGGTAGGTCTTGATGCGCGTATGCCCCTAGCGATATCTCCCGCACCCGTGCCAACAGATCGAGAAAACTGGGATTCCCAGAAAGGTCGGAGCGAAACACCAGGGTATTCACGAAGAAGCCAATTAAGCCCTCGATTTCACTGCGGTTGCGATTTGCGATCGGCGAACCAACCAGAATGTCTACTTGGTTCGTGTAGCGATAAAGCAGCACGTTAAATGCGGCTAACAGTGTCATGAAAGGAGTTGCGCTTTCGCGACGGCTCAAGCCGTTGAGCGCTTCCGAGAGGTCTAGCGGTAGAAGGAAAGAATGGGTTGCACCCTGCCAACCCTGTACGGCGGGTCTGGGACGATCTGTCGGCAGTTCCAACAGAGCCGGAGCATTAGCCAGTCGATCTTGCCAGTAAGCAAGTTGGGATTTTAGCACATCCCCTTGCAGCCACTGGCGCTGCCAGACGGCAAAGTCAGCATACTGAATGGCGAGATCTGGGAGAGGGGAGGGTAGCCCTGCACAGAAGGCATTGTAGAGGGTAGCAAACTCCCGTACGAACACGCCCATCGACCAGCCGTCAGAGACGATGTGGTGCATGCAGAACAGCAGGATGGAATCAGTTGGTGACAACTCCAGCAAAGTCACTTGCAACAAACAATCCTTCGTCAAGTCGAAAGGTTGCTGCATCCTCGCGATCGCCAGGCGCTGTGCCTCCGATTCTTGCTCGGAGTCGGAAAGATGTTGCAAATCTACAACGGAGAGGTTCCAAGCGGTATCGTTACGGACGATTTGCAGGGGTTGCCCATCTTGCGTGATGAAGTTGGTACGCAGGGCTTCGTGCCGGAGCACGATCTCCTGGAAACAGCGTTCCAGGGCGGAGACGTTTAATTGACCTTGCAAGCAGATAGCGCCGTGGATGTGATAAGCGGCACTGTCGGGATCCAACTGTTGTAGGAACCACAATCGCTGTTGTGCAAAGGAGAGCGGTAATGGTTTGTCGCGCTTGTCAGGAGCGATCGCCACTAGAGGGGTAGCAGCGAGTCCGGCTAATCCTTGTTGTGTTGCCTGGATGTATTCGGCAAACTCCGCGATTGTTGGAGCTTCAAACAAACTGCGTAAAGGGACTTCCAACATCATGTCAGTTCGCACTCGCGAGATCAGTTGGGTGGCGAGTAAGGAGTGTCCGCCGAGTTCGAAGAAGTTATCGCGAATGCCGACTTGGGCAATGCTCAAAACCTCTGCCCAAATTTGCGCGAGGTCAAGTTCGATAGGAGTTCTAGGAGCGACAAAATCGGTTGCCAGTTGTCGATTACCATCTGGGGCAGGCAGTGCGCGACGATCGATTTTACCGCTAGGGGTGAGAGGCAAGGCATCGAGGAAAACGAATGCAGAAGGGAGCATGTATTCGGGTAGCTTCTGCTTGAGGAACTGCCGCAGATCGGCGATCGCAGGAGGTTGATCGCGATCGCATACCAGATAGGCGACCAGTCGTTTATCCCCTGGTTCGTCTTCTTTCGCGATCGCCACCGCTTCTAACACGTCCGGATGGTGGCTTAATGCTGTTTCGATTTCGCCCACCTCGATGCGGTAGCCCCGAATTTTAACCTGGTTATCGATTCGTCCTACGTATTCAATCGCGCCATTGGGCAGATAGCAAACGATGTCTCCGGTTTTGTATAACCTTGCCTGCGGATCGGGGCTGAAAGGATTGGGAACGAACCGTTCTGCTGTCAATTCGGGACGGTGCAAGTAGCCCCGCGCCAGACAAATGCCACCAACGTACAATTCACCGGGTACGCCTACTGGTACGGGTTGGCAATAGGAGTCGAGTATGTAGACGCTGATATTTTGAAGGGGGCGACCGATCGGCACTTCGCGGGCGTAGTCGGCTGGGGAGAGCGCAGATAGGTCGCAGACCGTTGTTTCGACAGTAGCTTCAGTCGGACCGTAGGCGTCGATCAACTGAGGAAACTTACCTACTGTAAGATGCCATAACTGGAGTTGGGTTGGCAGTATCCGTTCTCCACCAACGATCGCCAGGCGCACGGTTGGTGGCAAGTGCAAATGTTCGGTGGCAATGGCGGTTGTGAGCTGGTGCCAGTAGGCTGTGGGCAGGTCGAGTACGGTCAAGTTCCACTCCTGACAGCACTCCAGGAAGGTCGCGACGGAACTCAGCATCTCATCAGTCCTGAGCACAACAGTGGCACCACAACTGAGGGCGGGGTAGATCTCTTCAACCGCGACGTCAAAACTAATCGATGAAAACTGTAGAATGCGATCGCCCTCTTGCAACCCGTATTCCCTAATGGCAGCTTGGGTGAAATTCAGCAGCGATCGGTGCTCGATCGCAACGCCTTTTGGAATGCCAGTCGAGCCGGAGGTGTAGATGGCGTAAGCCAGATTCTCCGGTGTAACATCACTGCTGGGATTGCTCTGACTGTGCTTCGCAATTTCTGCTGAGTCGACATCGAGGCAAATGATCGGGATATCCATCCCGGAGAATCTCTCACCAAGTTGCTGTTGGGTCAGCAGTATAGATACCTTTGAGTCGGAGAGCATGAACTCCAAGCGTTCGGAGGGATAGTTGGGGTCGAGGGGAACGTATGCTCCACCTGCTTTGAGGATAGCGAGAAGTCCCACTACCATTTCCAGAGAGCGTTCCACACAAATTCCTACCAGGACTTCTGCTCCCACACCTAGCACTTGCAGGTAATGCGCCAGTTGATTAGCTTGGGAATTCAATTCTCGGTAAGTAAGCTGGCGGCCTTCAAAAACGATGGCAACTGCATCTGGAGTGCGTTCTACCTGTTGCTCGAATAGTTGATGGATGCACCGATCGAAGGGATAATCTACTTGAGTGTCGTTCCATTCCACTAGTAATTGGTGTCGCTCGGCGGCAGTCAGCATAGGCAGTTGAGCGATCTGCATCTCAGGGTGTGCTACGATGCCTTCGAGCAGAGTTTGAAAGTGAGCAGTCATGCGGATAATGGTGTCAGCATTAAACAAGTCAGTGCTGTACTCCCACGAACCCACCAGTCCCTCGTCCGTTTGCTCCATCGATAAGGTCAGATCGAATGTCGATACTTGAGAACCCGTTTTGAAAGCGCTCAGCGTTAGATCGGGCAATTCCAGATCCGATGCAGGTGCGTTCTGGAGAATAAACATCACTTGGAACAGGGGTGAATAGCTGAGGTCGCGTTCCAATTTCAAGGTTTCTACCAGTAGCTCGAAGGGCAGGTCTTGATGTGCGTAAGCTCCCAGCGACATCTCCCGCACCCGTGCCAGCAGTTCGCGAAAACTGGGGTTACCGGAAAGATTCGAACGAAAAACCAACGTGTTGATGAAAGACCCGATTAAGCCTTCAATTTCACTGCGGTTGCGGTTGGCGATCGGCGAACCGACCAGAATGTCAGTCTGGTTTGTGTAGCGATAGAGCAGCACGTCAAATGCAGCTAACAGCGTCATGAAAGAGGTAACATTTTCGCTCTGACTCAAGCTATTGAGAGCTTCCGAGAGGTCAGGTGGTAGAAGGAAAGAATGGGTTGCACCCTGCCAGCCCTGTACGGCGGGTCTGGGTCGGTCTGTCGGTAGTTCTAATAGAGCTGGAGCATCAGCCAGTCGATCTTGCCAGTAATCGAGTTGGGTTTGCAGCACTTCCCCTTGCAGCCACTGACGCTGCCAAACGGCAAAGTCGGCATACTGAATCGACAGGTCTGGAAGTGGCGAGGGTAGTCCCTCGCAGAAGGTATTGTAGAGGGCAACAAACTCCCGCACGAACACGCCCATCGACCAGCCATCGGAGACGATGTGGTGCATGCAGAACAGTAGGATGGAATCGCTCTCGGACAGCACCAGTACATTCACCCGTAACAGACAATCTTTGGTCAAATCGAAAGGTGCTTCTACCTGGGCAGTTGCCAAGCGCTGCGCCTCGATTTCTTGTTCAGAGTCGGCAAGATGTTGCAAATCTACGACGGAGAGGTTCCAAGCGGTATCGGGACGAACGATCTGCACGGGCTGACTGTCCTGGATGATGAAGTTGGTGCGCAAAGCTTCGTGGCGGCGCACGATCTCTTGAAAACTACGTTCCAGAGCCGAAAGATTTAACTGACCGTGCAGGCGGATAGCACCGGGAATGTGATAAGCGGCACTGTCGGGATCTAGCTGTTGCAGGAACCACAAACGCTGTTGTGCAAAAGAGAGCGGTAATGGCTCGTTTCGTCGATCGGGAGCGATCGCATGTAGCGGCGGTGCTACGAGTCCGGCTAATTCTGGTTTTGCTCCCTGAATGTATTCGGCGAACTCGGCGATCGTAGGAGCTTCAAACAGCGATCGCAAGGGGACTTCCAGCATGAAGACAGTACGAACCCGCGAGATTAATTGGGTGGCGAGTAAGGAGTGTCCGCCGAGTTCGAAGAAGTTATCGAGAATACCAACTTGAGTAATACCCAATACATCCATCCAAATTTGGGCGAGGTCAAGTTCGGTGGGAGTTCTGGGTGCGACAAAGCTGGTTTCCAGCTGTCGACTTCCGTCTGGGACGGGCAGGGAGCGGCGATCGATCTTGCCGCTGGGAGTGAGGGGCAAGGTATCGAGAAAAACAAAAGCAGAAGGGAGCATATATTCGGGCAACTTCTGCTTGAGGAACTGTCGCAAGTCGGGGATCGCTGGAGATTGTTCGCGATCGCATACCAGATAGGCGACCAGGCGTTTGTCCCCAGGTAGGTCTTCCCGCACGATCGCTGCGGTTTGCTTGATGGCTGGATGTGTTGTCAGGGCTGTTTCAATCTCGCCCAATTCGATGCGGAAGCCACGCACCTTCTCCTGATTGTCTGCTCGTCCGAGGTACTCGATCGCGCCATCGGGGAGATAGCGAGCGATGTCGCCAGTTTTGTAAAGTCGCGATTGCGGTTCTTGCGGGTTGGGGCTGAAGGGGTTGGGAACGAACCGTTCTACCGTCAATTCGGGACGATTCAAATAGCCCCGCGCCAGACAAATACCGCCAATGTACAGCTCTCCTTTTATCCCAATCGGTACGGGTTGGAGGCGATCGTCTAATAAGTAGATTTGGGTGTTGGCGATCGGGCGACCGATAGGCGGAAGTGCTGCCCACTCTGTTGGCGGCCCCGTCAGATTAAATGCGGTTGCGACATGGCTTTCAGAGGGGCCATACTGATTCGCTAGCGTGCAACCTTCCAGTCGAGCGAACAGGCTGGTAATGTAGCGGTTGACCTGAAGTTGTTCCCCGGCTGTGATTACTTCGCGCAGTGAGGTAGGCAATATCCCGTAAGTATCGGCAGCTTCTGCCAGATGTTGGAGGGCGATAAAGGGCAAAAAGACGCGCTCGACTTTTTCGCGATCCATGAAACGCAATAGGCCAGCACCATCTCGCCGTAATTCCTCAGAGATTAGTACCAGCGTGCCACCAGCACACCAGGTTGAGAAAAATTCTTGGAAAGAAACATCGAAGCTGAGCGCCGCGAACTGAAGAGTTCTGGTTCCACCAGACAATGTAGAGTTTTCTATCTGCCAGCAGATTAAATTAGAGAGGGCGCGATGTTCCAGCATCACCCCTTTAGGTTTCCCAGTCGAACCTGAGGTATAGATTACGTAGGTAAGGTTGTTGGGAGAGACCTGGCTGGTGGGATTGGTGTCGGGGTGTTCGGCAATGCCATCCCAATCCCGATCCAGACAAACGACTCGGGCTTGATGCTCTGGCAAACTATCGAGTAGGGATGTATGGGTCAGTACGATCGGAGCCTGCGTATCGGCAAGCATGAAAGCAAGTCGCTCGCTGGGATAAGCGGGATCTAAAGGCACGTAAGCTCCGCCCGCTTTCAGGGTACCCAGGATCGCGATCGCTACATCCAGGGAACGCGGCAGGTTAATTGCCACGAACGTATCTGGAGCGACGCCGAGTTTTTGCAGGTAATGAGCTAGTTGATTGGCACGGGAATTGAGCGCTTCGTATGACAATTGTGCCAACTGTTCGTCACATCCGTTGGGCGATGCGATTTCGGGTTGTACGATCGCGATCGCGTCAGGAGTTCGTTCTACCTGTTCTTCAAACAGATGGTGAATGCATTGATGCGGATAGCTGGCTGCTGTACGGTTCCATTCGTGCAACTGCTGTTGCTCAGTTGGTGTTAGCAGGGGCAATGCGGCAATTGGCAGATTTGGATGCGTCACCATTCCTGTCAACAGGGTTTGGAAGTGTACCAACATACGGGCGATCGCGGCTTCGTCAAAACGGCGATTGTCATAGCTGAGCTTCAGCATCAACTGCTCTCCGACTGCCGCGATCGCGGTCAGTGGATAACTTGTCTGTTCGACTCCGCGAACGTTAGAGATTTCCAGGCGGCCTTCGTGCTGTTGCAGCGATTTGTCTACGGGATAGTTCTCGAATACCAGAATACTCTCGAACAGAGGCATGCCGCGTGTCACGTCGCTCCAGAGCTGAATCTCGCCCAACGGTGCGTAGGCATACTGCTCCGATTCTATCTGCTGCGCTTGTAATGCCTTCAGCCATGGCAATAGTTGAGTGTCCGCCTCGACCCGCACGCGGATGGGTAAGGTATTGATGAACAGGCCCACAATCGATTCCACTCCCATCAAATCAGTCGGACGACCGGAGACTGTGGCACCGAACGCGACATCGGATTCACCGCTATAGCGGCTAAGTAGCAACGCCCAGCCTCCCTGCAACAGGTTATTAAGGGTTAGTTGGTGCTGGCGGGAAAATGCTTGTAGTGCGGTCGTTATTTCAGCACTCACGGCGATCGCTAGCTCGCTATAGCGGGAGGATGTTTGGCGATCGCCCAACGGTCGGTCTGTGCCGATCGGCGTGGGAGCCGTAAAGCCTTGCAGTCTCTCTTGCCAGTACGATCGCGCTTTGTCGGCATCCTGCTGTTGCAACCAGGCAATATATTTGCGATAAGCGATTCTCGGTTGCATGTGCGCGATCGAACTTTGACCTTGACAGTGCGCTTCATAGCGATCGAACACTTCCTTGAGCACCAGCGGCATGGACCAGCCATCGAGTAGTAAATGGTGGTGGCTCCAGATGAATTGATAGGTTTCACTGCCCAGTTGGATGAGATACAGCCGCATCAAGGGAGCTTGTGCGAGGTCGAAGCCCCGTTTCTGCTCTGACTCCAAGAACTGTTGCAATTGCTCGTGCTGTTGCTCGGTCGGTAAGTTTTGCCAGTCCCGCACCTCAACTGCCAGTTGCACTTGTCGGGAGACTAATTGCAGGGGCAGATCGGGACGCTGCCAGAGGAACGCTGTACGGAAAACGGCATGACGATCGCTCGTTTGCTGCCAAGCTTGCTCGAAGGCGCGGATATCCAGTTGTCCTCGTACGGTGCAGCTCAACAGCTCCACATACTCACCGGAATCGGGCGCATACAAACTGTGGAACAGCATCCCCTGCTGCATGGGCGATAGCGGATACAGGTCTTCTAGATGCTTCCAAGTTGGCAGGGGATCGGCGAGTCGATCTAGTTCCGCTTGGGAAATGGTGGCTAAAGGGAAATCGCTGGGCGTGTATCCGCCTGCCTCCGGCGAGATGCAATGGGCGATCAGCGCTTGTAATTGTTCGATAAAAGCCCGTGCCTGATTCTCGATCGTGGCAGCATGGTGAATATTGGCACTGTAAGTCCAA
Organism: Rhizobium sp. Q54; assembly: GCA_943367755.1. Classification (GTDB taxonomy): domain Bacteria; phylum Cyanobacteriota; class Cyanobacteriia; order Pseudanabaenales; family Pseudanabaenaceae; genus PCC-6802. Next base: position 115,628 of record CALRKB020000007.1, on the reverse strand, counting down.
CTGAGGTGGAGTTGCCCACCTGCGATCGTGCCGTTGATTTCCAACAGATGCGATCGCAGCCCATTCGGACTCTGTTGATGTCCCACCGACTCCGTTGCTGGTTCAAATCCCGCATCGTTATCGAAGGAGCGATCGAATTGTCCCAAATAGTTGAAGCAAATTTCAGCGGCTGGAGCAGCTTGCAAGCAGGTGGAAACTTTGCTATCTCCACTCAGGTAGCGAAGCAAACCGTAGCCGATGCCTTTATTGGGAATGCCGCGTAACTGTTCTTTGATTCGCTTCAAGGCATCCTGGGGAGATGGGCTGTCTCCAAGATCGAGCAGCACGGGGAATAAAGTCGTGAACCATCCCACCGTGCGGGATAGATCGACTTCATCAAACAGGTCTTCCCGTCCGTGTCCTTCCAGATCTAGTCGTAATTCTCTATTACCCGTCCATTCGCGCATCGCCAGAATCAGGGCAGCGAGCAGAACATCGTTAATCTGCGTGTTATATGCTTTAGGGACTTCGTGCAGCAGGGCAAACGTCTCAGCCGCGTCCAGAGAGACAGTGACGATCGCCGCAGAAGCAACGGTGTTCGTTCCAGCAGGATTATCTATGGGAAGGGGAGGAAGTTGTTTGTTCGATCGCTCTAGCCAGTAGACGGCCTCGGCTGTAAGGGTTTCAGTTTTGGCATATTCCTTCAGCCGTTGCGCCCAATAGCGGAATGAAGTGGTCTTGGGTGGAAGTTGAATTGCTTCGCCGCGCTCGCTTTGCTGGTAAGCCGTCAGCAAATCCTCCAACAAAATCCGCCAGGAAACGCCATCTACTGCCAGGTGATGGACAGTCAGTAGCAGCCGACCTGATTGTGCGTTCCCCAACTGGAATAATGCTGCTTTAAACAGTGGACCATCTGTGAGATTTAGACTAGCTTGCAACTGGCTGCCGATCGCTTCTATAGCAGCCAGTTGTTCTTCAGATGACTTTGCGGCTAAATCCACTACCTGCAATGCCAAGAGGTCTGGAATATCCGCATTGCGTTGCTCCCAAATGGAATCGATGCGATCGAACCGCAAACGTAGGGCATCGTGATGGGAGAGCAGTTGCTGCAAGACTTTCTCCAATAGTTCTGGATTCAAGTCTGGAGGCACCGATAGCAGCACCGATTGGTTGAAGTGATGGGGTTCGGGCTGTTCCTGCTCGAAGAACCACTGTTGAATTGGCGTCAGAGGAACGTTACCAGTCACTAATCCCTGTTCCGCGTGAATCTGCCCGATCATACCTGCCACAGATGCCAACTGGGCGATCTTGGGATTGGCAAACAATTGCTTTGGCGTTAATTGCAGTCCTGCCTGATTGGCACGGGCAATAATTTGCAGGCTGAGAATGGAATCGCCACCCAGTTCGAAGAAGTTATCGTAAACGCCAACTCGTTCGATACCGAGCACCTCTGCCCAAATTTTTGCCAGGGTTTGTTCGATCGCATTTCTGGGAGCGACAAAGCCTGCTTCGAGATCGGGGCGAAACTCCGGCGCGGGTAAGGCATGGCGATCGACCTTGCCGTTTGGCATGAGGGGGAAGCTCTCCAGGAACGCAAACACCGCAGGGATAGCGTACTCCGGCAGCTTCTCTTTGAGAAATTGGCGCAGGTCGCTAATAGTAGCGCTTTGGGGCGATCGCAGTACTAAGTAGGCAACCAGGCGCTTGTCTCCTGGCACGTCTTCTCGCGCGATCGCGGCCACCTGAGACACGGCAGGATGCTCGCTCAGTGCTGCCTCGATCTCTCCTAACTCGATGCGGAAGCCGCGAATTTTGACCTGATCGTCAATGCGACCCAGGTATTCAATATTGCCATCGGGTAGGTAGCGAGCTAAATCCCCAGTCTTGTACTGACGTGATCGCGAATCGTGACTAAAGGGGTCGGGGATAAATTTCTGCGCAGTTAGGTCGGGACGGTTGAGATAGCCACTGGCCAGACAGTCCCCACCAATATGCAACTCCCCAGCTACCCCGATCGGAACTGGTTGCAGGTGCGCGTCGAGAATGTAAATTGTTCTGTTGCCAAGGGGACGACCGATGGGAATTCGCTTGCGATCGAAGGACGCGGGAATTTCAAAGGCAAGTGCGGTAATTGTCGCTTCGGTTGGGCCGTAGGCATTCAAGAGGCGGGGCGAATTGACCGCTGGATTTTGCCATATTTTTCGCCATAGGTGCAGATATTCCGCTACCATTGCTTCGCCCCCGACAACGACCAGCCGCAGTGGGAGATTTGGGAATGATTCCGCGCGATCGCTCAATTCCTGTGCCACCTGCTGCCAGTATGTTGTTGGCAAATTCACGACGGTAATGCCAAAATCTACTATTTTGTGTAGAAGTTCCTGGGGATTCCAGATTTCCGCATCGCGCAGAACGATACTCCCTCCTTTCAGGAGTGCGGGGAAGATTTGCTCGACGGAAGGATCGAAGTTGAGCGAGGCAAACTGAAGTACGCGATCGCTGGCTTGGATTTGGTAATAGCTTTGTACGACGAGGCAATGAGTGGCAATCGCTTTGTGCTGAATTTGCACTCCTTTCGGTTGTCCTGTCGAACCTGATGTGTAGATGACGTAGGCCAGGTTGTCAGGAGTCGTTCGCACCGTGACATTTTCTGGACTGAACTGGGCAATCGCTTCCCAGTCAGTATCCAAACAAACTACGAGTGCGTCATGAGTTGGTAGCTCGTCTGCAAGGTGCTGTTGCGTTAGCAGTACCTTAACCTGCGAGTCGGACAGCATAAAGCGGAGGCGTTCGTGAGGATAATCGGGGTCGAGCGGAACGTAAGCTCCACCTGCTTTGAGAATCCCTAAAATTCCGACGACCATCTCCAAAGAACGCTCCAGAGAAATGCCTACGAGCGCGTCTGGCTGTACGCCTAGCGCTTGCAAGTAATGCGCCAATCGATCGGCGCGATCGTTCAACTCGCGGTAGGTGAGCTGCCGTTCGCCAAACAAAACGGCGATGGCATCTGGAGTGCGCTCCACCTGCTGCTCGAATAGCTCGTGGATGCAGCGATCGCTGCCATAGACGGCTGTGTCGTTCCACTCATGCAGTAACTGTTGCTGTTCCCCTGGGGTCAGGAGTTCCAATTGGGAAATGGATCGTTCTGGCTGCGCCACAATGCTTTCCAGAAGTGTCTGAAAATGCCCTGTCATGCGGGTGATCGTGGCCGCATCAAATAGGTCGGTGCTGTATTCCCAAATCCCAACCAGGCCTCGATCTGTCATATCCAGGGATAGGGTCAGATCGAATTTTGCGGTCTGGGTTTCTACTCCCAGAGAACTCAACGTCAAATCAGGTAACTCCAGTTCTGATATCGGAGCGTTCTGAAGTACGAACATCACTTGAAATAGGGGATTGTAGCTGAGGTCGCGTTCCAGGTGTAATAGCTCGACGAGCAGTTCAAAGGGTAAGTCTTGATGCGCGTACGCTCCCAGTGACACCTCTCGCACCTGCGCTAATAACTCGCGGAAACAGGGGTTACCAGAAAGGTTAGAACGGAAAACAACCGTGTTGACGAAAAAACCAATTAAGTTCTCAATTTCCCGCCGATTGCGGTTGGCAAGGGGAGATCCGACTAGAATATCTGTCTGTCCTGTGTAGCGATAAAGCAGGATATCAAATGCGGTTAACAGCGTCATGAACGGAGTAACGCTCTCGCGCCGACTGAGGTCATTAAGGGCTTCCGTTAGTTCGTTCGATAGGATGAAAGATTGCGTTGCACCGCGCCAACTTTGTACGACGGGTCTGGGACGGTCTGTTAGCAGTTCCAACAGTGCGGGTGCATCCGCTAGTTGCCTCTGCCAGTAATCGAGATGGGCTTGCAGTACTTCCCCTTGCAGCCACTGGCGTTGCCAGGTGGCAAAGTCGGCATATTGAATGGAGAGATCTGGGAGTGGGGAAGGGAGTCCTGCGCGGAAAGCACTGTAGAGGGTGGCAAGTTCCCGGACGAAGATGCCCATAGACCAGCCATCAGAGACGATGTGGTGCATGCAGAACAGCAGGACGAACTCTTTTTCCGAGAACGCCAGTAGCGTCACCCGCAGCAGGCAATCGTTCGCTAAATCGAAGGGCTTCGTTGCCTGCTCTGTTGCCCAAAGCTGCATTTCTCGCTCTTGTTCGTTTGCGGGTAAGTGCTGCAAATCGACGACCGTCAGGTTCCAGGTGTAGTCAGTGTGGATGAGCTGCATCGGCTGACTGTCTCGAGCGATAAGATTCGTGCGGAGAATTTCGTGGCGACGGACGATTTCCCGCACGCTTTTTTCCAGAGTGGGGATATCGAGATCGCCTTGCATGCGCACGGCACCAGGGATGTGATACGCCGCACTATCGGGTTCGATCTGGTGCAGGAACCACAATCGCTGCTGTGCAAACGATACAGGAAGGAAGCCATCTCGACTCTGTGGCACGATTTGCTGGTAAGCAACCTTTTCTCTTTCAGCCTTTTCTCGTTGTTGCTTGAGCTTCAGAAGCAGAAGCTGTTGCTTTTCTGGGGAGAGATCTGCAAGTTGTTTTAATAGGTCGCTCATTTGTTGTTTTCCTCACATCGATTCTTTCACCAAGAGCAGTTCCTGCACGTCTGCATCAGATAGTTGAGCTACCTCAGCTAACATTTGTGCCAGTGCCTCACTGTCCGTATCGGAAACCTGTACTTCCAGAATTGCCCGAGCGGCATTGTGAATTGTGGGAGTCTCAAAAAAGACATCAATTGATAAATCCACACAATAGATCTCTCGCAGTCGAGAGATGATCTGAATTGCCATCAAAGAGTTGCCGCCCAGTTCAAAGAAGTCGTCGTGGATGCCGATCGCTTCTATCCCCAGGATGGATTCCCAGGTATTGGCAATCGTTTGTTCGATTTCATTGCTGGGGGCGACGTAAAGCGATCGCAAGTTGGGTCTAGCTCGATTGCCCCCTGAACTACCCGATCGCTTGTTGTTGCGTAAAGGTTTTAGTTCGATCCAGCGATCGAGTCTGGCTTGCAGATCGCCCGTAGAGACGATCCAGCGATCGATATCGCACCGCGACATAACCCACTGAAACGCCTGAATCCCCTCATCGGGGGTCAGAGCCAGTTCGACTAGATTGCCCTGTCCCGATACTGTTGGGGCTTTCTGGGGGTCGAATTGCCAGCCATCCCAATTCACGCTAATCCATGAAGTAGAGTTCGACTGTGGCTGCTGAACGAATGCATCGAGGAACGCATTCGCGGCGGCGTAGGAGACAAAACCCAATCCTCCCAAAATGGAGGATAGCGAGGACATCAACAAGCAAAAATCCAGTTCGCGTTCTGCCAGAACGCTCTGCAATACCGACAGTCCGCGCACCTTGGGCTGGAACTGCTGCGAGCACTCGCGCTCTGTTATCCGATCAATCGTGCAGAATGCTGCTTCTCCAGTTATACCAGCCGCATGGATGACTCCATTCAGAGCGCCAAATCGCTCCTCAACCTGCGCGATCGCCGCTTGCATTTGCTGTAAATCGCTCACATCAGCCCTAACGACCAGAATGTCAGTACCGAGGGCTTCGAGTGCCAGCAGTTTTTGAACCTTTGAACCAATCGGGTCGTTTTTATCGCTGGTGATCGCGTGCTGCGCCCAATTTTCTCGTGTGGGAAACTCCGAACGCCCGACCAGGACTAAACGACACTTCGCTGTTTTTGCTAAATGCTCGGCCAGTAAAAGACCGATCTTCCCTAAACCTCCAGTAATTAGATAAACTCCTCCTTCTCTAACTTTTGAAACATTCGCACCAGAGCTATCCAACCGAATTGGTTCGAAGGTTTGTACCCAACGATGCGATCCTCTGTATGCAACCGTAGTATTGGGAATATTAGCAGTGGATTCTGCCGTGAGTTCGGTTACGAGCTGGCCTACCAGTTTTTGCAAACTTTGGGGCGATGTGGGAATGCTTACATCAATGCTGCGGCAGGTAATGTTTGGATATTCCTGTGGAATTACTTTTAGGGAGCCGAGAATAGTAGCTTTCTCCGGACACACCCTATCTAATCCCGTGACTTGTTGGAGATGGTTGGAGACGATCACGATTTGCAATTCATCGGTTACCTTATGCTTTGCCAGTGCCTGTACGAGAAATAGCAGACTGTAGAATCCTCTTTCCTGGGCGCGATCGATTCTTTCCAGTTCTGATGCTTGCCCCGATTCCTGGCGATTGGCTGCGCCACGTAAACTAACGCTCTCTGTAACGCTCCATAAATGAATAATTTGTTGGGGATGCCAGTTTTGGGAGTGGAGTGACTCGATTAAGCGATCGTAGTGATTCTGCTGGCTGGGGTCGAGGATATAGACGCGATCGCCAAGCTGACTAAACTCCCGGCCAATCTTCACTGCGATCGCATTCCGTCCCTCTCGCTCCAGTTGGGCAGCAATCCCCATACCCAAACCGCACTCATCCATAAATATCAGCGTGCAATATGGCTCGGTTGTATCCTTTGATAGACTTGGTGGATGGACTGGAGAAAGGCTACGTTTCCAAGTGGGTATATAGAACCAGTCAGCGATATTTGGCTTTTTGTAAAGGAGAGATCGGGTAGATGAACTCTTCCCATTTGAGCTGCCATTAGAACCGAAAGCGGTTTCTACTGTGGGGGCATCGATCCAGTATCTTTTGCGCTCAAAGGGATAGGTGGGTAGCGGCAGGCGCTGCCTCCGTTCGCGGGCGTACAAGCCAGCCCAATCAATTTGTACCCCTGCTAACCAGAGCTGACCCAGGGCGTTCTGGATAAAGGCAACGTCGGAATTTTTGTCGCGGGGATGGCGCATTGAAGCCAGCACCACTGTTTCAGCAGCGCGATCGCCTTGCTGCTGGACGAATGTACTCAACGTACGACCGGGCCCGACCTCCAGGAAAATGCGATCGCTTTGTTGCAGCAACGCTTGCACGCCATCGGCAAACCGCACCGTCTGCCGCAGATGTTGTACCCAGTAGTTAGGGTCAGTCGCCTCGGCGGTCGTTATCCAGGTGCCCGTTACATTAGACAAATAGGGAATTTGGGGCAGATTTAGTTGAACTCCGGCGAAGCAATTGGCAAACTGCGTGCAGATCGGTTCCATCATGGCGGAATGGAAGGCATGGGAGGTATGTAGGGGACGGTACTCAATGCCTCGGCTTTGCAGTCGATCTTGGAACGCGGCGATCGCCTCAGTCGTACCAGAAACTACGCATTGGGTCGGTGTATTAATCGCTGCCAGGGAAAGTTGGTCGTTTTGCTGATCGGTTAATAGCGCCTGAATTTCTGTTGCGGGTAAAGGTATCGATAGCATCTCTCCTTGTGGGAGTTCCTGCATCAGCTTGCCACGGGTTGCCACCAGTACCAGCGCATCCTCCAGGGAAAACACGCCCGCCAGACAAGCCGCCACGTACTCACCGATGCTATGCCCAATCGCTGCCTGCGGTTTAACGCCCCAGGACATCCAGAGTTTGGCTAAGGCGTACTCAACTGTAAACAGGGCGGGCTGGGTTAAGTATGTCTGTTGCAGTTGTGCTTGGGCAGTTTCCTCAGCACCTGCTTCTGGGAAAAGAATTGTCCTCAAATCCAAGTCTAGGTAGGGTTGCAGCAATTTGGCACAGTGATCGATCTCCGTCCGAAACGTCGGTTCCACCTGATAGAGTTCCCGTCCCATGTTGGCGTACTGGGAACCCTGACCTGGAAATAAAAACGTTACAGGGCGATCGGTTTGTTCTTGAAAGGCGGATGAATACGCACCTGACTCTGGAGATTTTAGAGCAATGACAGCTTCTGGGCGATCGCGGCAGACCAACATGCGGCGATGGCTGAAGGTTCGACGACCCACTTGAAGAGTATGCACGACATCGGCAAAGTCGAGATCTGGATGTTGCTGCAAATGCTCCCCCAGGTTGACTGTCATGGTTTCCAGCGCAGTCTCGGTTTTCGCAGACAGGATTAATAATTGCCAGGGACGAACAGACTTTTTATCCTCATCAGCTCTGATGGATTTGACCTGTGGAGCTTCTTCTAGAATCGCATGGGCGTTAGTGCCGCCAATGCCAAAGGAACTGACTCCTGCCCTCAGGGGCGCATTTCCCGCTTTCCACTCGGACAGTTTGGTATTGACATAGAAAGGACTGTTGTTAAAGTCGATCTTGGGGTTGGGCTGCTCGAAGTGAAGGCTGGGGGGTAACATCTGATGCCGCAGTGCCAGGGCAGTTTTCATGACACCAGCGACCCCAGCCGCCGCATCCATATGTCCCATGTTGGATTTGATCGAGCCGATCGCGCAGAATCCCTTTTTCTCGGTACTGGTGCGGAATGCCTGTGAGAGAGAGGCAATTTCGATTGGGTCGCCCAGCGGTGTTGCCGTGCCGTGGGCTTCAATATAGGAAATCGATTCGGCTTCTATCTCTGCTGTAACCTGGGCAGCGCGGATCGCATTGGCTTGGCCTTCAATACTGGGGGCGGTGTAGCCAATTTTCCAAGCACCATCGTTATTGATTGCCGAGCCTTTGATAACAGCTTCAATGCGATCGCCATCTGCCAGGGCGTCTTCCAATCGCTTGAGAACGATAATTCCCACGCCGTTCCCGACAACAGAGCCTTTGGCCCTGGCATCGAACGTCCGACAGTGTCCGTCATCGGAAAGAATGCCGCCTTCTTGATACAGATAGCCGCTTTTTTGAGGTAAGCGGATCGAAACGCCGCCAGCTAGCGCCATGCCGCAATCGCCACTCAACAAGCCTTGACAGGCTAAGTGAATCGCCACCAGAGAGGAAGAACAGGCGGTCTGCACCGTAATGCTGGCACCGCGCAGGTCTAATTTGTAAGAAACTAGCGTGCTGAGATATTCGCCATTGGCGATCGCGATGGGGAAACCGCCCACCGCTTCTACCAGGTCAGGGTTCGAGAACAGATTGTTGAGCGCGTAGTCGTTTGTGCTGACTGCCGCGTAGACACCGATGGGACTCTTATAGGTTTGAGGATTGTAGCCAGCATTTTCTAGTGCCTCGTGGGCGCACTCCAGAAAGAAGCGGTGCTGGGGGCTTAAAATTTCTGCTTCTCTAGGGGTGTAGCCGAAGAATGCCGCGTCAAACAGATCGATATCATCCAACATCGTCCCAGCTTTGACGTAATTGGGGTGACTGAGAAGAGACGGATCGACTCCAGCCGCAATGATTTCGGCATCGGAGAATGTGGAAATCGACTCGACCCCATCCCGCAGATTGCGCCAGAATTCATCGATGTTTTTTGCTCCCGGGAAACGACCTGCCATGCCGATGATGGCAATTTCGAGCCCGGTTTGATGGTTGGATGCTGTGACGTTATTCATGCGCTGCTCCCTGTGATGAAGTCCTTTGTGACGAACGAGCTAACCGCTGTTTCAAGCGATTTCTTCCTGCTTCGACATCGGCAATCTGCTGGCTGCTTTTCTCCGAATTCTCGGTCGCTTCGCTCGCTTCTGCGGAGAGATGTTTGGCGAAGGTCGCGATCGTGGGATATTTAAAAATTTCCAGCAGCGATACTTCGCGATCCTGGGACACTTGTAACTTCTGGGCTAACTGCACCATGAGTAACGAATGTCCTCCCAGGTCGAAGAAGTTGTCGTCCGTTCCCACTTTCTCTAATTGGAGAACCTCTTGCCAGATTGTCGCGATCGCTCTCTCCACTTCAGTCTGTGGGGCGACGTAGGTGGCAGCGGACTGTGCTGACAGATCTGGTGCGGGCAAGTTGCGGCGATCGATTTTGCCATTCGGCGTCAGGGGGAATCGATCCAGCAATACGAAGGCAGATGGCAGCATGTAGTTGGGTAACCGCACTTGCAGGAAGTTGCGAAGGTCGCTAATACTCGGTGCCTGTACTTCCCGCACCTCCTGCACCACCACATAGGCCACCAGGCGGCGATCGCCCGGAATATCTTCCCGCGCCAAAACCACAACTTCTCGGATCGCAGAATGCTGGAGTAGCGCAGTTTCGATTTCACCGAGTTCGATTCGGAAGCCGCGAATCTTCACCTGATTGTCAATGCGTCCGATGTACTCGATGCTGCCATCGGGACTGATATTGGACACATAACACACCAGGTCTCCCGTTTTGTATAAACGCGACTGCGGGTCGGGGCTAAATGGATTGGGAACGAATTTCTCCTGCGTCAACTCCGGTCGATTCAGATACCCTCTCGCCAAACCATCTCCACCCACATGTAACTCCCCAGGCACGCCTACAGGTACTGGTTGCATGTTCCCATCCAGCACGTAGATCTGGGTATTGGCAATCGGCCTGCCGATTGGAATCGTCGTTGCCGTTTCAGATACTTCCCGTACCAAGAACCACGAGGAGTATGTCGTGTTTTCCGTCGGGCCGTATACGTGCAGCAGATGCTGCGGAGCGCCGTTTTGCAGTACTTCTCTCACCCACCTCGGATCGACAGCCTCGCCGCCAAACAGCAGATAGCGCAAGGAACCGAACGCTTGGGGGACAAAGCTGGCAATCTGATTGAACAGAGCCGTGGTCAGAAACAATACGTTGATGCCATGTTCCCGAATGTAGACCGCGAATTCCTGCAATGAAAGCACTACCTGCTGGGGTACGCCCACCAACCTCGCACCATTCAGCAGCGCTCCCCAAATCTCAAAAGTCGCCGCATCGAACGACGCATTTGATGCCTGGGCGATGCGATCGCCCGATCCTAATTGCACGTAGTCAGTATTCAATACCAGTCGATTCACGGCACGATGGGAAACCATAACTCCTTTGGGCTGGCCAGTGGAACCAGAGGTATAGATGACGTAGGCTAGATTGTCCGCTGTCACCTCACAGGGGAGATTGTCTTGGCTTTCAGCGGCGATGATTTGCCAATCCGAATCTAAGCAGACCGCCTTCACCCGCAATTCGGGCAGTTCTTCCACCAATTGTTGTTGGGTCAGCAGGACTGACACCTGTGCGTCGACCAGCATGTAATTCAAGCGTTCCTGGGGATAGTTGGGGTCGAGCGGCACGTAAGCTCCTCCTGCTTTGAGAATGCCTAACATCCCCACCACCAGGTCGAGGGAGCGTTCGACGCAGATACCGACCAGTACCTCCGTTCTTACTCCCAGGGTTTGCAGGTAACGAGCCAGTTGATTGGCGCGGTCATTTAATTCTCTGTAAGTAAACTGCCCTTCTGCGAAGACGGCGGCGATCGCATCTGGAGTGAGTTCTACCTGTCGTTCGAACGCTTGATGGATGCACAGGTCGCGGGGATAGTCGGTCTGGGTGTCGTTCCAATTAACTAACTGGTGTTGCTCGGCTGCGGACATTATGGGCAATTCGCAAATCGGCTGCTCTGGCTTGGCGACAATGCTCTCCAGGAGTATCTGGTAGTGCCCTGCCATGCGGGCGATCGTGGCGGCATCGAACAGGTCGGTGTTGTATTCCCACAATCCTACGTATCCTTCCTCTGATTCCTCGATCGTCAGCGTCAAATCGAATTTTGCCGTTTGGGTTTCTCCTGCCAAGGCACTCAACGTTAAACCAGGTAGTTCTATATCCGACATCGGGGCGTTCTGGAGGACGAACATCACCTGGAACAATGGTGTGTAACTGAGGTCGCGTTCCAAATGCAATCCCTCGACCAGCAATTCGAAGGGCAGGTCTTGATGGGCATAGGCTCCCAAGCAATTCTCTCGAACCCGTCCCAGTAATTCTCGAAAACTAGGATTGCCTGACAGATCGGCTCGCAGAACTATCGTGTTGACGAAGAAGCCAATTAAGTCTTCGATTTCACTGCGGTTGCGGTTGGCGATCGGCGAGCTAACTAAGATATCCACCTGTCCGGTGTAGCGGTAGAGCAGCACGTCGAATGCGGCTAATAGAGCCATGAACGGGGTGACGCTCTCGCGACGGCTCAGCAGATTGAGTGCTTCGGTCAGTTCCAGTGGGATTGAGAAGGATTGCGTTGCCCCCCGCCAACTCTGCACGGCGGGTCTGGGGCGATCGCTGGGCAGTTCCAACAGCGCGGGTGCGTCTGCCAGTTGTTTCTGCCAGTAATTGAGTTGGGCTTGCAGCACTTCTCCTTGCAACCATTGCCGCTGCCAGACGGCAAAGTCGGCATATTGAATGGAAAGTTCGGACAAGGGAGAGGGGCGATCGTGATAGAAGGCAGTGTAAAGAGCGGCCAGTTCCCGTACGAACGCACCCATCGACCAGCCGTCGGAGACAATGTGATGCATGCAGAACAGGAGGATATGCTCTGTCTCCGACAACACCAACAATGTAATCCGTACTAACCGATCTTCAGTTAAATCAAAGGGCTGCACTGCTTGGGAAATCGCCAATCGCTGCGTTTCGCGATCGCGTTCGACAGCAGGTAAGTGTTGTAGATCGACAATGGTCAGATGCCAAGCGGAATCGCCCCGCACGATCTGCACGGGATGCCCGTCTCGAACGATAAAATTGGTACGCAGGGCTTCATGGCGGCGAACTATCTCTTGGAAACTGCGTTCCAGCGCTGCGACGTGCAATTGACCTTGCAAGCGAACGGCACCGGGGATGTGATAAGCCGCACCATTTGGGGCTAGTTGGTGCAGGAACCACAGTCGTTGCTGGGAAAAGGAGAGCGGTATGGGTTCGTCGCGTTTGTCGGGAGCGATCGCCTGCAGTGGAGGTGCTGTTAGTTCGGTGGCACCTTGTTGCGATCGCCGAACGTATTCTGATAACTCCGCAATTGTTGGCGATTCAAACAGGTTGCGTAAGGGCACTTCCAATTTAAAGGCAGTCCTCACCCGCGAGATCAGTTGAGTTGCCAGTAAAGAGTGGCCGCCGAGTTCGAAAAAGTTATCGCGAATGCCAACCCGTTCGATGCCTAAAACGTCCGACCAGATTTGCACTAGGGTCTGCTCGATAGGGTTTTTAGGAGCTACGCACTGCGCTTCTAGTTGTTGAGAGAAGTCGGGGACAGGTAGGGCACGGCGATCAATTTTGCCGTTCGGAGTAAGCGGTAACGATTCCAAGAAAACAAATGCTGAGGGCATCATGTACTCTGGCAATTTTTGCTTGAGGAATTGCCGCAGGTCATTCACTGTAGGAGTTTGTTCCGAATTGCAGACTAGATAGGCAACTATGCATTTACCCCCAGGAATATCTTCCCGCGCGATCGCTACTGCCTTTAATACGCCTGGATGCTGGCTCAGTGCCGCTTCGATTTCACCCAACTCGATGCGGAAGCCGCGAATTTTGACCTGATTGTCAATGCGTCCGACGTACTCGATATTGCCATCCGCTAAGTAGCGAACCAGGTCGCCAGATTTATATAGCCGTGCCTGCGGGTCGTCGCTGAAGGGATTCGGGATAAATTTCTCTTTGGTCAATTCAGGACGATTCAAGTAGCCGCGTGCCAGACCCGCGCCGCCAATATGCAGTTCTCCAGGGATGCCAATCGGAACGGGTTGAAGATGAGCGTCGAGAATATAGACTTGCACGTTACTAATAGGCCGACCAATCGCAGGAGCAACCGAGTCACCTCTGCTGTGGGCAATCCGTCCTGAGGTAGTGACTACAGTATTCTCAGTGGGGCCGTAGTTATTCACTAACTCAAACGGAAGTGAAGCAGACGGGTAGCTGTGCAGCTTATCCCCACCCGTCAAGATGGCTCGCAGCGAAGTCCCTTCATGCCAATCCAGAGATAAAAATTCCGCTGCCAGCGGAGTTGGTAAAAAGGCGATCGTGATCGCGTTCGCGATCAGCCAGTTCTGGAGATCGACGGGAGAGCCTAACAGTTCAGGCTTGACTAAATAGACGCTCGCTCCCGCTGCCAGATAGGGCCACAGTTCCCATGCCGAAGCGTCAAAGGCGATTCCTGCCAATTGGGTTGCTCGATCTGATGGCGTAACGGCAAAAGCGCGTTGATGCCAGTAGACCAGATTCAGCAGTCCCCGGTGCTCGACCTGGACACCCTTAGGCTGACCTGTGGAACCTGAGGTGTAGATGACATAGGATAGGTTGTTGGGCTTGACGCCGCTAACGGGGTTTTCGGGGTTGCGTTGGGCGATTTGGTACCATGCCATGTCCAGGCAAACGACGGTTGTTCTATGCTTTGGCAGTCTCTCAACCAGATGTTTCTGGGTCAACAGCACCGATATCTGGGAGTCTGACAGCATGTACTCCAGTCGTTCGGAGGGATAATTGGGATCGAGTGGGACGTAGGCTCCGCCTGCTTTGAGCGTGCCCAGTAATCCCACGATCAGATCGAAGGAACGTTCTGCACAGATGCCGACCAGCACCTCTGGCCCCACGCCCAGGGTCTGCAAATAGTACGCCAGTTGGTTGGCGCGCGTATTGAGTTCCCAGTAGGTTAGATATTGGCCTTCAAATACGACGGCAATAGCATCGGGATTGCGATCCACTTGTTGTTCGAAAAGCTGGTGGACGCACCAATCCTTGGGATAGTCTACCTGCGTATCGTTCCACTCCACCAATAACTGCTTTTGTTCTGAAGTTGTCAGAAGAGGTAATTCGCGAATGTATCGTTCTGGGGAACCTACCATTCCCGCCAACAAAGTCTGTAAGTGCCCTGCCATGCGGGCGATCGCATCGCGATCGAAGCGATCTGTCTCGTAATGCAGGCTGACCGATAACTGCTCGCCTAGTATCGCTACCAACGTCAGTGGATAATTCGTCTGCTCTGTGCTCTGAATATTTAAGACATCCAGGCTCCCGTCCTGCTCTTGCAGAGATTCATCGATGGGATAATTCTCAAATACGACAATGCTCTCAAACAGAGGCATACCTCCCGGCAGGTCGCTCCAGCTTTGAAGCTCGACTAGAGGCGCATGTGCGAACTGTTCTGACTCCACCTGTTGAGCTTGTAATTTCTTCAGCCAGGGCAGCAGTGGGATATCCCCTGCAACTTGCACGCGCATGGGTAGGGTATTGATGAACAGTCCCACCATCGATTCCACACCCATCAGTTCTGGGGGACGACCGGAGACCGTAGCGCCGAATACAACATCTAATTCGCCGCTGTAGCGACTCAGCAGAATTGCCCAGGCTCCCTGCACCAGATTGTTGAGGGTAAGTTGGTGCTGTCTTACGAATGCCTGGAGCGCGGCAGTTGCTGCGGGTGCAAACTGAATATACTCGGTAGCATAGCCAGATAATTGCTCGCGATCGCTCGACAGTCGATCCACAATCAGGGGTGTCGGTGCTGTAAAGCCCTGGAGTTTCTGTCGCCAGAACCGTTCTGCTTCAGCGATATCCTGCTGTTGCAACCAGGTGATGTAATCTTCATAGGGGCGAGGCGAGGGCAAGAACAGATTCTCGCCCTTGTTGAAAGCTTCGTAAAGTGCAAAGACTTCTTGAATGACTTTTGCTAGGGACCAGCCATCGAGCAGCAGGTGATGGTAGCTCCAAACGAACTGGTAAGTATTGTCAGCTAAGTGAATAAGGGTGCATCGCAATAATGGTGCCCGATCCAATTCAAAGCCCCGTTCGCAATCGCCCTTTAAGAAAGCTTCCAGGTTTTCCTGTTGTTCGGCAGAAGTATGCGATCGCCAATCTTCGCAAGTCCAGGGTAAATCGACTGTCTTGCGAACGACCTGGAGCGGTTTTTTGCGGTTTTCCCAAACAAACAGGGTACGCAGGACGGCATGGCGTTGCACGACCTGTTGCCAGGCTCGCTCGAATGCAGGTTCGTCCAGGCGACCGTGGAGCGTGCAACTCAACTGTTCTACATACACGCCCGACGCCGGGGCATACAGAGTATGGAACAACATCCCCTGTTGCATGGAGGAGAGGGGGTAGATCGATTCGATATTTTTGCTTTTGGTTTGTTTGTCTGCGATCGCCATTGCCGTTTCTCCTCTTAATCAATTTCTGCTATCAGATCGTCCAGTTCCTGTTGGCTCAAACCAGCTTTAGAAAAATCTGAAGGCGTATAACCACCCGCATCGGGAGATTGGCAACGGGCGATCAGATCCTTTAAAGCTTCCATAAACCATTCGGCCAGACGCTCTATCGTGCTGCGTTGGTGGATTTCATTGCTGTATGCCCAATCGATTTGCAGCCTGCCATCAATGACTAAGCCGCTCGCGTCCAGTAGATGGCTGCGATATCCTAGTTTGCTGCTTTCAGATCCTCCAGACTCCTGTGTTAAATGCCACACATCCGATCCCAATTCCTCCCGAGCGATTTGTCCTAAGTAGTTAAATCTCACTTGGGCTGGGGGAACTGATTGGAGTTGTCCTGCACTCGGACTCAGGTAGCGTAAGATCCCATAACCGATACCGCGATTCGGCAGGCGGCGCAGTTGCTCTTTAACCGACTTCAAAATGCGATCGGGCTGTTTCTCATCTCCTAGATGCAACTGTATGGGGAACAGGGTAGTAAACCAGCCTACGGTACGCGATACGTCCGCATCTTCAAACAGGTCTTCCCGCCCGTGTCCTTCCAGGTCTAATCGGAGGGAGCGTTCTCCAGTCCACCGCGCAAAGCTCAGCAACAGAGCTGTTAAGAGAACATCGTTAATCTGCGTGTTATAGGCAGAAGGCACTTCTTGCAGAAGCGCGCGAGTTTCCGCCGCGTTCAGAGATACGGATACGGTCGAGGTGGAAGCTACTGTATTACTCTCCTGACTGAGGGGATAGTCTACTGGCAATGAAGCCACATGCCGCTCAGATTGAGATAGCCAGAAATCTAATTCGATGACAAGAGCATCGGATTGTCCGTAACCTGCGAGCTGAGTTGCCCACTGTTTGAATGATGTTGTCTTGGGAGGGAGTTGAATCGCTTCTGCACGACTGAGTTGTTGATAGGCAGTCACCAAATCTTCTAGCAGGATGCGCCAGGAAACACCATCGACTACGAGGTGATGGACGATCGCCAGCAATCGTCCTGGTACATTGCTACCCAATTGGAACAACACAGCTTTCATTAGTGGGCCGTCCGAGAGATTCAGACTAGCCTGCAACTCGCTTCCGATACTTTCCAATTTGACTTGTTGCATCTCAGGCTGCATCGAGGATAGATCTACTACCTGCAACGCCACTGGTTCGGCGATGTCTGAGTTTATCTGCTCCCAGCCCGTATCAGTGCATTCAAACCTTAGGCGCAGGGCATCGTGATGCAATACCAGTTGCTGCATCACCTTCTCTAATAATTCTGGATTCAAGTCTGCAGGCACCGATAGCAGTACCGATTGATTGAAGTGATGCTGTTCGGGTTGTTCTTGCTCGAAGAACCAATGTTGGATTGGCGTCAGGGGAACTACACCAGCAACTAACCCTTGTTCCACTTGAATGGTTTTAGCTGTACCAGCTACGGTTGCCAGTTCGGCGATCGTCTGATTGGCAAATAGCTGTTTGGGAGTCAGTTGCAATCCTGCCTGATTCGCACGGGCAAAGATTTGCAGGCTGAGGATGGAGTCACCACCGAGTTCAAAGAAATTGTCGCGAATGCCCACCTGCTCGATGCCCAGTACCTCTGCCCAAATTTGTGCCAAACTCTGTTCGACCTCTGTTCGAGGAGCGACAAAACTCTCTTCCAGTTGCTGTATTAGATAGGGTGCGGGCAAGGCGCGGCGGTCGATCTTGCCATTTGGAGTCAGCGGCAGTGCTTCCAAGAATACAAACGCTGATGGCAACATAAATTCTGGCAGCTTTTCCTTGAGGAATTGTCGCAGGTCGTTCGCCGCAGGATTGTGCTCCGAGTCGCATACCAGATAAGCAACGAGGAGTTTCTTGCCTGGTTCGTCTTCGCGCGCAATTACTGCCGTCTGCGATATAGTTAGATGTTGGCTCAGTGCCGCCTCGATTTCACCCAACTCGATGCGGAATCCGCGAATTTTCACCTGGTTGTCAATCCGTCCCAGATACTCAATATTGCCATCTGGTAAATATCGAACTAAGTCTCCAGTCTTGTATAGCCTCGCCTGTGGGTCATCGCTGAATGGGTTAGGAATGAATCTCTCTTGGGTCAATTCAGGACGGTTGAGGTACTCTCTGGCTAATCCCGCACCACTAATATGCAATTCTCCAGGTACGCCGATGGGCACTGGTTGAAGGTTCTGGTTGAGAATGTAGACTTGTGTATTAGCAATGGGCCGACCAATGGGCGGTGGGGTATTCGTTCCTTTGGCGATCGCCGCAAAGGTGGAATAAGTGGTGTCTTCCGAGGGGCCGTACAGGTTGAATACCTGTTGGATGTTATCCTGCTGATAAATCTGCTGTACCAGTTGATTTTGCAGTGGTTCGCCTGCCAGGTTGACTGTTTTGACTCCCTGCGGTATGCCATTGACTCGAACTAGCTCGGTAATCGCAGAGGGAACGGTATTAATCAGCGTTACTTGCTCGGCAGTTGATAAGGTCGGTAGCTGCAAAGCATTTTCTGCGAGGATGACTTTCCCTCCCCAACACAGGGGTACGAATAGCTCGAATACGGAGAGGTCAAAACAGATAGAAGTGGATGCCAGAACTCCTGCTATTTGTTCGCTCGTAAAGACTTCTCTCGCCCAGGGCACTAAGGCAACGGGACTGCGATGTTCGATCGCCACTCCCTTGGGTCTGCCAGTCGAGCCAGAGGTGTAGAGAACGTAAACCAGATTTTCGGGCTTGATATCGCTGGGACAAGGCTCGTCGCTGAATTGGGCGATCGCTTCCCAGTCGTCCAAACAAACAACCTGAGCGCTATGTTTGGGAAGGGTTTCTATCAATTGCTGTTGAGTTAATAACACCGACACCTGAGAGTCAGCCAGCATGAAGCTCAAGCGTTCCTGGGGATAATTGGGGTCGAGCGGGACGTAGGCTCCTCCTGCCTTGAGAATACCGAGCATTCCCACTACCATATCGAGGTTGCGTTCCACGCAAATCCCAACAAGTACTTCGTTTTTTACGCCCAGTGCCTGCAAGTAATGAGCGAGTTGATTCGATCGCCGATCCAATTCTCTGTAAGTCAGATGCTGCTCTCCAAATACGACGGCGACAGCATCGGGAGTGCGCTCAACTTGTTGCTCGAATAGCTTATGGATACAGTATTCCTTGGGATAATCTGCTTGCGTGTCGTTCCAGTCAACTAGCAATTGCTGCTTCTCTGCTGCTGTGAGTAAAGGCAATTGGGTAACGATCTGCTTTGGACTGGATACCATTCCTTCTAGCAACGTCTGGAGATGTCCGAGCATACGGGTAATGGTGTCTGCATCAAAGCGGCTCTGGTCATAGCTGATATTCACCGACACTTGTTCGCCCAGCACGACGATCGCCGTCAGGGGATAGTTCGTTTGTTCGATGCCGCGTACGTTCGTGACATCCAGACTACCTTTACGCTGTTTCAAGGAGGCATCGACGGGATAGTTCTCGAATACGACGATGCTCTCGAATAGGGGCGTACCGCGAGGTACGTCGCTCCAGTTCTGAATCTCGACTAGAGGCGTGTAGGCATACTGTTCCGTTTCTACCTGCTGCGATTGCAATGCCTTCAGCCACGGCAACAGTTCGGTGTCTCTTTCCACTTGCACGCGCATTGGTAGGGTGTTGATAAACAGTCCCACCATCGATTCCACTCCCATCAAATCGGGTGGACGACCGGATACCGTAGCACCGAATACTACATCGGATTCGCCGCTATAACCTGCCAGTAATAGCGCCCAGGCTCCCTGCATCAGATTGTTGAGAGTTAGTTGGTGCTGGCGGGCAAACAACTGAAGGGCGATTGTGGTTTCTCGCGATAGCTGGAGTTGTTGCGTGTCAAATCCGATATGCTGCTGGCGATCGGTATAGAACCTCTCTATGTTCAGGGGAGTGGGGGCGGTAAAGCCCTGTAGTTTCTGCTGCCAGTACGTTTGAGCTTTGCCCATGTCCTGCTGCTGTAACCAGGCGATGTATTTGTGGTAGGCGACTGTTGGTTGGATCGGGAGAGTGGTTCCCACTCTAAGGGCTTCATACCTATCGAAGACTTCTTTAAGGACAAGCGGTAACGACCAGCCATCCAACAGCAAGTGATGATGGCTCCAGACAAACTGGTGAGTTTTGCTGCTCATCTGGATCAGGTGCAGGCGAATCAAGGGAGCGTGCGCGAGGTCAAAACCTTGCTGCTGTTCTGACTCCAGCAGTGCTTCTAATTGCTGGTGTTGGACTTCATCAGAGTAAGAACGCCAGTCTTGCAGGTGCAATGGCGGGTTTGCCTGGCGATATACCAGTTGCAGGGGTTGTTCTTGCTGCCAGTGGAACGCGGTGCGGAAGGTAGCATGGCGTTCGATAATCTGCTGCCAAGCCTGCTCGAACGCTACCACGTCCAGATCGCCTTGCAAGGTGCAATTGAATAGTTCCACATAAACGCCAGAATCGGGCGCGAACAAACTGTGGAATACCATGCCCTGTTGTGTGGGAGACAATGGATACAGGTCTTCCAGATCTCTCCAGTTTGTCAGTCCAGAGGTGAGGCGATCGAGTTCCGATTGCGTAATCGTAGCTAATTGGAAATCGCTAGGCGTATAACCACCCTCATTTAATGAGGTGCAGTGGGCAATCAGCGATCGCAGTTCCCTGACAAACGCCTCAACCAGTTGCTCGATCGTAGCAGCTTGATGAATGTTAGTACTGTACGTCCAATTGAGTAAGAGCTGCCCTTCAACGATGAAACTATTGATTTCTAATAGATGCGATCGCTTCCCTGCTAAACTTTGTGGAGACCCAATTGACTCCGCAGTCAGTTGAAATTCCGAGGAAGTTTCCAGAGTTTGATCGAATTGACCGAGATAGTTGAAACAGATTTCCGCAGATGGAGAGTCCTGCAATTGGATTCCAACCTTTGTCCCCTCGCTTAGATAGCGCAGTAATCCATAGCCCATACCCTTGTTAGGAATGCCGCGCAACTGTTCCTTGACTGACTTCAAGGCATCCTGAGGAGATGCAGTGCCCTCAAGGTCGAGTACTACGGGGAATAAGGTTGTAAACCACCCAACTGTGCGAGAGATATTCACTTCGTCAAACAGATCTTCCCGTCCGTGTCCTTCTAGATCCAAACGCAATCCGCTGCTACCCGTCCAGTTCCGCATTGCCCGCCCCAGCGCAGTAAGCAGAACATCGTTCATCTGCGTGTTATATGCTTTAGGGACTTCCTGGAGTAGAGCGCGGGTGTCGGTATCTGTCAGAGAAACAGAGATGGTTGCTGCGGAAGCAATCGTGTTTTCCCCTTTAGGGTTATCTATCGGAAGAGAGGGAAGTTGTTTCTTGGATTGTTTATTCCAATAGGCAAGCTCGGATGACAGGGTATCGGATTGGGCGTATTCGGCAAGTCGTTGCGCCCAGTAACGGAAGGAAGTAGTTTTAGCGGGGAGAGCAATTGTTTCTTCGCGACTGAGCTGTTGGTACGCAGTCACCAAATCTTCTAGTAGGATACGCCAGGAAACACCATCGACTGCGAGGTGATGCACGATCGCCAGCAATCGTCCTGGTATATTGTGCCCAAACTGGAACAGCACTGCTCGCATCAAGGAGCCATTTGAGAGGTTCAGGCTCGCATGTAACTCGTTGCCGATCGCTTCTAATGCAGTCTGCTGCTCTTCAGCAGATTTTTCAGATAGATCGATTACTTGCAAAGTTAATGCTTCGGTGATATCAGAGTTGATCTGCTCCCAGCCCGTATCGGTGCGTGCAAACCGCAGACGCAGGGCATCGTGATGCAATACCAGTTGCTGCAAACCTTGCTGCAATAGTTCGGATTGAATATTAGCAGGCACCGATAGCAGTACCGATTGATTGTAGTGATGCGGTTCGGGTTGCTCCTGCTCGAAGAACCAATGCTGGATTGGCGTCAAGGGAACGGTACCTGTCACCAAACCTTGTTCTGCCTCAATCTTTACACTGGTGCCGACAACAGTCGCTAGTTCGGCGATCGTCTGATTGGCAAATAGCTGTTTGGGAGTCAGTTGCAATTCTGCTTGATTCGCTCTCGCAACAATTTGCAAGCTGAGGATGGAGTCACCGCCTAGCTCAAAGAAATTATCGCGAATGCCCACCTGCTGGATGCCCAGAACATCTGCCCAAATCTTTGCCAATCTCTGTTCGACCTCTGTTCGAGGAGCGACAAAGTTCTCTTCCAGTTGCTGCGTCAGGTCGGGTGCGGGGAGGGCGCGGCGATCGATCTTGCCATTCGGAGTCAGCGGCAGTGCTTCCAGAAAGACAAACGCCGATGGCAGCATGTATTCCGGGAGCTTTTCCTTGAGGAATTGTCGAAGCTCATTTACCGTAAGCGTTTGAGATGTTTGTGCAAAATCGCATACCAGATAAGCAACCAAGCGATTAGTTCCTGGTTCGTCCTCGCGAGCAATTACTGCCGTCTGCGATATAGTTGGATGTTGGCTCAGCGCCGCCTCGATTTCACCCAACTCGATACGGAACCCGCGAATCTTCACCTGGTTGTCGATACGTCCCAGATATTCAATATTGCCATCTGGTAAATATCGAGCTAAATCTCCTGTCTTGTATAGCCTCGCCTGTGGGTCGGTGCTGAAAGGATTAGCAATGAATTTCTCTTGGGTCAATTCAGGACGGTTGAGGTACTCTCTAGCCAATCCCGCTCCCCCAATATGCAATTCTCCAGGTACGCCGATAGGCACTGGTTGAAGGTTCTGGTTGAGAATGTAGACTTGTGTATTCGCAATGGGACGACCGATGGGCGGTGATGTATTCGTTCCTCTGGCGATCGCTGCAAAGGTGGAATAAGTGGTGTCTTCCGAGGGGCCGTACAGGTTGAATACCTGTAGGATGTTATCCTGCTGATAAATCTGCTGCACCAGTTGATTTTGCAGTGGTTCGCCCGCCAGATTGACCGTTTTGACTCCATTCGGTATCCCGTTGACTCGAACTAATTCGGTAATCGCAGAGGGAACGGTATTAATCAGCGTTATTTGCTCGGCGGTTGATAAGGTAGGGAGTTGCAAAGCGTTTTCCGCGAGGATGACTTTCCCTCCCCAACACAGCGGTACGAACAGCTCGAATACGGAAAGATCAAAACAGATAGAAGTGGAAGCCAGAACTCCAGCTATTTGTTCGCTCGTGAAGACTTCTTTCGCCCAGGACACTAAGGCCACTGGACTGCGATGTTCGATCGCCACTCCCTTGGGTCTGCCAGTCGAGCCAGAGGTGTAGAGAACGTAAACCAGATTGTCGGGCTTGATATCGCTGGAGCAAGGGGCACTGCTGAATTGGGCGATCGCTTCCCAGTCGTCCAAACAAACAACTTGGGCACCATGTTCGGGAAGTATTTCTACGAGGTGCTGTTGGGTCAGCAGGACTGGCACCTGGGCATCGGCCAGCATGAATTGCAAGCGTTCCTGGGGATAATTGGGGTCGAGTGGGACGTAGGCTCCTCCTGCCTTGAGGATACCGAGCATTCCCACTACCATATCGAGGTTGCGTTCGACGCAAATGCCTACAAGTACTTCTGGTTTCACGCCCAGCGTCTGTAGGTAATGAGCAAGTTGATTCGAGCGCCAATCCAATTCTCTGTAAGTCAGTTGCTGCTCTTCAAACACAACAGCGACGGCATCGGGAGTGCGCTCTACTTGTTGCTCGAATAACTGGTGGATGCAATGATCGCGGGGATAGTCTGCCTGCGTGTCGTTCCACTCCACCAATAATTGCTGTCGTTCCGATGTGGTCAGTAAGGGTAGTTGTGAGATTGACTGCTCTGAACTGGATACCATTCCTTCTAGCAACGTCTGGAGGTGTCCGAGCATGCGGGTAATGGTGTCTGCATCAAAGCGGCTCTGGTCATAGCTGATATTCACCGATACCTGCTCGCCCAGAACCACGATCGCCGTCAGTGGATAGTTTGTTTGTTCGATGCCGCGTACGTTCGTGACATCCAAGCTGCCCTGGCGTTGTCCTAATGAGGCATCGACGGGATAGTTCTCAAACACCACGATGCTCTCGAATAGGGGCGTACCGCGCGGTACGTCGCTCCAGTTCTGAATCTCGACCAGAGGCGTGTAGGCATACTGTTCCGTTTCTACTTGCTGCGATTGCAATGCCTTCAGCCACGGCAATAGTTCGGTGTCTCCTCCCAACTGCACGCGCATCGGTAGGGTGTTGATGAACAGTCCTACCATCGATTCCACGCCAACTAGAGTGGGTGGACGTCCGGATACCGTAGCGCCAAATACTACATCGGATTCGCCGCTATAACCTGCCAGTAATAGCGCCCAGGCTCCCTGCATCAGATTGTTCAGAGTCAGTTGGTGCTGGCGGGCAAACAACTGGAGTGCGGTTGTAGTTTCGGCACTCAACAAAATTGTGCGATCGCTGTAGTCGGAGAATTGCTGGCGATTGCTGTGAGGTCTTTCTACATTCAGGGGAGTGGGGGCGGTAAAGCCCTGTAGTTTCTGCTGCCAGTATGTTTGGGCTTTGTCCGCGTCCTGCTGCTGCAACCAGGCAATGTATTTGCGGTAGGCTACCGTTGGTTCGCTGCGGAGAGAAACTCCCGCACAGAGGGCATCATACCTGTCAAAGACTTCTTTGAGAACGAGCGGTAACGACCAGCCATCCAGCAGTAAGTGGTGATAGCTCCAGATAAATTGATGCGCGTCGGCATCCAATTCGATTAGATGCAGGCGCATCAAGGGAGCGCGCCCGAGGTCAAAGCCTTGTTTGTGTTCTAAATCTAGCAACTCTACGATTTGCTGTTGCTGGACTTCAGGCGTAAAGGAACGCCAGTTTTGCATGCCCAGAGGCAAATCGACTTGTCGATACACCAGTTGCAGGGGGCGATCTTGCTGCCAGAGGAAGGCTGAGCGGAGGATGGCATGGCGAGCGATCACCTGTTGCCACGCTTGCTCGAATGCTGTCAGATTCAACCTACCCCGCAAAGTGCAACTGAATAGCTCCACGTACACCCCAGAGTCAGGCGCAAGCACGCTGTGGAATAGCATTCCCTGCTGGGCAGGCGACAGCGGATAGAGGTCTTCCAAATTCTTCCAGGTCGAGCTGTCCTGCAAATCGAATGCAATCTGGTCGAGTCGGGCTTGATTCAGCTTAGCCAGGGGGAAATCGCTGGGAGTATAGCCACCTGCATCGGGGGAGATGCAATGAGCGATCGAAGATTGCAATTGACAGACAAACGCTTTGACAAGACTTTCAATCGTCTCAGCGCGGTGGATGTTGGTGCTATACGTCCAATCAATCTGAAGCCGACCTTCGGCAATAAAGCAGTTTATATCCAACAGGTGAGCTCGCTGTCCGATCGAACTCTGTGGAGAACCGATCGACTCTGTCGTCAGTTGAAACTCAGAAGTGCGATCTAGGGTTCGGTCGAATTGTCCCAGGTAGTTAAAGCTGATTTCAGCAGATGGATAGTTCTGTATTTGGTGGACAACTTCGGTATCTTCGCATAGGTAACGCAACAATCCGTAACCTATGCCCTTGTTAGGAATACCGCGTAACTGTTCCTTGACTGACTTCAGGGTATCGCCCAGTTGGTTAGTATCTACCTGATCGAGTACTACTGGGAACGTCGTCGTGAACCACCCGACCGTGCGGGATAGATCGACCTCATCAAATAGGTCTTCTCGCCCATGTCCTTCCAGGTCAAGCCGCAAGCCGCTGCCACCCGTCCATTGATTCGTTGCCATGACTAAGGCTGCAAGCAGGATGTCATTCACTTGCGTGTTGTAGGCTTTAGGCACTTCGTGGAGCAATGCATGGGTTTCGGCGCTACTCATAGAGGCGGAGATTGTAGCAGCAGAGGCAATGGTGTTTTTACCTGCTGGGTCATCCGTGGGGAGTGGAGAAAGTTGTTTGTTGGCTTGTTCGAGCCAATACGAAAGCTCGGAGGAAAGAGTATCGGTTTGAGCGTACTCTACAAGTCGGATTGCCCAATCTTGGAAGGAAGTAGTCTTGGGCGGGAGTTGAATTGATTCTCCACGAATAACCTGTTGGTAAGCGTTCGATAGATCTTCTAGCAAGATGCGCCAGGAAACTCCGTCTACTGCCAGGTGATGCACGATCGCCAGCAATCGACTAGGGCGATCACTGCCGAATTGGAACAGCGCTACCCGTATCAGCAAACCATCCGAGAGACTCAGGCTAGCCTGCAATTCATTACCAATTGTTCCCAAAGCGGACTGCTGTTCTTCGGATGACTTCTTGGAAAGATCGAATACCTGCAATGCCAAGGATTTGCTAACATCAGCATTGACCTGCTCCCAGCCGGAATCGACGCGATCGAACTGCAAGCGCAGGGCATCGTGATGTCTAACCAAATGCTGTAGCACTTGCTCCAATCGGTCGGGATTCAAATCAGCAGGCACCGATAGCACTACCGATTGATTAAAATGATGGGGTTCGGACTGCTCTTGCTCGAAGAACCAGTGTTGAATTGGCGTTAGGGGAACGCTACCGGTTACCAAGCCCTGTTCCGCTTGCATCTGCTTTGCCATGCCTGCCACACCTGCTAACTCGGCGATCGTCTGATTGCCAAACAATTGCTTCGGAGTTAGCTGAATCCCTGCCTGATTTGCACGCGCGACGATCTGCAGGCTGAGAATGGAGTCGCCACCTAATTCGAAGAAGTTATCGCGAATGCCCACCTGCTCGATACCCAGAACCTCCGCCCAAATCTTTGCCAATCTCTGTTCGACCTCTGTTCGAGGAGCGACAAAGTTCTCTTCCAGTTGCTGCGTCAGGTCGGGTGCGGGTAGGGCGCGGAGATCGATCTTGCCATTCGGAGTCAGCGGCAGCGATTCCAAGAAGACAAACGCCGAGGGCAGCATGTATTCCGGTAGCTTTTCCTTGAGGAATTGTCGCAACTCGCCGATCGCTGCGTTCTGAGAGGTATTACAAACGATATAGGCAACGAGGCGTTTCTTCCCTGGATCGTGTTCGCGAGCGATCGCCACGGCTTGCAACACGGCAGGATGCTGGAGCAGAGCGGTTTCGATTTCGCCGAGTTCGATACGGAAGCCGCGAATCTTCACCTGATTGTCAATACGTCCGATATATTCAATGCCGCCATCGGGCAAGTAACGCACCAGATCTCCCGTTTTATACAAACGCGCTTGCGGGTCGGAGCTAAACGGATTGGGAATGAATTTCTCTGCCGTTAATTCGGAGCGGTTCAGGTAGCCGCGAGCCAAGCCATCCCCGCCAATATGCAACTCCCCAGGTACGCCTACGGGAACTGGTTGTAGATGTGCATCTAGAAGATAGACTTGCGTGTTCGCGATCGGACGACCGATGGGAATTGACTTTGTACGTTCGTTCAGTTCGCGAGGAATTAGATAGCAACAAGCAAAAGTCGTACTTTCCGTAGGGCCATAACCATTGATAATTTGTGTCGATGGTAGATTTTCGTGGGCTATCCGAACGTGAGCAACAGAGAGCGCCTCGCCACCGATCGCTAGCTGTCTTATTCCAGAGAGCGCGCTTGGAGACTCATCGACAATTGAATTGAACAAAGCGGCAGTTAGCCACATCGTAGTAATGCCGCGTTTTTCGATTTCGTGGCTCAATTCCCGAGTTGTCGGTATCTTGCCTGGGAAGAGCACGCATTGCCCGCCATGCAATAATGCTCCCCAAATCTCAAACGTAGAGGCATCAAAAGAGATGGGAGCCATTTGCAGCAATCTTTGGTCTGCATCCAGGCAAACGTAATCTACGCCGAACAACAAACGCAGTACGCCCTGATGCAAAACCTCCACTCCCTTCGGTTGTCCTGTGGAACCGGATGTATAGTTGATGTAAGCTAAGTTCTTCGAGTTGGTCTGACTAACTGGATTTTCCCAATCCTGTGGGGCAAGATCCGATTGCCACTCATCCACATATACGAATTGTGCGCCGTGCTCTGGTAACTTATCCTCAAGGTGCTTTTGGGTCAATAGCACTGAAACCTGCGTATCGGCCAACATGAAACGCAAGCGTTCCTGTGGATAGTCGGGGTCGAGGGGAACGTAAGCCCCACCTGCCTTGAGGATGCCGAGCAGTCCCACTACCATCTCTAGGGAGCGCTCCACGCAAATGCCTACCAGCACTTCTGTTTTCACGCCCAGAGTCTGCAAGTGGCGTGCCAGTTGATTGGCTCGCCGATTTAGTTCTCGGTAGGTGAGATGCTGCTCTGCAAATACGACTGCGACAGCATCGGGAGTGCGTTCCACCTGTTGCTCGAAAAGCTGGTGGATGCACCGATCGAAGGGATAGTCTACCTGCGTATCGTTCCAGTCCGCTAATAATTGTTTTTGCTCTGGTGCTGTCAGTAGGGGCAATTGGGCAATCGGTAGCTCTGGGCAAGACACCATTCCTTCCAGCAACGTCTTGAGATGCCCGAGCATGCGGGTAATGGTGTCTGCATCAAAACGGCTGCGATCGTAACTGATATTCACTGATAACTCTCCGCCCAAAACCACACCCACCGTCAGTGGATAATTCGTTTGCTCGATGCCCCGCACCTCTGAAAATTCCAAACTGCCCCGGCGCTGTCGCAACGAGGCATCCACGGGATAGTTCTCGAATACAACGATGCTCTCGAATAGGGGCATACCGCGCGGTACGTCGCTCCAGTTCTGAATCTCTACCAGCGGCGTGTAGGCATACTGTTCCGTTTCTACCTGTTGCGATTGCAATGCCTTCAGCCACGCCAACAATTCGGTGTCTCCTGCTACTTGCACGCGCATGGGTAGAGTGTTGATGAACAGTCCTACCATCGATTCCACTCCCAAGAGAGCGGGCGGACGGCCAGAGACCGTAGCGCCAAACACCACATCGGATTCGCCGCTGTAGCCTGCTAGCAATAGCGCCCAGGCTCCCTGTAGGAGGTTGTTCGGGGTCAGTTGGTGCTGGCGAGCAAACGACTGCAATGCAGTTGTAGCTTCTGGTGATAGCTGGAGTTGCTGGGTATCGAATCCTCCATGGGGTTCGTGAGAGCGATTGGCTACGCCACGTAAACTAACGCTGTCGAGTCTTTCTACATTCAGAGGAGTGGGTGCTGCAAAGCCCTGAAGTTTCTGCTGCCAGTATGCCTGGGCTTTATCCATATCCTGCTGCTGCAACCAGGCAATGTAATTCCTGTAGGATACTACTGGTTGGTAGTGAAGAGTTTGCCCAGCAACGATCGCATCGTAGAGATCGAAGACCTCCTTAAGTATCAGCGGTAACGACCAGCCATCCAGCAATAAATGGTGATGGCTCCAGACAAATTGGTAGGTTTCGCTGCTCAGTGCAAAGAGATACAAGCGCATTAATGGAGCTTGCGTCAGATCGAAACCATGCTTCTGTTCTGATTCTAGTAATTCATCCAGGAGGTATTGCTGTTGATTAGGGGATAAACCTTGCCAGTCCTGTACGGCGATCGCTAGAGGTACTTGCCGATAGACCAGTTGTAGAGGTTGCTCTTGCTGCCACAGAAACGCAGTGCGAAAAATGGGATGGCGGGCGATTACCTGCTGCCACGCTCGCTCGAAGGCTGACACGTCCAGATTGCCCCGCAAGACGCAGCTCAATAGTTCGACATATACGCCAGAATCGGGAGAATACACGCTGTGGAATAGCATCCCCTGTTGGGTGGGGGATAGCGGATACAGGTCTTCCAAATCCTTCCACGCGAACTGGCTCTGCAAACCAGACAATACTCGATCGAGTTGGGGTTGGCTCAACCTGACCAGGGGAAAATCGCTGGGGGTGTAACCACCCGCTTCAGGGGATAGACAGCGATCGATCAGAGAACGTAGCTGTTGGACGAATACTCGTGCCAGGGTATCGATGGTCTCGGCCTCGTGGATGTTGCTGCTGTACGTCCAATCGATCTGGAGCCGACCTTTGACGATAAAACTGTTGATATCCAACAGGTGAATCCGATGTCCGTCTAAACTCTGCGACGAACCAATTGCCTCCATCGTTAGTTGAAACCTGGCAGTGCGATCGAGGGTTTGGTCGAATTGCCCAAGGTAATTAAAACCGATCTGAGGGGATAATGCTTTCAGTTTGGCGGCGATCGCCTCATCCCCTCTGAGATAGCGCAGGACACCATAGCCAATGCCCTTGAGAGGAATTTGACGCAATTGTTCTTTGACCGACTTCAAGATACCTTCGGGATTCGTCGTGTCTTCTAGTTCGAGTCCGATGGGGAATATCGACGTGAACCAACCTACCGTACGAGAGAGATCCACTTCCTCAAACAAGTCTTCTCGCCCATGCCCTTCCAAGTTGAGATGCTGTACGTTTTGCCCCGTCCACTCGCGCATTGTCAAAGCTAAGGCAGCCAGCAAAATGTCATTTACCTTCGTATTGTAGGCTTTGGGAACTTCTTGCAGTAGGGAGTGGGTTTCGGTTTCGCTCAGGGTGACGACGATCGTCGTGGCTGAAGCGACGGTGTTTAGACCCGTAGGGTTGTCTGTGGGAAGAGGGGGAAGTTCTCTTTTGGCTTGTTCGAGCCAATAGGAAAGTTCAGACAAAAGAGCATCGGATTGGGCGTATTCAGTAAGTCGTTGCGCCCAGTAACGGAAGGAAGTCGTTTTAGCGGGGAAAGCAATTGTTTCGTCGCGATTGGCTGCGCCACGTAAACTAACGAGTTGTTGGTACGCAGTCACTAAATCTTCTAAGATGATGCGCCAGGAAACACCATCGACTGCCAGGTGATGAATAATTAACAGCAATCTACCAGGTGTGTCGCTACCTAACTGGAACAGTGCCGCTCGTATCAGTGGCTCATCTGAGAAGCTCAGACTGGCTTGCAATTCGCTGCCAATACTTTCCATCTCAGAACGTTGGACTTCAGGCGACTTCGCGGATAAATCGATCGCCTGCAATGACACCGTTTTCTCAAAACCTGCATTCTGCTGCTCCCAGCCAGAGTTGACGCGCTCGAACCGCAAGCGCAAAGCATCGTGATGGTATATCAGTCGCTGCAATACTTGTTGCAATAATTCGGATTTGATATCTGCAGGCACCGAGAGTACGACCGATTGGTTGAAGTGATGCGGCTCGGGTTGCTCCTGCTCGAAGAACCAATGCTGGATTGGCGTCAGGGGAACGGTACCAGTAACGAATCCCTGTTCCGCTTGAATTTTGGTACTGGTGCCAACAACGGTTGCCAATTCGGCGATCGTCTGGTTGCCAAACAAGTGTTTTGGCGTTAGTTGCAATCCTGCTTGATTCGCTCTCGCAATAATTTGCAGGCTGAGGATGGAATCGCCGCCCAATTCGAAGAAGTTATCGCGAATGCCGACTCGTTCGATGCCGAGTACTTCTGCCCAAATTTGCGCTAGCGTATGTTCGGTGGGGGTGCGGGGGACGACAAAGTTCTCTTCCAGTTGCTTTGTAAGGTCGGGAGAAGGTAGGGCGCGGCGATCGATCTTGCCATTCGGCGTCAAGGGAAAGGTTTCCAAAAATACGAATGCCGCAGGGATAGCGTGTTCGGGCAGTTTTTCCTGAAGGAATCGGCGCAGGTCGTTCGCAGTGGGTATCTGTTCGCTGCATACGAAATAGGCAACCAGACGCTTATTGCCCGGTAAGTCTTCTCGCGCCAGTACGACAGTCTGCAGTACGTTTGGATGCTGGCTCAGCGCTGCTTCTATCTCTCCCAATTCGATGCGGAAACCGCGAATTTTGACTTGATTGTCGATCCGCCCCAGATACTCTAATTCTCCATTGGGCAAATACCTTGCTAAGTCCCCAGTCCTGTACAACCGTGCCTGCGGGCGATCACTAAATGGATTGATAATGAATCTCTCCTGAGTCAATTCCGGGCGATTCAGATACCCGCGCGCCAAGCCTGCCCCGCCCACGTATATCTCACCGGGAACGCCAATGGGAAGTAACCGTTGCTGCGCGTCCAGGACGTAAACCTGAAGATCGGGAATCGGGCAACCGATAACGCTACCTTTACTCTCTTGAAGATCTAGCAGCGTAATAGGGCGATAGGTGACGTGTACGGTTGTTTCGGTAATGCCATACATATTCACCAACTGAGGCGATACATCACCGTGGAGATCGAACCATGGCTTCAAACTTTGCAGCTCTAATGCTTCACCGCCAAAGATTACCAACCTCAAGGCCAGATTTCCCGAACTTGCTAGACCCTGCTCGGCTTGAATTAATTGTTGGAAAGCTGAAGGAGTCTGATTGAGAACGGTCACCTGCTCTTGACAAAGTAATTCATAGAAAGCTTCTGGCGATCTGCTAATCCAATAGGGCACGACGACTAACCGTCCGCCATAAATCAACGCCCCCCAGATTTCCCACACGGAAAAGTCAAAGGCAAAGGAATGAAACAACGTCCATACGTCCTGGCAGCTAAAATGGAACCACTGTTCCGTTGCTGCAAATAGACGCGTGACATTAGCGTGATTAATTAATACCCCCTTGGGCTTACCGGTAGAACCAGAGGTGTAAATGACATAGGCCAGGTTTTCAGGAGTGGAAAGAGAGATCGGGTTTTGCGAAGGGTATGAAGCGATGTTTTGCCAGTCGCCGTCCAGGCATAAAACTTTAGCCTCATGTACGGGAAGATGGGATAGCTGAGACTGCTGAGTTAACAGTATCCGAATTTGGGAATCTGCGATCGTAAAGCTCAGACGTTCCTGGGGGTACGCTGGATCCAGGGGTACGTACGCCCCACCCGCTTTGAGAATACCGAGAATGCCCACCAGCATCTCTATGGAACGTTCCACGCAGATTCCAACCAACGTATCCGCCCCCACACCCAATTCTCGCAGGTAGTGCGCCAGTTGATTGGCACGCGCATTCAATTCCCCGTAAGTCAGTTGTCGATCTTCGAATACGATTGCGATCGCATCCGGGTTGCGCTCTACTTGTTGCTCGAATAGCTGGTGAACGCACAGATCCTGTGCGTAGTTGGCTTGCTTGCTGTTCCAGTCAACTAGCAACTGCTGTCGTTCTGGTTCTGTAAGTAGAGACAAGTCTCCGATTTTCTGCTCGGGCTTCGCAACGAATCCAGCTAGTAACGCCTGCAGATGTCCTAACATGCGGGCGATCGTGCTGGCATCGAAACGGTTTGTATCATAGCTAATCTTTATATGAAGCTGCTTGCCGGGGGAGGCGACCACCGTGAGTGGAAAGTTGGTTTGTTCTAGACTGCGAATGTCAGAGACGTTCAGGTTCGCAATCTGCTGCTTGAGGGATTCATCCACAGGATAGTTCTCAAACACCACAATGCTCTCAAACAGAGGCATACCGCGAGGCACATCACTCCAACCCTGAATATCTACCAGCGGGGTGCGGGCGTACTGCTCCAACTCCACCTGCTGAACCTGCAACGCCTTCAACCACGGTAAAAGTTCTGCTTCGGAAGGGATTTTAACTCGAATTGGCAAGGTGTTGATGAACAGTCCCACCATCGATTCCACACCGAACAGTTCGGCTGGACGACCGGAGACCGTTGCCCCAAAAGCGATATCGGATTCGCCACTGTAGCGACTGAGCAGTAAAGCCCATACCCCCTGTACCAGGTTATTGAGAGTTAACTGGTGCTGGCGGACAAATGACTGTAAGGCAAAAGTGGTTTCCTCCAGCAAGTAGATTTCTTGCTCGCTGAAGCTGGAATGAGGTTGGTAGTTTGCTAACGTGCGATCCACGCTTAGAGGCGTGGGGGCAATAAAGCCAGCGAGTTTTTGCCGCCAGAAAGCTTCTGCTTTGGAACTATCTTGTTTCTGCAACCAGGCAATGTAGTCGCGGTAAGGGCGAGGCAATTTTAAGTAGAGATCGTCGTTTCTACCGATTACCTCATAAAATGCAAAGACTTCTCGTACGATATTCGGCAACGACCAGCCATCGATCAGCAGGTGGTGGTAGCTCCAGACAAACTGGTAGGTATCCTCTGCTACCCGGATCAGGGTAAAGTGCATCAAGGGAGGCCGATCTAGCTCGAACCCTTGTGCCCGATCAGCTTGCAAAAACTCTCCCAGGCGTTCTTTTTGTTCGTCCGACGAGAGCGATCGCCAATCGTGGTGATTCCACTGTAAATTAACAGATTTGCAAACGACCTGGAGTGGCTTGCTGCGCTTCTCCCAAACAAAGGCAGTTCGCAGAACTGGATGGCGTTCTGTAACCCTCTGCCAAGCTTGCTCGAACGCTGACACCTGCAAACATCCCTGAAGCATGCAGGTCAAATGCTGAAAGTACATCCTCGACTCTGGGGTATATAGCGTATGGAATAACATGCCCTGCTGCATGGGAGAGAGAGGATAAATAGATTCAACATTTTTGCTATTACTGGTTTTGTCAGCGATCGTCATTGTCCACTCCTGCTTTTTCATTGCGTTCTGCAATCAGTTCGTTCTGCTTAGCGGCATCAGTCTTTGGAAAAGATAAATTCCAACATGATTTCGTCGATTTCTTCCTGGCTTAATTCCGCTTCGGGGAAATCGGATGGTGTAAACCCACCCGCTTCGGGGGATTGACAGTGCTCTACGAGCGCTTGCAAAGCCTCTATAAACCATTGAGCCAAACGCTCGATCGTGCTGCGATGATGGATCTTCTCGCAATAGATCCAATTGATTTGCAGCCTGCCGTTCGCCACCAATCCGTTCGCTTCTAGCAAATGACTGCGCCGTTCGCGAGCCGAATGCTCTGCGCCGCCAGATGCTCGATCGAATTCCCATCCTGGCGATGTCGATAATTCGCGATCGAACTGACCTAAGTAGTTGAAACTTACTTCTGCATTTGGCAGTGCCTTGAGCCGTTCTGCCTGTCGGTTCAAATAGTAAAGAATTCCATATCCGATTCCCCGGTTGGGGATCCGTCGCAGTTGCTCTTTTACTAACTTAAGCGCGTTACCTGGATGGTTGTCCTCTGGTAGTTCTAGTCGAACGGGGAAGATAGAGGTAAACCATCCCACCGTGCGCGATACATCCAGATCTTCAAATAAGTCCTCCCGTCCGTGACCTTCGAGATTCACTCGCAAGCTGCGATCGCCAGTCCACCGAGCAAAGCTTTGCACCATCGCCGTCAGGAGTACGTCGTTGATTTGAGTGTGGTAGGCAGCAGGAACTTCCTGGAGCAAAGCCCTTGTCTGTTCCTCACTCAGCGCTACAGAAACCTGAGCCGCAGCACCAAAGGTATTTACCTCTGGACTTGCGGGATAATCGGTGGGAAGAGGGACTGCGATCGCCTCCACATCTGCCAGCCAATAGTCTAATTCGGTAGCGATCGTATCGGATTGGCCGTACTCTACAAGTCGAGTTGCCCAATCTTTGAAGGAAGTAGTTTTGGGCGGGAGTCGAACTGATTCTCCGCGACCAACCTGTTGGTAGGCGTGCAACAGATCTTCTAGCAGGATGCGCCAGGAAACTCCGTCTACTGCCAGGTGATGGACGATCAACAGCAATCGACTGGGGCGATCGCTCCCCAACTGGAACAACATAGCTCTCATCAGTAGGCCATCGGACAGATCGAAGCTAACCTGCTGCTCGCTGCCAATGCGCTCTAGTTCGGCTAGTTGGGCTTCGGGTAACGCGGCTGACAGATCGACGACCTGCAATCTCATAGGATTGTCTAAACCCGCATTGGATTGCTCCCAAACATTCTCAGTCCTGCGATCGAACCTCAAGCGCAGGGCATCGTGATGCCGAACTAGATACTGTAGCGCCTGCTCCAAGCAATCGGGATTCAAATCTGCGGGCACCGATAGCATCACCGATTGGTTGAAATGATGCGGTTCGGATTGTTCCTGCTCGAAAAACCACTGCTGAATTGGCGTCAGGGGTACAGTTCCAATTACCAATCCCTGCTCCGTTTGAATCTGCTTCGCCGTACCTGCCACTGCAGCTAACTCTGCGATCGTCTGATTGCCAAACAATTGCTTCGGAGTTAGCTGAATCCCTACCTGATTTGCACGCGCGACAATCTGCAAACTGAGAATGGAGTCACCACCAAGCGCAAAGAAGTTGTCGCGAACGCCAACTTGCGGGACACCCAGAACTTCCGTCCAAATTTCTGCTAGCTTTTGTTCGACCTCTGTTCTGGGAGCGATAAACTCGTCTTCCAGTTGCTGCGTCAGGTCGGGCACAGGTAGGGCGCGGCGATCGATCTTGCCATTTGGAGTCAGAGGGAAGCTCTCTACAAGGACGCACGCAGATGGCTGCACGTACTCCGGTAGCTTTTCCTTAAGGAATTGCCGCAGTTCGCTACTGGTTACTACTTGCTGAATATCGCAAACGACATAGGAAACAAGGCGTTTCCTGCCGAGTTCGTCTTCGCGAGCGATCGCAACGGCTTGCAACACAGCAGGATGACTGAGCAAAGCGGTTTCGATTTCACCGAGTTCGATGCGGAAGCCGCGAATCTTCACCTGATTGTCAATACGTCCGATGTACTCAATATTTCCATCGGGCAAGTAACGCACGAGGTCTCCCGTTTTGTATAAACGCGACTGCGGGTCGGGGCTAAATGGATTGGGAACGAATTTCTCCTGCGTCAACTCTGGTCGATTCAGATACCCTCTCGCCAGACCATCTCCACCCACATGTAACTCCCCAGGCACTCCTACAGGCACTGGTTGCATGTTCCCATCCAACACGTAGATCTGGGTATTGGCAATCGGACTTCCGATTGGAATCGTCGTCGCCGTTTCGTCTACCTCCCGCACCAGGAACCAGGAAGAGTAAGTCGTGTTTTCTGTGGGGCCGTATACGTGCAACAGGTGCTGGGGAGAACCGTTTTGCAGTACTTCTCTCACCCACCTCGGATCGACCGCCTCGCCGCCAAACAGCAAATAGCGCAGCGATCCAAATGCCTGCGGCACAAAGCTGGCAATCTGATTGAACAGAGCCGTGGTCAAGAACAATACGTTGATGCCATGCTCCCGAATATAATCCGCGAATTCCTGCAACGAAAGCACGATGTGCTGCGGTACGCCCACCAACCTCGCACCATTCAGCAGCGCTCCCCAAATCTCAAAAGTTGCTGCATCGAACGACGCATTCGATGCCTGGGCAATGCGATCGCCCGATCCTAACTGCACGTAGTCAGTATTCAACACCAGTCGATTCACGGCGCAATGGGGAACCATAACTCCCTTGGGTTTGCCTGTTGAGCCTGAGGTATAGATGACATAGGCCAAATTGTCGGGCTTTACCTCGCAGGGAAGATTGTCTTTGCTTTCAGCAGCGATGATTTGCCAATCCGAATCTAGGCAGACAGCCTTCACCTGCAATTCGGGCAGTCCCCTCACCAGTTGCTGTTGGGTCAGCAGGACTGACACCTGCGCGTCAGACAGCATATAATTCAAGCGTTCCTGAGGATAGTTGGGGTCGAGCGGTACGTAAGCTCCTCCTGCTTTGAGAATGCCTAGCATCCCCACCACCAGGTCGAGGGAGCGTTCCACGCATAGTCCCACCAGTGCCTCTTCTCTCACTCCCAGGGTTTGCAAGTAGCGAGCCAGTTGATTGGCGCGGCTATTTAATTCTCTGTAAGTAAGTTGCCCTTCTGCGAATACGACAGCAATGGCATCAGGGGTAAGTTCCACCTGTTGTTCGAACGCTTGATGGATGCACAGATCGCGGGGATAGTCGGTCTGGGTGTCGTTCCAATTCAGTAACTGGTGTTGCTCGGCTGCGGACAGTATGGGCAATTCGCAAATCGGCCGCTCTGGCTTAGCGACGATGCTCTCCAATAGCGTCTGGTAGTGCCCTGCCATGAGGGCGATCGTGACGGCATTGAACAGGTCGGTGTTGTATTCCCACAATCCTACGTATCCTTCCTCTGCTTCCTCGATCGTCAGCGTTAAATCAAATTTGGACGTGCGGTTATCGACCGCGAACGGACTCAGGGTCAGCTCGGATAGCTCTATTTTTGGCATCGGAGCGTTCTGAAGCACGAACGCCACTTGGAACAAGGGAGTATGGCTGAGATTGCGTTCTGGCTGCAAAGCCTCTACCAGCAACTCAAATGGCAGGTCTTGATGGTCATAGGCTGCTAGGGTCATCTCCTTTACTCGTCCCAGTAGTTCGCGGAAATTGGGATTGCCGGATAGATCGGTGCGGAGGACGAGCGTATTTACAAAGAACCCGATCGCGTCTTCAAGTTCGCCGTGGTGGCGGTTAGCAATGGGAGAACCAACCAAAATATCCGTCTGCTCCGTGTAGCGGTACAGCAGGAGATCGAATGCGGCTAGCAACACCATGAAGGAGGTAGCACCTTCTTGCCGACCGAGCGCATCAAGCGCTTTCGTAAGTTCCACTGGGAGCGTACAAACTTGTTGCGCGCCACTAAAGGATTGCACCGCAGGTCTGGGACGATCCGCAGGCAATTCTAATACAGATGGAATATTCGCAAGCTGCTGTTGCCAGTAATCAATTTGAGCCTCTAGTACTTCCCCTTGCAACCACTGCCGCTGCCAGACAGCAAAGTCGGCATACTGGATCGAGAGTTCGGGTAGCGGTGAAAGTCTGCCCTGTTGGAAAGCAGCGTAAAGCGTGACGATCTCTCGCACAAATACTCCCATCGACCAGCCATCAGAAACGATGTGGTGCATTGTCAGGAGCAATACGCGCTCTGTCTCTCCCACAACCAGTAACGTGGCTCGAACCAACGGATCGTTTTCTAGATCGAAGGGTCGCTGCGCTTCCGCGATCGCCAGTCGCTGAGTTTCTAGCGATCGCTCGCGCTCTGATAAATCTTGCAAGTCTACCACTGCCAATTTCCAGGCAAGCGTTGGACGAACGATCTGAATGGCTTGACCGTCTTGGGAGATAAAACTGGTGCGTAAAGCTTCGTGACGGCGGACGATTTCATTCAGGCTGTGTTCTAGGGCAGTCAGGTTCAGATTGCCTTGCAGTCGCACAGCTGAAGAGATGTTGTAAAAAGGACTGTTCGGTTCTAAGCGATCGAGAAACCAGAGCCGCTGTTGTGCAAAGGATAAGGGCAATTGTCCGTCCCTAGGCATAGGTCGCAATGGCGGTGCCGATCGCTGCGGTGTATCGGTATCGTGCTGTAATGCTTGAATACATTCCGCTAGAGTTGCAACTGTCGTAGCTTCGAATAGTTTCCGCAAGGGCAATTCCACTTGGAAAGCCGCTCGCACCCGCGAGACGAGTTGGGTGGCCAGTAAGGAGTGTCCTCCCAGTTCGAAAAAGCTATCGTAAATTCCAACTTGTTCGACACCCAGAACTTCCGCCCAAATTCCCGCCAGTGTCTGCTCGATTGGAGTTCTGGGTGCAACAAAGCTCTTTTCTAATTGCTGAGCTAGGTCTGGCGCAGGTAAGGCGCGGCGATCGACTTTACCGTTCGGCGTGAGCGGCAGCGCATCTAGAAAGACAAACGCCGCCGGTACCATGTACTCCGGCAACCTCTCCTTGAGGAACTGACGCAGGTCGTTGGCACTCGCTTCCAACTCCGTACCCACCAGATAAGCAACTAAGCGCTTATCTCCCGCTACATCCTCCCGCACGATCGCTGCTGCCTGCGCCACTGATGGGTGCTGGCTCAATAACGACTCGATTTCACCCAACTCAATGCGGAATCCTCGCAGTTTTACCTGATTGTCGATTCGTCCCAGCAACTCTAAATTGCCGTCTGGCAGAAATCGCACCAGGTCTCCCGTCTTATACAACTTCGCTTGCGGGTCAGAACTGAACGGATTGGTAACAAACCTCTCCTGTGTCAACTCCGGGCGGTTGCAGTACCCTCGCGCCAGTCCGCTCCCTCCTACGTGCAGTTCGCCAGGCACGCCCACGGGGACAGCTTGCATGTGCGCGTCGAGTACGTAGAGTTGCGTATTGTCAAACGGTTTGCCAATCGGTACCAGTGCATCTGCGGGCAAGTTGTTTGCCGCTGTAATTTCAAAATAACTACTGTCAATCGTGGCTTCGCTGACACCGTAGGAGTTAATCAAACGGGTCTGCGGCCCACAGAAGCGTTGGAAGGACAGATATTCCTGCACGTACCAGCTATCGGAACCGACAACTAGTATCTGCATGAAGTCGAGATGCTGTGCGGTTTTCTCCAAATACTCCACCAAGTTGCGGATGACAGCAGGAACGAACTCCGCGCAATCCACTGCTTGTTCTCGCATGAGTTGATAGAGTTGCGGGGGAGAGAGCAGGAATTCCCTGGGGCAGAGAACGAGCTTGCTACCAGAACACAAAGCCCGCACCAGGTCGCCCGTAAAGACATCGAAGGAGAAGTTCGCCATCTGGAGATGACTGCGGGTGCGGGTGCGCAACTTATAGGCGGACTCCCAAGCCCAGTAGGCATTAACCAGGCTGCAGTGAGTCACCATCACGCCTTTGGGAGTACCAGTGGAGCCGGAGGTGTAGATCGTATAGGCAAGCTGCTCGGGCTGTACTGGGTTATTGGGGTTGCTATCGTTATGTGTAGCAATTTCCGTCCAGTGAGTATCGAGATAAATGAGTTGAATCTGGCGATCGCTCGACTGAGGCTGGAGATTTGAGGTAGTCAGCAGTACCGATGCCTTTGAGTCGGAGAGCATTAACTCCAGGCGTTCTGGCGGATAGTTGGGGTCGAGGGGAATATAAGCGCCACCTGCTTTGAGGATGGCCAGGAGAGCAACAATGAGGTTGAGGGAACGATCGAGGCAAATGCCAACCAGCACCTCTGTTCCTACACCGCGCTCTTTGAGGTAATGGGCGAGTTGATTCGCACGTTGGTTCAATTCCTGGTAGGTGAGGTGCCGATCTTCAAATACGACAGCAATGGCATCGGGAGTGCGTTCCACCTGTTGCTCGATTAGGTGATGGATGCATTGGTCTAAGGGATAGTCTGCTTGGGTATTATTCCATTCCACCAGTAACTGCTGTTGCTCTGTCGCGGTTAGCATCGGCAGTTGAGCGATCGCCATCTCTGGGTGCAATACAATGCCTTCTAATAGGGTTTGGAAATGTTCTGCAATCCCCGCGATCGTGGCGGCATCGAATAAGTCTGTGTTGTATTCCCAGGAACCAACCAATCCTGAGGGATTATTTTCTAGAGTGAGGGTCAGGTCTAACTTGGCGGTGAAATTCTCAACTGACATTTCCATCCAGGTTAGATCGGGAAGTTGTCGCTCGGAGAGGGGATTCGCATTGTCAAGAATAAACATCACTTGGAACAACGGTGTGTGACTTAAATCTCGGATCGGTTGCAGAACTTCGATCAATTCCTCAAACGGCACGTCTTGATGGGCGTAGGCTCCCAACGCTACCTTACGCCCGCGCTTCAACAATTCCTGAAAACTGGGATTGCCAGACAGATCGGCACGCAGTAGCAGGATGTTAAGAAAATAGCCAATTAATCCCTGTGTTTCAGGACGATTGCGGTTAGCGATCGGCGAACCGACGATAAAATCTGACTGCCCGGTATAGCGATACAACAAAACATCAAAGGCTGCCAGCAGCGTCATGAATAGGGTGGTACCTTCTTTCCTACTCAGCTTTCTCAAAGCCTCGCTCAGTTCTAAAGAGAGGCGGAAGGGTTGATGCGCTCCTCGCACGGTTTGCATTGTAGGGCGAGGGCGATCGCTGGGCAATTCCAGTACGGTGGGAGCCCCTGCTAGTTGCTGCCGCCAGTAGGTCAGTTGAGACTGCAAAACGTCATCTCGCAACCACTGGCGCTGCCAAACGGCAAAGTCAACGTACTGAATCGGTAGTTCGGATAGAGGAGAAGGTTGCCCTTGACAAAAAGCAGTATAGAGCGCCGCCGTTTCTTGCACCAATACAGCCATCGACCAACCATCAGAGATAATGTGATGCACAGTCATCAGTAAGATGAAGTCCTTGCCAGACAACACCCATAATGTCGCCCGCACCAACGGATCGGTTGCCAGATCGAAGGAACGCTGTGCCTCCGCAATAACCGAACGCTGCGCTTCGTCTTCCCGTTTATGGGCAGGTAGATGTTGTAAATCCACCACATCTAACTTCCAGTCAATCTCTGAATGGATAATCTGAAAGGGTTGACCGTCTTTCACGACAAAGTTCGTACGTAATGATTCGTGGCGATGGATAATTTCCTGCAAGCTCTGCTCTAGAACGGGAACGTTCAGTTTTCCTTGCAGCCTCACAGCAGCGGGGAGATTGTAGAAGGCACTATTAGAATCTAACTGGTCGAGGAACCACAATCTCTGTTGCGCTAAAGATAGGGGTAGCGTTCCATCCCTTGGAATTACTGGCAGTAACGATGCAGATTTTGTCGCCCCTAGCTGTTTTAGCTCTTGCTCTCCCACGGCGGTAGAAGCAGCGATAGACTCATCCAAATTGGACGCACGAACAGATCGCTTGGCAATTAAACCAGCGATTTGCAGAGCTTTGACACTATCCTTAACCGCCTGAATGACATCGTCGATATCGCGATCGCTATGGGCGGTGGACAGAAAGCAATTGCGTCCTTCCCAGATATAGATACCTCTGGACAGCAGGTGGTAAAACAGCAGATCGAAATTACCAGAGAAATCAAAGCGGAATAGGGAACCAAAATGCACGATGCGGATCGGCACTGCTTCGCTTTCAAAAAAGTCATTCAGCGCGATCGCTAGTCTCTCCGTACGCTGGTTTAATTCTTGGTGCAGTGCCGCCCCCTTCTCCTTCATATACCTGAGGGCAGCACGCGCCACGCTCATTCCCAAGTGATTTTTGTTGAACGTGCCGGCAAAGAATGTCTTCTCCGCAGCAGGGTAAGAGGCATCTCCATAGTGCCACAAACCGCCGTCAATGCCATTCAGGTAGGTAGCTTTCCCCGCAACTACGCCAATGGGCAACCCACCGCCAATAATCTTACCGTAGGTGGCGATATCGGCTTCAATGCCGAACCACGCCTGCGCTCCACCGGGATGGATGCGGAAACCAACCAGTACTTCATCAAAGATGAGAGCGACACCAGCAGAGGCTGTGAATTGCCGCAACTGCTGTAAGAACTCGCGCGGTTGCAGATCGGGTCGGCGAGCCTGCACGGGTTCGACCAACACGGCAGCTAATTCATGGGCATGAGCTTGTAAAATCTCTAGGGATTGCGGTTGTCCGTACTCCAGTACGATCGTATCGGCTATAGCGTGGGGAGAAACTCCGGGGGCGATCGCCGCAGCGCCCAATTGGTCTGGTAATGCCTTCGCCAAAACCCCATCGGAATGACCGTGATAAGAACCAGCAAATAGCGCGATCTTGGTGCGCCCCGTAGCGGCGCGGGCCAGACGTAAGGCTGTCATTACCGCTTCCGTCCCGGAATTACAGAAGGCAACTCGCTCCATCCCGGTCAGTTCGCAAATCAACTCAGCCACTTCTCCAGCGCGATCGGACTGGGGACCGATCTGGATACCTCGTTGAATTTGCTCCTCCAGAGCTTGCGTAATGAATGGTGCCGCATGGCCGAATAGCAGCACCCCAAATCCCATCGTGAGGTCAATATATTCATTGCCATCGACATCCCAAATTCTGGCACCCTGTGCCCGTTCGCCCACAATCGGATAGACCAGCTCTTTGGTCGAAGGACGAAATCCTGCCACCGCTCGACTATCTGCTAGAACGGATCGATAAGTTTGCGCTCGCAGCTTTGACGTTTTGGTTCGCTGCGTATAGCCAGAAATGAAAGCTTGTAGGTGTTGTGTCTGAAGCGAATTTGAATTCTGGGTTGTC
Organism: Rhizobium sp. Q54; assembly: GCA_943367755.1. Taxonomy (GTDB): domain Bacteria; phylum Cyanobacteriota; class Cyanobacteriia; order Pseudanabaenales; family Pseudanabaenaceae; genus PCC-6802. Next base: position 72,102 of record CALRKB020000007.1, on the reverse strand, counting down.
GCTGACTCCAGGGGTAGGGTAACTTTAGGAACGGTAGGAGTGGAATGTTTAGCGATCGCTTGCGTCAGTGCTTGTCTGGGTAAATGCACCACTGGGGACGTTGGCTCATGGGTTGAGTTAGATTGTCCGTTTTGCTCCTCCCACAACCGCCCTGAATTTCCATTGTGCGATACCGGGGATTTCTCATTAGATGACCTTTTGCCGCGTAAGACATCTAATTGTTCGGTCATGAGTTGAGACATTACCTGAAGCTGCTGCATCACGATCCTTTCAAGCGATGTCTCCGAGATCGCAGCGTCTGGGAATGTTGATCCGCTCTTCCCATTGGGGATTGCAAGCTTCACCTGCTCGGCTAAAGCTGTAGGAGTAGCAGTCATTTCGCGCTGAATAGATTCGATAAGTCCAACTGGTGCGGCTACTCGAACAGGCTGTTTAAGGGGCTGATGGGTTTCTACGTTGGGTTCGGATTCGACCGAATGCGAATCTAATGGGAGCATTTCTGGAGGCAAATTGTGATCGATATAGGAGGCCAAAGCATCGAGGGTACTCAATTCTTCAAACAATTGCCCAATAGTTATTTTGATACCATAAGTGCTTTCGATAAAACTAACGGCATCGACGAGCATCAGGGAATCAGCACCGATTTCTAGGAAAGGCGTATGAAAATCGATATCCTCGGGATCTGCTTTCAGAAGATTCGCCATCAGAGAATGTAACTTTTCCAGAATGGTTTCCGATCGCTTAGGTCGATCGGTCGCATTCGTTTCGAGTACAGCGCTCTTTGGCGATGCACCGATGTGTTCACGCAATGTCATGTCATTCCCCATGTCTTCTGGTATCGAATCTTGAGGTTTTTCTTGTGTTTGAATCCAATAACTCTTACGCTGGAATGGATAGGTCGGCAGTTGCACGCGGCGGCGGGAATAATCTCTGTCAAAACTCGACCAATCGACTCGTACTCCATGCACGTAGAGTTCTCCTAAGCTCTGAAGGATTTGCTGCCAATCTTCGTATCCTTGACGCAAGCTCGGCAACCAAACTCCCTGGCCTTCTAGCAGACATTTTCGCCCCATACCCAGCAAGATCGGTTTGGGGCCGATCTCCACAAATAGCTCTTGACCTGAAGAGTGGAGCGTCTGCAAGCTCTTGGCATACTGCACTGAAGAACGGAGATGGTGGCACCAGTACTCAGGATTCAAATTCTCCGCAGTCATCCTCTCACCAGTGACATTAGATATGAAGTCGATTTGCGGAGCATGGTATGTCACTGTAGCAGCAACGCGATAGAATTCCTCCAGAATTGGTTCCACTAGCGGTGAGTGAAAGGCGTGGGATGTTGCGAGTTTTCTTGTTTGGATTCCTTTTGCCTCCAGAACGGAGCAGATGTTCCGAACAGCCTGCGGCTCGCCGGAGATCGCAGTATTTTGCTCGCCGTTGTAAGCTGCGATCACCACTTTGCTGGGATCGAGTGCTACCAATGCCAAAATCTCTGCTTCAGAAGCAAACACCGCCACCATTTCTCCTGGCGGCAAGTTCTGCATCAGACGCGCCCGTTCGGCGATCAGCTTCAGTCCGTCTTCCAAGCTGAATATTCCAGCCACACAAGCAGCAACATATTCGCCAACGCTGTGCCCCATTACGGCGGTCGGTTCTACACCCCACGATCTCCAGAGCTGTGCCAGAGCGTATTCCAGGGCAAACAGAGCGGGTTGCGTGTATTCCGTCCGATCCAAGCGTGAAGGTTCCCCGGATTGCGGGTAGAGAACGGATAGCAGAGGTCGATCAAGATGAGGTTTGAGGATTTCTGCACACAGGTCTAGAGTTTGACGGAAAGTGGGCTGCGTTTCGTAAAGTTGCCGTCCCATCCCCACATACTGAGAACCCTGTCCCGTAAATAAAAATGCGATCTTGGGTTGAGCCGTCTCTTGCGCTTGCCCGAGATAAACGCCCGATAGTTTTTGGCCGTTCTTTAGGGCAGATAATTTTAGACATAGTTCGACGGTTGAGTCAGCAACGATACTCAAGCGGTGGGAGAAATGCGATCGCCCCGTATTGGCAGTAAAGCAGATATCAGCTAACGTTGCCGTTGAATGGGCAGCTAAATGTGTTGCATAGCGATCGACTAACTCCAGCAACGCCTTATCCGTTTTCGCCGACAGGGTTAATAGATGGATAGGCCGCTCCACAGAGGATGTTTTCGACTCGACAACTGGCGCTTCTTCAAGAATAATATGGGCATTAGTGCCGCCTATACCAAACGAACTCAAACCGGCTCGACGCGAGCCTTCAGATTCCCAAGCACGCAATTGGGTATTTACAATAAACGGTGTTTCTGCAAAGGGAATTAGAGGATTTGATTGTTCGAAATGTAAACTGGGTGGGATTTGACGGTGCTGTAGCGCCAAAATCACTTTGATGACCTGGGCAATTCCGGCAGCAGATTCTAGATGTCCGATATTGGTCTTCACAGAGCCAATGCGACAAAACTGCTGGTGTTGTGTGGACTGCCGAAATGCTTTGGTTAATCCTTCAATTTCAATCGGATCTCCCAGAGACGTACCCGTACCGTGCGCTTCAACGTAAGAAATCCGATCTGCGGATAGACCCGCCCCTGCCAATGCCTGTGCGATCGCTTCTGCATGGGAGCGAGGATTGGGAGCCGTTAGCCCGTTGGTTTGCCCGTCGTGATTTACAGCTGAACCCTTGATCGTGGCATAAACAGTATCTCCATCTGCTAAAGCCTGACGCAGCGGTTTCAGCAACACTGCCCCAGCCCCTTCTCCAAGAACAATGCCATTTGCCCGACTATCGAAAGTTTTGCAGCGTCCATCGGGAGAGTGCATTTTCATGCGACTCATGGCGACGTAGTATTCCGGCGATAGTTGGAGATTCACACCGCCTGCGATCGCCATCGAACATTCCCCCTGGCGAATGCTTTGACATGCCGCATGCAGCGACACCAGCGAGGAGGAACACATGGTGTCCACCAAAACCGACGGGCCGCGCAGGTTAAGCAAGAACGAAACGCGGTTGGCGATGATAGCATTTTGATTGCCGATACCAGCACTGTAATCCGATGCAGTCAGCTTCGGGGCGATGCGCTGGTAATAACCGTTATTGCTACATCCGACAAAAACACCCACTGGAGTTTGTGCCAGACTGGCAGCGGCATACCCGGCATGTTCGAGACACTCCCAAGCTACTTCTAAAAAGATGCGCTGCTGCGGATCCATTAACTCGGCTTCTCTGGGCGAAATCTGAAAGAACAGGGGATCGAAAAGATCGATATCGTCGACAAACCCTCCCCACCGGGAATACGTCCTATTGCTGGTGGCTTGGGGATCTTCGCTATACCAATCCTGCCAACGCCAGCGCTTTTCAGGTACTTCACAAATTGCATCTTTACCCGTACTGAGGAGTTGCCAAAACGAATCCAGGTCTGGAGATTTTGGGAACCGACAACTCATGCCAATCACTGCAATGTCTTCCTCTCGAACGGAAGAGCGATCGCTCTGAATACTCCCCGAACCCACTTGACGAGATGGATCGGAAATCGCGAAGGATGGCTGGAGAGGCAAAGTACTTAACGGGGTAAGTTTATGGTTTACCAGGATATATTGCTCCAACTTCTCTCCATGCTGCCGAACTAAATATTCGGTCAGGTCGGCCAGCGTTGGATATTCAAACAAAAGCGTAGGAGAGAGGGAAATATCAAAATTCGTCCCCAAAGTTTCCATGATTTCGATCGCTTTGAGGGAATCAATCCCAAGGCTGTGAAAACTCTTATTGATGGATATAAGATCTGGCGTTTTCTCAAGCGATCGTGCAATCTGCCGGACGATGATTTCGCGAGAAAGATCGAGTAACTGTTTGGCTTCGATTTGTCCGGGGCGCGTTGCTATTTGAGTCTGGCGATCGCGAATTAAAGACTCGTCAGCGATCGTTGCAGGTTTGCGCGACTCGAATCCGCCCGATACTTTTGTCTTGCTGCCAAAATCTGCAAGCAAAGACCGAGGCTGTGCTTGCTCCGTAGCATCGAGGCGATCGCCCGTCACGAGATCGGGGCGAGTTGTACTGGGATCGTCGCCACCATTTGCCAGCTTTCTGAGCTCGTTTAAGTAATTCAAATTAGCGAGAACGACATCGCCGCTAATGCCAAAATCGATCAGACAGGCAATTTCATCAACGCCAATTTCCTGCAATCGCTTTACCATTTCCAAACACGTACTCGGCGTGCCAAACAAAGCGCTGGTATGGAAGTACCGTTCAAAGGCATAAGCCAGTAGCTTTTCCTGTTCGATCGGAGTCAATTCGTCCAGATTCTTAGACCCCTGTCGCCATAAATTCACTGAGCTTTTGATGTATTCGATGAATGGTTCGCGCACCAGATTGCGAACCGTTTCGAGATCTTCGCCAACAAAGGTATGGAGCATGAGCGTAATATGGCCGCCGTTCGGGTCGTAGCCATGCTCGGTGCGAGCCTGACGGTAGAGGAGGATCTTTTCTGCCAATTCTTCGATCGGTTGGAACAACAACGCTGTCAGAATGTTAAATCCACCCGCACCCGCTTCTACAAACCTTTCTTTCCCACCGGTACAGGTAATCCAAATTGACAATTCCCGTTGCTTGGGCAAAGGATAAATTTTAATTTCGGTTTCTTTGCCAACACCATTGGAAAGTCGTACACTCTCTCCTCGCCATAATTTTTGTAAAGTTTGGATACCCGAGAACATTACTTCTTTGCTATCGGCATAGGTATCTGGAGCCAGAACAAAGTCGTTGGGATTCCAGCCTCTGGCAAAAGCTAAATCGACTCTCCCATCTGACAGGTTGTCAACAACTGACCATTCCTCTGCAACCCGAATGGGATGGTGCAAAGGCATAACGACGCTACCAGCTCGTATGCGAATGTGTTTCGTGGCAGAGGCCAGTGCGGCACTGATAACTGATGGATTGGGATAGAGACCCCCAAATGCGTGGAAATGGCGTTCCGGAGTCCAGACGGCGGTAAAGCCATTGCGATCGGCGAAACTAGCTCCCTCAAAGAATAACTTATATTTATCGTCGGCAAATTCGGCCTCATTACTGGAAAAGTACAACAGGCTAAACTGAATTTTTTTTGCAATATTATCAATATTTTGAACTTCTAATTTAGGAGCAATCCCTTTGTTGGGGGGATGTTTTGCAATTTCATTAACGGCATCTAAAGTTCCATCTAAAAATCCCGCTCTACAGGCATAGCGCTGAATTTTGCCACTAGAAGTCTTGGGAATATTTCCCGGTCGGAGGAGCACCACCTCATAAACTTGTAATTCGTGGTGTTGGGACACCGCAATACAAATCGCTTCACTTACTTCCTCAACCTTCAGTTGCTGTAAGTAAGTTCTTTCCACTTCTTGAACAACAACAAGCCGTTCCTCACCATCTATCTCAATCCCAAACGCAGCGCCAGAACTTAGTTTGAGTGCTGGATGACTCTGCTCAACCGTCAGCTCAATATCTTGAGGGTAGTGATTGCGCCCCCTAATGATAATCACATCCTTAAGTCGACCTGTAATAAATAATTCCCCATCCTGCAAAAAACCTAGATCTCCTGTGCGGAGAAAGGGGCCTTCATTTGTATCTGCCGTGAAGGCATGGAATGTTTGTTTCGTCTCTTCAGACCTATTCCAATATCCCTGAGCCAAGCTAGGTCCCGATACCCAAATTTCTCCCACCTGGGTATCCGCACGGGAAATTAAAGACTCGGGATCGACAATGAGGATTTTTTGGTCGGACACGCACTGGCCGCAACCGACAATCGTCTGCGTACCACTTTCACAATTACTAACAACTACCTGATTCTGCTCTAGGGAACGAGCGTCAACGATCTGAACTATAGGTTCTTCACTTTTCGATCCTCCCGAAACAATCAAAGTTGTTTCTGCCATTCCGTAACAGGGATAAAAGGATTTTCTTTGGAAACCATAAGGTTCAAACCTGGCAACAAATCGCCCGATGGTTTCAACCCTCACGGGTTCAGCTCCAGTAAAAGCCAGTTCCCAACTGCTCAGATTAAGACCGGTTAGTTGTTCTGGTTTAACCTTCCGCACACATAGATCGTAAGCAAAATTCGGCCCACCGCTAGTCGTAGCTTGATAGCGGGAAATTGCTTGCAACCAACGAATGGGTTTTTGGAGGAAGTCTACAGGTGACATCAGCGTGACTGGGAAGCCACTATAAAGCGGTTGCAGCACACCGCCAATTAGTCCCATATCGTGGTACAGGGGCAGCCAAATCACCCCCTGGCTATCTGATGTATGCCCAAAATATTGTTGAATCGCGGCGGAATTGTGCATGAGGTTGCCGTGACTCACCATTACGCCTTTTGGTGCTCCTGTGGAGCCTGAAGTGTACTGGAGAAACGCCAGCGCATCCTGAGCCAGTGATGGAGCATGCCAGTCCATACCCGGATCGACTGGAATATCATCCGTTGCGATGCAATGCAGTGAAGTAAGAGATGTTTCTTCAGAGAAACTTTTCGCGATCGCACCCAGGATCGATGTTGTAGTCAGCGCAAACTTTGCCTGAGAATCTAACACAATCCCTTGGAGTCTTGTCATGCGCTGGTTGCGACGGGGTGGATATACAGGAACTGCTATTACACCTGCGTACAAACAACCCCAAAAAGCAATAATAAATTCTATTCCTGGCGGATAGAGCAAAAGTGCCCTTTCTCCAATTGCCCCCCTATTTATCAGCCTCACAGCAACAGCTCGTGCCTGTTGCTCTAATTCTAGATAGGTAAGACTTACTTCTTCTATTTCTCCATCTACTAAAAAAGTATAAGCTATCCTATTTGGTTGATGGACTGCTCTGTGGTGTAGAAGCTCTATTAGATTAATGCTATTTGTTAAATTGGCTGTTGTTAGGTTATGCATTATGTGCCACCTCATAATTATTCACCAAACATTCAAAAGGGTTTGTGGTTAAAAACCAACCCCTCATATAACCAATGATGGCAGGACGAGCAAAATCCTACTCCTATTTCTAGAGAATAATCGCTATGTTTGGATAATCATTAGGATATTTCTATCCTTTTTGATCGCACACTACAGCTATCCAATAACAAGTTATCGGACGATTTTGCTTTGCCATTATGGCTGTTTTGAATGCTTTCTCATGCAAACCAATTCATGAATATCAATAGTTGGCAAGCTATTCAGATAAGCTTTGAAGATACATAAGTCTATATGTTAGAAGGCATAAGCAGTCATGCTTTCTCAGTAAATGACTTATCTATTATCTTCTACATTATTTCAGCAAAGAGTCAATTTCCAGGGTGTTAAAGATAACATTAACCCAAAATTAACCTGAGAGATTAATGAATGGAAATACATATCTGAGATCTTCTACATTATTTCAGCAAAGAGCATATCTTTGAAGTGTTAGAGATAACACTGCATTAATATTTACGAATCCTATGTATCTAGTTACAACTTCAATATATCGATCGCGTAGCATGAAACGAGTGTAGTCTTATGGGTTCAATTACTCTTGACAAAACAATCATCTTTACAACTCAACTTTCCATCCTTAAACCAGATAACTCGACGTGTTCGCTTGGCTACATCCGGTTCGTGCGTTACCATCACAATAGTCATCCCGTTATCATTCAACTCAGAGAAAATATCCAGAATTTCTACTGTCGTGTGCGAATCGAGAGCACCAGTTGGTTCATCTGCTAGTAATAATACAGGACATCCCACGATTGCACGCGCGATCGCAACCCGCTGCTGTTGACCGCCAGAGATCTGATTTGGTTTGTTATGCAAGCGATTGCCCATTCCCATTCGGTCAAGGGCGTCTTCAGCCCGTTCTCGTCGCTCCTTTTCATGTATTTCTGCGTACACAAGTGGGAGCATAACATTTTCGAGTGCCGTTAGCTGAGGTAAAAGTTGATACTGCTGAAACACAAATCCCAATTTCCGATTGCGCGTGCTGGCAAGAATGTTGTTATCTAATTTGGAAACATCTTTGCCATCGAGATGATAACGACCGGAAGTTGGTCTATCTAGACATCCAATTACATTCATCATTGTGGATTTGCCAGAACCCGAAGCTCCCATGATCGCGCAATACTCACCCTGCCTAATGTTCAGGTTAATACCAGAAAGAGCTTTTACTTCGGTCTCGCCGGAGCCATATATCTTATAGATGTCTTCTAACTTGACAATTATAGGGGTAGGCATAAGTAGTTGAAAGTAAGTTAATTTTGCTCGTTCTTTAAGATTGCACTTAGAGACCTTAGCTGCTTCTCAACGCCACAATCGGATCCAGTTTAGCGGCTCGTCGAGCAGGCGCAACCCCGAAGATCAATCCAATCCCACCAGATACACTGGTTGCTAACAAAATAGTACTCAGCGGGATAGTAGGCTTTAGAGGGGTAAAAATCCCAATTGCCATTGCCCCACCAGCACCAATCCCTACACCAAGCAGTCCACCTACTATTGATAAAATAACTGCTTCGATTAGAAATTGCAGCAGAATTGCGCTCTCAGATGCGCCAACAGCCTTTCGTAGACCAATCTCTTGTGTACGCTCCGTAACTGACACCAGCATGATGTTCATAATGCCGATACCGCCCACCAAAAGAGAAATTGCCGCGATCGCTGCTAGCATTAAACTCAACGTCCCTGTTATCTGCCCCAATAAATCCTGGACGGACTTATTCGCGACAACAGAAAAATCTTTTTTGCCATGCAATCTGGTCAAAATATTAGTTACTTGAAATGCAGCTGCACGAATACTTTCTCGATTCTTGGCAGATAATTCAATAACATCAATCGGAATTCCCTGAGGAACTTTCCTGCCAATCAATTGATTAGCCATAGTAGTGATAGGAACGTATGCATTAGCATCTGGATTTACTCCTAGGAATGCACCTTTAGGCTGTAATACTCCAATTACTCGAAAGCTTAAGATTCCAATTTGGACATCCTGTCCCACTGGATTGCTTCGACCAAATAACTTGCTAGCTAGTTCTGAACCAAGCACTACAACGGTTGCACCTTGACGTTGTGCGGCTTCATCTAAGAAACGTCCACTAGCAACCTGCAAATTCCGGGATTGTAAATAGCTGGGAGTCGCACCTTGAACGCTTGCCTTTGTCGTACGACTTTGATAGGTTAGTTGAAAATTACCTGAGATCAGTGGTGAAACAGTTTTTACTGCCGGCGCTTGTGCTGCGATCGCATCCACATCCCCTAATACCAACTGAGTAGATTCACTAATTCCACTTTTATCTTCCTCGTTGACAAAAACATACAACAGATTTGCGCCCAAGGATTCCACTTTTTCTTGTGTAAATTGCTGAGCCCCTTGTCCAATCCCTATCATCGCAACTACTGAAGCATTGCCAATCACAATGCCCAGGACAGTTAAGGTACTACGAAGTTTGTTTGCAGCCAGGGTTTTCCCAGCCATCTTCAAATTTTCCCAGAAATTGAGTGTCATACCGCACATCTAAATAGGCTATGAAATCAGGAGAAATCGGGAATATTTCCAATCTAATTTGGATGGCTATATTTTACTGGATCTTTTATATTCCTTCGACATCATCAACACCGGGGATCTTTTGATTGGTAGGAGGACTCAAGAAAATCCGATCATTTTGCTTCACTCCCTCTAAAATCTGTGCCCAATCTTCACTTTCAGAGCCAACTCGCACCGCTTGGAACTTAGCCTGATTATTTGCATCCACTAGCCATAGCCCCTGTTGGCCATTTTTATGGGTAACAATTGCCGCCAATGGCACTGATACTACATTGCGAATCGGTTTACCCACAAATGTCAACTTCAGGTTCATACCTGACTTTAGTTTTTCCACCCCGCTCTGCAATCTAATTTTTACACGAAAAGAGGTAACATTATTTTCCTGTACAGCTCTTGGTGCAATCAACTGCACTTGCCCCCGAAATAGTTCATTGGGGTAGCTGTCGCTGCGAATTTCGACAGCTTGGCCGAGATGAATGTGGGAAATACTAGCTTCTGGTACTTTTGCCTCTACTTCTAATCCACTAGACAATTCAGCAATAGAGGCAGAGTTCGCTCCATCACTTGTAGAAACAGATGTTGTAGGAGTAACAAAATCACCGATATCAGCAAAGCGACGAGTGATAATGCCCGCAAAAGGAGCCCGCACTTGCTTATTGTTCAGCTGTGTTTCAAAGTCTCGCAGTTGTGCCTTTGCTTCAGAAACCGCAGCCTTTGCCTGGTTGATTTCTTCAACTCGATACCCCTTTTGTTGTTTGAGCAGATCCTGTTGAGCACCTGCCAAGCTGGCCTGCAACTGGTTCAAATTATCCCTGGCATTGCGCTCTTCTGTGAGGGATTGATCTAAGGAATCACGGGAGATAGCGCCCTGTTCCACTGGAACTTGCTTGCGAATGACCTGTTGAGTTGCTAGTTGCAGCCGAGATTTTGCTTCGGTCAGTTGCGCTTGATATTTTTCAAGCTCTGATTGAGCTTTTGCTATATCTTCTGGTCGATTCCCTGCTACTTTCTGAGTTAAATCGGCATTCACTCGCTCTAACGCTGCTTGATACTGGCTCACTTGCGCTCGAACTTGCTCGTTGTCCATTTGAGCGATTACCTGCCCCTCTTGAACGATATCTCCCTCTTGAACTAGTAGCTCAGAAATCCGCCCAGCTTCCTTCGGCCCAAGGTTAATTTTTCGAGAAGGTTGTACCACACCGTTTGCTTTGATCTTTACCTGCAAATCTTTAGTTTGCACCAACACAGTATCCTCAATGTTGAAGTTAGGCGTTGGTTGAGGGCGCAGAATAAGATAAGCGATTGTAGCAGTCCCTAAAATAGCAGTAACTGACTGTCCAATCAACCAGAGATTGAGCTTACCAACTTTGAGTGATACTGATGTCTGCATAATGCTAATAAGTTTTACCTAGTAGCAGTGTAGCCAAGAGGTCCTGCAAACCGTCTCTAGCTAAAGTCATTTAAATCAATGACTCCAGTCATCATTTCGATAATTCTTATTACCGCATTAAAAAATCTAAGATTTGGGAAGATCCCAAGAAAAAGCTGGAAAAACTTCTAACAGAACTCAATGCGTTAGCGACAGAAGAACTCTGATAGCTGACGACTTGATATCCTGAGTAAAAATTGATTGCAAAAGCTTGCAGTAAAGTGATGCAATCTCAATTAAGCCAAAGTAGCCTGGCAGTCTCCAAGGAGACTGCCGATCGAGATCGCACGAATGGTGAGTTCTAGCTCAAGGGCAATAAGTTTGTAACCGCAAACAGCCCATCGTTGAATTTAAGAAATTCAATGTTTATCAGGCTGTCTTTGCCTGTACCAATACTGCTTACTGTGAAGTTACTAGCACTGCCAGTCAACACGAAGTCACTCCGCATGCCGTTATATTCCACTACGTCGGCAGTCACCGTATAAGCGGTACCGTCGAGGCCAACGAAGCTAGTACGGCGATCGCTGCGACCGATCTCGCCTTTCCCATCAAAAACATTATCGCTGGCGTCATCAATAAAGCGATCGTTGCGAATCGTACCCGTTACATTCTCAATGCCAGTGAGGGTGTCCGTCCAGGTGAGGGGATTGTTGGAACTAGAATGCTTTGCCGTGCCAGTTGCCAGGTTGACATCCAGACCGGCGATCGCTCCAGGCACGCCATTGAAAACCAGTTGGGAGTAGTCGGCCGTATCGTTGCCGCTGCCTCCATCTAATAGATCGTTGCCCGCGCCGCCGTTTAACAGGTCGTTGCCCGCACCGCCAAAAATCCGATCGTTGCCGCCTCTACCGAAGATCGTGTCATTGTCATCGCCACCCTCGATCGAATCGTCTTTAGCTCCGCCATAGATCGTGTCGTTGCCTGCGTCTCCATATAGTTTGCTATTCGTTCCATCGACGTCGTCAAAGCGATCGACGAGATCGGCTGCGAGAACATCGTTCCCAGCTCCACCGCGAATGCTGTCACCACCACGACCGCCTTGGACGGTATCGTTTCCATTCCCAGCATCGATCGTGTCATCGCCACCGGCACCATTAATGCGATCGTTGGCATCAGTGCCAGGGATGATGTCAGCATTTCGGGTACCGTTTATCGAATTGAAGTCATTGTCTGTAATGGTCAGGCTGGCAGTGTTATTGCTTCCCAAGAGGTAATTGTTGCTGGTCGCGATCACAAGCTGAACCGTTTCGCTGGGTTCCGTGATCGCGTCTTCCACTGGAGTAACGGTGATGCTGACGCTACTCTCGCCATCGGGAATCGTAACCGTACCGTTGGTGAAGTTTCCTCCCGTTACCGTATAATCGCTGCCAGTAGCAGTACCGCTGACGGTGAAGTTAACAGTCAAAGCGCCAGCCGTGGTGGCTCCGTTGCGAGAAATAGTAAACGTCCCGGCAACGCTGCCAGACTCCGACGGCGAACCATTGGACGAGATGCTAACGGTAGGTAGCGGTGGTGCCAGGTTAAACCGAGCGACGCTGGGGTCGTGGTCGCTATCCTGGTCGGCAAACTCAGAATTGATATGAACCACATCAAAACCATCGAGCTTGCTAAGCAGGTTATTGCTTGCCAAAACATGATCGAGAGTCTGCGCGTTACCCTCAAAGTTATAGGTATAGCGCTCGTTTGCTGGCAGCTTTTCGATTAGGGCGTTGAGTCCAGCGCTCTTTAGAGTATTGAGTGGATTGGAAAACTCGAAGTCGTTCAAGTCTCCCGCAACAACGACATTGGCATTGGGATCGAGCGCCAGAATATTCCCTACGAAATTCGCAACGATCGTAGCTTGCTGGTTCCGCTGGATTTCGCTGTTGAGGGTTGGCGGCTGAAACTGTCCGAGTAGTGGTTGGTCGCCCCCCTTGGAGTTAAAGTGGTTACCAACGACAAACACCGTTTGTCCATTGAAGACAAATTCTCCAGCTAGTGGTTTTCGACTAGTGTTGAAAGCGGAATTGGTGGGATCGATCCGTCCCGGACTGGCGGAGAGTTGGGGTTGTCCGCCTGCATTGTTAACAATGGTGCTGGAAGTAGAGGTGCCACCGGCGCGATCGACAAACTGTACCCGATTGGGATTAAACAGAAAACCCTGACGGATGTTGCCGCCTGGTTCGCCACCATCCTGGTCGTCGACAGGGTCGATCTGGCGGTATTCGTAGTTAGGCCCACCGGCAGCAGCGATCGCACCAATCAAAGTTTGATAGGTGGTGCTGGCATCGACTACGCTGTCATTGGTAGGACCGTTATTGTCCTGGACTTCCTCCACCACCAGAACGTCGGGAGATCGCAAGTTACTGACTATACGGCTAGCCAGGTTGCTGAATTTGGTTGCCCCATCTCCTAGATCGAGGTTCTCGACGTTGAAGGTGCCAACAGTAAGTTTATTGGTGTCCGGCACTAAATTCGTGACTTCTTTTTGTAGAGGAGATGCCTGTACTACAGTGGGGGCAGTCGATACCAGGACTTCATAATTGCTGAAATCATAATTGACCACGCCAGTAATCGTGCTGAGTTGGGTTCCAACATTAACTGCGGGTAAAACCAGAGAATTATTCAGATCGTCGATTTGAATCCGCTCTGGGTTAAAGTCATTTGATGTAATCAGGCTACCGCCACGGGCAGTACGACTGGTAGCATTTGCCCCATTGTCTGCCAGTACCCAGATTTCCTGCGAACCGCCGGAGAAGTCTACAGTTGGTGAGGTGGTAACCGGATTGTTAATCTGAACTAGCATCCCCTCCAGACTTTCATAGAAATCAATACCGTCGCTAGCGGGATCGAACGTACCAGTGGTTTCTACGCTCCCAGTGGCATCATTTTCAATAACAGCATTGGGAATCGCGCGTCCGCCGTTACCCAGGATCGTCGCAGCGGGGAGGGGGTTGCCACTGGACAGGACAGTGATGGTTGGGGTAGTAATTTCGGTGGTGGTCAGGTTATTCGTGCCACTGGAGCCGCCGGGGCGGAATTCGGTAACCGTGCCGTTTACCTGTACCGAGTCGCCAACACTAACGGTTGGAGCAGAGCTGGTAAAGACGAAAATGCCTTCGGAGGTTGCATCGTTCGTATCTGGATTGGGATCTTGCAGGTAGAACCCGTTTGATCGCACTACGGTGACAATACCGGGAACTGCGGTTACAGTCTGACCGACGAGTGGGGAAGTATGGGCTGCGCCTTGAATGTCGCGAATCCGCACGGTGGGTGCGGTGTCGTTATCGGTCACGGTGAGGGAAGCAGTGGCATTGCTGAAGCCTGTGGCAGAAGCTGCGAGCGTTACCGATTGGGAGCCGTCTACCACGGTATCGTCGATCGCCGCAATAGCAAACGTAGTGGAGGGCTGACCTGCTGCGATCGTCACGCTGATCGGAACCGTTGCTTCGGTGGTATCGTTGCTGGATAAGGTGACTGTGAGGGGACTGGTCAGATCTCCGGTGCGAGTGACCGTTCCAGTTGCTGCCGTCGTACCCGCACCTTCGGAGAATGAGTTGGGCGATGCAGAGAGGCTTAACGTTGCGGTAGATCCACCCTCAGTAGAAATGGAGAAATTATCGATCGCCAGCCCATCATCCGAACCAGAAGCGTTGAAGTCTTGCCAACGGAACCAGAAAGTAGCTCCAGCAGGAATATTGAGGCCGGAAATCGTTGCGCTAACAGGCGTACTGTTGGCGTTGCCATCCAGCGCCCCTACGGTACCAGTTGTAACAGGCGAAGAGAAATCTAACGTATCAACATCTACCCAGGTTCCAGTCGATAAGGATGCTGCATCCAGGCTGTATTGAAAATCCAGGCGATCGGCTCTCCCTACCGTACCTAAACGCCATTGCTCGCCTGTATAACTAACCGTAAGTGAGGTAATTGGACTTCCGGTGTTATTGGTAAAACTGGTGCCGAACGAGGGAATGAGGCTACCAGACTGTAAACCGCCTAACGCCCTTTCTGTGCTTCCTGCAGCTCCAAAGCTGTAGGTGTCGCCAGCGTTTGAGCTGCCAGTGCCAGCTGTGTAGATAGTGTTAGCGTTCGTTCCAGTCTCTGAAGACACCCACTCCAGGGGAAGTGTGCTACTGGTGCCAGTGTTTGCCAGAGAGTCGAAGTTCTCAGAATATGAGCCAGTAAAGTTAATTGCCATAAAGGTTGATGAGGGATAACAGTTTGTAGGGAAAATATGGCGCAGAGTGACCTGAGGGGTTTCTGCGATCGCTCGTAAATCTGGAAATGCTCATCAAGAAGCAATACAGCTGAAGTTGCTGTATCACGAGTCATCATGTAAGCAAAGTGACAGATGACTGCATCAAATTGCTACCTGAATTGGCAAGACTGTTAAGGATTACTGCAATCCAACATCCCACACCAACATTAAGGGGTGCCTAACTACACGTTAAGCATTCCGCTGATTCCCCAAATTATTGTTGCTAAAAATTTTGGTAGTGATCCGAAAGTAGTGTTTTTTGGGGTCTTCGCCACATATGAGTTCTAGGGATTCAGGTGAACCCTACACAACTTGAGTATATCGACCGATTTTGGCTTTAAGTTCACCAGATCCACGGAATAATCAGTGTTCCAGACTCTACTTACCCTATAAACTTGGCATCTCCCTTTTGCACCAATAATCGGCAAACTCATTGTTCAAAGCCATTACAGCTATCACTACTTCCATATCACTACCCTTTATTGCTAAATTAAAGTAGTATACTATTGAGAATAATAGGCAATATAATTAGCCTCATGTGAGCGATCCTATGTCTAATGTCAGTCTTACCGATCTCAATCCAGGTCAATCTGCAACCATCCTTGCTATGCATATTGACGCTGGACTACAACACCGATTCAATGCCCTAGGATTTCGCTGCGGTCAAGAAATACATTTGCTGCGGCGGGGGTGGATGAAAGGCCCTTTACACGTGCAGGTCGGGATGACCGAAGTGATGCTACGTCGCCGTGATGCTCGTCAGATTTCCATCACCGCTGTCGGAAAAACGGCATGAGACAAATTGCGGTTCTGGGGATGCCCAACACAGGTAAATCGACCTTTTTCAACCGATTTACGGGCTCCCATGCCCACATTGGTAATTGGCCAGGGATTACGGTTGACCTGATGATGGCGGAGGTTAAATTAGGCGATGAATTGGCGGAAGTTATCGATTTGCCTGGAATTTATGACTTGCGGGGATTCTCTGAAGATGAGGCAGTAGTGCGATGTTTTCTGGAGAAAACTCCGCTTGACTTAGTTCTAATCATTCTTAATGCAACTCAAATCGATCGGCAAATGATTTTGCCTCTGCAAGTGAGGCAATTAGGCTTACCCGCCGTGCTATTGCTCAACATGGCTGATGAGGCAAATCGTTTTGGGGTGAAGGTACAGACTGATTTACTAGCACAGCGTTTGGAAATACCTGTATTGCCAATCAGCGCCAAGTATGGCATGGGATATCAAGCAGCGATCGCTACGATTACAGAGTCGCTGCAGCAGCACCACGACTTAGTTCAGGTTGAAGGGCTGGAAGAAAGATTATTGAACGATCGGCAACTCGCGGATGACCTCAAGGAAATTCTTGATGGTGCTGTCCAAATGCCACTGAGACTTTTGGATCGATGGACTAGCGGGCTGGATCGGGTTCTGCTGCATCCATTGCTAGGGTTGCCGATTTTCTTTGGGGCGATGTACCTAATATTTCAAGCAATCTATGCGATCGGGACACCATTGCAAAAGTTGCTTGGTAATGGGTTGGACTGGTTCAAGGTCATTGCATTGGAACCATTGCTCTCATCGTTACCGGCCTTTACTAAAGGATTTTTGATCGATGGTCTGTATGTGGGTATTGGAACAGTTGCAGCTTTCCTGCCCGTAATTTTCCTCTTTTTTCTTTTTATGGCGATCGTCGAAGATAGCGGGTATCTATCTAGAGCGGCTTTTTTGATGGATGCCTTGATGGAAAGATTGGGGTTAGATGGGCGATCGTTTGTGATGTCGCTGATGGGGTTTGGCTGTAATGTGCCTGCGATTTTGGGCACACGAGTAATGCGATCGCAAGGACTGCGGATGTTGTCAATGCTGGTAATTCCATTTTCCTTATGCTCAGCGCGGTTAAACGTATTTCTATTCATGTCTACGGCGCTGTTTGCACCCGATCGATCGTCCAAAGTTATCTTCAGTCTATATCTATTCAGTTTTGTAGCGGCTTTGCTTACGGCAGCAATATTTAAAGGCAAATTCCCTAGCCATGAACCATTGGTGCTAGAACTGCCACCCTATCGTTTCCCAACAATGAAGCAGATTCTGACCCGCGCTTGGTGCGAGGTAAAACACTTCTGGATTTGGTCGCGGAAATTCATTATTTTTGGTGTGATTGCCATCTGGCTATTGAATAATTTTCCTACCGATGTACCCACAGCTAGCCCTCAAACGCTATCAGGCATGATCGGACAAGCATTACAGCCATTGTTTGCTCCCCTCGGCATCAATCCACAGCTTACCGTCGCTTTGTTCTTTGGCTTTATTGCCAAAGAGATTGTGTTAGGGGGACTAGCAGTGATCTATGGTCAAGCTGATGGCGGCGATTTGGCGGGTGCGATCGCGCAGCAAATTGATTGGGTACAGGGCTACAGTTTTATGTTGTTCACTTTGCTGTATGTTCCTTGTCTATCCACTATTGCTGTAATCAAGAATGAGTCAAAGAGCCTCACATTTACAATGCTATCTGTAGGATGGTCACTTGGACTGGCTTGGATTGCTAGTTTTGTCTTCTACCAAGGAGCAAGGATGCTTGGTTTTTAATCTTGTGACTAGCGTTCATCCCACATAACTATGCACTCCCTTAATAGATCCAAGGAATTAGTTTTTTGACCTGAGATCGATATCGATCATAGTCAGAGAATTTATTACTCAGCCATGATTCTTCTTTTCTAGCTTTGATGTCAAAAAATAGTAACAGGATTATTGCCCCGATCGCATGAATGAAACTCAACTGCCAGAAGCTATAGGCGATCGCCAGAAAAACCACGCCACTATAAATGGGATGTCTGACCACTCCATAAACTCCACTAGTCACTAATTCGCTGTCATGCTTGGGATGGGGTAAGGGCGTAAGATTCTTTCCTAATTCTAGAATGCCCGAAAGAAACAACAAGGCAGCAATTAACCCCAAAAGCCCTGTCAATAACCAACCTGTGTATTTCCAGATCGGAGACAAACTATCTAGAGCGACAACTGGATAGACGGGTAACAGTATAAATCCAACGGAGAGGATTGTTTGACCGATTACCCAGTATTCACCTCTCTCACCGCGCCACCATTGGGCTGAAAACCCCCATTCTTTAAGTTGGTTCATAGCTTATTTATTAGCCTCTCTTCAATCATAATTGCAAGTGGTTTTAAGCAACTAACTCTGCCATGAGTTCAGCCACAGGAATCATCCGTTCAGCCCGTCCAGCATTGCTGCCTGAAAAAATAAGCCCATTCTCAATATCACCCCGCGCCGCTTTGTCTAATACCTGAATAATGCAATAGTATTTCTGTTCGTCGCGGCATTTACAAACATGGAGACAACTCGCCAAACATCGTCTATCCAGATCGGGAGAACCTGAGATCGCTTTTTCTACAAAAGAGTTCCGCAATGCACGTCCAGGCATTCCCACAGGACTAGAGATAATTACCACATCTTCTGGTTGAGCGTGAAGGTGAAATTCCTTATAGCGAATATCGGCATCACATTCATCGGTCGTGATGAAGCGAGTACCAATCTGTACTCCACTAGCTCCTAATGCCAACATGCGATCGATATCTTGGCGATCCCATACACCGCCTGCGGCAATCACAGGAATCGATTGACCAAGTTCCTGTTGTAGATATGCCACTAATTCTGGAATTACCTGTTCTGCTTCCAAGGTGCGATCGCCTAACTCCTCCAATTTAGCGCCCAGATGCCCACCTGCGGAATTGGGGTTTTCCACGATAAAAGCATCAGGCAGCCGTCCGTAATTCTTTTCCCATTTACGGCAAATAATTCGGGCTGCACGAGTGCTGGAAACAATTGGTACTAGAGCTACATCTGGATACTCTGAGGCATATTCCGGCAATTGCAGCGGCAAGCCTGCACCGGAAATAATTAGATTCACACCTTGTTCGGTTGATGTGCGAATCAGCGTTTCATAATCTTGGGCAACGACCATGGCATTAATGCCCAGAATACCATTAGGGCTTAAAGCTCTGGCTTCTCTAATTTCATCAATTAGTGCCAGTCGATTTGCCTCAAAAAACTGTTCTCTTCGCTTACCAACATTGGGCTGGGTAATATCAAAATATGGCGAGTTTAGCCCTAAAGCGACAGCAGATATCACGCCAACTCCGCCCGCATTGGCAACGGCGGCGGCAAGGTGTGCCCCGGAAATGCGAATGCCCATACCACCCTGGATGATGGGATAGTGGGCAATATGCTGACCGATTTGGAGCGAGGGTAATGGTGACATATAAGTATGGTTTTGGAAATCGTGTTCGGCAGGATCAAGAAGATGTAGCGGCTGACCAGTGCTTCTGAATCAACGAAAAAGCCAGCATCTTGAAAGACAGATTAGGGGATTATGTTCTAAGTATATGCTTATTGATAATCGTAATTATATAACTATATGAATATATTTATTGCTCTGATAGAGTGAATTGGCTTCCGAGAAATCAGTGGCTAAGTCCGCTCCTCGAAAAACCCCCTTCTTAATCCGCGAAGCCGTCAGCGGCTCTTTGCTCTATCTTAATGGTGGGTTCGGCGCTCCTTAGGAGCGCTTTTTTGCTGCGCGTTAGTTATTCATGGGCAGGGTGGACGTGATGGGGTTTAACATTTCGGGGGGCAAAAATTTGTTGTAAAGTTTTGCAAAAATAAATAATTACTCGTCATTTAGTAAAATAAGATACAGAAGTATAAAAAGTTTTCCTTTCGATTTTTAAGAAATTTCGATCTTCTGTCTATTGGCAAAGGGTTAGTTTTTCATGAGCAAATATAAATATTAAGGAGATTACAATGAATCCAGTTGCAGAAATATTGTTGGAACAAGTCACTAGTGCCCAAAAAATAGGGAAACAAATTTTGATAAACAGTGGCTTAGACTCGGACGGCGTAATTTATGCCTTTGCTACAGCCGACACATTGGTGATCAACTGTAAGGATTATGCAACCACTTGGCGGTTTGATGAGGAGCAATGTCAATTACAAACTGCGATCGCTCACATCAAGTCTTCCATCCAGACAATTTTGATTGAAAGGGCAGGAAACCCATTGTATTGCTGGTAGTTGTTATTTGCATCAAGGGGAAGAGTCTGTTCCATTCGTAGAGATTCTTGTCTCGCATTGCTGTCCCATGCATCAGCTATTGCCCTCTTGCCAAGGATTAACTAAAGCTAGCTGACAGTCGCAGAAATCCGATAATATCGATCCTTTGGCATGTATTAATACCTATATAGTTATAGAATATGTAGAACTACACCAATATAGTGAGGAGATGTGCTGATGTCGCAAACCCAAGCAAGTCAAACCCTTGATTTTTGCAGTGACACCTATCGCAATACGTTTAGCCGCATCAACGGCATCGTGATTGAGGGCGAGCAAGAGGCACACGATAATTTCATTTGTCTGGCTGAGCTACTGCCCGAACATACAGAAGAGTTAATCCGCCTTGGCAAGATGGAGTTTCGCCATCGCAAAAGCTTTGAAGCCTGCGGACGCAACCTCAATGTCACCCCCGATCTGACGTTTGCCGAACAGTTTTTTGCAGACTTACGCCAATCCTTTCAAGATGCAGCAGCAAATCAGCAGATCGCAACTTGTTTGTTAATTCAAGCACTGGTGATCGAATGTTTTGCGATCGCTGCTTACAACAACTACATTCCCGTTGCCGATGATTTTGCCCGTAAAGTCACAGAATCAGTGGTTGCCGATGAATATCTCCATCTCAACTTTGGCGAAGTTTGGCTCAAGGCAAATTTTGTCACCGTTAAAGCTGAACTGGAAGCAGCAAATCGTCAAGTTTTACCGATTATCTGGCGAATGCT
Organism: Rhizobium sp. Q54; assembly: GCA_943367755.1. Lineage (GTDB taxonomy): Bacteria > Cyanobacteriota > Cyanobacteriia > Pseudanabaenales > Pseudanabaenaceae > PCC-6802. Next base: position 51,055 of record CALRKB020000007.1, on the reverse strand, counting down.
CAATCGAGTTGAATCGGATGCTAAGGGAATTGGCATGAATAAACAATCCCTCATCGAAGAATTTATCGTTCGCTATGGTGAAGCACTCAGCCAGATTGGCTTTAGCACCCGCGAGATTCTCCGATTATCCAGTCAGGGGTTAATAGAAGCGTAGCATCAAGAGATCGCCGCGAAGGAACTAGAGCAAATTGCAATCGGAGCCCCTCAATTTTGCTATTCCTCAACAATGTGAGTTTTGGTAAAGAATTTGTATAAGATGAGGGGAATTACCGCACCCTACACTCTACCTTTGCAAGGGGAATGAAACTCGCGATCGCAGATGATTTTGCGTCTATTCCGGTTGGATACCTTTGTGGTTAGATTGGGTAATCGCCTGACGAAAGCCAAGCACAACCAGCGTATTTGCTAGGGTTAAAAACGATTCTGCTGTACCATGTAGCCAATCGACATTGGATAAAGATGTGCCGTATACGAGTTTGGTGTAAATGCCCGCCGGAATGGTCACGCCCACAAACAGCAAGGTGAAATAAAAGCCGATCAGCGCCAAACGCGGAGCCTGTTGCGATCGCGTCAGAAACCAGAGAAAACCGAGATAGGGAAAGAGAGAGAGGATAAATAGGGTATCTTTAGAAATCATGGGAATTTTTTCACGTTATCGAACTTGAACAGATTGCTTCCACAGTAACCATGCCGCTAACATCAGGGTACAGTTACCGAGTAAAGTCATCATGGCTTGGATTGTGCCCAGCCACTCTAGGTCGGGTGCGTTATCAAAAAAATGCCAAGTGCAGACACAAATGGCACTAGCTAAGGCGGGTAACATGGCGATCGCAAATCCTCGCCAGAGCTGATTATTAATGACTTTTGCATAAATCCAAACAAGCCAAATTGCCACAGTCCACTCTGTCACACTAAGGATATGAATGAACCAGGTTGGAATTGAAAGTGCGTGCATAGGGGTGCTGCTAAATAAGAATAATGAGCTGTAGTAAAAATGGTATTAGGGCAACTGCAATTTTGGAATGGATGGTGAGTAAAGAAGTCCAGTTTGGCATCTTGCAAACTATCGACTACCGCCACACCCACATCAATGGATTCCAAAAACAAGCCCGTTTAAGCTTGCTCAAGCATCGGGCGCTATTTCAAATGTGAATTGCTCGGAGTTTTGAGCAGTTATTGATTTCTGCGAACGCAGGTTTAGCAATATCCATTCTAGCAACACGGCACGGCATTGTAGACAAGTAATTTTCTCAAGCAAGTTCTGGACTCCGTCTGAGGTCAGGGCATAAGTAACCGCAACCAATTCAGGTACTAGTTTTGTAATGTCTTTTATATGAGCAACAAAGCCATAGAGTTTTTGGTTGGAGAAGGAACTATTCACTAACCAACCTTCAGTTTCTCGTCACATCGCTAACTGTTTTATAATTGAAAGATGCAAAAGCTCACAATTACCCGACCCGACGACTGGCACCTTCATCTACGCGATGGTGCGGCACTGAAAGCGGTTCTGCCACATACGGTGCGTCAGTTTGCCCGCGCTATCATTATGCCGAATTTGAAGCCCCCAGTACGCTCGGTAGCTGATGCTGCGTCCTACCGCGATCGCATCATGTCAGCAATTCCGGCTGGCAACCAGTTCGAGCCACTGATGACACTCTACCTCACGGACAATACTAGCCCTGAAGAGATCGTCGCGGCCAAAGCATCCCAGTTTATCAAGGCGGTGAAGTACTACCCAGCAGGTGCAACAACCAACTCAGACTTCGGTGTGACGGACATTCGTAAGTGCGATCGCGTCCTTGAAGCGATGCAGCAGGTAGACATGCCTCTACTACTGCACGGAGAAGTGACCGATGGCGATATTGATGTGTTCGATCGTGAGAAAGTGTTCATTGAGAAACACTTGATCCCACTCGTGTTGCGATTTCCCAAACTGCGCGTGGTACTTGAGCACATTACCACCTCAGACGCTGTGAAGTTTGTCCTATCTGCTAACAACAACATCGCTGCAACGATTACACCACAACATCTATTGTTTAGCCGAAACATTCTATTCAAAGGCGGCATGCGTCCCCATTTTTATTGCTTGCCAATTTTGAAACGCGAGGAGCATCGCTTGGCAATTTTGCAAGCGGCAACATCGGGCAATCCCAAGTTTTTTCTGGGTACCGATAGTGCCCCTCATTCTCGCGACAGTAAAGAAAGTTCCTGTGGCTGCGCAGGTTGCTATTCGGCTTTGCATGCCATGGAGTTATACGCAGAAGCATTTGAGAGCGTTGATGCGCTCGATAAACTCGAAGCTTTCGCCAGTTTCCATGGTCCAGATTTTTATCAGCTCCCGCGCAATACTGAACAGATCGCGTTGACCAAAACAACTTGGCGCATTCCCGATGAATTGCCATTTCCTGAATCTGGACTTGTGCCGTTACGGGCGGGTGAGGAGATAACATGGCAAATGGTGTGACACGGGCGGGGTGGGGTCAGAATCTCAACCAAGCCGGTTTTCCCGGCTTAAATCGCAGTTCATTCCAACCATATTTTTCGTGGCGACTGGCGACTTCTTCTGCCGATAAGCCCGCTGACCCATCGCTAGTAAAGCATTCAATCACCTCTCGCTCGAAAAGTTGATGATATAAAGGCAATTGCAATTGAACTGGCATCATACCCTTCAAATTTAGCAGATGAGTATTCCGATCCTACCAGTTGGATGCTAGCAAAAGCCGAAACTCACGCCCACTCGTCAAGTGGTGCAGAAGAGCGGTACAGAAAATATTTGCCTGTCGGAGAAGGCTAACACCAAAATTGTTCATCAGGGGGATTATTGAGCAACTCCCGAATATTTGCCTCAATTACCCGATAACCGACATTGCCATTCAGCCGTTGCCGTCCCTCATTAAAAATTAAGGTCGGACTAACGGATACCGTATGCTCCTTCACCAAATCAAAATCCTTAGACAGCAACGCATACGCCTCACCGCTATCAATTTGAGCTTGGATGACTTTGCTTTTTAGCCCGAGTTTCTTAGCGATCGCAAACTGTACCTTGCGATCGCTAATATCAGCAAGTTTGGTAAAAAATGCTTCTCGAAATGCCCAGATTGCTTTTTCAAAGACCTTTTCGGATTAATGAACTTCACCAGATCCATATCTGGGAGCGTGCCATCGACTACTGCCACACCCACATCAATGGATTCCAAAAACAAGCCCGTTTAAGCTTGCTCAAGCATCGGGCGCTATTTCAAACGTGAATTGCTCGGAGTTTTGAGCAGTTATTGATTTCTGCGAACGCAGGTTTAGCAATACCCATTCTAGCAACACAGCACGGCATTGTAGACAAGTAATTTTCTCAAGCAAGTTCTGGACTCCGTCTGAGGTCAGGGCATAAGTAACCGCAACCAATTCAGGTACTAGTTTTGTAATGTCTTTTATCTGAGCAACAAAGCCATAGAGTTTTTGGTTGGAGAAGGAACTATTCACTAACCAACCTTCGGTGTTTAAAGGAATCAATTGAGCGATCGCGGCGGCTTCAATTCCTAATTCTCGCTTTAACGTCGCGATCGCAGCAAGTTCAGGATTTTGTCCCTCTGACACTCGACCACCAGGGAAATCTAAAGTTATTTTTCCAACTCCAGGTCGATAACTTGCCGAAGGGAGTAGAATGCGATCGCCCTGAATCGGTAGAACGATCGCTGAATCTGCTTTCTCAATCCGCCAATACTCCAAAATTTGTCCCTGCGGATCTTGCAGGTGCTCACCGATCAGACTCATCCAGCGTGAGTGGATTTCCAGAAAGCGATCTTGAACTTGCCAGGGTTGTTCGGAGTTGGGTTGCATTTTATCCATGACTCAAGCTAGTGGGAGGTGCTTGTTAAGCATTCTCTGTGCTGCCATCATTCCACATTGCTGTGCTGAGATAGCGTTCTCCTGCACTGGGCTGGACGATCGCAATCCGTCGATCGCGGTATTGCGATCGCTGCCCAATTTGCAACCCCGCATAGACAGCCGCACCCGTTGAAATGCCGCTCATAATCCCTTCTATTTGCGCCAACTGCCGTCCTGTCTCGTAAGCCTGCGCTTCGGTAACTGTCACAATTTCATCAATCAAATCCACTCGCAAGACATCGGGAATAAACCCTGCGCCAATACCTTGGAGATTATGTTGACCCGCAGGTTCCCCACTCAGCACAGCACTGTTGGCAGGTTCAACCGCAACGATCTGGAGGTTGGGATTTTGCTGCTTTAAATAGCGTCCAGCGCCTGTGAGTGTTCCACCTGTGCCAACTCCCACGACTAACACCGCGATCGCGCCATCGGTATCCTGCCAGATTTCTGGGCCAGTTGTGTGGTAATGAATTTTGGGATTGGCCGGATTGCTGAACTGGTGGGGCGAGAAGGCATGGGGAAGAGTCATGAGTAGTTGATTGGCACGGGCGATCGCCCCCTGCATATCGGCGGCGGCGGGAGTCAGGATGATCTCTGCTCCGTAGGCTTGTACAATCTGTTGCCGTTCTCGGCTCATGTTCTCTGGCATGGTCAGGATCAGACGATAGCCTTTGGCTGCACAGACCATTGCCAACCCAATGCCTGTATTGCCAGAGGTTGCTTCCACGATCGTAGAAATTCCAGGTTGAATCAAACCTGCCCGCTCTGCTTCGACGATCATGCTCACGGCAATCCGATCCTTCACTGATTTTGCCGGATTCATTCCCTCTAGTTTGAGAACAATTTCAGCGACGCAGCCAAACTGCTGCGGTAATCGTTGGAGCCTTACCAGGGGGGTGTGACCGATGATTTCGGTAATGTTGGCATAAATGTTCATAGGGCAAATTGAAGAAACCTCAAATTATCAGCCAGAAACTCGTCACCGTCAGTCCGGCAATTAACAGCAAATGGGGAAGATTGCTGAGCAAGGGGCGTTTGGTAATTCGCAACAGGGGATAAACACTGAAAATCAGAGCGGAGAGGAGCGTTACCCCCTGAAGGAAAGCCACGACATCGGTACTCCAGGTGAGTATTGGTAAGCCAACCCCGCTAAAGCCCAAGGTTCGCGCCAAAACAGGTAGAATTTGCCCCGCTTCGGTGACCGCCGCAGGGATGTAGTGCGCGAGGTTTGCTGCCAGAGTAAAGGGCAGATAGGCATAGATGACGGTGAGATAGGTTGGTTGTTCGGGATCGAGCAGGCGGGCGATCGCATGAGTCAGATACGTTAATACGGATGGAATGCTGAGGAGAGCGAGCGCGATCGGCGTACTGGTTAGTAAATGGTCAGCATCGAGGAGAATATCGTGGAATCCTAACCCTCCTAAAATCCGTTGGGCATGATGCATAAACACTCCACCGAACAATAGCAATAGGAGCGCGACTTCCGCCCAAAAGCCCTGGTGATTATCCAACAGATCCGATGTTGGGAACCTCAGGTTTAGCTGAACCGAGCGATGGGGACAGGCTTTGAGGCAGGTCATACACAGCATACAGTCGCGGTTATCCTGCAACTGAGCTGGGTGGGAATAGAGGGGACAGCCACCCGTTGCCTGTCCTTCCGTGGGCAACACATCGGCAAAGGTGACAGGGGTTGCGCTACTGCCTTTGTAACAGCCAAAGGTACTGCACTGGCTACCGCACACCTGTTGGGTCGATCGCAGCTCAACCATCGACAGTTTGGCAAACATACCGTTCATCCCCCCAATCGGACAGAGATAGCGACACCAGAGCCGCCGCTCGTAAATCAGGCTAAAAAATACCGCTCCAGCCGTAATCGCCAGCAGCAACCATGCCGAGAGAACAGCGTGATGCGGCAAATCCCAAAGCTTTTCCCAGAGATAAATCACCACAAAGCCACCAAACAAGATCCAGGCTCCCCAGCGATTCAGCCATTGAGTATTCCAGGTGAGTTGCTGGCGAGGGAACAGCCACAGAGAGAGCCAACGCAACCATTCGGCGGTGATCGTGAACGGGCAGACTGCACACCAGAGCCGACCCACAAACACAAACAAAAACAGATAACCTGGCCACCACCACGCCCAAAACAGATTCAGCGTCACACTGCTGTCTCGCGTTTGAGGACCGATGAATCCGGCGATCGTGACTGGCACAAAAAATGCCATCATCACAATCCAAATGCCATCTGGATACCAGCGACTCAGCAACACTCGCCGCAACCAGGGCACATAGGTAAGCAAATCCAGTCGGAAGGCGTTTTTGGCCGATTGTACTGACCATAGGGCTTGCTCTGAAATCGCGGCTTGCCCTGGTGGAGTCATGATGACGGCTCGGTGTAAAATCTCTGCCAGTTCCGCTAAGTTTCCAGGATAGTCATAGCTAAGCAGACGACGCAGATCGGATTGATCCAGTTGTAACAATGGGCGATTCTGTTCCTGACAAAACTGGGTTAAGAAGTAACGGGCAAAATCTGGAATATCTGCCTTGCGCTGGGTTAAGCTAAACAGCTTGATCGAAATTGTATCTATATCTGGCAGCTCTAGTTTGTCAGGAGAGGCCAGGATTAAACGCACCCAGGACTGTACTGGTTGGGGGAGCTCGGTTGTCAGGGTACTAGTTCCACTCACACCGTGATTGGGAAGGATGCCACCTGTTTTGAAGTAGTGGATTAAGCGAGCGCGATCGCCTCCACTTAAGACATGGACGCTATTCAGCAGTAACGTTCCTCGCTCTAACAGTTCCAGAATGCCCGGTTGTCCGCCGAGTCTGCCAAATAAAAAGTCGGTATTTAGCCTGCCATCTTCCGAGCGGGGTAACTTGGCACAATCTAGCTCAGCAAAGGGTTGGTCAGCTAAACCAGAACGCGTATGGATTAGCCCAGCCAGAAAGGTTTTTCCGGTTCCCGGTTGCGCTTGAAAGACGACAGGTGTGAGCGTAGAGGCGGCTCGATCGATTTGTTCTGCCAACTTTTGCGTGGCTTTGCTGTTACCAAGGATCGCTCCCTGCTTGGGAACCGCTTGAATGTAGGATTGTAAGCCTTGAATCCGGAGTTCTTCGCGCGCAATCCGAGCAATGTAGATATTTAAGTCTTCCGCTAACAGGGTGTTGAGCATATGTTCGATTTCGCTATACTGCCGCATCAACTGTCGAAACTGAACCTGAGGCAAAAACCAGACTTCGCTAGCAGTGAGGGCGATCGCCTGAGTCTGATGCTTGCGATTTTCGAGGTTTGCCATTAGCGATACATAGCCAAATAGCTCTCCGGCACTGCGATGGCGAATCAGAGATTTACCAATTGGGGAGAGTCGATAAATCTCAACCGCGCCCCACTTCAGCAGGTATAGCCCGATTACTGGTTGATCCATTTGATAGATGAGCGTTCCTGGTTCGACTTTGAGCAGGTGCAGCGATCTGGCAATGTCTTGCAGTGCTAGATCGGGCAATTGCCCCCAAAGACGATGGAACTTCAACCAATTGCAGCATTCCTCAGCCGTATCTGCATCAGGGATGGGGAGCCCATCCAGACCCGCGCCCAAAGGCGAACATTTTATAGGTAATGTGGAGGGTGAATCGAGTGTAGAAACCATAGCTTCACTTTATGCCAAAATATCTGACCTTTAACCGTTCTAAATCAGTCTTAAGGGGAGGAAAGCTAGAGGTGGCGATCTATCTAGCACCAAGATTCTTCATTAGGCGGATTGTGCAACAACTCCCGAATATTGGCTTCAATCACCCGATAGCCGACATTACCGTTGAGCCTCTGCCGTCCCTCATTAAAAATTAGGGTGGGGCTGACCGTCACCGTATGCTCTTTGCTCAAGTCAAAATCTTTGGATAGCAAAGCATAAGCTTCACCGCTATCAATTTGGGCTTGGATGACTTTGCTTTTTAGCCCGAGTTTTTTAGCGATCGCAAACTGTACCTTGCGATCGCTAATATCAGCAAGTTTGGTGAAAAATGCTTCGCGAAAAGCCCAGATTGCTTTTTCAAAGACCTTTTCGGATTTTGGTACTATGCCCTTGATTTCTAACAATTGAATGGCATGGAGAAATAAATGACAGGATGTGGATGAGGAGGGCGTAGCATTAACCCAAATATCAGGATGAACGGTGATGTGGTCGAATTTTTTGGCAACCTCATGCACATGGTCGCTATATCCTCGTAAACCTCCCTTGTCTCGCCAACGAGTTTCTAACTTTTCATGGGCATTGCCAAAAATCGAGACGAAGTGATAGTCGATTGAGATCTTGTCTTGAAAATTTGTCACCAGCTCGTCAAGGCGAATTTGGGCGATATATGCCCAAACACAGAGAACATCAGAAAAGTAGGAAATACGAATGGGTTGCATGGTTACTCCAGTGGGGACTGAGATAATGGCTCGATCGGACGATCGGGTGATGAGGGAAGGGGAGCGATCGTCTCATCACCCTCATCGCGCTCGAAATTTTCGTGGTTCGATTTCCGATTGCGCCAGAGTTTGTAGTACAGAATCGGAACTGCCGATCGCGATAGTAACAAGGATGCGACTTCACCTGCCATCAGCGAGATTGCCAATCCTTGAAAGATTGGGTCAGCTAGAATAATTGCCGATCCCACAATTACAGCAGCGGCAGTTAGTAGCATGGGACGGAATCGTACTGCTCCCGCATCAATTACAGCTTCTTCGAGGGGCATTCCTTCCTTCAGGCGTAATTCGATGAAATCTACCAGGATGATCGAGTTTCGCACGACAATTCCAGCTCCGGCAATAAAGCCAATCATCGATGTTGCCGTGAAGAATGAACCCATCAGCCAGTGAGCGGGCATAATTCCAACCAGCGAGAAGGGAATCGCTACCATGATTGCTAATGGAGTTGTAAACGATTGGAACCAACCCACAACCAGCGCATAAATCAGCACCAGCACCACTGCAAAGGCAATCCCAAGATCGCGGAAGACTTCATAGGTGACTTGCCATTCGCCATCCCACTTGATCGCATAGGTTTCGGTGGTTGGGGGCTGTTCGGTCAGGTAGGTCTGAATTTTTGCCCCTGTGGTGGGAATCAGTTTGTCGATCTTCGGTTGCAGGTTGAGCATGGCATAGACGGAACTCTCCACTCTGCCAGAAACATCGCCCAAGATATAGACGACGGGCTGTAGGTTTTTGTGGTAAATGCTGGTATCGGCGATCGCCGTTTCGGTTTTCACCAGGGCACTCAGAGGCACCAGATTGCCGTTTGCTCCCTTGAGGTTAAGCGATTTCAGATCGTCTAAGCTAGTGCGGCTCGACTGACTAAAGCGTAGATTAATCGCCACATCCTCACGCGCATTTTCATCGTGTAACAGTCCGACATTTTGACCAGAAAGTGACATTTGCAAGACTTCTGCAATTTGGGTGGGACTGATGCCGTTCAGGGCAGCTTTCTCGCGATCGATCGCCAAATGATAATCCGTCTGCGGCGCTTCCACATACCAGTCCACATCGACGACACCATCGGTTGACTTATACAACTGATAAATTTGCTTGGCGAGGTCAATTTGGCCTTTGTAGTCGGGACCATACACTTCAGTCACCAAAGTTTGCAGCACAGGGGGGCCAGGCGGAATTTCGGCAACCTGAATGCGCGCGCCGTAGCGATCGGCAATTTCCTTCAGTTTTGGACGCATGGCTTTGGCAATATCGTGGCTCTGAAGGTGGCGATCGCCCTTCGGCAAAAAGTTTACCTGAATATCCGCAACATTTGTCCCCGATCGCAAAAAGTAATGCCGCACTAAGCCGTTGAAATTATAGGGTGAAGACGTACCGACATAACTTTGATAGTGAACTACTTCGGGGATAGTGGCGAGATATTGTCCCATTTCTTTCGTCGCTCTGGCAGTTTGCTCTAGCGTCGTGCCTTCAGGCATATTCACCACCACCTGCAATTCGCTCTTGTTATCAAAGGGCAGCATTTTTAGAATCACTAAGCGAAATCCAGCCAGCCCACCCACAATGACTACCAAAGCGATCGCCGTTGCTACCAGAAAAGTCGTGCCCCGCTTGGGATAATGCACCAGAGGATACATAAAGCGCCGATACAGCTTACTCAGGGCGTCTTCTCCATGATCGTGGGAAGCAGTATGACTAGCGCCAGTGAATACTTTCATCGTTGTCCAGGGAACCACAATAAAAGCAACCAGTGCCGAGAAGATCATGGCAGCAGAAGCACCCAACGGAATTGGACGCATATAGGGTCCCATCAAACCACCCACGAACGCCATTGGTAAGATGGCGGCAATCACCGCCACGGTTGCCAGAATTGTGGGATTGCCAACCTCATCCACTGCTTCGAGGACAATTTGCCTTAAGGTGCGCTGACGATTGGGAGAGAATTTCAAGCGCGTTTTATTTTCGGGCAGTTCTAGATGACGACCGACATTCTCCACCACTACGATCGCGTCATCCACCAGAATCCCAATCGAGAAGATTAAGGCAAAGAATGTGACCCGATTGAGTGTGAATCCATAAAAAACAAAGCTGGCAAGGGTTAGTGACAAGGTGACGGGAATCGATACCGCCACTACGATCGCCTCTTTTTTGCCCATCGCAACCCACATCAGCAAGGTTACAGAACCCACGGCGATCAGCATGTGAAACAGCAGTTCGTTAGAACGCTCTGCGGCTGTTTCGCCATAGTCGCGAGTGACAGTCAAATGGACGTTATTGGGAATGTAATTATGCTTGATTTGCTCCAGTTTGTGTAAAACTCGATGAGATACCTGAATCGCATTGGCTCCACCTCGTTTAGCGATCGCGATCGTCACCGCTTCAGTTTCACCAGTATTTTTAGCGATCTGCTCTTCCTTGTTTTTATGCTCCTCTGCTCGCGTACTTCCTTGGCCAAAAAATACATAGCTAGCAGGTTCTTCTGAGCCATCTGTGACCGTTGCCACGTCCCGCAAATAAACAGGTTGATTATTGGTAACAGCAACCACAAGTCCTTTGGCATCATCAGCCGATCGCATAAAACTTTGGGTTCTGACCAGAAACGATTGATTGTTTTTACTTAAAGCACCGCTGGCAAGTTCGGCATTCTGAGACTGAAATGCTTTTGAGATTTCGAGCGGTGTTAATCCAAATGCATTTAGTCGGGTGGGATCGAGGTCTACTCGCAGTTGTCGCCTCTGTCCGCCAATAATCGTAGTTTCAGAAACATCGGGAATTTGCTTGATTTGTTCGTCTAATTGAGCCGCAATTTGTCGTAACTCTGCTCCAGTACTCTGCTCTCCCCACAGAGTCAGCGTCAGAATGGGTACGTCATTAATCGCACGGGACTTAATCAACGGTTGGGAAGCCCCGGGGGGAATCTTGTCAAAGTTGGCGTAGAGTTTATTGTAAAGCTGAACAACAGAATCTTCTGTGTTCTGTCCCACTAGAAAGCGCACAATTACCAGAGAAGATCCAGGACGCGAAGTAGAGTAAACATATTCCACTCCAGGTAGTTCTTTGATTAACTTTTCCATTGGCGCAGTGACGCGCTGCTCGACATCCTTGGCCGATGCTCCTGGCATTTGCACAAACACATCTGCCATCGGCACGGTAATTTGCGGTTCCTCTTCCCGTGGCAGCATCAGGGTTGCGCCAATCCCTAACAGTAACGCCACTATAATAATTAGAGGAGTTAATTTGGAGTCGATAAATTTCTTGGCTAAGTTGCCGACGAAGCCCAACTTGTGATGTTGCGGAGGGGCATTTTGATGACCGTTTGGTTCGCTATTCATGATTTGGTTTATCCTTAAATCACAGCATTGAACAGATATCCGATGGTGATAATGCCAACAATAACCAGACTGGCAAACACAATGAGAAACTGAGGACGTAGGACTTTTCGCAAAATTACCATTTCTGGAAATGAGATGGCTGTGACTGACATGGTGAAAGCCAGAACCGTTCCTAGGGGCATCCCTTTATTAACCAGCGCTTCGGTAATGGGGAGAACACCCGCAATATTGGCGTATAGAGGAGCACCAATGAGGACAGCAATCGGGACTGCGAAGGGGTTGCCCCGCCCTGCCCATTGAACGACTAACTCAGTGGGAATAAATCCGTGAATCACAGCGCCGACTCCAATCCCAATTACAACGTAGAGCCAGACGGTTTGCAGAATTTCCCTAGCTGAGTACCAGCCTTGTTGCAATTCATGTTTCCAATTGATTTTCATGAGGGACGAACCTTTGCCATTTGAGTTTTCTAGCGATCGCGCCTTTTGCATCTCCCAGACAAAGGGTTCAACCCAGCGCTCAAGTTTTAATTGACCGATGATGTAGCCCGAGAAGATGGCTAAAGTTACCCCAAAGCTAATGTAGATGAGTGTGACTTTTAATCCAAATAATCCCCATAGTAGGGCGATCGCAATTTCATTCGTCATGGGAGCCGAAATTAGATAGGAAAAGGTCACACCGACCGGAACGCCCCCTTCTAGCAACCCAATGAATAGCGGCACTGCCGAACAGGAGCAAAAGGGTGTGACAATCCCTACTGTTGCTGCCATGATATTTCCCAGAATTGTGCGCTTCCCACTGAGCCAATTTTTCACCTTTTCCGGTGGTAGTAGCCCTTGGATCGTGCCAATGACAAAACTGATTACAATCAGCAGAGTCAACACTTTAGGAACGTCATAGAAAAAGAAATGTAGACTAGACCCTAAATGAGAATCGATCGGCAAGTGAAATAACTGGGTTACCAGTTGAGTTGCAAGCCAGTCAAACGGATAAAATGGATCGAACATCGGTTGATTCCTGAATAGGTTAGGACATGAGTTCCTGAAGATGCTGCTGAATTTGATCGGGAGAAACGATCTGCCCCTGGCTAATCACGGTGTTGTTCAGTGCCAATGCGGGAGTAGACATGACTCCTCGCTTAGCGATTTCAATCACATCAGTAATGTGTATTACTTCAGCGTCAATGCCGAGTTTGGCAATCGCCTCCTTGGCATTTGCTCCCAATTGTTGGCACTTCTTGCAACCTGTTCCTAATACTTCAACTCTGATCGTGTTCATTACTCAATCTCCTTTAGAATAAAAACTTGCGAGCAACTCTAGATGGTGAAAGTCATGGGTCGTGTGGATTAATTGTTGACGGTGATAGGCTGTCCATCGGTCAGTTGACTGATTGTTCGTTTCTATCTCATCCTCCCATTCATCATAGCTGGCATTCCCTGTGTTACAAATTGGGTGACTTCCCGTGCGTGTTCCCGAATTACTGTAACCATATTGGGGTCGTTAGATGTTTCTGTAACTTCAATCCCTTTAGAGGTAATACGAAGTTGTCGCTGGTACTGGTTTGCAGATTGAATCATGGTCGGCAATGTAGAACTCATACCGATCATGGGGATTGGATATCCTTCACTGACCCGATCGTACATTTTGGAAACATGCAATTGAATCAAAGTAGCTACTTCAGGGCTATCTGATTCAGTGACAGCACGAATACCATGCGGAATCTCTTCCACTGTGCGGCGAATTCGATCACGATCGGCAAAGAGTTGGTGAATTGTCTGAGCATCACTACCATTGCCCATTCCCCCATGTCTCATCATGTTTGGGTTGCTGTACATGCCTTGTCCGGCAACAAACTTAGGCATGATGACGACAACAACTATAAAAGCCACGATCAATATGGAAAGCCATAACAAGAATTTGCGATACATCTGGAAACCTCCTAAAGATTTAGGGTTGTGTATTAATGGGTTGTCCGTCGCTGAGTTGACTGATGTTGTTGGTAATGATGCGATCGCCATTCATTAATCCTGCCACAATCTCTATCTGTCCGTTTTGCTGTTTCCCTGTTTTTACCCAACGCAAAACAGCAGTCGATTGAGAGCCGTTCGATACTGCCACATAAACCCCTTGTAATTGCCCCCGTTGAATCAGAGCATCAGCAGGGATGAGAATTGTTTCCTGTTTCCCGCCTAAAGGCAGGGCAATTCGCCCAAACATCCCAGAGATCAATCTGCCAGAATTGCTCAGAGGGATCTTGACTAGAAAACTGCGGGAGTTTGGGTCTGCTGTTGGAACAATTTGTTGAATAGTGGCATTGATGGTTCGATCGACGGCATCAAACCGTACCTTGACTGGTTGACCAACACGCACGAAACGTAAGTTCGCTTCAGGTACAGCAATCTCTAGCTGAAGTTTGTCTGGATTTTCGACTTTTAGCAGGGCAGTGCCAGGAGCCGCCATTTCACCTTCATAAGCCAGCTTCTGAACCACAACGCCATTAAAGGGGGCAATTACCTTTCCGTAGCTTTCACTCACAGATGCCGAGGTGACGCTGGATTCTGCTCGATTCACCGCAGCGCTAGCTTGGGTGATCGCAGCTTGTGACTGCCGGATACCTGCTTCTGTCTGCGCGACTCTTGCCCTGGTTGTATCTAGGGTGGTATTTGCCTCATCTAGGCGAGATTGGGCAACCGCTCCTTCGGCTCGCAGTTGTGCCATCCGGGACTGGTTAATCTGTGCCAATCGCAGGGCTGATTGAGCTTCCAGTTTTTGGGACTCTAATTGGTTCAGGTTTGCCTGGGAACGGGCTACTTCCGCTTTAGCCTGGGCAACACCCGACTGTGCTTGACTAGTTTGGGCGGTCATGTCCATAACATCAATGCGAGTGAGGATATCGCCTTTATGGAAGCGATCGCCAGATTCTAGCGATAACTGGGTAATCCGCCCCATCACCCGTGTTGAGAGGGTGGCTTGCTCCACAGGGCGAATTGTACCGGAGAGTTCCAAGGTGCTGGCGATCGGTTGGGAACGAAGGGTCAGGGTTTCAACCGCGATCGCAGGAGCGAGTACAGCGTCTGGTGAATAGGTCGAACGGGTGAGTTGCAGAATGCCCCAGGTTCCGACCGCCAGCAATAATGTACCTCCTAGCAATAGCCCCCACCCCTTCCGAGACAATTTTGGTGAGGGAGCCCGTTTTTGCTCAACCGCTCCATCGAGCGATTCATCGAGTGATTCATCGAGCGATTTATCGAGCGATTTATCTGATGTAGTGTGAGTCATAGGATCGAGCCTTCCTTTCTAGAAGGTATAGGGTACTGGAGTAGTAGGTAATGATGGACAATGGGTAAATAGAGGAACGTTAGGAATCCAAAATCCTTTAAGGGCGACTGCCTCGTTGCACAGCATATCCTACGCCTTGCCAAGCCAGCAACCCACCTTGCAGGTTGTAGACCTGACTGTAGCCTTGAGTGACTAACCATTGCGCTGCGATCGCACTCCGGTGACCTGATAGGCAGGTGATCGCGATCGCTTGATTCTTGGGAATATCCTTAAGAATGCGATCGCGGCTAAAGCGTTGCGCTCCCGCAATATGTCCCATCCAGTATTCCAACCATCCTCGTATATCAATTACCAATAATTGATGCTGACGTGACTTTAGTTGATCGGGAGTGAGTAAAACTAGGTTTGCAGATTGTTTCGTAGGTTGCTTCTTAGTTGATTTCATTTTCATCTTGTTATCCTTCTTAAACTTTGCTCATTACTGCAAATGATTTGATAAATGGGCCGGCCATTCTGGGGTCTTTAATCATAGCCATGTAATCTCCCACCCGGAATTGCAATTTTTGACTCACGTACGCCATGCTCAATCCCATCATGCTCAATCCTTTTGTTCTCCACTGTTGCCAATGTTCGAGATCGGCACGTAAATCCCAGTTCAGCTTCTGTCCTTCAAAGGCTCCTGCAGAAACAACCTGTCCTTCTTGAACGACAACTACACCCATTGGGTTGAGATTATCCTCAAAGCCATAACCAATTACGGAATTGAAATGAATTTTGGCAAGACTATCAACTATCTCAGGCTCAGCATTCCATTGCTCGCCAAACGCCTGCATCCATTCGGGTGAAAATAAATCTGTCATTGGTTTCTCCAAATCAATTTTGAACATTATCTAAATATTATTTATGACTGGCAACGGTTTGCCATTCCTCAACTAACGATGATGGAACAGATAAACGAACGGCTTCACCTCCGATCGTTGGCATCGAAAGCTGTAGAGGAATCTCTGTCTGTAACTGTGGCAATAAGGGTTGAAGATCGTATTGACCCACATTAGGTTCGGGTTTAGCTGCCTCCGTAAAGATGTTACTGGAGGCATCGGTAGCGGTTAGCGTTTTGCCCAATGAGTTGGTTAGCGTCAGTGGTTGGGAACGATCTATTTCAACCACGCCCGGAAATCCCACCAATCGCAACTCGAAACTGATATTGCCATCCGGGCGGATGCGTTTGAACGCCACAGTTTGCCAGCTATTGCCATGTTGATCTTTGATGGTTTGCCGCGACTGATACACCATCTGCCCTGGCGCTTCTTCTAGTTGTCGGATGGCTGCTGATGCCTTGGGAGGATCGATAATTCCCAATCCTAGGAGAACACCTAATGCGATCGCTCCCAACAACAATAACCACGAAAAAAATCTCCGAATTTGACATCCCATAACACTACTTCCTATCAATTATTATTTACGGATTTACGAGTACGAGCACAAAAGGAAAGCAACTCCGTATCAATGACCCGGTAATATCGCCAAATACCTTGCTGACGACATGCCACAATCCCAGCATCTTTCATCAACCGTAAGTGCTTGGATACATTGGCCTGGTGTAACCTGGTGCGATCGCAAATTTCTTGCACGCTACATTCCTGGCTACAAATTGCCATGAGAATTTGCAGCCGGGCGGGTTCTGCCAAAATCTTGAATCGGCTTGCCAAATCTTCCAATTCACTCGGATCGAGCGAGATTTCCATGTTTGCTCCTATGATTCAAAATCAGGATATTGCCCATTCCCATTTCATCCTTTTACCTGGATCAGTTCTGGGCTTGGAGCAATAGGTTCTACCAGGGGCAGACCGATCGCCCGAAAACCCCAACGCTCGAACCAGGGAATCGTCCAGCCCAGGCGCATTTTCATGAGGAAATATTTCTCAAATCCCGCCTTCATCCACGCCACCCAGATGCCGTTATAGGTTAGAGCCCGGTGGCGATGCCCTGACTCATCCGGCAGTAGGGGATCGGCCAGAAATAGTGCCCCGGTATCGCCAAAATCTGCGAAGCAAACGGCCTGTAGCGTTGGTTTGAGCTGAAGTCCAGAAGTGACCCCTAACTCCAGGGCAATATTATGCGCAACTGCAAGCGCCATTTCTTCGGTCATCAGCCCCACCTTGGGAGCGCCCGTGGGAATGGGGGTTTGCTCTACTGCTTTGAGTTGGGTGATTACCCCCACGGCGTAAACCGACTCAAAGTCAGGGTGACGATAGGTGGGCAATACGGGTACAAACCCCTTGGCATCGGTTAAGCCCGGTGCTTCGCGCAGGAAGCGTGGCCCGCGAAAAGGCGGCAAGACCATCACGAATTTAGCGGGAATCATCCGCCCATCAGCCAGATGAACAGCATCAGGTGCAAAATGCGAAATGGCCGTATTTTCCATTAGCTCAATTTCCCGATCCGCCATGAATTTGCGCATCAACCAACGGGAGTTGTCCATACCACTAATGCCTAGATGTCCGGCGTAGGGTTCTGAAGTAATGAAGGTAATCGGAACTTGCGATCGCAGTCCCTTCTGCTTCAAAACGTGATGGATCAAAAAGGCAAACTCATAGGCAGGGCCAAAACAACTCGCTCCCGGTGCTGCACCC
This sequence comes from Rhizobium sp. Q54, assembly GCA_943367755.1. Classification (GTDB taxonomy): domain Bacteria; phylum Cyanobacteriota; class Cyanobacteriia; order Pseudanabaenales; family Pseudanabaenaceae; genus PCC-6802. The sequence continues at coordinate 33,464 of CALRKB020000007.1, read as the reverse complement.
ACCACAATCGGCCCTGGATTGGCTAAGAATTTCTCCCAAGCTTCACCCGCTAAGACGGCATGGTGAGGATTACAAACCGATTGGGTGTAGCCTCCCTCCGGTCCCAATCCTGGTAGGGCATCCAATGCTAGTTCCGGTCCTGTGGCAATCACCACATAGTCGTAACCCAGTGTCTGATCCTTCAGCGTAATTTGTTTTGACTTTGGATCGATCGCCGTCACTGTGTCAAGAATTAACTCAATTCCATGCCGAGGAACGATTTCAGCTAAATCTAACTGGATGAGATTTAGGGACTTTAAACCCAAGCCGACCCAAGGCAACGAAGGAACAAACGTAAACTTTGGTTGATTGGAAATAAGCGTAATCTTGTGTTCGTGAGGCAATGCATGCCTCAACTCATAGGCGGCGGGTAATCCTCCTAATCCAGCACCAATCACAACAACACGAGCCATAATCGCGACTCCTAAAGGTTAAGTTTTAAATAATATTGAGACTTTAAATGACTTTAAATATTTATTCGATCGGGATTTAAAGAGATGATGGGTCAATTCGTCATCTCCCTATGCTTTCACTCTCTCACTCCTATTTTTTTGAGCAACACAATCAATGGACACCAGTTGGTAAAGGCAGATTGCAGCAGGTTTAGTCCTACAAACGCAGTCAAAAATAGCCAGTTTAAATTAACCAGCGCTAGTGAAAGGCTAATCAGTACCATACTGCCTGCGACCAGACGCACCCACTGATGCTGAGTCCAGGGCTGCTTACGACTATTCATCGGCTTCAGCATTGCATTCTCCTCAGTGAAATTATTAGAGCTGATTTATCAAGGAAATCTTAAAGTGACTCAAATCCAAGCAGTATAAGATTTCTAGGGAATTGGAGGCTTGGGTTCTTCGGATTCCCGAAAGCCTTGGCCTCCAAGACTTATCCTGTATAGTAATAAACTAACTACTATATTACTATACAGCAATATAGTGTACAATTCAAAATATTTCAAAACCTTTACACTATCACCAGCATCTGGTTACATAATATGCAACGGTGCGCCCAAATATCAGGCTTGGTGGTTCTTGAATTGCCTGCATGAGTTACTGGGGCATTATAGAATTTACTTTCTATCTGCAATCAATTTTGGCAGTCTGGGGCGGCCGTTTAAGTTGCCTCTGTTCAGGTTTTGGGATCCACTTCACGACTAGCGTAAAAACTAGTTTTGGATTATAAATTCAACTCTGTAAATAGAAATTCCACTTCAGGTTAAGTCCAATCGCATCTCATTGCTTGTGACAAAACCAAGACTAGTATAAATTGGCTGACCGGATGGAGAAGCGTGTAAGATGACTCGCGTACAACCCAATGATTTCAGGTAATCTATTGCCCTTTTAGTCAGTTGCTTGCCAAATCCCCGTCCTCGGTAGGGAGCCTCCACATAAACACCCCAAATATAGCCATATTTTCGATATTCTTCCGCAAGCCCGTTGGGGTAAAGCCCTGCAAAAAACTGACAGCTTGTAGAACCGACTACAACGCCATCAACTTCGATCGCATATGCGTTGAAGCTCAATTCTCGACGTGCGCGATCGATAAACTCGATAGTGATATCAGACCAATTGGGATTGATTAAACAATCTGGGACATCGTTATCGCGCCAAAGGTGATAAAAATGCTTGGCGATTAAAGCATCTTCGTAGGGATGTATCTCTCTATAGTTAATTTGCTGTTGGTTTAGGGGCTGACTCATGGCAATCTGTAGGATTGAGAGAAGATTGTATTACTGTGCGGATATGAGACTGAATTTGTGACTGAATCTGGTCAGCATTCTGGCTGGCATCAATTCGGACAATGCGATCGCGCTCTTGCTCAGCCAATTTCCTGAATCCCTCAGCGACGCGTTGATGAAATTCTAGATCCAGGCGCTCCATGCGATCGGGCTGACCCGAAACTTGCTTGGCTCGGGTGAGTCCCACTTTGACATCCAAATCGAACCATAATGTGAGATCTGGTTGCAGTCCATTTGTGGCAATGCGATTGATTTGCGCGATCTGTGCTAAATTCATACCACGTCCATAACCTTGATAAGCGATTGTGGAGTCATAATAGCGATCGCACAGAACAATATATCCTTGCGCTAAACTCGGTGCGATCTCTGTCTCCACATGATGTGCCCGATCTGCCATCAATAACAACAATTCCGCGCGATCCGATACTTCGCCACCCTGCAACAATAACGCGCGAATGTTTGTACCGAGTTCCGTACCGCCTGGCTCGCGGGTAGTTTTAACTTGATATGAGAGAGCATGCAGCCATGCTTCAGTGAGTTTGAGTTGCGTGGTCTTGCCAGCTCCTTCTACCCCTTCAAATGTTACGAACAGGCCAGACATAGATAATTCCTGAGATTAACGTGAGGGCAAGCGCTAACCAAAAAAGTAGCAATGCCCCTGGTAATTGCATAATCAAGGCTGCTACGGCCACAATTTGCATCACAGTCTTGGCTTTGCCCCAAAGGTTAGCGCCGATGATTTGCGGTGGTTGAGGATTGGACTCGGTAATAGGACTAGGAATAGGCTCGACGGTTGGCGCACCACGCCAACCAGTGATCGCCAATTCTCTCGCCACAATCAAAAAGACTGCCCACGCCGGAATTTGGCTGAGTTGCACCAAAATTAACATCGGTGCCAAAATCAATAATTTATCCACCAGAGGATCGAGAAATTTACCCAGATCGCTGACCTGATTTAGCCGCCGTGCTAAAAAACCATCCAACCAATCAGTCAGAGCAGCAACTAAGAAAGCTACCAGTGCTACCCAGCGACTAAATTCATCACTATGCCCACTCAAAGCTACCAAAATTACTGGGATGGCAGCCAGACGTGACAGGGTTACCCAAGTTGGAATCGTGATGTGGATGGGTGAATACAACGACATTAGCTCCTCGCGTAGAGATAAAGGATCTGAGTTATTGCTTTTCCTGGTTTGGTTGTGCGGTTTCAGGCGAATCTTTATCTCGATCGGTAGAACTGGAGCCATTTTTAGGATCGGCGATCGCGCCGTAATTAGCAGCTTGTGCAGCTTCTTTTTCCTTTGCCTGCAAGCGAATGCGCAACCATACTTGCCAACAGGCGTAGCCCATCAATACAGTACTAACTGCCGCATAGGTGCCACCTGCGGGTATACCAGCAAAGGCCATCGCCAGGCTGCCTACCCACAAAGTCAACGCATAGATGAACAGCACCGTACTCCGTTTTGACACACCAGCCCGAACCAAGCGGTGATGCAGATGGTGCTTGCCAGCTACCATGGGTGATTGTCCCTTACGCAAGCGTTGCAGGATCACAGCCGACGCATCCAAAATCGGCACAGCTAGAATAATGTAGGGGAGTACTACTGCTACTGTAGTTACACTTTTGGCTAAACCAATCACGCTGACACCAGCGAGCGTAAATCCTAGATAGTAGGCACCGCCATCTCCCATAAAAATTTCCGCTGGACTAGATGGTTTGAAGTTGTAGCGTAAAAAGGCCAGACAGCCTCCGGCCAGAGCTGCGGCAATTAGTGCCGCAGCGGGCTGCTTCATAAACAGACTTGTAACCAAGATCACGGCAGCAGCAATGGTTGAAACCCCTGCAGCCAAGCCATCTAAGCCATCAATCCAGTTCACTGCATTGGCCATCCCAGCTAACCAGGTGATTGTAATCGGCAAGCTAAACACACCAAACTTGACGATGCCAATAAATGGGATCGAGATAAAGTCAATCCGTACACCCACACGCCAAGCAGCGGCGGCGATCGCTAATTGCGCGATCAGACGCCCCAAAGCAGGTAGATCGTACAGATCGTCGATCAGGCCAAGCAGAAAGAAAGCAGCTCCTCCAATCGTTACGCCCCAAACTTCATATTCTTTGAAAGTCGGTAAAACACCAAACCAACCAATCCACCATGCCAACAGCAAAGCAGAGAGGGTACCTAAAAAGATCGATACCCCGCCAAGACGGACAACTGGAACCGTGTGCATCTTGCGTGCATTTGGCTTATCGGTTAAACCAGCTTTTAAGCCTATTTTGCGAATAATCGGCGTACTGCACCATACAATTAGTGCAGAGGCTGTAAAAGCGAACAAATAAGGGACAGCATCTTGATGCAGCATGGACTCGCACTAAAACGGCTTTCAATCTGCCAGCATATCAAAGTATCTAGCAGTTAAAACAGCAGCTACTTAACACTGGCAGGTACAATTTACATCACGAACACCAGGCTTGTCCCACCCAATGGGGTTACCTTTAGGCAAAACTAGGCATCTTTAAGGATTGAGCTGTACCTAATTCAGCATACAGGGGGAAGCGATCGCAGAGGCTCGCCACCCGTTGCCGACAATTTACCGCGATCACCTGATCTTCAGGATGAAGTAAGTAATCGGCAATAATATTGGCAATTTCCTGAAATTCTGGTATCCCCAAACCGCGGGTAGTCATAGCAGGAGAACCCAAACGCAGACCGCTAGTCACAAATGGCGACTCTGGGTCGAAGGGAACCGTATTTTTGTTAGCCGTGATATTGATTTCACTGACAAGTTGGTCGGCACGTTTGCCAGTCATGCCAATGCTACGGAGATCCACCAGCATCAAGTGATTATCCGTGCCATCCGATACCAGCTTAAAGCCTCGTTCCTGTAGCTGAGTCGCCATCGCCTGGGCATTGGCAATTACTTGAGTGGAGTAGGTTTTGAATTCTGGCTTGAGAGCTTCACCAAAAGCTACCGCCTTGCCCGCAATCACATGTTCCAATGGACCACCCTGTGTGCCAGGGAATACGGCTTTGTCCAGTTTTTTGCCCAGTTCGGGATCGCGGGTAAGAATCAAACCGCCACGGGGACCGCGCAGAGTTTTGTGGGTAGTAGTAGTGACCACATCGCAATGAGGAATAGGGTCTGGGTGGTTGCCTGTTGCCACTAGACCAGCAATGTGCGCGATATCTGCTAGTAAGTAAGCACCGATCTCATCGGCGATCGCTCTAAATTTATCAAATTGAATAATGCGGGGGTAGGCGGAGTAGCCGCAAATTAATAGCTTGGGCTTGTGTTGCAGAGCCAGTTGCCTCACCATATCGTAGTCTAGTTGTTCGGTGGTGGGGCTCACACCATAGTGGACGACTTTAAACCACTTACCGGAAACGTTAACCGGCGAACCGTGGGTGAGGTGGCCGCCATGGGATAAATCCATCCCCATAATCGTATCGCCTGGTTGTAGCAGCGATAAAAACACAGCGAAGTTGGCTTGAGCACCAGAGTGGGGTTGGACATTGGCATGCGCGGCACCAAATAATTGCTTGGCACGCTCGATCGCGATCGTTTCAATTTCATCAATAAACTCACAGCCACCGTAGTAGCGCTTGCCAGGTAGACCTTCCGCATATTTATTCGTCAACACCGATCCCTGAGCTGCCATCACAGCAGCCGAAGTAAAGTTCTCGCTAGCGATTAATTCAATATTATTGCGTTGTCTTCCTAGTTCCTTTGTAATCAGTTCCGCAACTAATGAATCTGCCTGAGCTACAAATGATAAGTCTGTCACGTAAGAATCTCCTAAAACAATGCCTAGCCGCATCTAAATCCTGCTAAGACATGCTAACACGAGCCTTCCCAGAGCGTAAGATCGAGGCTAGCGCCGGACTCAAAATTAGCGATCACAATTGACATGCTGATACAAGCTAAAACCAATATTTAGGGTATGCTAAACCAAAGCTGCAGCCATTTCGTGCAATGCCTAATATTCCCAATCAGCCAAATACAAGCAATGCTAAACCGCAATTAGCCAATGCAATTGTGGGTGATTTTGCCAGCGCCTTTACCAGCATAAAAGCACGGTTTGCTAGCAATCGCGACGAAGATCGGATTGCTGCACTCACAGAAGCACTACAGTATGCCGATAGAGGTCGAGAGTTTATATTACAGGCTTTAGAACACAAATCATTCCCAGTTAAGCGGGCGGCTTACAAGTTGCTCTCGGCTAAGCAAAAAACTAAGGGGTACAAAATCGCGATCGAAGAACTGATCGAGCTTTATGAATCAGGCGAACGAGACTTTACTGGGGCTGAGCTAAGCGGCACGATCTACAATGCCGATCTCAGCGATGCGGATTTTAGTTATGCCAATCTGAATAATGTTGACATCATCAGTACCAATCTCAAAGGCATTAATCTCAGTGGCGCCAGTCTGTCTGCATCCCACCTTTCTTACTCAAATCTCAGCAACGCCAACCTCAGCGATGTCAATATGGTTGGTGCCGATCTCAGTGATGCCAACCTGAGCAGCGCCAACCTGAGTAACGCCAATCTAGCCAAGGCTAACTTCAGTAATGTCGATCTGAGTAATGCCAACCTGAGCAATGCCGCAACATGGGACTGGGATGAGCTATTACAGCAGTGGTATACCAGTGTAGGAGAACTAGTTGACCCCAGTATCAGTGGTACAGATATGAGAATATTTGCTGTCAGCAATGGCGTCAATCTCAGCGGTGCCGACCTGAGCGGAGCAAACCTCACTGGTGTCGATCTTAAAGGCGTGCAAATCAATGAAACCACCAAGCTAGAGCCTAAATGGCAGTTGGTGTGGCAAATTGCCAATCAAGACCTAGAACAGCGAGCGTTGAGTCATGTCGATCTCAGAGGAGCTAGCTTGCCATTCGCCAAATTGTGTGGCGCAAAGCTCAGCCATGCTGAACTTAAATGGGCTAATTTATATCGTGCCGATCTCCGAGATGCTGACCTCAGAGGCGCGAATTTGAGTCGTACAGAACTTCAGGGAGCCAATCTCCAAGGTGCCGATCTGAGCGGTGCTAATCTCAAGGGTGCTCATCTCTGGCGTGCCGATCTGAGCAATGCCAATTTGAGTAATACTAACCTCCATAACGCCGATCTTGGTGGTGCCAACCTGACAAATACCATCCTAGAAGGTGCCAATCTGAACGGGGCTAACTTACAGAATGCTAAGCTCAAAGGGGACTTGGATGTAGAAAATTCTTCCCCTAACCAGCAAAAGACTTGGCAATCCCGCTTCAAATACTGGTTCAGCCGATAATTTAAAATCGCGATGACTAGCTCCGGTCGGCCCAATGAATATGACGCAGTACTTGGGGGACAAGCTCTTCCCCCGCTCGATACACCTGTGTTGGGTGGCTTAGATCGAGCTAAATTTCTCAGACATAGACTGCTGGAAATATATAGATCGGGGATGAGGAGCTTTACAGCTCAAGATCTGAGCGGCATTGACCTCAGCGGAGCCAGTCTCTATCACATCAATCTAGCGCGATCAGATTTGAGTAGAGGTAAGCTAGTCGCAACTAATTTGCGTGGTGCGAGTTTAACTGAGACTAAATTTTGTAATGCTGATTTGGGTAGTGCAAACCTCACAGATGCAGTTTTGTTTAGCTCTGATTTGCAAAATGCTAACCTCAGGCATGCATGCCTTTTTGGTGCCGATCTAAGACTTGCTAACTTGCTCGGGGCCGATTTGCGCGGTGCAGATTTATTTGGTGCCGACCTCAGTCACACATTCAATCTTGCGGTCAGACAGGTAGAGGCTGCTCAAAACTGGCAACAAGCCAAGTATGATGCTGACTTCCGTAAAAAACTACGCCTACCTCCCGAACTTAGGTTCAGTAGGTAGACAAGCATCTTTGATACCCCCAGGGGAATTCGAATCCCCGTCGCCTCCGTGAAAGGGAGGTGTCCTAGGCCTCTAGACGATGGGGGCTGGTTTCCATTGCCTTATTGGCTTATCTAGAGTATCTAATAACAAATAGGTTTGTCAACTTACATTTACAAATTTCTTGCAATTCTCTGGAGAAAGTTTGATTTTGAATCTAGATCGGCTCTAGGGTCGTGGTCGGATACCGTAGTTGCAGTAGCGCCAGTAGTCGCGCAAAATCTGCTCGTGATCGAAGCACATTTGTTGGGGCATAGTCCAGGCTGTAAATAAGCCTAAGCTTTTGGCGTCATCTGCGGCCTTCGGTTCACCCCATGCTTCGGCAAGAAATACGGTACTAATGGTATGTTGTCTGCGATCACGATCGGGATTAGAGTAGGCGTAAAATTGCTCGATCAACTCAACGTGTAAACTTGTTTCTTCTTCAGCCTCGCGTCTTGCTGCGATCTCAAGGGTTTCACCGTAATCAACGAAGCCACCCGGTATAGCCCATCCATAGGGCTCATTCAGGCGTTCGATCAGAACTATGGGGCGATTTGGTAGATTTGCGATCGTAATAATGATGTCTACCGTGGGTACAGGGTTGCGATAGGTCACTAAATTTTGTTGCTAAGTTGGGTTCAGGATAGGCGTAGAGTATACACAAATGCCTATGGCACGTAGCCCCAGCTACAAAATACTCTACTTATGCTCGGTATTATACTTAAGGTATGAGTTTGCTCATGGTTTTAGAGTTGCCTGAATGCACGATCTGGCTCAGCTTTGGCAATTTACCCGACTAAATTAAATCCTGTAGAAAAATGTTCGTTTCCGTAGCTTTGTGATTTGACTATTAAGCGCCAAGGTATTGCTAGAGTCTCGTCTCAGGGATCTGGTTGTTTTAACTAATTCAGTATTTATTCAAGCTATCTTCAACTCCAGAGGAGCGAACACTTTGACCCCGATCAGCACCATTCAAATAGTTGAGAGCAATCCTAATCTTGGTTCGCTGCTGGGCTGGCATTTGCAACAGCTAGGTTATACGGTGTTTCAAACCGCAAGCGTCCAACAAGCAAAGCCGATCTTTGCGAAACAGCAGCCTCATCTAATCGTGCTCGATACGGAGCTGCCCGATGGCGACGGCATTGAATTGTGCAAGTGGCTATATCGGCAGAAAAGAGTGTTGATATTTCTAATTTCATCCCGTGCTTCGGAAAGTGATATTGTCGCAGGGCTAAAAGCTGGTGCGGATGATTATTTAACTAAGCCATTTGGCATCCATGAGTTTCTGGCTAGAGTGGAGGCTCTGACAAGGCGAGCGAGTGCTGTTACCTCACCTGCCTATCTCGATTATGGACACTTGAAGATCGACTTGATCCAGCGTCAGGTATGTCTCAAAGGCAGTGTTATCGATCTCACACCGCAGGAGTTCAGCCTCCTATACGTTTTGGCGCAAGCCGAGGGGGCGGCGATCAGTCGGTCGGATTTACTGCAAAGAGCTTGGCCTGATGAAATCAATAATCCCCGTACAGTCGATACCCATGTTTTGTCGTTACGCAAAAAAATTGAACTCGATCCCCAACAACCAAGCTTAATTAAAACTGTTCGTAATGTAGGCTATCGCTTTAATATGGAATTTCTGGCGCGATCGCAGCGGCAGCCAACCAACAGCCAGCCCAAAAAAGGCATCAGCACTCCAATTACCCACAGTCGTGATGGGGAGCGCGTCCGCCCACAATATGCCAGCAGTTAGGTAATTACGCCAAAATGCCCACAAAGTTAAATGACTGACCCAGTAATGGTTTAGGATCTTGCTTTTCCCAGCGTTGGAGGATTTCGGCATAAATACTGCGAAAGTCTACTTTTACGGGTAAGTTACCTTTCTCCAAGCTATCTAAGCTGGGATTACCGCCATAGAAGCCTGGCTTAACTGGCCCCAGCAGCAAAACTGGTCCCGTCGTGCCATGATCGGTGCCGCCAGAGCCATTTTGGGCTGGGCGACGACCAAACTCACTTTGCACCAGTATGAGTACATCTTTATCTTTGCCCCGTGCCTGCAAATCCCGATTCAGTGCTGCCAGACCTAAACTCAGTTGTTCGAGTAGCCTGTGATGGCGTTGTGCCTGACCAGCGTGGGTATCCCATCCCCCCACTGTGATATATAGAACGCGGGGATTTGTCTCTAATAGCCGGCCTGCTAGGGCAAACTGTTGACCGATCGGAGTTTTGGCATAGCCGTGGTTAGTGGTGCGCCGCTGCACCTCACTAGCTATTTGCTTCACAGCTGCTTCACTTTCAAGCACGGTACGGCGCACTTGTTCGGCTAAGGGTATAGACTGCGGCGTGGCATACACAGCCTGAATAGCTTGAGCAAGCTTTCCTGAGCTTTTTACGGCTAGCCGTGGTGATAGTTGCAAGTAGCGCTCTGTACTTGCTCCCATCAGAGCTAGGGGATATTCTTCTCCCAGGAAAATCGCATCAGCAGTCTTGGCCTTATTCACCTCTAAATACCGAGCTAGCCAACCTGTATCCGTAGAACCACTGGGATGGGCGCTCTGCCAAATATCCTTAGACCGGAAGTGCGACAGATTGGGATTGGGATAGCTGACATTTTGTACTACTGCGAGGCGATCGCTTTCTAAAATTGGTTTTAATTCTTTGAGGGCAGGGTGCAAAGCCACGGAATCGCTGACTGGAATACCATTGGAGATCGCTAAATTTGGTCGTAATTTGAAATAGTTAGAATCCTTATATGGAATAAATGTATTCAAGCCATCATTACCCCCCGCTAGTTCAATCACCATGAGGGTACGTTGAGTTTTAGTTGCGCTTTTGAGCGGGTCGGCAGCGGTGAGGAGTGCGGCGGCTGCCATTGTGGTGAGAAAGTCACGTCTGTTCATGGCACTAAGCTAATTGGTAGGTGGGTGAGGACAAAATTAGAGCGGTTGCTTCCCTTGGTGATAGGCTGTTTAGCGCATTACGCAAACCAGGATCGGCCTTGCCATCCAGGAGCAGTGTGACTAACTGGGCAGTGGTAAAGCGCTGCACATCATATTCAAACCCATTGTCATCGTCACCGTCTTTGACAATCTGCTGCGCCAAATTGAGGCGTGTTAATAGAGAGGGTGCGGTGAGCCAGCCGGCATCCTGCGGCCAACCTTTGACTGTGGGTGCGTTATACGGCACCTGTCCCATTGACCTGAGCGCAGCGATCGCCCTGACTGGATCGGCTTTGACCTGTAGCTGTCGTAGTGTCCCAATCACAAAATATATGGGAGTTTTGAGGTGGCTACGGTATGCCTTGGCACTATAAAACTCAGGTGCAGTAAATACGGCTTCGACAACCGCTTTAATACTGCGATCGCTCTGCTTATAGACCTGGGCCAATCGTTGCACAATCTCTAGTTCTGGATTGGTATAGGCAAATGTGCTCCATAGTTTTGCGGCAATCAGCTTGGCGGTACTGGAATGGTTTGCCAAAATATCCACGACATCTTCGGTTTTGAGATTGCCACTATGGCCGAGAAATGTCTTGTTACCGCGATCGTGCCGACGGGGTAGAAAGTTGACTGCGGTCACACCGGAATCGCGATCGGTTTTAATTAGCCAGCCTGTAAGTGCTCTGGCTCCCTCTTGAATATCCTTCTCCGTGTAGTTACCTCGACCAATTGTGAATAACTCCATCACCTCGCGGCTGTAGTTTTCGTTCAGGTTGCCGGCGCGATTCCTGGCATTATCTAAATATGAGAGCATGGCCGGACTGGTGGTGACACTCAGTAAAAGTTCGCGAAAGTCCCCGAGAGCATGGGTATGCAGACGCTGCTCGTAATCAGTCAGCAGTTGTGGAAATGAAATTTTGTTCAATGCTACAACGAAATGATCGCGCCAAAAGTTAGTTACTTTCTCCTGTAGAGGATTGGAGGGTGTCACCATTTGCTTAAGTAACCAATCACTAAACGCTAGAAATTGATTGCGCCGACCCTTGCCTTTGATGGCGGGGCCGAGGTTTGGTACTGCGATCGCTACTGGACTTTGTAGCCAGCGTTGCAGGAGATCGGTATTACTATCCACACTATTTAATTCCTCAAGCGTGGCTCCAAAGCTAGCCCTGCGCCAAAAATGCGCTTTTTGCTCCATCTTATCCATGATGATGCTCGGTGTATATGGATACGTAATGGACTATCTGACTGAGAAAGTCTGACTAAGGTTCAAAACTGGACAGTGCAATTTTTTGTCAGTACTCCCCTGGATGGTACACTCTTTACATACCTGCATTGAGAACCAGAACCGATCAGAATATTATGTAATGATCTAGGTAGACTGGAAATGCGGGGTTTAGCCATGCCCAGCACAGTTTCCTTATCACTCCCCGGTTGCGTCGACCGAGAAGCGACAAGCACTCGGCGAGCTCTTTCTTCTGACTTCGAAGGGCTGCCTAGAATAGGTTGGGTCTGCTTTCGTCAACTCGAATCTTTTTGAGAACTATGCCCTGCAATGGGATAGTTCGCCCTGGAATTTGTCGCAACATGACTGGGTGCTCCGAAACACGCGGAAGGGACCCACCTAAGTCCGCCCAGAGTTGCTGCAATTTCTCCATTTAGATTCGGAACACTCTGAGTTCACTTACAAAAGAATGGGAGATTCCATTATGGAACTAAATTTAGAAATCAAGATGAACGCCACAAGTACGTTCTTCACCGCCCCCTTTAGCTTTACTAGGGCTGATGCACCAGCAAACTATGCGATCTTCCGTGGAGACAGCAACTTGGGCAAGATTACTGGCGAAGGTGTGAGCCAAACTTCGCCGACTGGCAGAACAGGACCGCTCCCAGATGGTACCAGCGGACTGGAGTTAACCTTGGATGGACACTTTGCCTCGACGCGCTTTGATATCACCGGAGACTTACTCTTTGAAAGGGGCTTTCCTGGTGCCTTTACTGCATTTGCAGACCCCCTCACCGGGGCTTTCCATGAGGAAGGTGTTGCCACCATCATTGGAGGAACCGGCCGTTTTAAAGGTGCCACTGGAACCGATCGCCTTGTTCAAGATGGACAAGTTATGATAGCCTCAGGTAATCCCCCTGGCAGCCTCGGTGCCATTGGCTTTTCTCAGGGAACATTTATTATAGATATTACTTTGCCAAATGCCAGCCAGGATGACCTTATCTTTTTTAATCAATTCGTAGGGGTATTAGATCCATTTAATCCGTCGCAGATAACGGTAGAGGTGATTTCCGATCCTGCTTCAATCCTAGCTGCTGGAGTGTAGATGTAAAAGCACGCAAAACCCTTTCAGGTAGAGGTTTTGCGTGAAAGTTTATTGTCTATAATCTTAATTTAATGACAATAAGTAACGGTAGAATCGGGTTTGTGAGATCGGACGATCAGTGCTTTGGCTAGAACAAAAAGATAACGGAAAAAGTCAGAGTCGTAGAACTGTCAATTCCACACATTCTCTATCAATAAGTATCTAAAAGTGCTGTGTCTTTGGAGAGAGCAACTTGGAGCTTGCAGAAAGATTCAATGTGCTTGCAAAATTCCTGCATGTGATGTTCAACCCATGTCTGTCCATCGCGGTCGCCATTATCTACTCCATTAGCATAGACATGTACAACTGGTTCACCTGCATCTGGTAATACCAAGACCCAATCATTGGGAGAATAGAAAATCTTAACTCCGTCCACGAGTTCCAGCCGTTTTTGACTATAGGACTCAACTAAATGACGCATCAAAGCTCCCTTGATGCTCCAGGGGCAGCGAACGATCTGAGATTGATGATAGAACTTGGGTAAACCCTGCCGCACCTGGGATATTGTACGCTCTTGGATCGTGAGCCATTCAATGATTTTTGCAATACAAAACATGGCATCAAAGCCAGGGTGAAGTTTAGGAAAGATAAATCCCATATCCGCCGATCCACCCAGGATCGTACCCTCAATTTTTTGACAGGCCAACATTAACGCTGTGGGACTGGACTTAGTCCGAATTACATTGCCTTGATGGCGAGCGGCTACTTGTTCGACTAAACCAGCGATCGAGACGGGGACTATGATGTTACCGCGTGGCTGTGCCGTCAGTGCCATATCTACAATTACACCCGTCAGCATCTCATCTCTAATCACTGCGCCAGTTTCATCAATCAGAATAAACTTCTCACCATTAGCAAAAACTTGCACGCCAAAACTCGCTTTTAGTGCTACAACGACATCACTAAGCTGTTCTAACATTTTCTCGCGCTCGCTGAGTGGTGGCGCAATTTCGTTGAGGCTGGCATTGAGTACAATCACATCGCTGCTGAACTTGCCCAGGATACGTGGTAAAACTGCTCCAGAAACTGCGTAGACGTAATCGATGATCACTCTTTTGAAACTGCTATTCCGGATTGCTTCGACGTTCAGGTTTTGGGCAAAGCCACTGTTGTAATAATCTAATACACGGGATGGATAGGAGATTTCGCCAATTTCTTCCATGCGAGCCCGGCGGAAGTCTTCCTTGAAGTAGGCAGTCTCGATCTTCTTTTCTTGGTTTTTGTCGAGATTGATACCATTGCTATCGAGGAATTCAATCAGTACGTGGTCATTTTTGTCAGGATGGATGCGTACGTGTACGCCTCCAGCTACGCCTAATCCTGGTGCGGTGAAGCGGGAAATGGGGATGGCAGTTGCTTCTAAGTTTTGGATGTTAGCACCAACGGACATTAAGCCTGAGATTAGCGATCGCGTTACCATGCGACAAATTGTACGCTGATCGCGCGATACCATCACCTGTGCGCCGAACCCCAGCGTTGCACCATAGGCTGCGCCTAGTTTGACGGCAAATTCAGGCGTGATGTCCACATTCGCTAAGCCTGAAACCCCCCTCTGTCCAAACAGATTGCGGGTAGCCATCGAGCCCCAGATCAAATTACTGTTGAGCGTTGCACCAGCTTCCACCTTTTTGCTCGGCCAGATCCGCACGTTAGGGCAAATATGCGCTTCCTCACCAACAATTGAGCTAGTACCAATTACGGCACCTTCCATGACGTGACTGCGGCGATTAACTCGGGCATTACGCGCCACCGTGCAGGCCCAAAGATGGCTTTCTTCGCCCACTACGACGCCATTACAAATAATTGGTCTCTGTAAGTCAGCATCGTTACCAATGGTGACATGATCGCCAATGATCGTACCAGCGGAAATACTTACCCTAGGTCCAATCGAACAGTTCGCACCGATCAGAACCGGTGCTTCTATCCGAGCTGAGGTGTCGATCTCTGTATGCTCGCCTACCCAGACACCGGTACGCTGTTGCAAATATCCTAAATTCAAGTTTACTCGGCCTCTAATGGCATCGTATTGAGCTTGTCGGTAGGCGTCCAGCGAACCAATATCACACCAATAGCCATCGGCAATGTAACCAAACATTGGCACTTCGTGACTTAATAGCAGTGGAAATAAATCTTGGGAGAAATCACTAGGTGTATTGGGGGAAAGATAGCGCAATACTTCCGGTTCGAGGATATAAATTCCTGTATTCACCGTGTCTGAAAAGACTTCACTGGTTGATGGCTTTTCCAAAAAACGCTGGATGCGATGTTGATCGTCAGTAATCACGACACCAAAGGCCATGGGCTCGCTAACTCGTCTAAGTAGTAGCGTCGCTTGTGATCTTTTGGCTTTATGAAACCGAATCGCCGCACTCAAATCGAAGTCCGTGATGCTATCACCGCTCATCACTAAAAATGTGCTATCCAGCAAACTTTCTACATTTTTGACGCAACCTGCTGTGCCTAGAGGCTGATCCTCTTCGACAACGTAGTGCATATTGACATCAAACTCACTACCATCTCCGAAATAGTCTCTGATTACATCTGGCAAGTAGTGCAGTGTTGCAATCACCTCATTGATGCCGTGTTGTTTGAGCAGATGCAGAATATGTTCGGTTATTGGACGGTTGAGGATGGGAACCATCGGTTTGGGCAAATCACACGTGAGTGGACGTAGTCGCGTTCCCGAGCCGCCGGCCATCAACACTGCTCTCATAGAAATGCCTCCAGATATTGTCTGGCTTTCATTAATTAATCTTAAATGCCATCTCCTCCAAGCCCGTGAGGAGATGGATATGTTTGTTTCTACTATGTTTGTTTCTGCTATGCTGCAATCTTAACTGAGACGATCTTATCGCCTTTACGGATTGCATTAACCACATCCATATCTTTGGTTTGACCGAAGGTAGTGTGAACTCCGTCTAGGTGCGGCTGGGGTGAGTGACAAATGAAAAATTGACTGCCGCCAGTATTAGGGCCAGCGTGAGCCATTGATAGAGTGCCAGCCACATGCTTATTTTTATTGATCTCGCACGGAATTTTGTAGCCAGGCCCACCCGTACCATCTCCCCTGGGACAACCACCCTGGATCATAAAATCGGGGATCACGCGATGGAAAGTTAGCCCATCATAAAACCCTTTCTCGGCGAGATCGACGAAGTTTTGTACTGTATTTGGCGCGTCGGCATCAAATAATTCTAAATTAATGGTACCTTTAGCAGTTTCCATAATAGCGCGAGTCATAATTTCTCCTTTAATTAAGCTTGAATCTATAGGTCTGATTGTCTGCGATCGCACCATACATAAACTTACATAACAAAGCTATAGCTCTATCATGGGCATAAGCGATGCATGTAGCAGAATGCGCAGCGCAGCTTTCCCCTGCCAGTGTATCCTTCCCAGCTACCAAAGTAGTATTTTTCTAGGTAAGAATGTAATTAGAGCCAAGATAAAGAAGTATGGATAGTAACAATTTGCTAAAACAACTACTGATGATCGGTGTGGGTACGACCTCAATCGTCGCGGAGCGCCTTAAAGAGGTGACGGATGAGTGGGTCAAGGATGGCAAAATCGATCCGAAACAGGCGACCGATTTTATTAACGACATGACCGAACGCTTTAAAAGCGATCAGGTAAATCTGGAAACTCTGATTCAGCGCCAGATTCGTAATGTCATGCAGGATCTTGGTGTTCCCCGCCAAAATGAAATTGATGAACTGCGTGGGCGCATCGATCGCCTGGAACGGCAAGTGAGAGATATGGAGGATAAAAATTGGCGCTGACCGAGGCGATGCAGATGGGAACGCTTTATTTGGTAGGTACTCCCATTGGCAATCTGGACGATATCACGATGCGGGCAGTTAAAACCTTACAGTCTGTAGATTTAATTGCCGCTGAAGATACCCGACATACGGGCAAGCTGCTAAAGCACTGGCAAATTGACACTCCCCAGCTTAGCTACCACGACCATAATCGTCATAGTCGCATACCTGAGTTGATTGACCGTTTGCTGGACGGCAAGGCGATCGCCCTGGTCACGGATGCGGGCATGCCTGGCATTTCCGATCCTGGCTATGAACTGGTTAAAGCCTGCATTGAGGCCGATATTTGCGTTGTCCCGATCCCAGGAGTAACGGCTGCGATTACAGCGCTAACTGCTTCTGGATTGCCAACGCATAGATTTGTGTTTGAGGGTTTTTTGCCCACAGATAATCAGGAGAGACGATCGCGTTTAGAAGCATTGGCAATTGAGTCGCGGACGATCGTACTCTATGAGTCACCGCACCGACTATTAGAAACTTTGCAAGATCTAGCCACGCAGTTGGAACCAGCTAGGCCGATTGTGATCGCCCGCGAGTTGACTAAACTCCATGAAGAATTTTGGCGCGGGGATCTCGAAAGCGCGATCGCCCATTTCACGGCTCAAGCACCTAGAGGCGAATTTACGCTCGTAATCGATGGTGCTATTGACAAGCAAATTGTCTGGACGCAGGAGCAATTATTATCTGAACTCAAAGCAATCATGCTCTCTGGTGTATCGAGATCGCAGGCTAGTCGTCAACTGGCGGCAATTTCGTTATTACCCCGCCGTCAACTTTACCAGCTAGCTTTGAGCGTCGATCTGGAGTAATGCATCGCAATAACTAATTAGCATTCCAAGGCGATCGGCGGCTTGTTGCTGCCGTTGGGCGATCGTCTCTGGGTTGCGGGCGGCATGCAGCATGGTGAGGTCAGCTCCCAACAGGCGCAGTTGCTTATTGATTTCCACGTAATGCGCCACAATTGATTCTTCTGAGATCTGCGATCTTTCATCTTGAGTAGCATCGTTATGCTTGCGATCGGCAGCATCTAAAATTTGCGCCTGAAAAAAATCCTGTACTTGAGCATGGAAAGTCAGTAATTTCTTTGTGCTTCCTTGAGCTAAACCCTGGGCTAGCCGCTCTTTTAAGTCCTCAAACTGGCTTTTCAGGCTAATATATTTCGCTGGCTGATACACCATACTATTTTTTTGATTCTGAACATTCTCCAAAATTATTACAGCATGGGAAAAAGACGTATTCGTAAATCACACCAATTAGTAAAGAAGAATTTTTACCCAACCATATGTTCTGAAAAGTAAAGATCCGCTGACAATGAATAGTTCAATTACTTAAGCTGGCAGAAACATTCATGCCTCAATTACCATTCAGGAAACTGCTCATCGGAAAACTCAGTTGGAAAAGGCTTGTGCGATCGCTACTGTTCATTTACACTTTTTTTGCGCTGTATGTCTATTTTCGGGCAGATAGCCTAATTTTTTTGCCTCAGCCTGCTAGCTACCAAGACACCAAAGATATTCTGAAGCTACCTGTCAGCGAAACTGAAAAGATTTCAGCCATATATTTGCCCAATACCCAATCTGCATATACGCTGCTCTTCATTCACGGTAATGCAGAAGATCTTGGAGACGTTCGTCCCCTGTTAGATCGCTTTCATGACTGGGGATTAAGTGTGTTTGCGTATGACTATCGTGGTTACGGCACAAGTGATGGTAACCCAAGCGAACATAATGCTTATCAAGATGCTGATGCTGCTTATATATACATGACACAAGAACTCAAAATCCCTCCCAAACAAATTATCGTATACGGTCGATCTTTGGGGGGAGGATCGGCTACTGAACTAGCAAATCGGCATTCTGTTGGTGGTTTAATTTTGGAGAGTACTTTTACATCTGCCTTCCGCGTCGTTGTCCCTTTTCCCATACTTCCCTTCGACAAATTTTCTAACCTTGACAAAGTGCGAAAGGTTCGTTGCCCTGTCCTGGTTATGCATGGTCGAGCTGACCAAACAATTCCGATTAAGCACAGTCAGACACTTTATCAAGTTGCGTCAGAGCCTAAAATGTCGCTTTGGGTAGAAGCAGCAGGACACAATGATTTCACTGAGGTAGCAGGTAAACGCCTTCAACAAACTTTAATATCCTTTCAACAACTTATTGATACACATAGATGATGATTTAAGCAATTTAGATTAGAAAGACAATGATATGGAACTTTAAAGCAATTTGTGAAACGTATAGAAAGCAAAGCAGTCTGAATCAGTTTATTCCAATTCTTTACGCATTTTTTTTAGACGCTTTCTCGTATCTTCATCGATTAAGTTGCCTAACATGCCTTTTGGTGATTCCTTTTGCGGCTTCTGGCGATGCTTCACCGAACGAATCGCAGCTTCGACTTCATGCTCTAAAGTCTGGGATGACATCCACTCCGCCCCAAATCCCACGGCTGTTAACTGCTGAGCCCGATCTGACGTGACGACGATAATCCGCTTGAGGTGGCGTAAAGGGTGACGATATAACTGGGCGCAGATCTTTTCTATATAGGTATCAGCAGTCTGTTTATGCTCGGTAAAGTAAAGCTTGAGATTCTTAGTTACTTTCTCCGTCATGCCTGGAGTCGCAATATTATAAGCATCAAACACCAGCGTCGTCTGATAACCATGATAAGCACTGAAATTAGTCATGATTTCGACTAACTCCTGACGTGCAGAATCAAAGCCCTCAACGTCACGAATTGACTGTAAGCTTCGCCAAGCTCCAAGAACGTTGTATCCATCAACCAACATGACTGGCGGGTGAGATTGAGACATGTCGGCAGTAAAATTTACCCCCTAGGAGGAACTAGGCCGACTCTGACTTGGGTAATGAGGAAGGATGGAGTAGCAGTTCCGCTGTGGAAAGTTGCTCGACCATTTCAGGCGTAATCATGCAGCGAGTCACATCTTTGCGCGAAGGTAACTCGTACATCACATCTAGCATCAGTTGCTCGACAATGCCGCGCAATGCCCTTGCACCGGTTTTGCGTCTGTATGCTTCCTTGGCGATCGCCTTAATTGCCGCAGGTTGAAACTCTAGCTGCACGTTATCCATCTTCAGCAATTTTTGATATTGTTTGACGAGAGCACTACGGGGCTCGGTCAAGATCGAAGTCAGCGTGCTTTCATCGAGCGGATCGACGACAGCGGTAACTGGGACACGACCGATAAATTCGGGAATCATGCCAAATTTAACCAGGTCATCAGGCTGTACGTTTTTCAGTACGTCTGCTGTGCGCTTTTCCTTGGGCACAGCATCCCCTTGTTGGATAAAGCCCATCGATTTCTTGCCAATGCGCTGCTCGATCGCTTTTTCTAAACCTACAAAAGCACCGCCGCAAATAAACAAAATATTTTTGGTATCGATTTGAATGCAATCCTGGTAAGGGTGCTTGCGTCCTCCTTGGGGCGGGACATTGGCGATCGTGCCTTCCAGCATTTTTAGCAAAGCCTGTTGCACTCCCTCACCTGAAACATCACGAGTAATGGAGGTGTTTTCACTCTTGCGGGCAATCTTATCAATTTCATCGATATAGATAATGCCCCGCTGTGCCTCTTCTACATCTAGATCGGCAACCTGTAACAGCCGCAGCAGAATATTCTCCACATCCTCACCGACGTAGCCCGCCTCAGTCAAGGTAGTGGCATCAGCTACGGCAAATGGTACATCCAGCATTTCCGCTAGGGTTTGAGCTAGTAGAGTTTTGCCACATCCTGTAGGGCCAATCAGCAAAATATTAGATTTTTGTAGCTCTACGCCATCTTCGTTGCCTGTATTCTTGTTGCTAGAAGAGCTAGATGCATTAGGTGATTGCAGAAAACTAAGGCGCTTATAGTGGTTGTAGACCGCAACCGATAGGACTTTTTTGGCTTCATCTTGACCGATCACATTTTCGTCAAGATAACGCTTAATATCACGCGGTTTTGGAATTTGGCTAAGGTTTAAACTCGCACCAGACTTACTCTTGCGCTTTTCTGGTTGCGTTTCCTTGCGTTGAGGCGCTTGAGGCGAAGTACCATTAAACAGCTCTTCATCCAAAATTTCGTTACACAAATCAACACATTCGTCGCAAATGTAAACGCCAGGCCCGGCAATTAGCTTGCGAACCTGTTCTTGGGATTTACCGCAAAATGAACATTTGAGGTGGGAGTCATATTTACTTGGCATATTAGCTTTCTCAATTGGCTACGCTGGCGAGAACCGGAGTTGGGTAAGTCATTGACTTCTTTTGCGTGATTTGATCGATCAGACCATACTGTTGTGCTTCCTCTGGAGACATAAAAAAGTCTCTTTCAGTATCGCATTCAATCCTTTCTAGGGGTTGACCAGTATGCTCTGCCAACAGGCGATTGAGAGTATCCTTATGGTGTTGAATTTCCTTCGCCTGAATTTCTATGTCTATGGCTTGCCCTTTGGCTCCACCCAGTGGTTGATGAATCATAATCCGTGAGTTGGGCAAAGATAGACGCTTACCTTTAGTACCAGCTGATAGCAGGAACGCTCCCATACTAGCAGCTAGCCCCATGCAAATGGTGTATACATCGGGTCTAACGTGCTTAATGGTGTCATAAATTGCCATGCCAGCAGTTACAGAGCCGCCAGGAGAGTTGATATATATGTATATATCTTTTTCAGGGTCTTCAGCTTCTAGAAACAAAAGCTGGGACATGATCACATTGGCAAGGGAATCGTCAACCTGGGTACCCAGAAAAATAATACGTTCGCGCAAGAGGCGGGAAAATATGTCAAAGGCCCTCTCACCCCTACCAGATTGCTCGATCACCATTGGTACGACTTCATTTGTTGTCATACCTGGTGTGAAAACTTGACTGCTAGGCTGAGCTAAATTCTGAGGTTTTAACATGCTTTCACCGACTATATTATTTGCAGTTTTACTCCACTGAGAGCTATTATGCCTCAAATTTTACCAATGTAGGTGTCCTTAACCTTTTGTATCTTTTGTTGCAGTTTCTGCATATAACACATTTACAGGATTATCTATGATTTCCCTGTTCGGGGGGTGATGGGTATAGCCAGAAGCGAAGTAAATGGCTCAGCCAGGGCATCACTGGATAGGTTAATAATGCTGATAAAACCGTTACGGAAATCAATAAACTGAGCAGTGGCGGAAGTCCCTTTAAAAAGGGGTTCAGGAGCGCATTAATTAATAAAATGAGTGGGTACACGGACAACGTACCAAGGATCACCATTTTGTAATAGGCTGGTTGAGCAGTCATTGGTGTTGCGTGCGATGGTAAGGTAAACCATAGTACTAAGCCGCTAGACTGCTGTTGGTGCGACCGAGTGACAATCAGATCGCGAGCCTTCTTCAACCACTTTTTGTAGATAGGTGATGTCAGCCAAACTCTGAAGTGCGTGTAGCGATCGAACTTTACAATGACGACATATTCGGGATAGTTGCTATCGCGCGGTCGAATAACATCCACGCCAAGAAACCCCTCAAACTGGCTGGCTGCCATATTCAGTTCTCTCGTCCAGATTTCGTACTCTGGAATCCGCCCTGGTTTAACGACCTCCGATATTACCAAAGTGATTGGTTCTGACTGCGGGTGCGTATTAGTCATCTTTTTCTTCGAGATACCCTGTCCGTCTACACTTTTAAGAGAGCCTACTTTATCCAAATTGAAGTTATCTGTATCTGGTTAGTCAATCTCGATCGCCCCGTATACATCCGCATTGTCGCTCAAGCTATTGGCAGCATGAGAGGCAAAGTTGCGAACAAAGCGCGGTAAACGATCGAGTGCCTTAACGAGCGGTAATTTTGGGCTAACCGCCACGTCCTTTAAGTCTTCCGTCACGATAAAGATGGCACCACCTTTGCCCTGCCCAGATTGCGCTCCTTCGCCTGCGATCGCCATATTCTCTTGAAACGTGACATTGCTGAGCCGCAGCGTACCGCCATGCATAAAAATACCGCCACCAAAGCCACTGCCACCACCACCGAAGCCGAGGGAGCTATCGCCACCACCAAAACCACCGAGGCCGTTCTTACCTGTCAGTCCTATGATTCCAATATGACTGCCATTCCCACCAAACCCACCACCACCGCCGCCGCCCCCAAAGCCGCCGTTACCGCCATTCCCGCCGTTACCACCATTGCCGCCATTCCCACATTTCACCATAGCATTTGCGCCGTTGCCGCCATTTCCCGCGTTGCCAAAGCCACCAAAACCACCGCCGCCGCCGAAGGCGATCGCGCCGATACCGTTCATATCTAATTCCTCCAGTTGCTTGGATTTACTCGCGTTTGTGATGGAAGACAAGGAGGAATTGCGATCCCTAATTTTTGCAATAGAAAGTGGTATTACACTCGCCAAAGTGTCAAGCCCAAATATTCCCGTACCCCCATTTCCTCCATTTCCCCCATTCCCACCATCTCCCCCCTCTGCACCTGCATTGCCGCCATTACCACCGTTGCCTGCATTCCCAAAACCACCAAAACCTCCTCCTCCTCCAAACACAATACTTCCAATGCCGTTTACCCCAATACCGCTTACCCCTGCGATCGCACCGCGATTGACGCGATAGTTGCCACCTTGACTAGAAATTGTAATGCCTTCTAATCCTCGATCGGTGCTGATGCCGCGAATGCCAGCGATCGCACCGCGATTGATTTCATAGCGTTCTTTTTCACTTTGGATAATGCTTTGGAGGGTGCTTTTGGTCTGTACTGCACGATTTATGCGTCCGCCATTGCCTCCGATCGCGCGATTGTGGCGAAATGCAACATCGGTAAGTGTTACATTTCCCTTGTCAACGAACATGCCGCCGCCCATGCCAGCACTACCACCCGCAGTGCCTTGACCGTTTGTGCCTTGCGCGAGTCCGTTGGCGATCGCTAGATGACGTATTTCCACCCGTCCATCCTCAATGTAGAAGATGCGATGCGCACCTTGACCGTCGATCGTGTCATTGCCATCACCAACAATAATTAAATTGCCGTGAATTTTCGGTAATGGTTTATTGAGCGCGATCGCGCCGCTGACGCGACTGAGATCGATTTCGTCGGGATCGTCGGGATTGCGGTTTGCTTGTTCGATCGCTTTACGTAAGGAACCATTACCGCGATCGCGCAAAGTCGTCACGAAAATCTTGTGGGTTGGCAATGGTATATCTGCACTAACATCTGTTGCGCCGACGGGGGACGCAAAACAGGGGATGACAAGACATAAAAAAACTCCCAGCCAAAGTAATGTTTTCCGTAACCATACTAAAGGAGGAAGTTTGGGTATCATATTTACAGGAAAATATTGTAGCGAAAAATACTTTTCAGGAAATCATGCACGAACATTGGGAAAATTATAAAAAACTAGAATCCCTGCCCGACAACCTACCAGCACCTGCCAGAGATCGTCATGGGATCTCACTGTGGTTTAAGGGAATACGTCAGTCATTGACGAATACGCTAGTACAAAACTTATCGCACGAGCGGCAGATCGAGCACGGGGAAAGGTGTTTGGCGCTAGATGGGGCTAATCCGCCGCAGAAGACGCAGATTAGCGAATTTATGCTGGCCGAAAGGTTAGCAAAATCAAAGCAGGCCGCGATCGCGCTTCTGACTGGGAATGCTAAGGCCGAATCTCAAATTCAGCACGGTAAAGCGCTTAAGTGGTCATGGTTCCAATAGCGAGGGGTTCCTCCTACACTTGCATGCATTCGCCAGCAACATAGGTAGCTGCGATCGCACGATCGTCGCCCAAAATCATCGTGGCGAAAATTTGTTCCGCAAGTCCTGCCAAGGTGGGGGGAATACCACCGCGATTGCGGAGTGCCATCAGGGGAGTGGCCTGCATATCCAGAACCACGAAATCCGCTTCTTTACCAATCTCAAAGCTACCTAGCTTATCTTCCAAAGCGAGTGCTTTCGCTGCGCCCAGGGTTGCCAGGTAGAAAGCCTTGAATGGCGAAAGGCGTTCTCCTTGTAATTGTGCGACTTTATAGGCATCGCTCATTGTCTGAAGCATGGAGAAACTCGTACCCGCACCTACATCCGTGGCCAGACCGACTTTGATGGCATAATTAGTCGACTTGGCTTTACCGAGTTTAAATAAACCGCTACCGAGAAATAGATTGGAAGTAGGGCAAAAAGCGATCGCCGCACCCGCCTGAGCCAGTCGCTCGAACGCAGAATCATCTAGATGGATGCAATGGGCGAAAATTGAGCGATCGCTCACCAGACCAAACTGCTCGTAGACATTGAGATAGTCTTTGCTGTGAGGGAAAAGTTCTGCCGTAAATTCAATCTCTTTGGGATTCTCGGAGAGATGTGTATGCACGTAGACATCGGGAAATTCTGCTTTTAACTTCCCTGCTAGCGTCAGCTCTTCGTCTGTAGATGTGATCGCAAAGCGCGGTGTAATTGCATACAGCGACCTGCCATTCCCGTGCCATTTCTGAATCTGTTCTCTTGTTTGAGCGTATGCTGTCTTCGCGTCGTTAATCAGAAAATCGGGAGCATTGCGCGTCATCAACACCTGCCCTGCCACAATCCGCATATTCCGTCGTTGTGCTTCCTCAAATAGTGCCTCTACAGACCCTGGAAAGATCGTAGTCAGCACGACCGCTGTTGTGGTGCCATTGCGAAGTAACTCGTCAAGAAAGAAGTTAGCGATTTTCCGCGCATAATCCTTGTCGCGAAACTTACCTTCCGTGGGAAATGTATATTTGTTCAGCCATTCCAATAATTGCTCCCCGTAAGCGGCAATCATCTCAGTTTGAGGATAGTGAACGTGTAGATCGATGAATCCAGGCAGAATCAACTTGCCAACGTGGGTCGCGATCGCCACGCCAGCATATTTTTCCTGCAATGCTTCAAACGCACCAAAATCCTTTACCTTCCCATCCTCAACGACTAGCAAGCCATCGGGTATGTAATGAACGCTCTCCGATTCAGGTACAAAGAAAGGATCGCCAACAAAATCCAGAAAAGCAGCACGGATCGCTTTCATGTACTATTGCTCCTTTTGAGTTGCATTTGGACCGCTATCCTGTTGCCGATTGGTGCTTTCCTGCTTTGGGCTTTGCTCCTGCTGGTAGCTAGAAGCATCTTTCGTTTGTTGGTAGTCGTTTCCTGTCTTCTGGAAGCTCTTATCTTGCTTGACTTCTTTTTGGCGATCTCCAGAATAGTCAGTCTGCTGCTGATAGGAATTGCCCTTTGTTTGCGAAGTATAACTCGGTGCAGCCTGTGCTCCTCCTTGCTGTCCATAGTCATTCGCAGAAACTACAGAAGCGGCACTGAAGCAGATGAATAACGAGAAAACAACGGCAACGAGGATTTTGTGGATATTTTGCATGTAAGACATCATAAAGGCTCCTGTGTGTGAATTTACTGGTTTTGATTTTGGTTGTTTGCGTAGTCACTCTTTTGGTTTGAGAGACTTTTCTCGGCTCTATCCTTCTGTTTCTTCTGGCTGCCAAAGTAGCCATTGTGCCGATCTGTTTGAGAGAAATTCTGAGCATTCTGCACAGATAGATATTCCTGGCTTACCCATCCTTCGGCATAGGGTGGATTCTCAAAGCGGACGAGATTCCATGCTTTGCCAGTGTTGCTGCCAATCTGCTGGAGTAGCGTGACGCGATCGCCAGATATTCCATAGCCAATCCGCTTCTGCTGTTGAGCATTTGGTTGAGCATAAATATCTATTTGGAAATTTTTCTCTGGCGCTATAAGCGTTGCCGATTGGTTTAAATCTTGATTATTGCTCTGATTTCCAGCATCCGCCGCGAGAACGGCGGGAGTAGTATGGAGAAAGACAAGAATTGAGAGAACGGTTGCAGCCAGAACTCTCTGGATTAATCGTTTGCGGGTCATTGTTGTGGATCTTTGCATTTACGGTTCGGGAGTCTGTTTAGCCAAATCGTACCGTCATAAATACGAATCTGGCGATGAAGATGGCAGAGAGAAGCCAGGTGGCCAAAGGAATTTCACTAATTCTGCCCCGAAAGACTTTGACGGCAGTATAGGAAATTAAACCGATTGACAAACCTGCGGCGATCGAAAATCCCAATGGAATAAAGAAGATCGTGAGAAAGGCAGGAATTGCTTCAGTCAAGTCATCCCAGCGAATACTTGCCACACTGGACATCATCAACACCCCCACAATCATCAATGCAGGAGCCGTAGCAAAGGCAGGAATTGCTTCAAAAACTGGGCCGAAGAACAAGGAAAGCGCAAAGAGTGCAGCTACGATTACCGCAGTAAATCCAGTCCGTCCTCCTTCTGCAACCCCTGCGGCTGATTCGACAAAGGTTGTAACTGCGGAATTGCCAACGATCGCTCCCGCAGTAGTTGCGACGGCATCGGCGAAGAGTGCCTGGTTTGCCCGTGGAAGTTCGCCATTTTTGTCAATGTAGCCAGCTTGAGTGCCAACTCCCGATAGAGTGCCAATTGTGTCAAACATATCGACAAATAGGAACACCAGCATCACCGCGAGAAAGTCCAAAATGTTATTGCCATTGATACCGCCCAGTCCGACAAATGCTTGCCCAAAGAGATGGGATGGAAATACAGGCATAGCCACGATCGCTTTGGGAGGAGTCGCGACTTGAAAGATCCAACCAAATATTGCCGTACCCACAATACCCCAGAGCAAAGCGCCTTTAATGCGACGAAGCATGAAAAAGATCGTCATAAAAATCCCAACGGTAGCCAGGATCGTTTGCGGATGGCGAAAGCTCCCAAAGGCTGTTTTTGTCACTTCGCTGATCACTATCAGTCCTGCGCCGCCTGTATCGACTTTGCCGCCCAATCCGATATAGGCCAGAAACAAACCGATGCCTACGGTTGTTGCGGTTTTAATGACATCAGGAACGGCTGTAATTAAGTGCCGTCGAATATCAGTAACGGTGAGGGCAATAAAAATTAATCCTTCGATCAATACAGCCGCAAAGGCGACCTTCCAGTCGATTTTTAGGGTCAACACGACTGAGTAGGTGAAGAAGGCGTTCATGCCCATCCCAGGTGCCAGCGCAAAGGGATATTTGGCGACTAACGCCATAATCAACGTTCCGACGATCGCACAAAGTGCGGTGGAAACAACTAGTTCTGCAAATAAATCTTTTGGTTGGTTGAGAAAAACCGCGTCCGATAGAATCAAGGGGTTGACGACAAGAATGTAGCCCATCGTCATGAAAGTTGTAATCCCCGCCAGGATCTCCGTGCGGAAATTAGCATTATATTCGTCAAACTTGAAGTAACGCGCGATCGCGGCCTGCCAGCCTTTGTAGGGAAACAACTTGGGCGGCTCTGGCGATCGCTCGAGTAATATGCTTTGTTCTATATCTTCCATAGAGCTTTTTTAAGGAGTATTTCCATCGCATAAACAAACATTGTATACAGTATGCAACACTAAATATACCTGCAAGGCTGTAGCTTGGAATACTATTTTGCTTGGTAATTTTTTGTATACAGTATACATATTGTTCCTGAAAACCTATGCAAACCAATTCCGCAAAGCTGGAACTTTCCAAGTCTCCTCTCTTTCTGATTGCCCCTTTCTTTTTCCTTGGTACTTCAATGGTGGCGATGAAAGCTGCTATCCCCGATACAACACCCTTATTTTTAGCGAGCTTTCGTCTGGTTCCCGCTGGCATTATTGTTCTTGCTTTGACACTGTTCCTAAAACTGCCACAGCCTAAAACCTGGAAAGCATGGCTTTGGATTGCGGTGTTTTCACTGGTGGATGG
Organism: Rhizobium sp. Q54; assembly: GCA_943367755.1. GTDB lineage: Bacteria > Cyanobacteriota > Cyanobacteriia > Pseudanabaenales > Pseudanabaenaceae > PCC-6802. The sequence continues at coordinate 4,922 of CALRKB020000007.1, read as the reverse complement.
CGCGATGTTTCAAGGTTTCTTGACAGAAGGACTGGTGAATACAGGTGCGGGGTTGGGCGCTGTGTTGATCGATGCCCAACCCCTGGTGGTGGCAGTGTTGGCACGACTGCTATTTGGAGATATTGTTGGCTTGTGGGGTTGGTTGGGATTAGCGATCGGGTTTGTGGGGATTTGTCTGTGCGGACTACCAGAGGCGTGGATTACGAGCATGATGCACGGTGATTTCGGTTTTCTGCAAGGCGGCTCGTTCCTGCAGTTGAACAACTTGCTGCACAGCGGCGAACTGCTGATGTTATTGGCGGCATTGTCGATGTCGTTTGGCACGATTATCATTCGCTATGTCAAACAACACGTTGATGCGGTGGTGGCAACGGGCTGGCATATGGTGTTTGGCGGCTTACCTCTATTTGCAATGTCGTTGCTTTGGGAATCGAATCAGGTATCTAACCTCAGCAGCGGCGATTGGGTAGGACTTGGATATGCCACTCTGTTTGGCACGGCACTCACCTATGGCATGTTCTTCTACTTGGCATCGGTTGGCAATCTCACCAGTGTCAGCGCTTTGATCTTCTTAACGCCTGTGTTTGCGATGCTCTTCAGCAGTATCTTCCTAGCGGAAACACTGACTCAGTTGCAATGGACTGGCGTAGCACTCAGCTTAGTTGGCGTGATTGTAGTAATTCAGCGAGAGGCGATCGCTTCTCAATGGAGTCTCTTGTTAGAAAAAATGGGTAAGCGATCGCCCGCAGTTGCTCTAGTGACTGGAAATGAAGAAACATCTACGAGCGATTGATTCACTTCTCGCTAGCGATCCAGTGGACTGCGAACGCCACGACCACCGCGATTGAGGACGTGGGTATAAAGCATGAGTGACGTTTGTCGTGAAATAAGATAAAACGCCGAATCCATTACACATATGTCTTCTCAGTCTGATAGGAATAGTGCTTAACCCGAATGGCATCGCGAACGCGATCGAGCAATTTTCTCGGCGGCGGCTGAACTTCCCCTGCGACAGGCGCAGGTATTATTACTTGATTTTCTCGATTTCTAAGAATCGGTTTTAAAACAACACTCTGCATTTTTCCGTATAACACCCTTTATGAGGATGTTACCCAGAAATTTTCCGTATAGTACACCAATTAGTTGTGTTACCCAGAAAGTTTCCGTATAATCATCCTGTATTGGGTAGTTATACGGAAACTTTCCGTATAATACATAGTTAGACTTCAAATATCGGTGTGAGTTTGGTTGGAAGGTTTGTGGTGGAGTGATCGTAGATTCCTTAAAAGTACCCTCAGGGCAATGTCAAACTTGGCTCCCATTTCACATCGTAGAAGAAGTCATACACTGCGAGTAAACCTTTGCTCGCCAGTCATAGCCATCCTCAATATGTATTTCTGGAGGTCAGAAGATGCAAACGCCACTATCCGTTTTCGAATTCAAACGACGTTCGAACCCACCTGTAGCCTTAGCCGAGCTATTCAAAGAGGTTCGATCCGCCATGCGCGACGGCGGCGAGTTAGCTGACTTCGCCAAGTTATTCAAAGGTGGAACGTGTATCAGCAAGGAAGATGCGGCTCGACTTGCCGACCTGGAAAGACAGGGTGTGGTCGCCTCGGAGTTTCGGGTCGGGTCACTGCCGCCGGAACTCGGCCCCGGCCTCGCGCTGATGTACGACGCTGCTCTCGAGGTTCTACGATCGAGCGATCGACAGATTAGGACTGACCGTTTTTTTCATCCACGCTCAGCACCTCTACTGGCGGAAGTATGCGGAAGTCTGCTGCCAGTACTGGGCTTGTCGAGTGTGGCAGCTCTGGAGATGGCGAGTACTGATTCAGCCTATAGGAGTCGCCTCAAGGAGAGAGCGTTACAGGTCAGCGGTGTCATGGAACTTGATGATCCCCCCAACCCCCAATGCGAATTTTGCACAATAGTCATTGAAAAAGAGGGGGAGCCACCTCAAGTCCATTGTGGTACCAAAAATGAATGCGATGTCATAGCTGGATGGTTTTTTCTGATACTGATCGCTTGGGGACTTGCCGAGCTTTTTGATTGGTTGTTCTAAACGCGGTCCGATGGATGGCTGCTTCGAAACAAAGTTCGAGGCAGCCTAGCTCGTGTAGGATGTGTTAGCGACGGTGTAACGCATCCTACACGAGCTAAAATAAAGGGGTTCAGTTGAAACAAGGTCAGGCCGATGGCAGTGCGACAACCCCGCTACAGTAAAGAAGAGTTTGCTCGACGTGGCGACGAGATTTATGAGACTCAGGTGCGTCAACAGGCCGAGGAAGGCAATCATGGCAAGATAGTGGCGATCGACCTTGAAACCGGAGACTTTGAGGTTGATAGGAGTGAAATAGCTGCTTGCGATCGCCTTGAAGCTCGTCATCCAGACGCTCAAATCTGGATTGTCCGCATTGGTTCTCGCCATGTTCGTCGATTCGGCGGACGCACGAAGAGAACCGCATGATTACCGGAATCGTCAACGAGGACTTTGAACCGATTATTCCACTTTCAGTTTGTGGCTCCGATGGCAAAGTTTACACACAAGATGCGATCGTGGATACAGGCTTTAATGGATGGCTTTCACTGCCTCCAGACTTAATCGCCCAGTTAAACCTGAGATGGAAAAGGCGAGGACGTGCCATTCTCGGAGATGGCAGCGAATGCATTTTCAATGTTTACGAAGCAGTGGTAGTCTGGGATGGAGTTCTTCTAACAATTCCGATTGATGAAGCTGATTCAGAACCACTTGTTGGGATGTCGCTGATGGAGGGCTATCAGCTAACAGTGCAAGTATTTGAGGACGGTCGTGTCGAACTCAGCAAAGTAAACACGGTCTAACAAGCCCGTTGCACACCGACCGTATTGAGTTTCTTCGTTGAGTCCGAGAGTCTACTAGCGGCGGGTGAACGGGAACGTTATGCAGCCTCGTTAGGTCGAGTTGGCAGCAATTGAAAACATACTCATCGCTGTTCAAAATGACGATTGCAAGTAACTGATGTGTCGCCGCACGAGGTATTTTTGTTGATCCGTTGAGAACTGCTCAGGGCAGATGACAACTCCAGTGCCAATGCCATCCACTAGCGCGATGAGCGCATTGGCTTCAAGAGTTAAATCAAGATCGCCTCGAATTAGCTTAGCCGTTTGTAAGTCAGCTAACTCTTGACAAATAACCTGACGTAAAGAGTCATAGCGTTTTCGGTGTTCCTGAACTAAGTGTTCACGCCCTATCGAATAACCCAAAAATGCCACCCAAACCTTCCAATCATCTCTATCAATAGACTCCATTGGGAGAGCCAAAAAAATCATTTTCTCTAGTCTCTCAGTTCCTTGCCATTGATCGGCGCAGGCTCTCATATCTTCTACGATATTTTCAAAAACTTGTTCCAAGGCAAACAAAATGAGTGCTTCTTTGTCTCGAAAGTAGTGGGTGACAACCCCAGTCGAAGAGCCAAGCTCTTGAGCGATCGCTCGCATACTAGCGCGATCTAGTCCTTCACGGACAATCACCTGCCACGCTGCTTTGGCAACTTCAATACGGCGATCGTCAAAACCCATAATTCTCCTCAGTTTAGGCAATATGAAACAATCATCTTGACACTTTATCACAACAGTTGTTATGCTGATCAAAATCATTACAACTGTTGTGATTCTGCTTCCAACGGCTGAACGGTTTTGCGCGCATACGGAGTTCGCTATGATTCGACCTACAACATCCGATGATACTTCTGCACTGATCGCTCTAGCCGAGGCATCTGGGCTATTCGAGCCGAACCAGACAGACGAACTCTCGCAAATGCTGGCTCAGCATTTCGATGGCAACGGTAATAGTCGTGACTTCTGGATCACTGACGATGATAACGGTCTGGTAGGTGTTGCATATGTTGCACCGGAACGAATGACTGAAGGGACTTGGAATCTATATCTAATTGCTGTACACCCTGACCACCAACGGCAAGGACGCGGTAAGATACTACTCGAATATATTGAGCAGATGCTTGCAAATCACGGTGAACGTGTATTGCTGGTTGAAACTTCCGGTACTGAAGACTTTGAATACGTCCGGACTTTTTACCGCAAGAACGGTTACGCAGAGGAAGCGAGGATTAGAGATTTCTATGCTGCTGGTGTTGATAAGATCGTTTACCTAAAATTACTGCATAAACCGGATGCATAACAATTCGGTTGCAGCGGATGATCAAAAGCCACTTATGGGGTCGCAAAAGTTATCTGCCACCGCTGAACCGATTCGTTATACTTAACCGATATCGCCGATTGAGACCGTTGAGATTGTCTGAGCGCGATCGCAAATCAGCAAGCAAGACGAATCGACTGCTTTTGCAAGTCCCGAAAATGGATCGGCGATCGCAAAGCTAAGCAGTTCAGGTTTAGGCAAACGTAGAGAATCTATTTTCTGCTCAAGTTCGGACAGTGGATAGGCGATCGCAAGAGATAAATAATTGTGAAGCGATCGGTGTAATACATCATTGGAGCGGACAATATTGAGATATTGCAGTGTTGAGTAGGAGGCAATCGCTTGCCGCTCAATTTGATCGTTAGCCTGCTTTGCTTCCGGGTTGAGGCATTTATGCTGTCTTGCATTTTTAGTATAACCAAGGTATAACTAAGATGTCGTAATCATGGTGAAGGTAGCTATGAAAACAGCAATTTCACTTCCAGACCCGGTTTTTGAAGAGGCAGAATCACTGGCTAGACAGCTAGGTGTATCACGCAGCGAACTTTACACAAATGCATTAAAAGCTTATTTGCGAAAATACAACCGGGATCAGATTTTGGACAAACTTAATCAGATCTATTCTGAAGAGTCTTCCGAACTAGATCCAGTTTTAGCAAAGATACAATTTATGTCCCTACCAAGTGAGAATTGGTAGTGTATCGAGGTGAAATTTGGTGGGCAA